>JACQZR010000155.1 GCA_016213775.1 Acidobacteriota bacterium
CGGGCTCAAGGAATGATTTCTCGCAAAGTCCGCAGAGGCTCGCAAAGAGCGAATACACGGTTGGGAGAGACGCGTAAACGCCCGAGTTGAGCTGCCCCGGAGGGGCCACTTTTTAGCGGCGCAGTCCGCGAAAAAGCGTAGGCGCTTATCCGGTGCGCAACGAGAATTCTGTTCTCGTAACGCATCTTGTCAGGCTGCGGCTTTCATTCTGGCTTCTGGCTCCTTACTCCTGGCTCCTATATCCCGAAGGGATACCAAGGCGAAGCCTTGCCTAGTATAGATCTAAGGCTGCGGCGTCAGCTTGCGCACCCGGTGGTTGTTGCCGTCGGCGACGTAGAGGTTGCCGGCGGCATCGATCACCATCGATGTGATGCCGTCGAAGCGGGCCTCTATGCCGGTACCCTCTTCGCTGTCGAAGCCGAAGTCGCGGGTGCCGGCGATGGTGGCAATGATGCCGCTGGGGGACACTTTGCGGATGCGGCTCGCCTCGGCGATATAGACGTTGCCAATGCTGTCTACGGCCACGGCAACCACATCGTCGAGGTCCGCCTCAATGGCGTTGCCGCCGTCCACCGAGGGCCCGCCGCGGCGGCCGGTCCCGGCAATGGTGCTGATGACACCGTTCACCATCTTCCGCACGCGCAGGTTGCCGCGGTCGGCAATGTACACATTGCCGCTGCGGTCGTTGACCGCGCTCGAAGGACCGTTGAGCGTGGCGAACAGGCCGGGGCCGCCGTCGCCGGTGAAGCCTGCCGCGCCTGTGCCGGCGGTCGCGATGAGCACCGTCCCCTGAAGCCTCTGAACGGCGTTGCCGTTGCACACCGTGAGTTCGTTCGCGGCGCTTACCGACAGGCACGTGATCTGTGTGATCGGTGTGTTGGTGCTGATGGGAACCGTCACGATGGCGCCGCTGCGGTCGATGCGGCGAATCTCATTGGACGCCGTTCCGATGTAGACATTGCCGGCGGTGTCGGCTGCCGCGGCAATCGCATCCACGTTGGTTGCGATGGTGCGGATCACCAGGTCCGGCGAGACGCGGCGGACACTGCGGCTGGTGGCGTCGCCAATGTACAGGTTGCCGGTGGCATCCACCGCGACCGCCGTTGGCGCGTTGAGGATGGTCAGCACCGACTGCTCTCCATCCCCATTGGTGAAGGCCCGGCCCGTGAGTGTTTCCAGCGTGCCGCCGGCATCCAAGCGGCGGATGAGATGATTCCCTGTGTCGGCGATATAAAGGTTGCCGAGCGTGTCAACGGTGATGCCGCGAGGGCCCGATACGATGTCCTTGGCGATGTCCGTGCCGTCGCGCGTTATCTGCGATCCAGTGGCGGTGTAGAGCACGCCGCTCGAATCGAATGCGATCGCGTTGACGCCGGAGGCGCCGGTGGATGCCAGTGTGCCATCGGCGGCGATGTAGCGTACCTCGCCTTCCTCCACGAAGTAGAGCGTCCCGTTGGGATCGAGGGCGAGTGATCGCACGGTGCCGATCGTGGTGCCATCGGCTGGGGCTCCATCGGGGGCGATGCCTTGCGTGCCGTTGCCGGCGACATTCACCAGCGTGCCATCGGTGCGCAGCAGGCGGATGCGGAAGTTGCCGGTGTCGGCGATGTAGATCTGGCCGGCGCCATCAATGGCCAGCGCGGACGGCGCCTTCAATCCATCGGCCAGGACCACTTCAAACACCTGATCGCCGGTGATGCGGCAGATGCGGTTGTTATCACGGTCCGCGAAGTACACGTTCAAGTTCGGGCCCATGGTGACGCCGGTGGGGCTGTTCAGACGGACGCCGAAGCCAAAGTCGCGAGCGGTGTCTGCGCCGCGAACCCCAGTCCCTGCGAATGGCCGCACAGGGCCGTCCTTGCCGCGTGCCAGGATGCGATGTGTCGCTGAGTCAGAGAAGTAGATGGTGCCCTCGGTGTCGACGGCGATGCTGTCCGGTGTTTGCAGCAGCGCTCCATCATCGCTGGGATACGGCATGCCGGCGTAAGTGATGACCGAGTAGTTCGTTCCGCTGGGGCCAGAGGGTGTGCTGCGCGGAATGATCGTGATGGTGAACGGCACCGGGGTGAGGCCGAGCGTGCTCGCAGCCATCCGCACTGTGCCCGGATTAGGCCCGAGCTTCACGCCCATTGCTGCCGTGCCGTCAACGCCAGTGAGCGCTGTGGGCGCATCAGGGAAGGCGACGCCGGAGAGGACATAGAAGTCCATCGGCACGCCACTGACCGGGACGCCCTCGGTATCCTCGAGCCGTACCACCAACTTGTCCAGCAGAACAGAATCGGTGCCGCCTGTTTGGTTGTCGCCGCTGACGTAAACGACCTTTGCGGGTGTTTGCGGTGCCAGCTTGCCGACGATATCGAGGCCGGAATCAGCAAAGAAGATCTGGCCGCTGCTGTCCACCGCGAGCCCGCTGATCTGGCCAAAGGCCGCGTTCAACGCCTGGCCCGCAAGCAGCGGATCGGACGTGGCGGCCGTACTGCCGGCAACGGTGCGGATGATGCCATCGCGCGAGATGCGGCGTATGAGACTCCCGGAAGCATCGGCAACGAAGATGTTGCCTTCGGAATCCGTCGCGACCGCCTTCGGGCTGTTCAGCAGCGCCGAGAGCGCGGTGCCGCCGTCGCCGGAATAACCGGGGCGATTGGGGCTGCCTGCAATCAACTGCACATTGCCACCGCTGATGCGGCGTACCACGTGAGAGACATCGTCGCTGACGATGATATTGCCCTGGCTATCGGCGGCGATGCCGCTGATACGGCCGTCGGAGGCAACGGGGATGATGCGCGTCCCGCCGCCGCTACTGATCACGGTGACGCTGGCGCCGGTTGCCACGTAGAGGGTGCCGCTGATGTCGGTGGCGATTGCGCCCGCGTTGGGAAGCTGCGTCAACAGGTTAATCTGGCCGTTTGCGGAGAGTGTTCGAATGCGATCGGTGTCCGAGATATGGACGGCGTTCTGCTGCCCGGCAGCCAGTGAGGACGGTGTCCTAAGCGTCGCGGCAGTACCTGCGCCGCCATCACCGGCGGTGCCGAAGCCACCGGTGCCAGCCACGGTGCTGATGATGCCGTTGAGGCCGACGCGGCGGATGCGCGAGTTGTTCGTATCGGCGATGTAGACGTTGCCGATGATATCGAAGGCTACCGATGAGGGGCCGTTGAGCAATGCATCGACACCGCGGCCGCTGTCGCCACGGAAGTGTGAGACGCCGGCGTAGGCGGCGATGCTCGGCACGAAGCCTCCACTCACTCTACGGATGCGGTGGTTGCCGGTGTCGGCGATGAGGATGCTCCCATCACGATCGGTGAACAGGCCGCTGGGCGCGTTGAAGCGTGCGCCGCCGATTGAGCCGCCGTCACCCACGTCGCCGGGCGCACCGGAAGAGCCTGCGAACAAGCTGATGCTGCTGCCCACCGTGAAGCGGCGGATGCGATGAAACGTCGGCTCGGTGAGATAGATAAAGCTGTTGCCATCGACCGCGATTCCGCCGACAGGCTCGATACGCGCCGTGACCGCAAGCACGCCATCGGCAATGGAGGAGCCGCCGCCGGCCACCGTGTGGATCACGCCATCCGTTGTGATGCGGCGCACCGAAGACGGCGCGGCATCGTAGATCAGCAGCGCGCCGGTGTTATCGACGGCGAGGTGCGTTGGCGTGATCTGGGCCTGAACCGCGGGGCCGCCATCACCACTGGAGCCGGGCGTGAACGTGCCGGCCACTGTGCGGATGATGCCGTCACCACCGATCCGGCGAACGACACCGAGGCTGCGGCATGACACATAGATGTTGCCGGCGCGGTCGCTGGTGATGCCGCTGATACAGCCGAGATCCGACTGTGTGGCGGGGATCCCATCGACGTAGACGCCTCGCGGTCCACCGCCGCCGATGAGCACCTGCGGACCGGTAGAGAAGCGGCGATAGAGCAGGGCGCCACTGCCGACCAGCACCTCGCCGGTCGGGTCATTCGAGACGATGGCAGTGTTCAACCCGAGCCGCGGGTTGGGTGTCTTGTCGCCGGTGAGCAAGCGGTATTGGCCGGCGGTTGTGACCATGTTGAGCCCGCTCGAGTCGGAGATGTAGATGTTGCCTGTCCGGTCCTGGGCCAGACTGAAGGGACGTTGCAGCATTGCCTCGGCGGCCGGAACGCCATCGATGCGGATCTGCGGAACACCCGCGACACGCGAAACGACGTAACTGGCGACCGGGAAGGAAGTGGTCTGCGCAGAGAGATGCGCGGCGAGAATGCACACTGACAGAGCAATTCGCATTTACTAGGATGATAGCGGAGAAACACTCTACTTGCGTTGGACTGCCCGGAACCACTTGGCGTGGTGCGATGCGGCCCAACCAGGTGTGACCCAGCCGCGGAGCATGGCGTTGAGCGCGCCAGGGACTACCAGGGTAGTCATGTACACGTGTACCACGATACCTCCGAGCGAGGCGACGGCCGCGAGAGGATGCGTGAGTATGGCAATCAGGCGTAGGCCGCGTGGCATCAGCTCGGGGAACCATAGCACGATGCCCGAGGCGAACAGTACGATGGCGCTTACCGACTGCACCCAGAACAGCATCTTCTGGCCGGCGTTGAAACGGCCGGATTCGGGGACTCCTGCCTCGTCGTGAATGGCGTACTTATGGCTCACCGCGAGCCAGCGGCGGTCGTCCGCGTCGATCTTCATTTGCGTCGCCCAGCGGCGAAACATGAGAGCAAGCAGCAGCGCGAAGACCACGCCTCCAATGGGATGCCAGGCGCGGATGGTCTCGCCGCCGCCGAGCACCGAAGCGGTCCACCACATCTTGCGCGACCAGAGGGCGGTGCCGCTCAGACCCGCATAAACAAAGCTGATGGCGGTGAGCCAGTGGGTCATGCGCTCGGGGAAAGTGAAACGCTCGATGCGGGGCTTATTCATCGCGGTGCGCCTCCTTTGGCCCAACCTTTATGTAATGGACGAGCGCCGTGAGTAGACCTCCGAAGAAGACCGCATTGCCGAGCCACTTTACAGGCCCTTTCCATAACGACACGGTCCAGGGAATGTGCGGGTCTTTCGGCAAGCCGTAATCTTGCGGCCTGTCGGCGTGCTTCAGCACGTAGATAACGTTAGTGCCTCCCACGCCGGGCCCGTCATAGACTCCGGCTTGTGCGTGGCCGTCCGCGCGAAGCTCTTCGGCGCGCTTGCTGGCGTTGTGATGCAGTGCATCGCGTGTTCCGAACGACAGGCAGCTTGTGGGGCAGGCCTTGATGCAGCTTGGTTCGAGGCCGACTGCCACACGGTCAGAGCAGAGCGAGCACTTGTAGACCTTCTTCGTCGTGGGTGACAGGCGGGGCACGTCGAACGGGCAGCCCGTAATGCAGTAGCCGCAGCCGATGCAGTTGTCCTGGTTGAAGTCGACGATGCCGTTGGCGTTTTGGACGATTGCACCCGGGGCAGGGCAGGCCTTGATGCATCCCGCGTCGGCGCAGTGCATGCACTGATACTTGGCCATCAGCCAACTCTGCGCGCCGTTGATCTCGAGCTCATTGAATTGGATGAGGTTCCAGAAGTTGTGGGCCAGCGATGGCATCGTCTGGTACGTGTTGTTGAACACGCCCATCGTGAACTCCTGGTCGTTCCACTGCTGGCAGGCGACCTCGCAGGCTTTGCAGCCAATGCAGAGGGTGGTGTCGATGAGCTTTGCTACCTTCTGCATCAGGCTTTCTCCAGGTTCACCAGGAACCCTTTGTATTCTGGCGTTCCCGAGTTGGGATCGTATGCCGACGGCGTCAGGTTGTTCACCAGCGGCCCTCTTGTCCGGCCGATGAAGCCCCAGTGGATGGGGATGCCGACTTGATAGATGGTCTTGCCTTCGACTTTCAACGGGCGGATTCGTTTGGTAACCAGCGCCGGACCTTCGACGTGACCTCGGGCGGAAGAGACCTTTACCATATCTCCACCTTTGATGCCCTTTTCTTTGGCCAGTTCTTCGGGCACTTCGACGAAGAAGTTGCTCTGCAGCTCCGCTCCTGACGCGACGTGTTTGGTCCAGTAGTGGAAGTGTTCGGTCAAACGGTAGGTGAGTGCTACGTATGGATACTTGTCGGGTGCGCCGAGCCTGTCGTTGGGACCGGTGAATACCGGCGCCATCGGGTTGGACGAGACGTTCTTGTGAAAGGGATTCTGTACGGGTGATTCGACTGGTTCGTAGTGTTCAGGGAAGGGCCCCTCCAGCAGGTCGGCTGCGTAGAGCTTGGCTACGCCTTCGGGGAGCATGATGAAGGCCCCGTAGTCAGTTGGTTTGGCATCGCCTTTGTAGTCCGGGACGTCTCCGGTCCAGCGAGTGCCATCCCATTTGATGGGAGTGCGAGTGGGGTCCCAGCCTTTGCCCTCGGCGTCCTCGGCGGCGCGGTTATACAAGATACGCCGGTTGGCCGGCCATGACCAGGACCAGTTGGGGAAGAGACCGAGTCCGGTGGGATCTTCCTGGCCGCGGCGGGCCATCATGTTTCCGTTTTCGGTCCAGGAGCCGGCGTAGATCCAGCAGCCGCAGATGGTGCTGCCATCGTCTTTCAGCTCGCCGAAACCATTCACCTGTTTGCCAGTAGTGAGGTCGCGGCCGTTGACTTCGCGGGCGACTTCTTCGAGCGACGGATTAAAGGGATTCGCGTAGTCCCACGACATGTCGCGCAGTGGCTGGACGGCCTTGCCGCCCTCTTTCTCGTAAAGCTCCCGGACCCTGAGGAAAATGCGTGCCATGATTTCCTGGTCTGGCTTTGCATCGCCCGGCGGCGGTGCGGCGGCGCGCTTCCATTGGAGCCAGCGCGAGGAGTTGACGAAGGCGCCGTCCTTTTCGGCGAAGCATGCCGCGGGGAGCAGGAACGCCTCGGTCTGAATCTCAGACGGGTCTTTGTAGGTGGGATAGTATTTGTCGCCGAGCTTCTTTGCGTTCCAGAAGCTGGCCGTTTCGGTTTCGAAGTTTTCCACGACCACCATCCACTTGAGCTTCGAGAGGGCATCGAGCATTTTGGGAGAATTGGGTCCGCCCGCCACCGGGTTCATGCCGAAAGTGATGAAGCCTTCAATACCGCCGCGCTGCATCTTATCGAAGAAGAACCCCCAGCCGTAGTTCTCCGTCTCGCCGGGCTTGGGGATGTTGCCGTAGCCGTAGCCGTTTTCCTTGGTGGCGTGCTTGCCGTAGTAGGTCTTCAAGAGGCTCGTCATGAACTTGGGCGTGTTGCCCCAGTAGTTCATGGAATTGGGCCGTAGGGCTTTGGGGGTATTCGCTTTGAGGTAGTCGTCGAGAGTCTGATGATTGGCGCGCGGGATTTTGAGATAGCCGGGCAGGTTGTTCCAGGAGCCCATGTCAGTGGAACCCTGGATGTTGGAGTGGCCGCGCTGTGCGTTGACGCCGCCGCCGGGGCGTCCGATATTGCCGAGCAGGAGTTGCATCATTGCCGCGGTGTGGATGAGTTGCACTGCGTGACTGTGCTGCGTCCAGCCGAGGGCGTAAAGGACCGTCCCAGACCTATCGGGCCTGCCGGAAGCGCAGATCAGGGCCGCGGCTTTCTTGTACTCTTCGGCCGTGCAGCCGCAGATGTTAGCGACAGCCTCCGGGGTGTATCGCGCGTAGTGGCGCTTCATTAATTGAAAGACGCAGCGCGGGTTCTCCAGCGTCGCATCGACTTTAGCGTGGCCTTGCGCGTCGAGTTCGTACTGCCACGACGAGCGGTCGTAGTTCTTCTTAGTGTCGTCCCAACCGGAGAAGTGTCCTTCGGCGAAATCGAATCCGTCCTTGATGAGGAATGCGGCGTTGGTGTGCAGGCGCACGTACTCGTCGTGATAGAGCTTGTTCTCGATGGCGTAGTGGATGATGCCGCCGAGGAAAGCGATGTCTGTACCGGCTCGCATGGGCGTGTAGGAGTCGGCTACGGCGGCGGTGCGATTGAAGCGCGGATCGACGACGATCAACTTCGCTTTGCGCTTGCGGCGTGCTTCCATGACGAAACGGAAACCCACCGGGTGGTTCTCTGCCGGGTTGCCTCCCATCACGAGGATGACGTCGGCGTTGGCGACGTCGGTCCAGCCGTTGGTCATGGCGCCTCTGCCGAAACTTGCGGCCAAACTGGCCACCGTGGGGCCGTGTCAAAGCCGGCTTTGATTCTCGTAAGAAAGAATGCCGAGGCCGAAGCGGAATTTGCTCAGCAGGTAGTTGATCTCGTTGGTGTCGGTGCAGCCGCCGATCATGGCGATGCCGGGGAGCCTGTTGACTGTTCGTCCCTGGTCGTCTTTTTCGACGAAGGAGCGGTCGCGCGTGTCCTTAATGTGACGGGCGATTTTGTTGATGGCGTCGTCCCAGGGGATGGGCTTCCATTCGGCTGCGCCTGGCGCGCGGTGCAGCGGCGTTGTGAGGCGCCGGTCGTTGACGATGAATTCCTTGAGACTGATGCCCTTGGAGCAAAGGGTGCCGCGATTGATGGGGCTATCGGGGTCGCCTTCGATGTGGACGACGGCGGGCTGCACGTTACGGGACTTATCTCCCAGGGTATGGATGACGACTGAGCAGCCGACGGCGCAATAGGGGCAGACGCTGTTTGTTTGGGTAGTGCGGGCGATCTTGAGTTCGCGGGCGGCGGCGATGGCTGGAGTGAGGTCGAAGCCAAGGGCCGTGACAGCGGCGCCAGCACGGATAAGATCGCGACGGGTGATCATGAATGTACTCTTTCGTGCAGTTGTATCACATCGGGCGAAGTAAAGACCAATGGCGATTCGACGAACTTGACGGGTTGTCGATTCGTATACCGTGGGGAGAGGAGAAACGTGTGCTTCGCGGAACTATCTGTTTACTGATGGCGTGCGCGCTGGCTATGGCCGCGCAGGTGGACGAGATCTTCAAGGACTGGAGCAAGCCCGATGCACCAGGGGCCTCGGTGGCGGTGATTCGGAACGGCGAACTCATCTTCCAGAAGGGGTACGGAAGCGCCAACCTGGAGTACGGTATTGCGAACTCGGCGGACACTGTGTTCCACGTTGCGTCTGTATCGAAGCAGTTCACGGCGATGGCGCTGGTGCTGCTCGAGCAGGATGGCAAGCTGTCGCTTGAGGACGACATTCGCAAGCATCTGCCGGAGATGCCCGGCTACGGCCAGTCCGTCACTATACGGCACCTGTTGCAACATACCGGAGGCATCCGCGATCAGTGGCAGACGCTGGCCGTCGCGGGCTGGCGGCTGGACGATGTCATCACACAGAAGCAGATCCTCCGAATCCTGTTTCGTCAGAAGGAACTGAACTTCCTGCCCGGCAAGGAGCATCTCTACTCGAACGGTGGATACACGCTGGCGGCGGAGATCGTGGCGCGCGTTTCGGGGAAGCCCTTCCCACAGTTCTGCGAGGAGCGCATCTTCAAGCCGCTCGCCATGACCCGTACGCATTTCCACGATGATCACAAGCGGGTGGTCCGGGACCGCGCGTATTCGTATTCCAGGAGCGGTTCCGGCTGGGAAGCCGCTCCGCTAAACTACGCCAATGCCGGCGCAACGAGCCTCTTCACGACCTCGCCGGACCTGGTGCGCTGGCTGGACAACTTCCGTGAGCCGAAGGTCGGAAAACGCGCCGGCGTGGACCGATTGCAGGAACAGGCCGTGCTCGCCGATGGCAAGAAGATCGAGTACGCACTGGGCGTGTCTGTCGGCAAGTATCGAGGACTCAAGACCGTGTCGCACGGCGGCGGCGATGCCGGCTATCGCACATATGTCGTCTGGTTTCCGGAGCAACAACTCGGCGTTGCTGTGCTGGGGAATGCCGGAAACTTCAACCCCGGTGGTGTGGCGAATCAAGTGGCTGCGGCGTACTTGGGCGACCGCATGGAACCCGAGACGAAGAAGACGGTGAACGCTCGGCAGTATGTTTCGGTAGAAGCAGCGACGCTGGACCGGTACGCCGGCGCCTACCGCATCACCAACGGAATGATGGTGGAACTTGAGAGCAAAGACGGCAAGCTGATGGGAGCGCCTTTGGGGCAGGCGAAGGCCGAATTCAAACCGCTGGGGGCGAACCGGTTCTTTGTGGAGCAAGCAGGCAGCGAGGTTGAGTTCACTTCCAAGCCGGCCGGCGGCATGGCGATCAAGATCATGCAGGGCCCAGGGGCGATGGAAGGCGAGCGAGTGAATCTGGAGCGGTTCAATTCCGCTGACGCGCCGCAGTACGCCGGTACTTACTGGAGTGAGGAGCTCGAAGCGCGATACACAGTCACGGTCCGAGAGGGAAAGCTGTTTGCGGAGCACGTCCGCCACGGCGAAGTTTCGCTCACGCCGCTCGCCCGCGACCAGTTCACCGGTGGGCAGTGGTTCATGCAGCAGGTACGGTTTGCTCGAGACAGCTCGGGCCACGTCAATGCGATGACGCTCGGCGGTGGCCGCATCCGCGGCATCCGATTCACCAAGCAGTGAAGTGGGCGCCGGAGCTTCCGTCAGCGGTGCAAGAGAGACAGCCGGAATGCGGCCATTTCCTGGCTGTTGCGAACCAGTAGGCGGTCCCCGGTCAGCACCGGGTGGTTCCAGGTTTTACCCTGTATGGCCGCGAACCTCGCCAGCTCGTTAAACTGGTCCGGGGTCGCTCCGACGAGCGCGAGTTCCCCCTACTCGGAGAGCACCAGAAGCAAGTTCTGGTCGGGCAGGAGGACGAGTTGGCCGCCGCCGTATCGTCCGCCCTTCCATTTGCGCCGGCCGTCCTGGAGATCGATGCACGCGAGGATGGAGCCGTCGAAGCCGTAGGCGTGGCTATTGTGAACGACGAAGTCGTTGAACTTGGGCTTCAACCCGGTGGAGGTCCAGCGCTCCTGGACGGTCCATCCGCCGGGTCTCTGTGCGACCGCCAGCCGGCGCAGGCCGCTCCCTCCCATTCCCGAATCGCCAAGGGACATAAGGATTTCGCCATCCGAGGCAAGGGCCGGCTGCACGATGCGCATGCCGCTCGGCAAGGCGTAGTCCCAAAGCAGCTTGCCGTCGGCTGGGGCAAGGCTGGTAGCGCCGTGCGCAGTCAGCAGCAGGACTTGCGTGACTCCGCCTATGGTGAAGAGATGCGGCGAACTGTAGCCGCCGCCGCCGGTCCGGGCTTGCCAGCGCGGGTTGCCAGTGGCGGCGTCGTAAGCGATGAGCCTGCCGGACGCTGCAACGATGACGATATCGCCGGCCAGCAGTGGTGAGCTCGCGAAGCCGTACTCCGGTATCTTCGCCCCTGTGTCGGACGACGCGTTGCGTGACCACAGGACCGTGCCGTCATTGGCATTGAGCGCGTTCACGATCCCGGTTGCGCCGAATGCGTACACGCGGCCATTTTGGAGTGCCGGGGTGCTGCGCGGACCTGCGCCGCTCCCCGACTCGTAGAACCGTGTCAGGTCACGATGGCTCCACACCGGCTTGCCGCTGGCGGCGTTGTAGCAGGAGACCACCTCGTCGTCACCGCGCTGCTCCTGGGTGTAAATGAGGCCGCCGTGGACAGCATACGACGACCAGCCTGGTCCGATGGCCCGGCGCCAAAGCTCCACCGGCGGCGACGCAGCCCAGTCGGTTACAATCTGCACGCCGGGGATAATCCCGTCGCGACGTGGTCCGCGAAACCCGGGCCACTCGGGCACCGCTGCTGCCGGGGTCTCTTTGGGCACCTCGGCCACCTTGGCCGGCGGAGGAGTCGCCGTTGCGGGAGCTGCCGGAAGCGCGACGGGCTCCTTGGTTGCCTGGGCTAAGAGACGTTCCTCGGGAGTCTGCGTCCAGCGCCAATGCAAGTCGGGGGTGAAGTCGTTTGCGACGCCCCCTGTCCGGACGCCGGCCCACCCTCCAATGGCGATCAGAATGGTAGCCGCCATCGTCGTGCGACGAAGCCCGTCCGAGAGACCACGAGTGGTTATCGCCCACACGACAAAGGCGAGGCCCAGCGCCGGGAGTGCCAAGAAGAGGAACAGGATCGGAACCCGTCCGGTGCCAAACGATGCATGGAGTAGGCGCGAGGTCACGAACAGCGCCACGATGATCAGGAGCACCGCGCCGAGGCGCTCGGACCACGGCGCCCGGCTGAGGAGCAGCCACCATAGAAGGATCGCTACCGCGCAACTCACGCTGCCAAGAATCGAGACGATCAGGGCGTCGGGAGCGGCGATGGGGACGAGAAACTTGAAAACCAATAACAGTACCGCGAGAGCTACGCCGGGCGAGAGGCGGAGCGGCTTCAGAGGAGTCGGTTCGCTGGGCGGGGCGATATTCATGCAGTGGGTGATACGCTCGTCACCGGCAGTTTGTTCACGCTCTTTACCGGGATGCTACGCCAGAACGCCGAGCAGTCGGTGGAACCACAAAAAGCGAGGCTGAAGCCTCGCGCAAGCTTGAAGCTTGCCCCACATTCGCTACGCGATGATGTCTTTGGCGACGATGCCGTGGACGTCCGTAAGGCGGAAGTCGCGGCCACCGTACCGGTAAGTCAGCTTGGTGTGATCGAGGCCCAGCAGGTGGAGCATCGTCGCGTGCAGGTCGTGGATGTGGATCTTGCCGTCGATGGCTGAGCCGTTCATGCCGTCGGTGGCACCGTGCCGGTAGCCGCCTTTGACTCCGCCGCCGGCCATGAACATGGAGAATCCGCGGTTGTTGTGGTTGCGGCCGTCGTTGCCCTGGCCGTTGGTGGTGCGGCCGAATTCTCCGCCCCAGACGATGAGCGTGTCCTTCAGCATGTCGCGCTGTTTCAGGTCCTGGATGAGCGCGGCGATGGGCTGGTCGATTTCGCCGGTTGTCTGACGGATGCGCTGGCGGAGGTTGGCGTGATGATCCCAGTTCCCGTGGCTGAGCTCGATGAAACGGACGCCGGCTTCGGCCATGCGGCGGGCGAGCAGACACTGGATGCCGAACTGGCGTGTGGCGGCGGTGTCGACTCCGTACATCTTCTTTATGTGGTCGGGCTCCTTACCGATGTCGAGGATGCCGGGTACGGCGGATTGCATGCGGAAGGCGAGCTCGTAGGTTTCGATGACGCCGTCGATTTCGGGATCGGTGGTTGCCTTCTTCAGGTAGTCCTGGTTGAGGGACTGGATGAGGTCGATCTGCTTCCGCTGCTCGTCGGTCTTCATCTCGGGGTTGGAGATGTTGGGGAGCTTGCCGGTGCGGGTCAAGTAGGGGGTTCCCTGGAACGCGGCGGGGAGAAAGGCGGAGCCGTAGTTCTGGGAACCACCAAGACCGTTGGGGTTGATGGTGATGTAGCCGGGGAGGTCCTGATTGTCGGTGCCGAGGCCGTAGACGGTCCATGCGCCCATCGAGGGACGGACGAAGTTGAAGCTGCCGGTGTGGAGTTCGATGGTGGCCTGCGGGTGGGCGGGCGAATCCGTCACCATGCCGTTGAGGAGACATAACTCGTCGGCGACCTTACCGATGTTGGGAAGCAGTTCGGAGATGTGGAGTCCGCTGGTGCCGCACTGTTTGAACTCGAACGCAGGGGCGGTGAGGTTCTTGGACGATTCTGCCGCTTTGACGAGCTCGGGGTTGTAATCGAAAGTCTCGTACTGGCTGGGCGCGCCCTGCATGTAGAGGAAGATGACGCGCTTGGCCTTCGGCGCGTAGTGAGGCTGCTTGGGCGCCAACGGGCTGCGGTAAGCGGTGGCAGCCTGGGTGCTGATTCCGGCGAATGCGGCGTAGCCGAAGCCGGCAGACAGAGTTTGAAGCAATTGACGGCGGTTCATTTCCTTGTCTCCCTCTACTTGGTGTTAACTACGATACCGGAATTCAGCGCTGGCGAAAAGGGCCTGATAGAGCCGGGCCCAGGCGGTCTTCTCGTCGTTGTGTTCGGAGGTGTTGGAGCGCATCGCGTCGATGAATGAAAGGGAACGGTCAATTTCGGCCTGGGTAGCGTCGCGCGAAAGGACTTCACGATAGACACGCAGGACGCGGTCGCGGCCGGTGGTTTGCGCGTCGGCAAGGAGTTTCTCGGCGGCCGACTTGGACTGCGTAATTGCGAAGTTGGAGTTGACAAGGAAGAGCGCCTGGGTGGGCACTGTGGTAACTTCGCGGCGGCCCTTGGGTTCGCTGGGTTCGGGGAAGTCGAAGGTCTCGTACATGGCTGGAAGGAAGTTGCGGAGGACCGGCACATAGACGCTGCGCGAATCCATTTTGACAGCGTAATCTTCGGGGTAGGTGCCACGGCCGCGGCCAAGGTCGAAACCGCGGACAAAGCCCATGGTGGGGGATTCGGCGGGCCGCTGAAGGTTGAGCTTGCCGGCGACCATCATGATGGAATCGCGGATGGCTTCCACTTCCAGGCGATTGCGGTTCTGACGCCAGAAGAGGTTGTTGTCGGGGTCGGCTTTGGCGTTGCGGTCGTTGTAGGCGGTGCTCATGCGGTAGGACTTGGAGAGGACGACTTCACGGACAACCTTCTTCACTGACCAGCCCTGTTCCATGAAGCGAACGGCGAGGTAATCGAGGATGTCCTGATGGGTGGGCTGTTCGCCCATCTTGCCGAAGTTGTCCACCGTCGGGACGATGCCGCGACCGAAGGTGTGGAGCCAGACGCGGTTGACCATGACGCGTGCGGTGAGCGGGTTATCCTTGCGTGCAAGCCACTTGGCGAGTTGGAGGCGGCCACTATCTTTGGGCCCGATCTCAAAGCCGGAATCGTTGGGGCGGCTGACCACTTGCACGAAGCCGCGGGGGACTTTGCGGCCAAGGTCCTTGACGTCGCCCTTGATGTGGATTTCGCAATCGTTGGATTCGCCTTCGCGGGCAGCCATGGCGAGGTCTTTGGGGAGCGGGAACTTGTCCATCTGCGCGAGGACGACGTTAGCTTCCTGACGGAGCTTGGCGGCAACCGCAACCTGCTGGCCGGGCGCGATGGGCTGGCCCTTCTTGAGATTGCGGCGGGCCTGTAGGAGCGCCGGGCTGCGGCCGCTACGGGAATCCTCGAGCTTCTTCATGAGCTCGTTCCATTCGGCGATTTTGGCGGGGTCCTTGATCCAGGCGTTGGCCTGCTCTTCCGGGGTGAGCTTCAACCTGGCGAGGAGGTTGATGTCGAAGTAGGAGGCGTTGTCGCGAGGGCGGCGGCGGAGTCCGCTGAGCATTTCGGTGCTGCGGAAGATGCCGGCCATAGCGTAGTAGTCGGCTGTGGGGATGGGATCGAATTTATGGTCGTGGCAGCGGGCGCAGCCGACGGTGATCCCCATGAAGGCTTTCGATACGGAGTGGATTTGTTCGTCGACAACGTCCATGCGGAAGACGCTGGGATTCTGTTCGATCAGGTCGTGGGAGCCGAGGGAGAGAAAGGCAGTGCCGGTGAGCTGTTCATTGTACTGTTTGTCGTTGGAGGCGGGGAGGAGATCGCCCGCGATCTGCTCCATGACGAATTTGTCGTAGGGCTTATCGGCATTGAAAGAGTCGATGACGTAGTCGCGGTAGCGCCAGGCATAGGGCATGATGTAGTTGCGGCCGCGGCCGACGGATTCGGCGTAGCGGGCGACATCGAGCCAGTGGCGGCCCCAGCGCTCTCCGTACTGCGGCGAGGCGAGGAGGCGGTCGACGAGCTTGGTGTAGGCGTCGGGATGCTTGTTATTGAGGAAGGCGGTGACTTCGGCCGCGGTTGGTGGGAGACCGGTGAGGTCCATGGTGACGCGCCGGATGAGGGTGGCTTTGTCCGCTTCAGGGGATGGGGTGAGGCCTTTGGATTCGAGGCGGGCGAGGAGGAGGCGGTCAACGGGCTGGGTGGACCACTTGGCGTTGCGCACTTTAGGAGAGGCGGGTTTGACGGGGTTTTGGAAGGCCCAGTATTGACGGCCCTTCTCGATGTCGACCTTGGATTCTTTCCATTCGGCGGCGGCGCCGACCCGGGGATCGGGGGCGCCCATTGCGACCCACTTTTCGAGGTCGGCGATGGCGGCGTCGGGGAGTTTGCCCGCCGGAGGCATCTTCCGGCCTTCGTGGCGGACGGCCTTAATAAGGATGCTCTCATTTGGGTTGCCAGGGATGAGCGCTGGTCCATTGGCGCCGCCTTTCATGAGGCCGGCTTTAGTGTCGAGGAAGAGGCCGCCCATGGCGTTCTTGGTGCCGCTGCCATGACAGGCATAGCAGTTCTTGGCGAGCACTGGGCGGATCTTGGCTTCGAAGAATTCCAACTGTTCGGCGGTGGGTTTGTCAGCGGGCTTGGCGGCATCGGGCTTTTGCTGATTCCAGGCGAGCGAAGCCCCAAAGAGAACACTAATCGAACAGAGGGTTTTCCAGCGCATGATTACTTTATATATCACAGCGTGCCTTGGAAAGTTGCGGTGGGGAGTGAAATTTCAGTTTCATTCCGACCGTAGTGGGATTGTGACGTCCTGACGCAGCTTCCCCATCTCGATGATTGGGTTGCCTCTTGCAGCTACAGAATCATCTTTACACCCAACAAAAATGCGGGCCTCCGACGGCCCGCATCTTTACGATTCCATTGGTCGGGGCGGTGTGATTCGAACACACGACCCCCTGCGCCCAAGGCGGTGCTGCATGCCGACCTGAAGTGCCCTGTTTTCAAATGCTTACGATTCAATAGGATACGGCCCGGCTGTGTCGGTGTGCTCATGTCCGGGTGCGTGGAATGCTTCGGGCAGCTACAAAATCATCTACAGTTGCCCAGTATGGCGGCAGCGTTCAAAATGCCGTTTTTGCGCTCCGGACAACGCACCCGCCTTTTCGACATTTTCAGGCCGACCCGGATTCAAGCGCTTACGTCGCCTTTCGGTGGTGAAACTTGTGGTCCCTCGATGTTCTGGCGTCTACGGATTATCTACAAAGGCACCTGTCCCTGTGTCACTTTGGTCGAAGGACGGGGCCCCGGCGGCGATGGCACAGGACCACCCATTGCGAAGTCTGCCGCCGCCTCCGTTCAGCGGTCCCGGATGCTGATCACAAGGCTTTTGCCGAGCACTTTCGCGGCACGAGCCATTGTCTCCAAGGACACTGACAAATTGAGGGGATCGAGTAAGCGGTCAAGCTGAGACCGGCTGGTGTGAAGCTCACGTGCCATCGCCTGCTTCGTTTTGTTCTGCTGCTGCATCTCTTGTTGAAGCTGCCATGCCAACACTCGCTTGATTGCCACAGCCTCCACTTCTTCGCGCATTCCTTCTTCCTCCAGGAAGCTGTCGAAGCTGGATCCACTATGGTCCAAAACCTTCTTCTTCGCTTGCCTTTTCATTGCAGACCTCTTTCGTGTTTGCTTTTGTTTGCGCGCGCCAAATTCAAATCCGACGGCGGAGTGCGTTGTGTCTTTTTGATAAAGCCATGCAGCAGCACCATACGGCCCAACTTGTCGATGTAGAACAGAACCCGCGCGATACGGTTCTGCCCGAGGTCAGTACGGACTTCACAGATTCCGTCATCGAGTCGCCGGCACACTGGCATCCCGATCGGCCAACCGAACTCCACCGTTTCGATGTCATAACCAATGCGTTTGCGGTCATCGCGCGAGGGAAGGCTCTTGAGCCAATCCCGGACGGGCTCGCCACCGGCTTCGGTGCGATAGAAGATCGCCGGCATCTCTGTCGATTTCGCCTGACCGGACCTTTACCGCAAATGCCGATTGCGCCTCCACAAATCCGAGCATGGAGATCAGGTTTTGCCGTCCTTGCATAACCCCGGTGACGGCTGCTGTTCCAGCTTCGGCATGGTAATACTTCACGAGTGCGCTTGTGTCGTAGAATAAGGCGGACACATCAATACTCTCCGCGTTCTTCCACTACAACCTCGGACATGTTCCCTTTGATCGGCGATAGAGCTGCTCTGACCTCATCAATTGCCGGGTGTCGTTGCATGACAGCGACTTCTGCGCGAACCTCAGCCAGAAGCCTTTGGTCGATCAACCGCTCAAGCGGACGGGTCGTAACGACTGGGAAGTCCGATACTGTAATGTGCACCTTCTGTGCCTCATATAAAGGCAGGGGTTCCAGTGGACGGAGCACACCGTTCTCGTAAACGGCGTCGAGTTCTCGAATCATCTTCGCCTCCCAGTTTCGTTCCGGGCGAGCACGTCGGCGCAGGCGGTCAACCAGCGACAAACGCGCACCAGTTCGATTTTACCTCGAAACGGGTGGGCGGATCCGGCTTCATCATGGGTGCACCTGCCTCAAGTGGCAGGCGCGTCCGGCAAAATGGAACAGCCCTGAGTAGCTGAAAATAAGCTGGTTAGGTGCGAGTGCCAGGCGCAGATTTGGCTCTTGCGGAGACAACTGTAGCTGCTGCAAACACCCAGTTCGGCGCAGTCTCAAAGTTGACCATGGGTCTGAGAGCGGCAATCACCACTACTGTCCCCGCGTGCGGGCGATCCCAACGAGAGTGCCCGGTCGGTGAGCGCCGGGAACCCTCAGTGACCATTACCCCTCTTCATCTGCCAAGCCGAAGAAAAACCGGACCGGCCCGGAACCGGTTCGATCAACTCCCGATCTCGAAGCCGCAGGAACACGCTCTTCATTGAGTTCTCCGACTTGATCCCAGTTAATCCCCTGGCGATGCGATTCGTGATCAACGTATTATCCGGGTTGTCCAGGTACTCCATAATCAAGTCTTCTGCCGAAGCCAGCTTTTCATGTTTGATCTGGACGACGACGGAATTGTCGCGCTCAAGGACCACCGGATCCTTTAGTCGCAGATTTCGCATCGCCTCAAATGCCGTGTTCAGCCCCTCCCCTACATCCTTATTTGGAGGATCGGGAAACTTGTTTACGATTCGCACCATGCTGCCATTCCTTGCAAAGCGCTCTGCGAGAATATTCTTCGGCGTGATGTGCCCTGGAAGGCGACCTGGGCTCTCTACCTCAACTCGGTTATCGAAGATTCTGACATGGACATCGTCAGCAACAGAATAATCGCGATGCAAGACGGCGTTCGTGATTACCTCATGCAGAGTTTCGGTGGGGTAGTTGACCGGTTCCAAACCGCGCGTTCCGAGGACTTGAATTCTGCTGATGACTTCTCTTGTTGTTCGTACCGCCTCTTTGATCAGATCATAAGTGCACCCTTCAATTGTCAATGGATCACCTACAAGAGTGTCGCGGTTCCCGTCTGCCTCACCGGTTTTGTAGCGATAGATCTTGATCCCGCAGCGCTTGGGGAGAATGGCCTGTGGCAAGTCGGCAAACAAAACTACCCCGGCAACCGTCGGCCTTTCATTTCGAACAAGCTCCTGTTTCTTCAGCCATAGTTCGGGTTCGGATGTTGGTATCACGTCCAAGATGAACTTTATTGTTGTGGCCGAGTTGTAGATGTTCGCCAAGTCCGTTGAAACGGGCTCGTTCTCAAAGGAGGTAATGCCCTTGTTTCGTTCAAGAATCGCCAGTTTCGCGGGAGTGTCAACCGGTAGATTCTGTGCCCCGCGCCGAATGTACGGGGTCCTGTCATTGGCCGCGACTATGGATCTGGTCTTGCGAACAATCACCTGAAGGATGACACCGGTTTGTCTTGGATGCGAGAGGAAATTGTAGAGATAATCCTCCCCGAGCGGAAACAGCGCCTCGAAGACCTGGAGGTGTGCATTGGCGTCCTCCGGGTCCGCAAACCCATCCCATTTGTGCGGGAATGGCAACGATACGGATTCGGATATCCCGACGTAGACTTCACCACCATCCGCATTTGCAAAGGCAGAGATGGTTCTTGTCAGCTTAGACGGTCTTATCTCCTTGGATTTCACGTCCAGGAAGTGACCTTCGGTGTAAGAAAGAACTTCCTGAAGCTGCTTGTCTGTGAGTTCAAGAACCGATATGGGCATCTGGGCGCTTTCCACGAGGGAGCCGGTTGTGAAATTCAACCCCTGTGAAGTTCACCACCAGCGTTACCCGGGAGTTCTTCGTCATCGCTCCGCCTCCGCAAATCAGGGACGTGGTTACGTCACAAGTCATGTCACAACGCAAGTTTGGGCGACTTGTTTCAAGCCTATTTCCATAATCCTATTGGTCGGGGCGGCGTGATTCGAACACGCGACCCCCTGCGCCCAAGGCAGGTGCGCTACCAGGCTGCGCTACGCCCCGACTTCATCCATCTTACCAGCAGGCTGTACACGTCCGCTGAGCAACGCAACGCGGCACTCCGCAACCGTATAGGAAGGTCATATGAAACAGCTCTGTCCGCTGCATCTTTCTGCTGTCCGCTCTTGCCGTCGCGCTTGCCCCAAACGCCTCCGCGCAGAAGGTCGCTGGTGCCGGGGAGCTTTCCAATAAGAGAGAGGCGGACGCGATGACGGCACCTGTCGGATCACTCAAAACACCGTTAACGTGTCGAACGCTCTTTTCGAAATGTGAGTCTATTCTTGCGCCGATCCTTATCAAGCGACATTGGGCCTCAACCAAGACGATTTCTTCCAGGTCGGAGTAGGTGGGGCGCACTCCTACATGACCACAATCTCTGTGGATAGCGCGGGCGTGAACGACCGATCACCGGCGGCACCTCGCAGATCGGGACCATCAGCTTCGACCGCATCACCGGTACCGTCTCCTCATGCGCGCATGCTCATTCCGCCTCAAGGGGAGAATTCGGTGCTACCATCGGAACGGGAATCTCCCGCGGCGCTTTGAAAGGACTCTATGAGCACAAACAGATTGTTGAAACGCCACAAACGGCAGGTCGCCCGCGCCAAAGCCAACGCCAAAACATCCGAGCCCGATGTTCGCACGCCCGAACAGATCCGGGCGGCGCGCGAAGCCAGCCGGCCTCAGGCCGGACGCACCGGCTCAGTCACTCCTCTCTATTCCACTGCCCCCCGCAGCATGGGCGGCCACGCTGGCTCCAAGGCCAAAACCGATGCTTAGCGGCATCCTTCGCGGCATGGGCGGCATGTTCTCCAGTCGGTGTCCCTTCTGCCGGTCCATTGATTTCCGGAGCGTCGGAGCCCTTACGGCCATCGAGTCGGCACTTTTCCGCTTACTGCAGCCCTGCCATTGTGAGCTATGCGGCCGTCGTTTCCACCTGTGGCGCTGGCAGACCCCGGTCACTGACCCGGCGTAGTCCACCGTGTTCGTCTCGGTTGAGCACAGCACCAACTACGCGTACAGCTTCCCTGTCTACCTGGAGCCGCACTTTATCCGCCTGCAGCCGCGCATGACCAGCACCCAGCGTCTGCTCGCGTGGGATCTGCAAATCGACCCCCTCCCCACCGGCAAAACGGAATGCCTCGATCAGGATGGGACCCTCTCGTCGTTCGTCTGGTTCGACGGCCCCACTTCGTACCTGAATGTGATTAGCCGCTTCCAGGTAGAACTGCTCCGCGCAAACCCATTCGATTTCTTCGTTCCCGCCGAATCCCTCAGCCTGCCGCTCTGGTATCCCGATTCGTTGTCCTCTGCTCTGGCCGCCTACCGCACAGATGGCCACGTCGCCCAGCCGGTGAAAGACTTCGCCCATTCCGTTGCCGCCGATGCCAGTTGGAACTCGCTCGCCTTCCTCGAAGCCTTGACCCAACGGATCTTCCACACTACCCACCACATCCACCGGCAGGAAGGCCCACCATGGCCGTCGCACCAGACCCTTCAGAATCGGGAAGGTTCCTGCCGCGACCTGACAGTCCTGTTCTGTGACGCCTGTCGCGTGATGGGCATCGCCGCACGGTTCGTCAGCGGCTATGAATGCGCCGCCGCCGGCCGCTACGATTCCTACATGCACGCCTGGGCCGAAGTGTACCTTCCGAGCGCGGGGTGGCGTGGGTACGATCCCTCGCGTGGATTGCTGGTGGCCAACTCCCACGTCGCCGTCGCCGCCGGAGCCGACTACACCCTTGCCGCCCCCATCGCCGGTCTCTATTCCGGCGGAGCATCGTCATACCTGCAAGCTGCTGTCCGTATGGAGTTGAGTGGAGCTACAATCAACTCATGAAATTCGCATTGCTTCTCCTCCTCGCCGCGCTGCCATCCCTGCAGAGCCAAACCAAGAGCGCCGATCTCGTGGGTACATGGGATGTGGTAGTGAGCGTCGATCAGGAAATCCACGACGCACGACTCGTTTTCAAGGAAGATGCCGGCAAACTCACCGGCAGAGTCCAAGCCGGAGAGCGTGACCTGGAACTGCTTTCGCTCAAAGCCGAGGGCGACACCGTGAGCTTCAGCGTCACCACAGGAGAGCGCACCGTCGCCTTCACGATCAAGGTGACTGAGCGCACCATGGACGGCACACTCAAAGTGGGCGATCAAACGGGTCGAATTACCGGCAAGAAGAGTTAATCGGTCCTCACAGCCGCGGCACCGGTGGCTTCACCACGTTCCACGCCACCGTCCCCTTCCGGTTCACCTTCCGCTTACACACGCGGTCACCGGCCGTGACAAACAGCGTCTGCATATCCGCGCCGCCGATCACGCAATTGGACAACGCCCCGCCATGCGGCTTGTTCAAAATCGCCACCACGCGCCCCGGCTGATCGCAGATCTGCACCCCGATCCGCGTTGCCACCCAAAGGTAACCTTCCGTATCCACCGTCATCCCATCCGCTTGGCTGACCGAGCTATCGTCGGGCGTTTCCAGCCGGTAGAACGCCTGTTCGTTCCCCAACCCGCCGTCCGCTTTCACCTGGAACGACCACACCCACTTGGTCCTCATATCCGCCACAAACACCAACGACTGGTCAGGCGACAACCGCACGCCATTGGGAAAACCCAACCCCTCGTGCACCACCCGTTTGTTCCCTTCGGCGTCCACAAACCACACTTTCTTCGCGCCCGGCTCGGTGAAGTAGAATTCGCTCTTCGCATTGAGGGCGATATCGTTCGAGCCCACGCCTTCGCAAACCACTTGCTCCTTTCCATCCATCGTATATGCGACGATCCGTTTCCGCCCGTTCTGGCAGGCATACAAACGGTCGTCCGGGCCGACCATCAACCCGTTCGCAGCGCCGGTGTCTTCCTTGAAGACGGTCACCTTCCCGTCCACACCGATCCGGTGTATCCGGCTGTTCGGAATATCGCTGAAGAACACGTTGCCGTTGCGATCCACCGCCGGGCCTTCAGTAAACTTGTGCCCGGAAGAGACAACCTGCCATTCCGAATCCGGCGGCAAAATCTCCTTTACATAACTCCGCTCACCCACCGGATAAGGCTTCGCGATGGGCTTGCCGTGATCGCGCCACAGCCATCGCATCGCATCGGGCAGAATCGCCGAGCCGTGCTTGCTGTTATGTCCCTCCGTCCCGGTGACAAACTGATAATCGTAGCCCGCATATTCCAACCCCAGCGCCATATCCTGATTCGACTGGAACCAACTCCCCGAGTAAATGTTCTGATCGTTGCTGCCGTCCTGCAGAAACACCCGCAGCGGCTTGCCCTCCGTCTTCCGTAGCAGAGTCGGATACACCGTCCCGCCGCGAAGATTCGTATAGCTGCCTACAAAGCTCAACACGCGCCGGAACGCATCGGGCCGGTTCCAGGCGGCGGTGAATGCGGCAATACCACCCGAACTCGACCCGGCAATGCCATAGTCATCCGGATTGTGCGAGAGGTTGTACTCCTTGCGTACTTCCGGCAGAATCTCCTCGATCAAGAATCGCGCGTAACGGTCTCCGAGGGCGTCATATTCGAAACTGCGGTTGTAACGAGCCTGCGCATCCGGCGACGTAGCAGGCAAGACTCCGGGGTTGATGAAGATGCCAACGGTAACAGGCATCTCCTTTTTGTGGATCAGATTATCCATCACCACCGCAGCGCGAAATGCCCCTTCTGGGCGTACCATGCCACCCCCGTCCTGGAAGATCATCACCGCGGCTGGTTGGGAAGGGCTGTATTGGGATGGTTGATAAATCCACCAGTCGCGTTCGGTGCCAGGGAAAATCCTGCTGGCCCATTTCTTCGTGATGATTTTTCCTACAGGTACGCCTGATTGTCGTTGGGAATCAGCACCTATCTTATATTCCTCTCCAAATAGAGGGGTAGCAAAAAATAGTGAAGAGCGAAGCAGTGTTCTGCGGCTGGTCATGGCGTCCAGAATACACGCAGTGGCAGAGGGATTGCAGCCCTCCCTTCCGTGAACAACCAACCCAAGCGGCAACTGGACGCACGGGATTCCGTTTCCAGGTCCGGCGCACGCGAAACCGCGCCGAAAAAAGATCCGCGCGCGGTCAGTCTCGAATCGGCCATGGCACGCCACGGCTACGCTGCCGATGCGTTAATCGAGATTCTGCACCACGCACAAAAACTCTATGGGCACCTTGATAAGCCCATGCTCCTCAAGATCGCCCGCAGGCTCAAGCTACCACCCAGCCGCGTCCTGGGCGTCGCCACCTTCTATCACCTGTTCCGGTTGACGCCCCCGGACCGCCATAATGCCACGGTCTGCATGGGCACCGCCTGTTATGTCGCCGGTGCCGCCGAACTGCTCGAGTTTCTTGAGAAGCGCTGCAAATCCGCTCCCAACGGAGGGGTGAAAGTCGGCTGCGGGCGCTGCATCGGTTCATGCGGCCTTGCGCCGCTGGTGGTCTACGACGGCGAAACCGTGGCCGACGTCACCCGCCGCAAACTCGAAAAGCTCCTCGACGAAGCAGGTGCCAAATGATGATTGAAGAGCTGAACGAAGCTGCCGAACGCGAGCGCGACCGGCAGAACCAATTCGAAGATCGTATCCTCTGCTGCACTGTGGCCGGGTGCCATTCCTGTGGATCGAAGCCTATCCGCGCGGCCATTGCGCGCGAGATCGAAGCCCAGGGCCGGCAAGATGAAGTCGAACTCTGCGGTACTGGCTGCCTTGGTCTGTGCGGGGAAGGCCCGCTCGTCAAATCGCGTGCCGCCAACGCCATCTACGCCCGCGTCCAACCCGGCGACGCCGCCGACCTTGTCGCAGGACGTCACGATATTCTCACTTCCAAGCGTGTGGACAACCTCCCGTTCTACGCCGGACAACACCGTCTCATCCTCTCCAACTCCGGCGTCGCCGACCCCGAGAGCGTCTTCGATTACATCGCTGCCGGGGGTTACGGTGCGCTCTCCAAAACCATCACCGAGATGGAGCCGAACGAGGTGGTGGAAGAGATCAAACGCAGCGGACTGCGCGGACGTGGCGGCGCAGGCTATCCCGCCGGCGTCAAATGGGAGCTGGTCGCCCGCCAGAACTCCCCGGTCAAATACGTGGTCTGCAACGCGGACGAGGGCGACCCCGGAGCGTTCATGAACCGTAGCGTGCTCGAAGGCGATCCCCACCGAGTGTTGGAAGGGATGGCCATCGCGGGCTGGGCCGTCGGAGCTTCGCAAGGCTACATCTACGCGCGCGGCGAATCGCCCCTGGCCATCGAACGCCTCACCACCGCCTTGCAACAGGCCGAACGCGAAGGCCTACTCGGCCACCGCGTGCTGGGCCACAAGTTCCAGTTTCGTATCGACCTCCGCATCGGCGCGGGCGCTTATGTCTGCGGCGAGGAGACTTCGCTCATCGCCTCCATTGAAGGACAACGCGGCCAGCCCCGTCCGCGACCACCCTACCCGCCCGAGCGCGGTCTTTGGGAGCAACCGACGCTCATCAACAACGTCGAAACCTTCGCCGCCATCCCTAGCATTATTCTTAACGGCGCCGATTGGTACCGCAAAATCGGCTCTCCCAACAGCCCCGGCACCAAGGTGTTTGCCCTTGCCGGACGCATCGTGCACACCGGTCTGGTGGAAGTTCCGCTCGGCACCACGCTGCGCAAGGTGCTCTTTGAAATGGGCGGCGGCATCGCCGGCGGCCATCAGTTCAAGGCTGCGCAAACCGGAGGTCCCGCGGGAGGCTGCATCCCGTCTGAACACCTCGACCTGCCGCTCGACTATGACTCCCTCCGCACCATCGGCTCAATGATGGGTTCCGGCGGACTGATCGTGCTCGACAGCACTACCTGTATGGTCGACATGGCCCGCTTCTTCATGGAATTCTGCATGGACGAATCCTGCGGCAAGTGCACTCCGTGCCGCGCCGGAACCGTCCAGATGCACCACCTGCTACACCGCATCACCACCGGCCAAGGGACTGAATCCGACGCCGCCACGCTGGAAGAGCTGGCCGATCTGCTCAAGGAAACCAGCCTCTGCGGATTGGGCCAGGCCGCTCCCAACCCGGTGATCAGTACACTGCGCCACTTCCGCGGCGAATACATCGCCCACATCCGCGAGCATCGCTGTCCGGCGGGTTCGTGCGAAATGCGAAGGGAGGTCACCGTATGAAGGTAAAAACGCTCGAAATTGACGGCAAGCTCGTCACCGGCGGTCCGGAGGAAACCATCTTCCAGGCCGCCTGGAACAACGGCATCCGCATCCCGCGGCTCTGCCACATCGGGGGCCTCTCCGACATCGGCGCATGCCGCCTCTGCCTCGTCGAGGTGGAGGGCCAAAACCGCCTTCTCGCCTCCTGCCTTACGCCTGTTGAGGAGGGCATGAAGGTACGCACCAACACCGAGTCCCTGCGCCGTTACCGCAAACTCCTGATCGAACTCCTGTTCGCCGAACGCAACCACGTCTGCGCTGTCTGCGTAGCCAACGGTGCTTGTGAGCTTCAGGATCTCGCTATGTCCCTGGGCGTGACGCACATTCGCGTCCCGTCCCAACTGCCCCACCTCCCCGTCGACATCAGCCACGATCGCTTCGGCGTCGATCACAACCGCTGCGTCCTCTGTTCGCGCTGCCTCCGCGTTTGCGACGAGGTGGAAGGCGCGCACACCTGGGACATTGCCGGGCGCGGCCGCAAGTCCATGATGGTCTGCGACCTCGGCGAACCCTGGGGCGTTTCCCAGTCCTGCACCGGCTGCGGAAAATGCGTCCAGGTCTGCCCCACCGGCGCGCTCTTTCTCAAAGGAAAGACCGTCGGCGAAATGCGCAAAGACCGGTCCTTCCTCAACTTCATCGTCACCGCAAGGGAGAAGCACATATGGATTCGATAGTTCGTAAGCCCAAGATCGCCACGGTGTGGCTGGGCGGCTGTTCCGGATGCCACATGTCCTTCCTCGATCTCGACGAACGCCTCATCGAACTCGCCTCCAAAACCGAGATCTGTTACTCGCCGGTCATCGACATCAAAGAGTTCCCGCGCGTCGACTTCGCCCTCGTCGAAGGCGCGGTCGCCAACGAGGATCACCTCCACGAGATCCACCACATCCGCGAACGCTGCCGCGTCCTCATTGCCTTTGGCGATTGCGCCGTCACCAGCAACGTCACCGGAATGCGCAATCTCTTTCCGCTCCAGGATCTGATGCGCCAGGTCTACAAAGACGAAGCCTCCCCAAGCGCCGGCATCCCATCCGGCGGCGTGGTTCCCAAACTCCTGGAACGTGTCCGCCCGCTGCATGAAGTAGTGCATGTCGATCACTTTCTCCCCGGCTGCCCACCCTCCGCGGATGCTATCTGGAACCTGCTGATGGAAGTCATCGCAGGCAATCCGCCGAACGAGCCAAGGAGGTTCGGATGACGTTTTCATCGGGTTCCCCTCGGAGGCTCAAATAACATGGCACAACGAATTCTCATCAACCCCGTCTCGCGCATTGAAGGACACGCCAAGGTCTCCATCTTTGTCGACGACCACGGTAAGGTGCAATCCACGCAACTCCACATCGCCGAATTCCGCGGCTTTGAGAAGATCTGCGTCGGCCGCCCTTTCCACGAAATGCCCGGTCTGATGTCGCGCGTCTGCGGCATTTGCCCGGTGAGCCACATCGTCGCCAGCGCCAAAGCCTGTGACGAGTTGCTCAGCGTGGCCCCACCTCTGGCTGCCGTGCTCCAGCGCCGTCTCATCAACGACGCGCAACTGCTCCAGTCGCACGCCCTCAGCTTCTTCCACCTGTCCTCGCCGGATCTTTTGCTAGGCTTTGACGCTCCACCGGAATCGCGCAATGTCTTTGGCGTTCTGGAGAAGCATCCGGACCTCGCCCGCCGTGGCATCCGGTTGCGCCAGTTCGGCCAGACCGTCATCGAGCGCATCACAGGCAAGCGGATTCATCCCAACTGGGGTGCGCCCGGTGGCGTCCTGTCTAAAGTGTCGGAGGAAATGCGCGACGAGCTCCTCGCCTGGATTCCCGAGGCTCGCGAAACCTGCAAAGCCGCAATGGATCTGTGGAAGGGCATTGCGGACCGCTTCACCGCCGAAGCCGAGCACATGGGTAAATTCGATTCGCTTTTCCTTGCCACTGTCGATGATGACGGCGTTGTCGACTACTACAACGGCAAACTCCGTATCGTCGATGCCCAGGGTGCAATCGTCGCCGATGGCCTGGACCCGAAGGAGTATTACGAATACATCGGGGAGGCCTGCGAGACTTATTCGTTCATGAAGTTCCCCTACTACAAACCGCTCGGCTATCCGGCGGGGATGTATCGCGTGGGTCCGCTCGCGCGCCTCAACGTTGCTACGTCGATGGGCACTCCGTGGGCCGACGCCGAACTCGCCGAGTTCAAACAACGCGGCACTGTCAATGAGTCGTTCGCCTACCATCCGGCGCGTCTGGTTGAAATGATCGGCGCCGCCGAACGGATCGAGCGCATTCTGGAAGACCCCGAGCTTCTCACTGAGACCACACGCTCGCGTGCGTTCCTCAACCGGCAGGAAGGCGTCGGCGCGTCGGAAGCCCCGCGCGGCACGCTCTTTCATCACTACCGCGTCGATTCCAACGGTCTGATGGAGCATGCCAACCTGCTGATCGCCACCGCCAACAACAACCTCGCCATGCAGCGCGCCGTCCAACAGACCGCCGAGCAATACGTTCTACCGCAGAAGCTGGAAGAAGGGATGCTCAATCGCGTGGAAGCTGTCATCCGCTGCTACGACCCGTGCCTGTCGTGCTCCACGCATGCCCTCGGGCAGATGCCGCTCATCCTGCAACTGCACTCGCTCACCGGCGAAATCATCGACGAGGTGCGCCGCATGTGAAGCATCTCATCATCGCCATCGGCAATCCACTTCGGGGCGAGGACAACGTCGCCCACGAGGCTGCTCTCAAGGCGCCGTCGGACGCCACAGTCCTTCACGTTATTCAACTGACGCCGGAGCTCGCCGCCGAATTCCCCGGTTATGACACTGTGGTATTTCTGGATGCCGATACCGGTGCGCCCCTGGAAGTTGCAGTCGCCACGGGCCCGCTGTCTCACCACTGCTCGCCCCAATACATCGTCGCCCTCGCCCGCTGCTTGTATGAGTGGCAAGGCGAAGCCCACGTCCGCGGCATCCCCGCGTGCCAATTTGATTAGTTAAAGCGACCGTTGATTTTGCTCAGCTCAAAAGACAGCGGCCTCAGAGGGTTTCCTGCTCC
Source organism: Acidobacteriota bacterium (assembly GCA_016213775.1). GTDB lineage: Bacteria > Acidobacteriota > Terriglobia > Bryobacterales > Bryobacteraceae > CADEFT01. Next base: position 29,194 of record JACQZR010000155.1, read on the forward strand.
ACCAACATTCGAATGTTTGGCAATGACGGCATCCCGATCACTTCGTCAACCAGACCCAGCCAATACGCGTCCGTGGCCGACAGGGGATTCTCCCCTTCCTGCAGGGAGTGGCAGAGCGCAATGAAGAATTGCCACAAGGGGCGCATCCCGGTTTTCACTTCTTCCGCGCCGGTCTCTCCCTTCTCTGCGCTCTTGGTGGCTCCAAAATACGGCGCCCATATCCTGCCGAGATCTTCGATGATTTCGTTACGCTGGTAAGTGAGGTGGTCTATGAGCAGATGGAAGTCTGCCTCCACCAGAGCTAGCCCTCCCCCTGAGAATGTCCACTCCGGCGATGGATGAGTTTCCAGTTCGAATTGGATTACACCCGCTAGAAGTGCAGCTTCCAGCACGGCAAGCCGCTCACTTCTGGTACCCACACCCGACAACTCCCCGGACACGGAGCGCAGCAGGCCTTGATTCCGCTCATATCGTTTGAGTGCGGCATCCAATATTGCCGCGCTCCCCTGACTCACTCTCTTTCATGAATCCTCTACAAATGCCTGTACGCCAGGAATCTCCGGCCATTTGGAACTCAGCAGAAGATAGCGATGCAAGAATCGCGAAAAGCACCTTTGCGCCATAACGCGAGCCATCTTAGCGTTGTGGTCCTTTAGCAACTCCGTCATCCAAAGCGCGTCTTCCTGCGTGATGTTCTCTCGAACTGGATACCGGACACCATGAAAATGGACCACAGTCTCGGGCTGGATCATGGCATAGTCACCGCTGCACAAAAGATGCGCCGCGGCACTGGCCACAAGTCCACTCGCAGCGGTAAGAATTCGGCATGGAGGTGTGTTGTCTTGGTCTGAAGCACGTAGAAGCCGGAGGAGAAGGTCGGCACTTTCGATACTGCCGCCTGGGCTGTCAATGTACACCGTGATGGGTGAACGGTTCTCGAATTGTAGTGCAAAAACGGCAGGCGCCACGCTGTCAACCAGACGTTGGCCGATTTCTCCGCGAATGTGGATAGACCGATTCGGATTGGCTCGAAAGTCAGGATTCCAGCCCATTACGCTGACGCGTTACGTACCTGACTGCCCTTGCGGGATTGATTCCGTGAGTCTGTGATAGACCGATAGTAGGCGGCAAGGTCGTTCCCGAATCGATCATGAGCACGGAGGACGGCCACCCGCAAAGCTTCCATTGCCGGACTCAGCTTGCGAGCCTGCCTCCTTAGGGCATTGCTTTGGTTCTGCTCGGACATTCTCCCTCCCTTCACTCTATCGGAGAAAACCCAAGTCCACAATAGGAAAATCTACCGGCCGCGAATCAACGCCTGCAGTGTCGTCCGAACGACGATTCCGTTCTTGCCATTGGCGGTGGACACGGACCGATCGCCTCGGAAAACAAGCCGCCGCGCTGCACCGCGAGGCATTCGAATCCGGAGACAACCCTTACGCTTACAATCGCCTTGTCGGCTGGTTTCTTTGTGGCTGACGGCTGCGGGAAAGCGGCCCTGCCAAACGGCGCATTAGACCCAAGCTTACCACTTACTTCCAGGACTCCCGTCTGGCTGGCCCTTCGGCAGCAGCATCGTCCAATCGCTCAGAAACTGCGTTTCCAGCTCTTCCGGTTCGTCGGTGGAAAGCAGCAGCATCCGCCCATCCCGCGCGATGGTGCCGATCTTGCCGTAGCCTGACATCTGCGCAGTCACCGAAGCGAACTGGACCACCGGCGGGCCCAGTTCCGGCATGCGTCCTGGAGCCAACTGCACGCTGTGACAAACGATCGCGTCCTTGAGGCGTGGCACACCGCACAGCTTCCGGCCGTCATGAGAGAAGAACGGACCGGCCAGGTAGAAGTTGAAAGCGCCGCCGGTGGCAGGTTCCGCTTGTGGTTCGGGGCGCCACGGTACGAATCTTGCCATAGCCCCGCCCAGTGGTACCAGAAGCCAATTCCCGTCTGGAGTAAAACGGGCCTTGGGACCAGGGAAAGGCTCACTACGAGTCGCAAGCCAGGTTTCCGGACGCGACGTTCCCGTGCCGCTCGTAGACAGAACCAGGAGGCTCGTTCCCGCGATTTGAGACGGCCCAAACAGCAGGTACCGGCCGTCCCTGGAAATTTCCATCAGCGTGAGTGGTGCCTCCGACCGGCCAACCGGCTCTGGCCGGCTGACCCCCTCGATAGGATGCCGAACGGTCTGCCACGATCCGTCGGCCTGCTCCGCCTGGTAGTAGAGCATCCGGCTGTCCGGGGTCCACGCCAGACCCTGTCCCACGTTGTCCCAAGGCCCCGTCAGCCGCCGCGAGTTGCCGCTGCGCGCATCGTATAGCGTCACCCCTTTCCTCGGATACCCTGTGATGGCGGCGACCTGCTTCTCATCCGGCGACAATAGGATCTCGTTCGAGGCGATCCGGTCTGCCAGAGTCGCCAGCACCGTCCCATCCATCGCATGCCAGCGGATGCGGAAGACCGGCGCGGCCATGAAGTTTCGCCGGAAAACCAACCGCCCATTCTCGCTCACCTCAAACGTCGGCCTCCGCTGAGGGAAATACGCCCCGACCCCGTCCACCAATTGCACGGGCTCGCCGATCTTTTGTCCCGTGACCGGATCGACGGCAACCGCCATCAGCCGTGGAGACTCCTCGGGTGTGTAGAACATATGCCACTGCCCGCTTTGCGGATGGCGCGCGAATTGGACGCGTAATCCCAGGCGCATCAGTTCCACGGGGCTTCCGCCTTTCACCGAGCCGCGGTAGAGCGTCTTGCGTTCCGCAGGCGGGCCGGCGGTAAAAACAAAATCGCTCCCGGCGGGAAGCAGCGTGGGGTTCAGTATTACATGGCCCGGCGGCAATCGGATGAGCAGTTCCCTGCTCGCACCCGTCGCCAGGTTGAGGTGATGCAATTTTGCGGACGAGACAAAAACAATCTCTCCCGAACGGAGCGATCCTCGCCAGGCGGCGCCTCCCGGCTCTGGCGCCGTGGCCACCTCGCGGACCTCCGATGTCGCCACCGGCATGATGCAAAGCTTGCCTTGCCGGAAGAATCCGATCGCGGAAGAATCGCCCGACCAGAACGGCCAAAACGCCCCCTGGGTGCCGGGAAGCGTCCGCGGCAGGAGTTCAGAAAAATATCGCAGCGACAGCCCGTCCAGAGACATACTCACCATCGCGGCCCCATCGGGGCTTATTGGGGAAGTCGTCCGGCTCCCATCCACGTTGAATCTCAACGGTGGCGGCGGATTGCGCCGTACTCCGGCTCGCAGCCACAAGAAAGCGAATGCCACCGCCAAAACGGCCGCGGCGCCCACCAGCGCCATCCACAAAACCGGCCGGCCCACAGGCGCCAGTGCCGGGGTGCTCTCCACCATCGGAGCGCGCAACTCCAGCACCACATCGCGCATCGACTGCCAGCGGTCCTCCGGATCCTTCGCCAGGCATCGCCGCACCAGCCGCTCCAGCCACGCCGGCGTCACCGGCTTCACCGCCATCGGCACCGGATCCATCGACAGAATCGCCCCCACCAGGCTCGAGTAGCTCTTCCCCTCAAACGCCTTCCGCCCCGTCACCATCTCGTACAGCACCGCGCCGAAGGCCCAGATATCGCTCCGCGCATCGGCTTCTTTGCCTTCAAACTGCTCCGGTGCCATGTACTGCGGGGTCCCCAGCACCGTGCCTTCCGTGGTTAGCGATTTGACGATAGTGGCATCCGTCGGTCCCGGCTTAGCCGTCGATTTGGCCAACCCGAAGTCGAGCACCTTCACCCCATCGCGCGTCAGCATGATGTTGCCCGGCTTGATGTCTCGGTGCGTCACGCCAGCCCGATGCGCCCGGTCCAACGCATCGGCCGTCTGCTGCGCATAGGCAACGGCTGTCTCCAGCGGAAGCGCCCCACGTCCGATGCGTGCTTCCAGCGTCTCTCCCTCCAGATACTCCATCACCATGTAGCCCCCGACACCTTCCTGATTGCCGATGTCGTACAGCGTGCAAATATTCGGATGATTCAGCGAAGCCACCGCGCGCGCCTCGCGCTCGAATCGCGCCCGCAACTCTTCACGCTGAGCGATATGCGCTGGCAGCACCTTGATGGCAACCGTCCGGTCGAGCCGCGTATCGCGGGCTTTGTACACCTCGCCCATGCCGCCCGCCCCAATCGGAGCGACGATCTCGTACGGACCCAGTTTGTCGCCAGCCGTTAGAGCCACGGGATTCATTTCTCCAGCCGCGCCGCATAATTCAGCACCACCACCATCGGCGCCTCCTGCGCATCGCCAGCCGGCTCCAGCACGAGAAACCGCTTCCCGTCACGCGCCGGCGCAAAGGAACTCGCCCTGCTCACACGGAACAATGTCTCTGCTTTCCCCACCCGGACCACCGACTGCTGCAAGCCTATGGCGGCCGACATTACCTTGCGCTCCGCACCGTACCAATACAACTCTTTGCCGTCAGCTCGCCAGTGGGGGTTGCTACCCCCGGCGACCAACCACTTGCCGCTACGCTCCGGAAATCCTTGCACATAGATTTCTGGTCGCCCCGATTCCTGAGACGAGTAGGCTACCCACCGCCCGTCCGGTGAGAACGCACCAAAGCCCTCGGCCGCCCTCGTCTTCAGATATTCCCGCGGTTTCTGTTCCCCTTCTATCGGAAAGGCCACAATGTCCACGCTGCCCAGTAAGAGGAACTTCCCGTCCGGTGACACCGAGCTGATAGTGCCGCCGTTGTCGAGGTCGTGTCCAAGTTCTTCCTCCTCTCCGGCCCCATCGCTCGATTTCCGAAACAAGCCTCTCGTCTTGGCGTAGTAGAGATACTTCCCATCCGGCGACCATCGAGGAGCGACACCGCCCTTGAACGTAATACGAGTGCGCGAGCCATTCGTCAGGTCCATCACCCAAACATCGGACTCCCGCCGGCTTGCCCCTGTCGAGTAAGCAACCCTCTTGTCATCGTCCGACAGGCTGATAAAACTCGTGGATACCACCGGCTCTCCGATTTTCTCCAGTATCCTCCCCGTGCGGTCGCACCATGCGAACTGACTCAACGGCTCTTTCTCGGGCTGCGAGTAGAACAATGTCCCGTTTCCCGATACGGAAAAATCCGAGTAGCGGTTGGCAGTGCCCAAGCGAAGCGAATCGGCGACTCTGGCCACCTCCCCCGTCATCCGCGGCGGGTCCAATTGCAGCCGTTGTGCCATCAGCGATCCATCCTCCTGGACATACAGAAGCCGGCCGGAGTAGGGATCATAGACTCCGCGATATCTTGTCGACATGAGGAATGTCGCTGGTTTGCCGTCCAGAGAGCCGATCGCTAAGCCGGATCTTTTCTCGTCCTTATTCCGAGTCAGGTAAAGGAACCGTTTGCCGCCGGGGAGAAACTGCGGATACGTATGACCCGTTTCCCCTTCTGCCTCGTTGATCCGTGTCACTGGCGAGGGCGCACCACCCGAGGCCGAGATACGAAACAGACCCACCCTCTCCTCGCCAAACAGAATCTGCCCGGCTTCATTCCACGAACCACCGCGGCCAGGCCCGGCGTCGCAGAGATTCGTGGGAGCGCCTCCACCCAGATCGATCCGTTTCAACTTCCCTTGGGCCACAAACCCAATGGACTTACTGTCCGGCGACCAGAACGGACGGGATGCTCCATCCGTCCCGGAGACTGGTTGCGAATTCAGCGAATCCAGTGACCGCACGTATAATAATCGTTCGCGCCCCGTCGCGGCCACGAATGCGAGTTTCCGGCCGTCCGGCGAGATGGCCGAACCCCCTACTCCCAGAAAGCTTTGGATAGCTGCCCAATTGGTCCCTTCCGGCGGCGTCACATCCAGATGAACCGCACCCGCCTGATCCACTGGCCTGCTGCCTCTCCACGCCCAGGCGCCCCAGCCCAACACTGCCGCCAGCAACGCCGCGGCCGCGATTCCCCACGCCCAGCGGTTCGCTCCACCCGATGCCGGTGTCGTTTCCCGTGGCGGCGTTGCCAAGTCCAGAAAAACGTCCCGCATCGATTGATAGCGTTCCTCGGGGTCCTTTGCCAGACACCGCCTCACCAGCCTCTCCAGCCATGCGGGCGGGAACGGCTGCACCGCCATCGGCGCAGGATCGGCCGAAAGGATCGCTCCCACCAGGCTCGAATAGCTCTTCCCCTCGAACGCCTTCCGCCCCGTCACCATCTCGTACACCACCGCGCCGAACGCCCAGATGTCACTCCGCGCATCGGCTTCCTTGCCTTCAAACTGCTCCGGTGCCATGTACTGCGGGGTCCCCAGCACCGTGCCTTCCGTGGTCAGCGATTTGACGATAGTGGCATCCGTCGGTCCCGGCTTAGCCGTCGATTTCGCCAAGCCGAAGTCGAGCACCTTCACCCCATCGCGCGTCAGCATGATGTTGCCCGGCTTGATGTCGCGATGCGTCACCCCAGCCCGGTGTGCCCGGTCCAACGCATCGGCCGTTTGCGTGGCATACCGTAAAGCAGCATCCACCTCCAAGGGTCCACGATCGATCCGACCCGCCAGCGTCTCGCCTTCCAGATACTCCATCACCATGAAGGCCGTGCCGTCCTGCTCGCCGATGTCGTACAACACGCAGATGTTCGGATGATTCAGCGAAGCCACCGCGCGCGCCTCGCGCTCAAACCGCGCCCGCAGATCCTCGCGTTTGGCAATGTGTTCCGGCAACACCTTAATCGCGACCGTCCGCTCCAGTCGCGAATCCCGCGCTTTGTACACCTCCCCCATGCCGCCCGCCCCAATCGGAGCGAGAATCTCGTACGGACCTAGCTTGTCGCCAGTAGTGAGAGGCATTAGCGCGTACAGATCAGTCTATCCGATCACCGCACTTTTATCCCCAACCACCGCGCCATCGTCTCCCCGTACACCTTCTTCCGGATCGCTTCCGGCACCTCGCAGGCATTCAGCATCGCCTCATAGCGCCCCAGGACGATGTCCAGGTTCTCCGGCGGTTCGTCGGTACCAAACACAATCTTCTCGAACGCCGGCACCGCCTCCGGCGAGCTGTGTAACTGCGGACCCTCCCACCACAAATACTCACGAAACACCGAAAGATTCTTCGCCTTCTTGATCAGCGTCGATCCCGTCAGATCGAAGTACAGCCGCGGAGCCCACCGCGCCGCCTCCGCCGCTTCCTCGTACCATGGATTCCCCAGATGCGCTCCCTGAATCACCAACGCCGGAAACGCCCGGCTCAGCGTGTCCAGATGCGATGGCCGCATCCGCTCCATCGAAGTGAACTGCACTCCTCGGCTGTGCGACGCGATCCCCGTATGAAACAGCGCCAGCAGTTTGTGATGCAGCAACCGCTCGTACAAAGGGAAATATTGCGGGTCGTCCCAGTTATGCCGCGGCGAATGCATCTTGATCCCCTTGAACCCCGCGGCCGCAAACTCGTCGATCTCCCGCAGCGCCGTCGTATCATCCAGATTTATCCGCCCGTACGGAATCACCACATCCGGATTCGCTGCCGCAGCTCTCCGAATCACACCCAAGTCCTTATAGAAACCGTTCACGCATGCCATGGCGTTTCGCGCCCGGTAAATCTTAGTGAGCCTGTCAAAGAAATCCGGCTTCGCCTCATAGTGGATATGAGAGTCGATGATGAACCGCTTTGGTACAGTCTGCGCCGGCAGCAGCGCCGCCGCGCCGGCAAGGAGCAACAGGAGAATCGGCATGAAGCGAACCTACCACTTCGAAACCTCCCACGCAAACGCGGTACATTGAAGCCACAGGAGAGAACTGCATAATGTCTTCCGATATCAGCCGCCGGGCCGCCCTCGCCGGGGCATCGTTCACCGCCTTTTCCTACCAGCGCATTCTTGGAGCAAACGACCGCATCAATATCGGTCTCATTGGCTGCGGCGCACGAGGCATCGGCGCGTTGCTCAAAGGCGCAATGGAATTCCGCGAGCAGACCAACGTCCAATTCCCCGCGGTGTGCGACATCTGGCGTCAGCACCGCGAAGAAGCCGCCGACCTGATCAAGTCCAAAACCAACGTTGAAGCCAAGCAGCACAAGGCCTATCGCGAACTGCTCGCGATGAAGGACATCGACGCCGTCATCATCGCCTCGCCCGATCACTGGCACGCCACCATGCTCACCGACGCCGTTCGTGCGGGCAAGGACGCCTACTGCGAGAAGCCCCTCGCCATGGATATGAAGGAACTCCTCACCTGCGTCGACACGGTGAAAAAGTCCGACCGTGTCGTGCAGATGGGCACGCAGATCCGCAGCCTCCCCAGCTCCATGGCCGCGAAGAAATTCGTCACCTCCGGCGCAATGGGCAAAGTCTTTAAGGTGGAGCAGGAACGAAATTCACTGAAACCCTACTGGCACAACTACGGCAAGCGCGAACTGAAGCAGGAAGATACTGATTGGAAGGCCTTCCTGGGCAACCGCAAAGACCGCCCCTTCGACGCCAATCAACAGACGGGCTGGTACGGCTACCGCGAATTCTCGCGCGGACCGCAATCCAATCTGATGGTCCACTTCATCGACCTCATGCACCACATCACAGGGCTCCAGTTGCCCAAGCGCTGCGTCACGCTCGGCGGTTCGTACCGCTTCAAGGATTCCTACACCGCGCCCGATTCCGTCGAGACCATCCTCGAATACGACGATTGCCTCGTCCGCTACTCCAGCGCCTTCGGCACCGGCAATGGCAACTACCTCAAATTCTTCGGCACCAAGGCCACACTCGACGCCTCCAACTGGTCCGGCAAGCCCTTCACGCTGGAATTGAAAGGCGCTGAAGAGCCGTTGCCGGAAGGTAGCACCATCCCGGAGATGGAAAGCGACGCGCACATGCTCAACTTCCTCAAGTGCCTCCGTACGCGCCAGCAGCCCAACGCCCCCATCGACGCCGGATACAGCCATTCCGTCGCCGTGATCATGGCCGACGACGCTTTTATTCGCGGACGCCGGATGGTCTACGACGCAGCCCGCCGCATCATCAAAGAAGGATAGTCCGCAATGAAACGTACAGCCGTCGAATGGCTCGTCGAAGCCATGCAGCAGCGCGGAGTGGAGCACATCTCCGCGCTCTGTGGCCACGGCCTCGACCCGCTCTTTGATGCCGCCACCCGCGCCGGCATCCGCATCATCGACACCCGCAATGAGCAAACCGCCGGCTACATCGCCGAATGTTACGGCCGTCTCACGCGCCGGCCCGGTGTCTGCGCATCCTCCAGCGGAGTAGCCGTCGCCAACGCGCTCACCGGCGTGCTCGACGCCTGGCTCGACCGCGCGCCGATGATCTACCTCAGCGGCTCCGCCAACCTCCCCACGCTCGGTCTCGGCTGCTTCCAGGATCTCGATCAGGCCGGCCTGCTCAAGCCTGTCACTCTCTACTCCGAACTGGTTACAGCACCCGCGCGCATCGTCCAGATGTGGGACGACGCCTGGCACGCCGCGCTCTCCCCCGGGCCCGTCCACTTGCAACTCCCCATGGACATCCAGCGCGCCAGCGTTGACGCGTCCGACCTCGTGCAGCCCAACTTGCGCCCGCGCCACAACGGCGAAGATCCCGACTCGGTTGACCTCGTGGCCAAGGCCATCAATGCCTCCGAGCGGCCGATCCTTGTAGCCACCAGCGCCGTCTACTATTCCGGCGAATGGGTTCATCTCAAACGCGCCGCCGAGGACCGCTGCATTCCCGTCGTCACGCCCATCTGGGACCGCGGTATCTGCGAATCCGACGCAGACTGGTTTCTCGGCGTCGTTGGCGCGCTCAGCGTCGATAGCGGACTGCTCGCCAAATCCGATTGCGTCATCATTGCAGGCGACGTGCGCGACTATCGCCTCGGCTACCTCCAGCGCGGCAACGTCTACCGCCTCGACCACGGCTGGCGCGAAATCTCGAAAGCCTTTTCCTCGTTTGAGGAATGGCTCGAAGAAGCCCGCGCTCTCCGCTCCGCCCTCACTGCGCAGGTCCGCGCCACCGCCGTCGCGCAGCGCGTCGAAGGCCGCACACACGCAGTGGATATCATCGACGCCATTGCTGCCGAACTCTCGCCCGTCGGCACACTCATCATCGACGGCGGCAGCATCGGCCAATGGGCCCATCATCTCCTCACCGAGCGCCGCTACCCCGGCCACTGGCTCACTTGCGGACGCGGTGGTGTGGTTGGGTACGGACTCGCCGGCGGCATGGCCGCTCGCCTCGCGCGCCCTGACGCGCCTATTCTCCTGCTCTCCGGTGATGGCGCCTTCACCTTCACCGTTGCGGAAATCGAATGCGCTGTGCGTCAACGCCTCCCGTTCGTGATCCTGGTTGCTGACGATCAGTGTTGGGGCATAACGCATTCCGGCCACCTGCGCCAGTTCGGCAAGGGCCTCGCTACGCAGCTCGGCGCCGTTGATTTTCCCAAGCTTGCCGAGAGCTTGGGTGCGCGAGGCGTCAGCGTTACCTCCGCAACCCAAATCGCTCCGGCTATTCGCGATGCTCTCGCCCACAACACGGTCACCCTGCTGCACGTCCCGATCTCGGGCGGTAATCCGGCCTGACAGCGAATCCACTCGTGGCCTTCAGCCGCGGCGACATCGCCTTCGTGATGGACAAAATGTCCGACGACATCGTCATCGAAGGAAAGGCGCGTACAACGTGCCATTCACCGGCATCATGCGCGGCAATTGGCCTTGGTCCCTACGCCACCACGGCAAAACCATACACCATCGCAACTACACCAAAATGGTCGGCTGTGGCCGACGCGTACCGCTAAACGCCAACCGCTAGACACATCCCCACCTCGCGTACTGTGATAGACTGCTACGCACGGAGGATGCATGTCTAAAACTCTACTCTCTCTTCTGCTTGCCGTCCCGGCATTTCTGCCGGCGGCGACAATCTTCTCGAGTATCTCGTCAACCCAAGGGGTCACTTCGGGATCCGTAGGTGCGGGCTTCGCGCTCTCGTCTACTTGGAACAATGTTCTGATCCGAATGGACCTTGCAACGAACATCGGTCCTGCCGGATCTAGCGTCACCGCATTTCTCACATCATCCCTCGGGCCGGGCGCCACTAATATCGTTCCGAGCGCGGTGATTCCCGTGCCGAATGTGCCCACCACGCAGACCCTGTTCTCACTCCCAACCCTCGGCCCGGGCAACTACTTTTTCTCAATCCTCCCCGCGGACGGATTGACCGGCGCACTCGGAGGCGGCGCGATTGCTCCCATCGTGCTCGGCCCCGGCGTGACCTCGCTCGGACTGTTTACGTTAGCTGGCCCAGCGCCCACTGGAAATCCCTCGCCAAGTACATTCGGCCTCCGTTTTGTAGTCACCGGAGACCCGGACACCACCATTCCCGAGCCTGGCACGCTGGGGCTGTTCACCGCTGGCGCTGTCATTCTTGCCGCGGCCTATCGCAAACGCAAGTAGCCGCTCGCGGTTCGTTGCTTAACACCGCCGCACAATCACACCGGCCTCGCTAAACAACACTTCCGAATTCCCAAAGTGCTGATCGTAGTAGTCGCTCGTGTACTCCGCCATCCGCTGTTGCGATACGATCACTTCGCGAATGCCCGCCTGCACCACGGCCCGCGCGCAGTCCATGCACGGCATGATCTCCACATACAGCGTGCACCCTTCCAATGGCGTGCCGCAACGCGCCGCATTACAGATCGCATTGCGCTCGGCATGCTCGATCCACAGATACTTGGTGGGCCGTACCAGCCGCTCCGGCACATCGTCGCGAATGCCGCGCGGGAACGAATTGTATCCCGTCGTCCGGATCTCATGCGCCGGCCCGACAATGATGCAGCCCAGCTTCGTATTCGGATCCTTGCTCCGCGCCGCCACTACGCGGCAGATGGAAAGGTAGTATTCATCCCAGTTCGGTATGCTCATGCGTGCCCCTGCAATTCGCGATCAATCTCCAGTAGCCGATTGTACTTGGCCAACCGCTCGCTGCGTGTAATCGACCCGATCTTGATCTGTCCCGCGCCGGACGCCGTCGCCAGGTCCGCGAGAAAGCTGTCCTCCGTCTCGCCGCTCCGTGCCGATATCACGGCGCGGTATCCAGCCTCCCGCGCCCGATCAATCACCGCGAACGTCTCGGTCAACGTCCCTATCTGATTCATCTTCACCAACACCGCATTCGCGCAGCCCTCACGGATGCCGCGATCCACCCGTGCAAGGTTCGTCGTGAAGAAATCATCCCCTACCAACTGCTGCGAAGCCCCCAACCGGTCCGTGAGAATCTTCCACCCCGCCCAGTCATCTTCATGCAGACCATCTTCAATCGACCGCACCGGATAACGTCCGGCCCAATCCGCCAACAGGTCCACCATCTCCGCGTTCGACAACACGCGCTTTTCGCTGCGCAAATGATACGCATCGTCCTGATAAAAGTGTGATGCCGCGACATCAAGCGCAATCGAGACCTCATCCCCCGGCGCATAGCCGGCCCTCTCAATGGCTGCCGTCAGAATCGCCAACGCCCTCTCATTCGATTCCAGATGCGGACCCCAACCGCCCTCATCGGCCACACCCGTCAGCACACACCCGGCTTCTTCCAGCAGCATACGTGTCTGGCGGTGAATCGCCACGATCGCCTCCAATTGCGCCGGATACCCGTCGATTCCCTGCGGCATCACCAGAAAATCCTGGAACTCCATGTTGTGTCCCGCATGAAGCCCGCCCGAGAGAATATTGGTCATCGGGAGAGGCTGCTTTGCCGCACGCCCACCGGCGAGATACCGCCACAACGGAATCCCCCGCGCCACCGCCGCCGCGCGAGCCACCGCGCACGACACCGCAAGAATCGCATTCGCCCCGAGGTTCGATTTATCCGCCGTCCCATCCAGCGCCAGCATCGCCCCTTCAACGCCAGCCTGATCCTCGACCTGGAAACCCGCGACAGCGGGCGCGATGCGCTCGCGCACATTCGCCACAGCTCGCAGCACACCCTTCCCGCAATACCGCCGCGGATCGCGATCACGCAACTCCACCGCCTCATGAGTCCCAGTGGAAGCCCCCGAAGGAGCATGCGCCTGCACTCGAATCCCATTGCGCAAAGCGCATGAAGCGGCAACCGTCGGATTCCCGCGCGAATCCAGAATCTCCCAGGCATCAACAGCCGCAATCCGAATCGCCGTCTTATCAGTGTTCATCTGTGTGCATCGGTGGCCAAAAGATTTTGCCTTAAACCGCGTCATCAATCATCGCACGCAGCCATCGTGGGTATCATATGAGGGTGACCCAAATGAACGAAGCCGTCATTGTCGATTGCCTCCGCACCGCGGTCGGCAAGGCAGGCCGCGGAACCCTGCGCAACACGCGCCCCGACGACATGGGCGCCGCCGTCGTCCGCGCTCTCCTCGCCAAGTACCCGCAAGTCTCCCCTGATTCCATTGACGACGTTATCATCGGCTGCGCAATGCCCGAGGCCGAATCCGGAATGAACATGGCGCGAATCATCGCCCTCCGCGCCGGACTCCCCGTCAGCGTCCCCGGTGTCACCATCAACCGCTTCTGCTCCTCCGGCCTTCAGGCAATCGCCATGGCAGCCGACCGCATTCGCGCCGGCGGCGCCGACATCTTGATCGCCGGCGGTGCGGAATCCATGAGCATGCTCCCCATGAGCGGCAACAAGTTCGCTCCCAACCCCTGGTTCGTCGACAACCAGCCCGAAATCTACATGGGCATGGGACTCACGGCCGAGGCCGTCCGCCGCAAATACGGCATCACACGCGAAGAGCAGGATGCGTTCTCCTATCGCAGCCATCAGAACGCCCTCAAAGCACAAGCCGAAGGCAAGTTCGACGACGAGATCGTCCCGCTGCAAGTGGAGACCACCGCGCTCTCCAACGGCAAGCCCGCCACCAAATCCACCACCTTCGCCAAGGATGAAGGCCCGCGCGCCGACACCTCCGTCGAAGCGCTCGCCAAGCTCAAAGCGGTCTTCGCCGCTGACGGCACCGTCACCGCCGGCAACTCCTCGCAGACAAGCGATGGCGCCGCCGCGGCGCTCGTCATGTCCGCGCGCAAAGCCGAAGAGCTCGGTCTCAAACCCATCGCCCGCTATGCCGGATTCGCGGTCGGCGGAGTACCTCCCGAAATCATGGGCATGGGGCCGGTGGTCGCGATCCCCAAAGCTCTCAAGCAGGCAGGCATCGCCCTCAGCGGCATCGATGTCACGGAGCTGAACGAAGCTTTCGCCGCGCAAGCCTTGGCCGTGATTCGTGAATCCGGTCTCAACGCTGACACCGTAAACGTCAACGGAGGTGCAATCGCTCTGGGCCATCCCCTTGGCTGCACCGGAGCCAAGCTCACCGCGACGCTGCTGCGCGAAATGCAGCGCCGCAACTCGCGCTACGGAATGGTCACCATGTGCATTGGCGGCGGCCAGGGCGCCGCGGGAATCTTCGAACGGTTGAACTAGAGAGGACACATCAATGGCGGCAACTGCAATCGCAATCCCCAAAACCAAAGGCGGCGCGTTCCTGTTCGAATCCCGCCTTCCCGAAGAAATCTACTCGCCGGAAGACTTCACCGAAGAGCACCTCGCCGTCGCCCGCACGGCCGAGGAGTTCTGGACCAAGGAAGTCCAGCCCAACGTCGAGAAGATCCAGCATCAGGAACCGGGAGTCGCCGTGGGACTCCTCAAGAAATCCGCTGAGCTCGGCCTCACCGCCGTCATCCTTCCGGAAAAATTCGGCGGCATGGAGCTCGACCTCACCTCCATGATGATCGTCGCCGAAAAGCTCTCCCGCGACGGATCCTATTCCGCGTGGCACGGCGCCCACACCGGCATCGGCACCCTCCCGCTTCTCTTCTACGGCACCGAAGCGCAAAAACAGAAGTATCTCCCCAAACTCGCCAGCGCCGAGATGATCGCCGCCTATTGCCTGAGCGAAGCGCACGCCGGCTCTGACGCACTGGCCGCCAAGACCCGCGCCGACCTCTCCGCCGATGGCACCCACTACGTCCTCAACGGCCAGAAAATGTGGATTACCAACGGCGGCGCGGCCGACCTCTACACAGTCTTCGCGAAGGTGGGCGGCGAGAAATTCACGGCCTTCCTGGTGGAGCGCGCCTGGCCCGGCGTCAAACCCGGCAACGAAGAAAAGAAGATGGGCATCAAGGGCAGTTCCACCACGCCCGTCTATCTCGACAACGTTCAAGTCCCGGTGGAAAACGTCCTCGGCGAAGTGGGCAAAGGCCATCACATCGCTTTCAACATCCTGAACATCGGCCGCTTCAAGCTCGGACCCTTCGCCACGGGCGGAGCCAAAAATGTTTTAAACACCTGCCTCAAGTATGCCCGCGAGCGCAAGGCGTTCGGCAAATCCATCGCCGACTTCGGCATGATCCAGCACAAGCTCGCCCAGATGGCCATCAAGATCTACGCCGTCGAAACCATGAGCTACCGCGTGCTTGGCATGATCAATGCCGCTCTCGGCGAATTTTCCTGGGACATGCCCGACGCGAGCGACCGCATGCTCAAAGCCGTCGAAGAGTTCGCCATGGAGTGCTCGTACATGAAGGTGTACGGCTCCGAAATGCTGGACTATGTCGTCGACGAAGGTGTCCAGATCCACGGCGGCTACGGCTACCATCAGGATTACGCCGTCGAGCGCGCCTATCGCGACGCCCGCATCAACCGCATCTTTGAAGGCACCAGCGAGATCAACCGCATGCTCGCCACCGGCATGCTCCTCAAGCGTGCCCAGCGCGGCCAACTGCCACTCGTCGAAGCCGTAAAGAAGGTGCAGGCCGAAGCGCTCGCCGGCCCCGCGCTCGGCGCAACGCTCGACGAGGCCACCCTCGTCTCCAACGCCAAGAAGGCGATGCTACTCTGCCTCGGTGTCGCCTATCAAACCTTCCTAACTGAGCTCGATCAGCAGCAGGAAGTTCTCGCCGGCCTCACGGACATGGGCATGAACGCCTTCGCCATGGAATCGGTCTATCTCCGCACTCGTAAACTCGCCGCCGCCGGCAAGGGCGAGGCCGCCGCCGATATGCAGGCCGTCTTCCTTGCCGAGTCGATGGAGGCCATCGAAAAATCCGGACGCTACGTCCTCTCGGCCTGCTCCTCCGGCGATTCCCTCCGCGCCAACCTCGCAGTCTTGAAGCGCTTCACCAAGTGCGAGCCGGCAAACAGTATGGCCCTACGCCGCAAACTAGCCCAGCGTCTGTTGGACGCGGACCGTTATATCGTCTAACCGGCAAGTGAAACTCATCCTCCTTGTGGGCTTACCAGGTTCCGGCAAGTCCACGTATGCCGCGGCGCAAAAGCTCCCCGTGTTGTCCTCCGACGACACCCGCGCGCTGCTGCTCGACGACATCACCAATCAATCCGCCAACCGGATCGTCTTTGCCATGCTGCGCCGCCTCCTCCGCGCCCGCCTCGAGCTCCGCCGCCCCGTAACCTGCATCGATGCCACAAACCTCACTCGTGCCGAGCGCCGTCAATACATCCGCACCGCTCAACTCTACGGAGCGGCCATTGAAGCCGTCTACTTCGATGTTCCATTAGACGTCTGCAAACAACGGAATCTCGCCCGCGAGCGCAACGTGCCCGACGACATCATGGACCGCATGGCCGCCCGCCTCCGCGTCCCAACGCTCGAGGAGGGATTCACGCGGGTTGAGTATGTCCGCGCCACAGACGCTGCGCCGCCAACCACCCCAGCCCCGGCAGCAACATCAACACTCCCGCGCTGATCACAACCGTCTCCAGCGGAATACCCCGATCAATGAAAACCCCCGCCAACATGCTGGACAGTGACATCGAAAACGTCATGAACGCGAACTCCGCCGAAAACACCCGCCCCCGAAATTTGTCCTCGGAGTTCATCTGCAACAACGTAGTCGAGAACACCCAGATAATCGACCCGCCCGAATGCGCCAGCACCAGGCACAGCGCCGCCGGCAGCAGCGTGGGACTTACCCCCAGCAGCATATAACCGCCCGCTGACATCGCAAATCCAAAGATGATCCCGAGCCGCAGCCGCCGCTGCACATGACCGGCGACAAACGTCCCAATGCTCGGCCCAATCAGCGCTCCAAATCCCCGCGCGCCCATCAGAACACTCATCCCCATCATGCCGGCCGATTTCGGATCCAACCCCGCAAACGTCATCGGGAACTTGCGCTCTCCCAGCATCGTCACCAGCACCCAATTGGCGCCCATGAATCCGAGTCCGGTCTTCACCAGCATAGTTGCCATCAGCCGCGTGTCGCTCGATACATATCGCACGCCATCGGTGATCTGCGAGAAATCAAACAGCGCTTTCAGCCGGAATGGCGGCAGATGATCCAGGTGCGGCTCGCGGAATCTCGTTCGCGTAATCAGCACCGCGCTCGCCAGAAACGATAGCGAGTTCAACACGAACACCGCCTGCTTGCCGGCAATCGCCGCAATGAATCCGCCAATCGAAAAACCCACCGCGAAGTTAAAAGACCACGTGATCGACGACAGGCTGTTCGCCGTCAACGTATCCTCGCCTTTCGTGATATTGGGGATCACCGCCCCTCGCCCCGGCTCAAACGTCGCCCAAAACACAGTCTCCAAAAACAGCAGTACGTAAATCAGCGTGATGGCTTCCATCCGCAGCGCCACCAGCATCAACGCCACGATGATCGCCCGCGCAACATCGGAGTAAATCATCACCTTGCGCCGGCTCATCAGATCGTTCAACACGCCGGCCATCGGCGAGATGAGCATTTGCGGCAGCACCTGCATCGTGAACGCCAGCCCGATCGACTTCGCCGCCCCGCCTGTCATATCCAACAGGTGCGAGTAGATGGCGACTGTGTACATCCAGTCGCCGATTTCGCTGATCACCTGCGCCAGCCATAGCCTGCGAAAATTCGTGTTCGTGCGGACCAGCCGCACATACGAACCGAATGTGACCTTCCGCGGGCTGGCTACTTCCATCTTCAGGCACTCGTGTAGATTCCCATCCGCTGTTTGACGAGATTCACCGTGGAACTCGCGATAGGATTCACGCGCTCGCGGCCTTCGGCCAGTATGCGATCGACATATCCGGGATCGCTTGTGATCTCGTGGTACCGCTTCTGCATCGGCTCCATCGAGGAGACCACCATCTCGGCCACTTGCTTCTTCATATCGCCGTAACGCATTCCCGAGAAGTGCTTCACCATCTGATCATCGGTCCAATCGGAAAACGCCTGGAAGATAGTCATCAGGTTTTTCACGCCCGCGCCCATCGTTTCAAAGTCCACAGCCGGGTTCGAATCCGTTGTCGCCCGCATGATCTTCTTCCTGATCACGCCAGGAGGATCGAGCAGCGCAATCGCATGCCCCGCCCCGGGCTCCGACTTGCTCATCTTTTTCTCCGGATCATCCAGCCCCATCACGCGCGCGCCCACAGCGGGCAGATACGTCTCCGGCATCACAAACGTCTCGCCATATAGTGAATTGAACCGCTGTGCGATGTCGCGGGTCAGTTCCAGATGCTGCCGCTGATCCTCCCCCACGGGCACGCAATTGGCCTGATAGATCAGGATGTCCGCGGCCATCAGCACCGGATACTGTAGCAGCCCATCTCCGATTGTTTCCTGCGCCTCACTCTTCGCTTTGTACTGCGTCATCCGCTGCAGCCATCCCACCGGCGTCACGCAGGTGAGCAGCCACGCCAGTTCCGCATGACCGGGCACCGTCGATTGCGCCACGATTGCCGAATGCTTCGGATCAATCCCCGCCGCTACAAATAGCGCCGTCAGTTCCAGAATCTTCGACCGCAACTCTTCCGGCTGCTGATACACCGTGATTGCATGCAGATCGACAATACAGAAAATGCTCTCGTAGTCGTGCTGAATCTTCACCCAGCTTCGCAGCGCGCCGAGGTAGTTTCCGATATGGAGGTTGCCGGTCGGCTGTACGCCGGAAAGGACACGTGGTTTCATGTTGGCAGGGAAAGGAGGATAATTCTTAATCGTAGCTTGATGGACACCTCAGAAACAAACCCAGACGCCGCCCACTTCGATGGCGGACCCCTTGATATCGAAAAGCTGGTTTACGGAGGCGACGGCCTCTCCCGTTCTTCCGGCCATGTGGTGTTCACCCCATATGTGCTCCCTGGCGAGCGCGTCAGTGTCACCGTCACCGAGCGCAAAGCCCAGCATGTGCGCGCCGCGCTAGACGACGTCCTCACGCCTTCCCCGCACCGTGCCACCCCGCCTTGTGCCCATTTCACCCATTGCGGCGGCTGCCATTATCAGCACACGACCTACGAAAATCAGGTCGCTCTCAAAGTCGAGATCCTCAAAGAGACCCTGCAGCGAGTCGGCAGGATCACACCGCCGGATCACATCGACACCATCACCGGACCGCCGCTCGCCTACCGCAACCGCGCCCAGTTCCATATGGACCATCGTGGCATCGGCTATCACGAAGAAGGCTCGCGCACCGTCCAACCCATCACGCGCTGTGAAATCATCTCGCCCAAACTGCTACACGTGTTCGAGAGACTGCGCGGCATGCGGGGCGACCGCCGCTGGCCAAACTTCCTGCGCACCCTCGAAGTCTTCACCAATGAAACAGAAGTGCAGTTGAATGTTTTAAACGCGTCCCAGCCCATCGCCAAGCGTTTCTTCGGCTGGTGCGCCGAAGAGATCCCGGTGCTGGCCTCCTCATCGCTTACCTACGCCGCCGCCGGGTTCGACTTCCGCGTCTCGCACGACTCGTTCTTCCAGGTGAACCGCTTCCTCATCGACCCGCTCGTCAATGCCGCGCTCGAAGGTGCCGAAACGGGCCGCGCGCTCGACCTCTACTCCGGCGTCGGCCTCCTCGCGCTCCCCCTTGCGAAACGCGGCGCCCAGGTCACCGCCGTGGAGAACGGCAGGGCCGCCTGGCACGATCTGCAGTTCAACGCGCAAACCGCAGGCGTGTCCTTGGAAGGCCTGCAAGCCTCCGCTGAAGATTACCTCGCCACCGCCGAAGGCCCCTTCGATTTCGTCCTCGCTGATCCGCCCCGCGCCGGCCTCGGCAAGAAAGTGGTGGCCCGGCTGCTTGCACTCAAACCGCGCCTGCTCACCATCGTGTCCTGTGATCCGGCCACGCTCGCCCGCGACCTCGCCGCGCTGGTTCCCACCTACGCCATCGAGAAGCTGACGATGGTCGATCTCTTCCCACAGACCTATCACCTGGAAACCATCGTCCGCCTGCGCAGTGAATGAATGCCTATGCGAACGACTGGTGAGACAGCGGATGGACTTCCTCCTCCTCCTCTCGGTCTGTGAGCGGATCGTTATAGAAGTAGACGGACCGCAGCACTACTCCCAAGATGGCGCGGCCGATCCCAGGCGTTATGGGGCAATGGTTGCCGAGGATACTGTGCCTGATGAGAAAGCACGGACTCCTCGGATAAGAAACGGGACAATAGGGCGGAGGCCGATTTCCGTCAGGCCGCAGAATCTCCAACAGTGGTTCAATAGAGGTATGGCAAGGCCACGCAAGCTTGTGTCGCTTCCACCCGAGATCGTTGCCGAGATCGACACCCTCGTGGGCGTCCAACAACGCAGTGCCTTCCTTGCGGAGGTGTTGCGGCTCGAACTGAAACGTGGAAAGCAACTCCGGGCGCTCGATGAAGCCGAAGGCTGTTGGAAAGATGCTGACCACCCTGAACTTTCTGAGGGTGGTGCGGCCTATGTTGAGCGAATTCGGTCCGAGCGCGACGACAGATTCGAGTCGGCTCTCCACCATCAGGAGAGTTGATAGTGATCGTTCTCCTTGATAGCAGCGTCATTTTCGACGCGCTAAATGGCAAGCGAGGACGCGCTGAGTATCTTCGTACCCTGATTCGAGAGGGCCATGTGCTGGGCTGTTGTCCAGTGAACAACACAGAGGTCTACGCTGGCATTCGAGACTCGGAATTTCATAAAACCGCGGACTTCCTCAGCAGTCTCGACCTGATCCCCATTGACGCCGCCACCGCCCGCCGGGCCGGCCTCCTCAAAAGGGACTGGGCAAAGGGTGGACATACCCTAGCCTACACCGACGTCACCATTGCGGCAGCCGCGCTGCAAAACAATCTGCCCCTCCTTACCGACAATCGCAAACACTTCCCGATGCAGGATCTCGTTCTCTTCCCGCTGCCCCCCACCGCGTGATTCTGCCGCCCTCGCACACTCTTCCTCCCTTGAACCCGCAACACCGCCATCCCCCAACAAAGAGGCTTCATCGACAATTGTCCCAACCCCATCGACAACCCGGCATTAATGCCAATTCCCTAGCTGATGGCACGGCTCACCATCAATCCCGAAGTCCGATTGGGCAAGCTATGCATCCGCAGTCATCGCATCACCGTTTAAGAACCCCTAGTGGCTCTCCTCTGGTGCCACCCAGTAGCAGATTCTCCGATGATTACTCCCAGATTGAGCCAGAGGATCTCCTCGCCGTGTATGCCTACTCCGCTGAGCTTGCGCCGGGCCGCAAACTCTCCGGACAATGAAGCTTCTCTTCAACGGAGCCTTTCCCAAAAGCTCGCTTGCAAGCCTCCGCTGAAGATTACCCCGCCACCGCCGAAGAAAGTGGTGGCCCGGCTGCTTGCACTCAAACCGCGCCTGCTCACCATCGTGTCCTGTGATCCGGCCACGCTCGCCCGTGACCTCGCCGCGCCGGGTTCCTACTCCACCATCGCGCAGATCCAACGGTGACGATATCCACTCTGTCTTGTTCCTGCCTCATGCAGCCTCCCCCTCACTCTCTCTGAATGCAAACTTCTTTGCGATACAAAGTAATATGTGTTCCAATGGTGAATATGTTTACGTGTATCTGGAGCGATTTCGTTTATGCCGCCCGCTCGCTGGCGAAGGCTCGAGCGTTCACATTCGTGTGTGTCGCCTCACTCGGTATCGGCATGGCGCCAGTCATCGCGGTTCCCTACGTCTCACGGATCCCGAAGATGCCTCCTCCCGGGGTGAATACGCAGGGACTGGTCGAAGTCATCACGACGACCAACAAGTCACGGCCGGCGACCAACTCGTGGTCGTATCCCGACTTCATTGACCTGCGCGACGCGGCTACTGGCATTGCGATCTTCGGGTGGGCGACCGCGCCAAACGAAATCACGCTTCCGGGAGGACGGAAGATGGCGACGTACCCCATGTACGTATCGTCCAGCTACTTCAAGACGATCGGTGTGACACTCGCGCGGGGACCTGGATTCGAAGGCCGGGCGACGGACGCCGTCGTGGTTCTTGGCTACCGGTTCTGGCAGAACGAGCTGAGTTCCGATCCCGAGATTATCGGTAAAACGCTCAAGCTGGATAACGTTCCCTATGTCGTGGCCGGCATCGCGCCAGAGCAGTTCGAAGGGCACCTTGGCATGCAGGGAAGAGCGATGTTTGTTCCGCTGGAGCGGTATCCGGATCTGCTTGCAGACAGCAAGACTCGTTTCGACCGCGGCAAGGAGTGGCTGCACATCCACGGCCGGCTCTCGCAGGGGGTGAGCGTTGCGCAGGCGAGCGCGGCGGTTGCAATCATCACATCGCGACTGGCCAAAGAGCATCCGGCGACGAACGAGCTCAAGGCCGGAAGCGTCGAGGCTTACGACCCTTTGGGCGTTCTCGATCGGTCGCAATTCCGGGTCATTCAGACCGTGGCGCTCACCCTGACCGGGCTTGTGCTGCTGGTCGTGTGCCTCAACCTCTCGGGCATGATGCAGGTTCGCAGTGCGATGCGTGAGAAGGAACTATCGATACGCCAGGCAATCGGCGCGAGCCGCCTTCGGCTGGTCAGGCATCTTCTGGCTGAAGCCGTATTGCTGGCGGCCGCCGGAGGGACTATCGCTTCGCTGGTGCTTTTTAATGCTCCAGCGGTACTCTCCCGGCTTTCCGGGCAACCTATACCGACTCAAGTCCATGCCGCGCTGAAGCTCGATCTTTCCATGCTCGCGATATGTATCGGGATCTGCCTGATAACAAGCCTGGTCTTCGGATTCCTGCCCGCGGTTCGTTTCAGTCGTCCCGTGATTATCTCTGCGCTGAAGGACGACGCCGGAGCAGGCGGATTGCGAGTTGGCCGCGTTCATCGCTTCACCGCTGCGTTGCAGATCACAATCGCGGTCCCCTTGCTGGTCTTGGGTGGCATCAGCCTGGATCGAGTGCGCTCGACGGCAATAGCTGATCTGGGATTCGAGTCCGACCTGCTGTACGTAGCGCCGTTGGAGCTGGACGCCGGTCCTGAGACTCGCGCTGCCGGGAACATCGACTTCCAAATCCGGAAACTTCAGGACAGTCTCGCTCACGCGAACGGGATTGCATCCGCCACAGTTGCGGATGGCCTGCCGCTGGGCTCCGGAGGCCGCGGAACAACCGTGTCGCTGCAGTCAGATTCGAACGGAGCACCGGTGCCCGTCCGCGTCCGGGTGACCCGCGTCGGTGACAGCTACCTGAACACAATGGGCATTCCGCTTTTGAGCGGCCGCGATTTCAGTGGCGATGACGGCCCAGGCGCCGAGCCGGTGACGATCATCACGAAACTGCTCGCCGATCGACTCTTCCCGAATGCCGGAGCCGGCGAAGCGATCGGAAAGCGACTGTCGTTCGGCGTGGCCAAAAGCGATTCACCGCCCCAAGCCCTCACGATCATTGGAGTCACCGGCGATTTCCCGACTTCCCAAATGAGCACGGACCGGGCGCAGTTGCTGACGCCGTTGGCGCAGTCGAATATCCGCCCGAAGTCCATAACCACCGACGAAAGCGGACATCGACTGCCGGACTTAATGCTGATCGCCCGCAGCGCCGCCGGGGAACAACCGGGGAAAATAACCGCGGCCCTCGAGAATGTGGTTCGGGAACTCGATCCGGAATTTCGCCGCGACCGTATCGTCACCGGCGTTTCCCTTCGGAAAAACAGCATGAACGACTTTTTGAAGCAGTCGGCGATCGCGGGCGCCACCGGCGGCGTGATCCTGTTACTGTCTGCGCTTGGAATCTACGGCGTCGTCGGATTGATGGTCGCAACGCGCACTCGCGAAATCGCCGTCCGCGTTACGCTGGGCGCCTCGCGCCCCCGCATACTGCGTATGATCCTGTTCGACGTCGTGAAGCTCATCACACCGGGAGTCGCCGTTGGACTCCTTCTCACCGCCGCCCTCATTCGCTTCGACCCTGAAAGATTCGGCATCCCGCTCAGCAGTGTGGAAACGCTCGCATATGCCGTCGGCGGTGCGATTGCCGTACTCGTTGCGGTTCTTGCGAGCCTCGCCCCCGCGCGTCGTGCCGCGTCGGTACTGCCGATGGTCGCCATGCGCTCGGAATGAGAATCCGAAGGGGGACCAGTCGTTGCGGAGCGCATCCATCTCGCGATGCTCCTGCTCGGCGAGTGAGCGGTGGAACTCCAGTTCCTCGGCGAGTTCCTGTTCGAGGCGATTGCGGTGGATCAGATACTTCAGTCTTCGCAGCAGGCGCATGTCCGCTGTCCTTTCAGGCGGTTCGCAGAACGCTCTGGATGGCGCTCACCACGAGGTCGAACTCGCGGGTCTGGCTGGCAAGATGCTTGCGGCCGGCGCGAGTCAGGGTGTAATAGCGCGCGCGGCGGTTGTTCTCCGAGGCGCCCCATTCATCGGTGACCCAGCCATTCAGGAGCAGGCGTTGAAGGGCCGTGTAGAGGGAACTCTCGCCTAGTTCCAGCACGTCGTTCGAGGAGGCGCGTATGAACTGCGTGATCGAGTAACCGTGGCGCTTCCCTCCGGCGAGCGATTTGAGGATCAACAGGTCGACGGTGCCGCCGGGCAGATCGGGTGTTTCCTTGTCTCTTGTTCCCATCGTAGTATGAGGGGAGTATGAAGGAATGTCGCGCCGTTGTCAAGACCCATCGCGACACGAGGGGAGAATCGCCCAGCCAGGTCCACGAGGCTAATCGGCGCGGAGGGCGATCATGGGGTCGATGCGCGCGGCCCGGCGGGCGGGCAGATAGCCGGCCAGCGAAGAGACCGCCGTCAGCACCAGAAGCATTCCCACATACGTGGCCGGATCGCCCGGCGTGATGCCGAACAACAGCGTCCCGAGTGCCCGCGCGAGGAACCACGAGGCGATCATGCCGATCGCCATGCCTGTCGCGGCGAGCACAAGTGTCTCGCGCAGTACCTTCATCTGGAGGCTGGCGGCGCTGGCGCCGAGAGCGGCACGAATGCCGATCTCCTGGGTCCGCCGCGTCACCGAATAGGAAATCACTCCGTAGATTCCGAGAGAAGCCAGCATGAGCGCGAAGGCCGCGAAGCCGGCAAGGAAGAGCACGACGAACCGCCGCGGGGAGACGGACTTGTCCACCAGTTGCTGGAGGGTCCGGAACTCCTTGGAAGGCAGGTTGGGATCCAGGGACTTGAGGGCAGCGCGCACCATTGGCGCCAGATCAGCGGTGGAGTGCGTGGAGCGGACGACAAGGTCGACGGAAGCATAGTCGTTGGTCTGGCGGATAGGGATGTAGAACTCCGGGCCCGAGGCTTGTTCGAGAGCGATGTGGCGAACATCACCGACCACGCCGATGATCTCCCGTTCGGGGCGGAACTGGAGCAATTTGCCGATGGCGCTTTCGTTGGGCCAAAGCGATTTAGCCAGCGTCTCATTGATGATGATGACACCCTTGTGGGCCGGATCGTCCGTTGGTGCGAAATCGCGTCCTTCGCGTAACGAGATGCCCATCGACCGGAAGTATCCATCGCTGATCACGCGCACGAAACCGGAGGGATATGTGCCTCGCGCAAAAACGCGGCCCTTGACACCGAATCCCCAGGAGCGATTGCGGCCCAGGGGCAGTGCGTCGCTCAGCCCCGCACCTTCCACTCCAGGCAGCTCGCGAACCACGCGGAGCGCTTCGTCGAAATAGGCGTTGCGTTGCGGTTGCGTGGAATAGTTACGGCCCGGATCGATGCGGACCATGGCGGCGTGTTGGGGGCGGAATCCGAGGTTCACATCGAGCACCTGGAGGAAGCTTCTCATCAACAGGCCGGCACCCACCAGGAGCACGCAGGCAAAAGCGATTTCCGATACCACGAGGGCGTTGCGAATCCAGGCGTGGCGGCGTCCGGAGCTGGAGCCGCGCGTGCCATCCTTCAACGCCTCATAGACGCCGAAGACGCGCACCTGGAGCGCGGGCATCAATCCGAAGATGATGCCGGTGGCCACGGCCGTGAGCAGGGTGAATGCCACCGCCTCCGAGTCCAGCCGCACGCTGTCGAGCAGCGGGATGCTGACGCCTTGCAGTTGCGTCAGGGCGCGCGTTCCGGCCCATGCAAGAAAGAGGCCGAGTACAGCACCCGAGCAGGACAGCACAATGCTCTCGGTGAGCAGTTGCCGAATGAGGCGGTAACGGCCGGCGCCGAGGGCGGTGCGGATGGCCATTTCTTTCTGGCGCGCGGCCATGCGGCCGAGTTGGAGGTTGGACAGGTTCGCGCAGACGATCAGCATCACCACCGCGACGGCGCAGCCGAGGACGAACAGCGCCGGCTTCACCCGGCCACTCACCTTCTCTTCCAAAGGCGTGATGCGGGGACGGAGAGTGTTCCGCTCCGGATGGCGGCGTTCGATTTCGGCCGCGAGCGGAGTCAATTCGGCCTGAGCGCCTCCTGGCCCGACACCCGGTTTGAGGCGGCCGACGACCGCGAGGGTGTTGCCCCAACGGTTGGTTTCCGGGGACAACGGGAAGGCGGAGAAGAGATCGATACGGGAGCCTGGCGCGAAGACGGAACCGAAATCGAAAGACTCGGGAAGCACCCCGATGACAGCGGCGGGTCTGTCGTTGATTGTGAGGCTACGGCCTACGATGGTTGGGTCGGAGGCGAAGCGGCGCTTCCAGAATCCGTGGCTCAGGAGCACGGTTTTCGGCGCGTTCCACTTGGATTCCTCGTCGTTGAAGGTGCGGCCCAGAACCGGCTTGACGCCCAGGACCGGGAAAAAGTTCTGGGAGACGGGCACTTCGCTGAGGCGTTCCGGTTCGCCGTTGGAGGTGAGTTTGGCGTCGCCGACCCCGTAGAACGCAAAATAGCCCGCCAATTCCGCAAACGACTTGTTGGTATCGCGCAGATCGATCAGGTGGCCCACCTGGAGGGTCACACCGGATAGGTTGCCATCCTTGGCGTCACCGGCGATCCACATGAGGCTTTTCGGATCGTGAAAGGGCAGGGGACGCACGAGGAGCGCGTTGACGACACTGAACACGGTCGAACTGGCGCCAATCCCCAAGCCGGCGATGAGGACAGCGAAGGTGGTAAACCCGGCTTCGCGGCGCAAGGTGCGGAAGGTGTATTGGAGGTCTTGAATGAGGTCGTTGAGCCAGTTGGGTGCGGAGGTCATGATTTAGCTAATACGCTGGCGGCGAGAAAGCGTTGCAGAAAAAGTCGTAGATTGACTGGAGTGAGGACACATTGCCGTCGTTGTGTTCCTAGAGAGCATAATGACTCACGCATCGCGAAACCCACAAGTGACACCGTCGCTTCGATACAATACTACTAGAGATCACTCTGGAGCCTGTATGGTACATCATGTCAAGGATCTTTCCGCGGAGCAGCGACGGGCAATCGAAAATCTGCTGGGGCGGACGCTGCTGGAAGAAGAGAGCCTCACCATACGGCCGGCACGTATGCTGAAGGATGCGCCGGTGGGTGAAGTTCGAACCCGTTTGTTCGGGCAGTATAGGCAGGATCTGGACCGCCTTGCGGATCGAGTGAAGGATGTTCCGGAAGAAGAACTTGATGCGGCGGTTGACGAAGCCCTCCGCCACATCCGACGCAAAGGCGAATGATCGTCACCTTCGACGCCTCCATCCTGGTACGCGCCACCGAACGCTCAGCAGGACCTGCGCGCAAAGTGATTGAGTCGCTGGCTGCTAATCCCGAACATGTGATCGCGCTGTCTCCATTCATTCTCGGCGAGGTAGGGAAGGTTTTGAGCTATCCACGCATGCAGGCGTTGTACAAGCTCAGCGGGGATGCCATCCAGCGGCATGTCGAGTTCCTGCGATCAATTTCTCGAATTTTCGAACCAGCAACTGGTACACCCGTCGTGCTTACTGACCCCGGCGATGATCCCGTAGTGTATACCGCGGTTGCCGCAGGCGCTGATGTGCTGTGCGTTAAGGACCGGGATTTCTATACGCCGAACGTTAAGGCGTTCTGCGCTCGACAGGATATCGAGATCATGGATGACGTTGCACTTCTACAGTTGCTTCGAGGCATGGCCGGTTCTTGAGGGAGGTCAAACAGACCGGAGTTGGCGATCACGTGTGCCGGGGGTGTCCTCGGCCAACTCGAAGTAGCGCGGAAAGATTTGCAGATTGACGAAAGCACCAGGGCGCGTGAGACTCGGCGGTAGTTCTCGCGGATGTCCGAGTTCGTTGCGCTGGCAACGGAGCAGGTCGTAGATCGCGACTGTGAACCCAATCAAGCGGGCTTCATAGGGAACGCTTTCAGGCGCTTGCTGAATTCGGCTTTCTCAGGAGGGCCCGCCAGAGCGGGCGCACTCGCATAGCAGCAAGGTCGGCGTTCTTCCATGTGGGCGTCGCCCTGTTTACTTGACGCAGAGCCGGAGGACTTGCTCCACTGCGAGGTCCTGAATGCGGCCGGCGCG
The DNA here is from genome assembly GCA_016213775.1 of Acidobacteriota bacterium. Lineage (GTDB taxonomy): Bacteria > Acidobacteriota > Terriglobia > Bryobacterales > Bryobacteraceae > CADEFT01. The sequence goes on from JACQZR010000155.1 coordinate 57,722, forward strand.
CAGCACCGAAACGTTTGGCCCGAGTGGGGCCCAGATGGCGGGATCGGTTGGCCCGAATAGCGCCACCACCGGCACCCCGGTTGCGGCGGCGAGGTGGGTGATTCCCGAATCGTTGCCAATGTAGAGGGACGCGGTGGCGATCCACTGTGCGAGATCCCAGAGATTGTCGAAACGGATAGCGCCATCCAACTCCTCCTCGGGACCGGCGGTGAAGTGAACCGGCATGTCCAATGACCGGGCTAACTCGCGGAAACGGTGGAGGGGCCAGTTCTTGTGACGGCCTCCACTGAACGGGTGGATGACGGCGAAGGGTTGAGGGCGGCGCGTCACGGGTAAGCGTGGGATGGCGCCGGTTGCAGCGCCGGCTTGGATGAGATAGTAATCCACCGCGTGACACGAGCAGCCGTGCGGCGGCAGGGCGGTGTGGAACTCGAAGGGCAATCCGCGGACGGCGTCGCGGAAATCGTCGCGGGCCGCGCCGTACCAACTGACGATCGAATCGAAGCCACCAAGCGCCTCCATCAATCGCGGATCCGGGTTGATACCAGGGATGCCGAGGGTATCAATGCCGGTGGAAGCGAGCGTGCGTACACCATCGGCGAAACGAACCAGGGGGAGATTCACGTCCGTGGTCCAAACCTCGGTGTAGTCGGCCCGCAAATGCTCCAGGGCAGGCAGCGAGACGAGGAAATCGCCGATGGCTCCGGGGCGAAGGATGAGGCGCCGCAAGCGTCAATTGATGATGTCGACAGGGAGCCGCACTTCCACGGTCCTGGGAGGGAAGCACTCCTTGTCGGTGCAGGCCTGGTAGCGCAGCTTCCCGCTGATCACTTGCATCCCAGGGCTGGCGCCGGCAGGGGCTTTGAACCGGGTGACGATGTCGAAATCGCCGCTGAACACGCTCAACGGCTTCTCCGAGAAGGTATACTTCTCCTTCTTAGGGACGGGGTACGTGATGGTTTCCACTTCCAGCGGCGTGGCGGTCCAGGTGAGTTTCAGCGGGATGAGGTATTCATCAGACGGCGTGTTGCTGTTGACGTGATAGCCACTCCGCAACTGCACGGGCAGTTTCACGGCCGTGGTGACGTTCTTCTTGATGGCGACCTTCGGCGGCGAGACCACCGTCAGGATGCTACTTTGCGCCGCCAGCGGGTTTGGCGCCAGCAGTAGAAGAGCCGCCGGAATTGTTAGCCAACAGATGTTCAATCTCATTTTGATATACGCTCTTGCTCACCAGACCGATGTGGGTGCTGGCGATCTTGCCCTGACGATCCACCAGGAACGAGGTGGGCAGCGAGGATACACCACCGTAGATGTCGGCGGTTTCTTCGGTACCAATCACCACGCGGTAGTTCATCTTCTTCTCTTCGATGTAGGGTTTGACTGACTCCCAGCCGTCGTCGTCCATGGAAACACCAATGACCGCGAACCCTTTGTCCTTGAATCGTTGCTCGAAATCGGCAAACCAGGGAATCTCGATTTTACAGGGACCGCACCAGGTGGCCCAGAAATTGACGAGGACGACCTTGCCTTTGTAGTCGGAGAGTTTTGCAACCCTGCCATGCACGTCCTTGAGCGCGAATTCGGGGGCTTTCTTACGGTCGGATTCCGGTTTGACAGCGGCGCGGACGGTGCGCGAACCGCAGCCGGCGAGCCAGGCCGCGCAGGAAGCCAAACCGCTAGCGATGTAGGTTCGCCGTGTGAAGGAAAGCATCCGGGGTGAACTCCTCATGTAGATTATAGCTGAGCCGTCTCAATAGTCAGATGCGAAGCGGGCCCATTTGTAACAGGCAGTCGAAAAAGCGCTTCCGCCGGGCGCGGTGACGCGGAGCCAGCGTGTGTTCCGAATGTCCGGTTCCGAAATACCATGCGGCAGTGTCGCAAAAGCTCTCACAGACATATTGACGCCAGCGGCGGCTTTTCGATTCCTGATCCCGCACGTCAAGCGCATCTTTTCGCCATTCGGCGGACCAACCCAGTTCGCCGCGAGCCCGAACCATCCGTTCCGCCACCAACAGTAAATGATAGTCGCCGCGGGTTTGATTCCCGAGCCTGCGCCAGACGAAGTGGAAAAGTTCGTGCAGCAGGATGCGGCGAAACTCGGGGGGAGTATCGAGAAGCTCGGCATCGAGGATCATGCGGCGTCCAAGGAGAAAGCTGGCGGCACTGACGGGAGTGCCCTTGCCGGAGCGGGAATGGAGTTTTCCTCTGGCGACAGTGAGGTGCGGACGAACGGAGAGGCGGATGGGTTCTCCGAGAAACAAGGGCAACTTGCCTGAGGCACGGCTGAGGTGCGAGCGCAGTTTGGCGGAGCGGGTGATCAACGGGAAGCGCATGGATCAGACTTCCGGCACAGGCTGCGGACGCGTCGGCGAGGCTATGAGACGAGCGAGATCGGCGACGATTTCCTCGCGACGCCCGGGCTGCGTCATGGAGTAGATCTCGCGAATATACCCTTGATTATCAATCAGATAGAACTGTTGGCTGTGTGAAGTGATTTCCTCAGGATCAAGGTGGCGCTGTGTCTTGACCTGGATCTGGCGGATTACGGTTTTGTCACCGGTGAGGAAGCGCCAGCGGGCGGGGTCGGCGTGGTAGCGTGAGGCGAATTCGGCGAGGCGGGTAATGGTATCGTAATCAGGGTCGATAGATATGGATAGGAGACCTACTTTCGGAGTAGCGGCAGTCAGTGTCTGGAGTGCTGCCATCTCGTGAGTGAGGCGCGGACAAACAGCGGTGCAGCGCGTGAATATGAAATCGACTATCCAAACGTTACCATCCAGGTGCGAATTGGTGAAAGGCCGCCCCATGTGGTCGATGAGTTGAAAAGAAGGGAGTTGTCCAAAATCGGGGAGCAACCCGGCGGAGGCAGGCACCGTTTCGGCGACCGGTGATCGCTGCCTCTTGCAGGCGAAGTGAGCAAACCAAGTGACTGAGCCGAGAGTGATCCAGCAACGGCGTGAAAAATCCGACATGCGGCAATGCCTCACCAACTATTCTCGCCTGTTTTCCGTATATAGTAATAGCACGTTGTTACTTGTGGGCTTGCTCGCAACGCTGACGCCGATCAGCTTGCTTGGAAAGTGTGGCGGGCTGTTGCCGACCCAATTCGTGGTGGATCGCTGGGGACCGCAAGATGGTCTGCCCGAAGAGCGAATCCTCTCCATCACTCAATCCAGTGACGGGTTCCTATGGCTTGCCAGTGCCAACGCCCTGGTGCAGTTTGACGGAAGAAGCTTCCGCGCCATTCAACAAAGGGAAATTCCGTTTCTGCCTCCGTTCTACCTGCGCACCGTCTTCGGCGTGAAGACCGGCGAACTCCTGGTGATGGGCGCCGACATGTCTGTTTCGGTGCTGGCCGGGAATCAGAACAGGCCGTTGATTCCCGCCAGCCCGTCTGCGCCCCTGCGGCGTGTCCCTTTTCGCGAAGACAGCCAGGGCCGGGTTTGGATCCCAACTGCCAGGGGAATCTACACCTTCTTTCAGCATACGGCCGAGTTGGCGGGGATTGAGCCGGCATGGCTCAAGGGACACACAATGGTGGTGCAACCCGATGGCAGCGGCAAGGACTCGCGGCTCTATATAGGAACGGACGACGGACGGGTGCTCCTAATGTCGACATCCGGAGCGTTGCGGCGCGAATGGAAAGTGGCCGGCGAGGTCCGGACGATCACGCGATTACGCGACGGAATCTGGATTGGAACCGCCAATGGACTATACAGACTGGCGGGCGACACGCTGGTGCAAGTGGGACACGACGCCGTGAGTGCGATCCAACAGGATCGCGAGGGAGTCATCTGGTTGGGAACGGACCACGGGCTGGCATGCCGGGATGCGAGCGGGCAGTACACCTTAGGGCCGAAAGAAGGGTTGCTCACCGACCGCGTTCATGAAGTCCACGAGGACCGTGAAGGGAACCTCTGGACCACGTTTACTACAACGGGGTTGTATCGCATCAAACGGCCGAAGTTCCCGACAATCGGCCAGCCGGAGGGCCTACCTTCGGATCGCGTGTACGGGGTAAGAGTACACGGCGAGACGACGTGGGTGGCCACGGACAGCGGGTTGAGCCGTATCACTGCCGAAGGCGTAAAGAGCGTCGTCCTGCCGGCAGGCTTGATCAGGCCCCGGTCCCTGGCGGTGGACGGCAGCGGCGGAGTTTGGGCAGCCAGTCTGAACCAGGCCGCCTACATCCATCCGGCGACCCGCAAGGCATCCCCACGGCGGTTGGCTCGTGAGGCGGCCATCGTCAATCTATATTCGCGGCGGGACGGGAGTGTGTGGGGATTGGACCGCGAAGGGATATTCCGCGTGGAGGGGGGAGATCTGCGGCCAGTCCGCGTGGATGGCCTACCACCGCTGACGAACCGCTCACAACTTGCGGAGACAACCGACGGGCGATTGTGGGTCGCCTCGCGCGATAACGGGCTGTTCCTCGTGGAGCATGGACATGCGCGGAGAGTGTCCGCCGGCGACGCGCCCTGGAACCTGATCCATGCTGTCTATCCGGGCGACAATGGTGAACTCTGGATTGGCTTCGACGGAGCCGGACTGGGGCGGCTGCGCAACGGCCAACTGCGGCGCTTCGGGAGCGAACCGGACGCTGCCGACAATTACGTCTACTACATAGGCGAGGACTATTCCGGCTATTTCTGGGTTGGCCTCAGGAAGCACCTTTTGCGGGTATCAAAGACGGAGTTGAACGACTACCTGGATGGCAAGCGGGAGGACGTGACCCGTCAGACCTTCGATATCTCCGATGGCTTGCGCAGTTCGAATTTCGGCCTCGCATTCCTGCCATCTGCGCAGGGCCCGTCGGACATTATCTGGGCGCCATACCTGCGCGGGGTTGTCAGGATTGACACCCGCCACATCCCGAAGAACACAGTGGTGCCGCCGTTGGTCCTGCGCCGTGTGCAGGCCGATGGGGTGGAGATCCCACTGATCGACGGAACTGCGCGTATTCCCAGTCACGTGTCCAGGTTCCAGGTAGAGTTCTCCGCCAACAGCCTCACTGAAAACAGCCGCGTACACTACCGCCGCAAGCTGGAGGGCTTCGATGAGGATTGGCAGGGACCGGACATGAGTTCCACCAGTTCATACACCAACGTCCCACCCGGTTCCTATCAATTACGCGTACAGGCCAGCAACAACGACGGTGTGTGGAACGAGTCCGGATTAACGGTACCCATCATCTGCCTTCCGGCCTTTTACCAGACATGGTGGTTTCGCCTGGCAGTCGGGTTCGTTTTGTTGGCCGGAATAGCGGGGGTGATTGCCTGGCGCACCCGATCGCTGCAGCGGAGAACGCTCGATCTCGAGGCGCATGTACGCAGCCGGACCACTGAGTTGGAGAAGGCCAAGTTGGCGGCGGAAGCCGCGGCGCAGGCAAAGTCGGACTTCCTCGCCACGATGAGTCACGAGATACGCACCCCGATGCATGGAGTGCTGGGGACTTTGGAACTCCTCGCTGAGACAACATTGGATAGCGAGCAGCAGGAACACATCTCCGTCATTCGCACCTCCTCCAACTCTCTTCTAACACTGCTCAACGACATCCTGGATCTGTCGAAGCTCGAAGCGGGTAGGATGGACTTGGCGAAGAAGCCTTTCTCCTTGTCCACCACGGTGGAGGAAGTGGCGCGCATACTGGATTCGACTGCAAAGCTCAAAGGGCTGAAGATAAAAGCCTGCTTTGACGACCGTTTGCCGACCCACTTTCTCGGCGATGAATCCCGCATCCGCCAGATCCTCTTCAATCTCGCGGGGAACGCCGTGAAGTTCACTGATGCCGGGAGCGTGGACATAGTTGTTTCAGCCGCCAGCGCCGGAGAAATGATCTGGGATCTGCGGTTGAGCGTGCGTGACACGGGTATTGGAATTCCGTCCGATCGCATCGGGTCGCTCTTCCAGAAGTTCTATCAAGTGGATGGCTCGTTCAGCCGCCGGCACGAAGGTACCGGGCTGGGGCTGGCAATCTGTCAGAAGCTCGCGCAGGCGATGGGCGGCCGGATCGAAGTGGCAAGCGAGCAAGGTCGAGGAAGCGCGTTCACGCTCTGCTTGCAACTCACCCAAACACAAGCCCCGGCCGAGCATCCGCACAGAGGCAACGGACTGGCCAGCAGGTTCCACGGCCACATCCTTCTGGCCGAGGACAACGCAGTGAGCCGCCGGCTGGGAGAAAGCCTGTTGACGAAGCTGGGGTGCAATGTGCACTCCGTCTGCAACGGCGCCGAGGCGGTGGAACAGGCCCGATCGGCGGAATATGATCTGGTGCTGATGGATCTGCACATGCCGAAGATGGACGGACTGGAAGCGACGCGGTGCATCCGCGACACCTTCCCGCCCTCACGTCAACCGGTGATCATCGCGCTCACGGCAAACGCGATGGAGGGTGACAGGGAGCGCTGCGTGGCAGCGGGAATGAACGGCTACCTCGCCAAGCCGTTCCATGTGGACGATCTGGTGACCCTGCTCGCGGCGCACCTGCCGAGATAGGGCAAGCGAACGGCCGGTGAACCAGGGCTGGCTGAGCTAGGCGCGCTCCCAGCGAAGTCCCTCCAGCGTGTCCCCATCGTTGCGGGTACCCGTCACCAGGGCACTCAGCAGCGCCTTGCCATCAATCGGCTGCACCTCGAACTCCAACTGATTACGTCCGGGTTGCAGGACAACGGGGAACTGGAATTGTGCGGCCCGGTACCTGGTGTCGCTGTCGAAGCCTGCCACAGTGGCGCCGTTCAGTTTCACCTTGACCTTGCCGCGCAATCCGATCCAGAGGAAGCCGCGCCTGTGTCCGGGCGAAGTGGCCGCAGCGGTCAGCGTGTACGTGGTTCCGGCCGCGGGAGGCGTTCCGGATGCAGCCGGAAGATCAAGCGTATCAAATGGGGCTTCGAGTGGTATCCACCCTGAACCCTTGGCGATGCGCCAGTGGCGGTTGCAGCGTCCGTACCACCGGTCGGGCCGTTCCCACCGGCGGTTGTCGCGATCAGGCTCATCGCCGCGGACCTCGATTTGGGTTTGATCCATCACACCCATCTGACGCCTCGCGGCCATATGCAGAAACTCCATGTCGATCGGGTTGAAACCGAGCAGCCGCGCCACCATGGAATCCGCGGCGACGGGGTCCTCTCCCGCCAGGATGAGGTTGCTGCGCACCGTCTGATCGGCACGATGGATGGAGTGCTCCTGCGCCTGAAGGCCGCGCAGACCGTCCACCACGCAGTAGTCCGGCGGATGGAACGAAGCCAAATCCACGATGAAAGGATCGATGCGGTCGCCCGCGGAATGCTGCTCGTGCAGGAGGGCGTTGTGGAACACGCCAGGGCGTGCGTAGGCTTCGCGAGGCGCGGTGCCCACGTAGTTCTTCAGACAGGCCGTGATGCCGGATTGCAGGTGAACCTTCATCACCGGCACAGTGATCAGGAAGTCGCATCGAGTAATGGTGTTGGTGACGAAATAATCGGGGCGCGCGCCGAATGCGCCCACGCCATTCGGTGATTGGGGAACGGGAAAGCGGTGGAAGGCGCCCGAGGCATCGCGCACGGCGTCGTAGCTGAGGTCGACATAGTCGAATTGCTTTTGCGGGAAACGGCGCGCAAAGCTGGTGATCATGCCGCCGAGCGAACCATCGAAGCCGGGGAACTCTTCGGCGCCCCAATCGAAATTGACGGCGGTTACGCGCTGTTTGTTCTGCGTCACCACGTTGTCTTCCGCTTTGTCATTGGTGCGGCGGTAGGTGCCGCCTTCGGCGACGGTGATGCGGCCCGCCTGGGAATGCCGCGCCACATATTCCAGCACCGCGCGCGTGACCCGGAAGTCGGTGATATCGCCAATGGCATAAGAAGGATGGGGGCGGAGAAAAACGATGTTGGGTTTGATTACGACCCAAGAACCCGGCCGGATTTTCGCTGCGAGGGAGCCCGCTCGGGGAGCGCCCAAGTCGATCGCGCGAAACACCATTTCGCGGACCTGGGCATCAGTGAGTTCCGTCTCAAGCGAAGCGGGTTGGCGCAGCTTGGAATGAGTGGAACGGACGAGCCCAAGGCACGTTTTATCAGGGGCGCCGGGCAACGCAGCGGCAAAGGCGCCGGCGGCGAGGAATTGACGTCGATTCATAGAGCGCTCCATCCGGCGGGCCTGGCAAACGGCCGCCTCGCTTCTTCGATTTCGTTCCCGTGCGTCCAGATGGAATCGGGATCGCACACCCCAAATCCGCGAGCCTCCAGTCTGTCCAGCAGTCGGATTTTACGCGGATCGAACCCCATCACCGCCGCACCCACGGCATCCACGGCAAGCGCGTTGCGGCCGGCAATGACGATGTTGTGCCGGACGGCGGCGCCGTCAAAATGGAGAGGCCCGCCGAGGATGGCAAAGTCAGGCGGGTGGTGCAGGTAGAGGTCTGTTGTCACGTCGGCCGCATCGCCCAACGCGGCGAGTTTCTCGCGCTGTTGACCATAGATGACACGCGACGCAAACGACCGGTAAGTAGCTGCCGACAACGCGACACCGGTATCGGGGCTGGTACGAAGCGGGGCGATCGTGACAATACGATCGCATTCGCGGAACAGCTTCGCCAGTGCATAGGCTCCGGTGGGATTTGCTCCCGCGTAAGTGCGCCGCAACGGCGGCGATGTAATGTATGGGACTTCGCCCAGATTCAGGTATTCGATACGGACGGAGCGATGATTGGCGGCGAGACCTGCGATCATGCTCGCGTATCCGGCCGGAGCAGCGGAGTCCTCCACGATGGTAATCCGCTTGCCTTGGCGCGCGGCCAGCATACGTTCCAGAACGGCGCCCACCAGACGTACATCGGTGGACACTTCGGGAGTCACGACAATCTTGATCAGAACCCGGTCTTCCGGGCCAATGCCGCCAACCCGGCGCCCCGCACGACTGAGATCGAGCGCGCGGTTTACCAGCGCCTGCAACTCGGAGTTCGACAGCTCCGCATCGACGCGCCGCGGAGAGGCGAGCCCGGTGATTGGCGTACCGTCGTGCTCCTTGCCGCCGGCGAAGCTGGATGTCACCAGTCCCACGTGCGGGGTCCGTTCAATCGATGCCGAGGCTAGCATCGACTCGTTTAACTTCCGCTTGCCGCGGAGTTGCTCATCTGCCATAACGCCTCCACCTGGAGGCCCAAAACCACCGTCACAGCCGCTCTGTGGGCAGTATACCTCGCCGCAAGGCATAATAAGAAGAGCTAGCACTTACAGCACTTCATGAAAACAACCCTTTGTCTCTTTGCCATGGCAAGCAGTGTGTTTGCCCAACTCGCCCCTCCGGCTACACCAGGGGCCGCCGATATTGCGCCGGAAACAGTGGTCGCCACCACGGGAGATCGGAAGATCACAGCCGGCGAAGTCAACAAACTGATACAGGCGCTGCCGCTGCAGATGAAGCAAGGTTTCGAGCGCGATCCGCGCGGGTTTCTTTCGCAGTGGTTCCTGCTGCAGCGGCTTCTCGCGATGGCGGAAGAGAAGAAACTCGACCAGCGCAGCCCCTATAAGGAAACCATCGCCATCCAACGGATGAGCGCGCTGGCGCAGTTCATGATCGAAGACCGCGGAGCAACCACGGTGGTGTCCGAGGAGGATTTGAAAAAGTCCTACGAAGCGCGCAAGAACGACTACACGATGGCGAAAGTGAAGCTCATTTACGTGCCGTTTGTGGCGGGCCAGGCACAGGCGGTCGCGGGCTCATCGTCCATGACCGAAGCTCAGGCGCTCGCCAAGGCGGAAGAGGCGGTGAAGACGGCGCGGAGCGGGGCAGACTTCGTCAAGCTCGTCGCGGAGATGTCGGAGGACCCGATCTCGAAGGAGAAGCAGGGCGACTTTGGACCCATCCGCCGTGGCGACAAACTGCCGGATCCGATCAAGAGCGCCGTATTCTCTTTGAAGCCTGGACAGGTGAGCGACCCTGTCCGCCAGCCTAACGGCTATTACATTTTCCGTCTGCAGGAAATGACCGCGCAAGCGCTGGACGAGGTCAAGGACACATTGTTCAATGAACTGAAGAACGCGAAAGTCAAAGAGTGGCTGGACGCCAACGCCAAGGCGACGGAAGTGAAAGTGGAAAAGCAGGAGTTCTTCGCCCCCAAGGGGAAGTAGTTCAGAGACCGAACGCGCTGTGGTATTCGACGCTTCCGGCAATCCCATCCAGCGCGCCCGGGACCAGTTCGAGGGCGAAAAAGGAATCCGTAGGAAACGGCGTGGAGAGGCGCTCTGCACTCTCGCGCGAGAAGCCGAAACGGGGATAGTACTCCTTGTGCCCCACCACAAGCACGATGCGTTCCTGCATGCCGCGCAGTCGGCGTAGTCCTTCGTTGGTGAGAGCCGTTCCGACGCCGCGACGTTGATATTCAGGGAGTACGGCCAGCGGAGCCAATGCCACGGCAGACACCCTGGTTTCTCCCGAGCGAATCCACATTCGCGTAAACAGGATGTGCCCGGCGACCTGGCCATCCACCTCGGCGATCAGTGAGAGCAAATGCGCGTTCTGATCACGGAGACGGTCGACAAGGTCCGCCTCTTCGGCCTGCCCAAAGGCTTCCGTTTCCACGCGGCGAACCTCCGCAATGTCGGCCGGTTGTTCGTCGCGAATCAGGGCGGCGCAGTCAGAGCACATTCACAGTCACCACAAGGAAGAACGCATCGTCTCCGATGTTGTCGAGGCGGATCTTTCCCAGCACGATCTTCTGCCCCTCTTTCACAAGGATATCCGTTCTTATCCCGACTTCACCGGGCTTCTCTTCCGGCTTCACGGGAATGGAGACATAGAAGTGAAAATCGGGAGTGTTTACGGTCTTTCCGTCCTCCATCACGCGAGGCGATCCCAGGCCGGTTCTGAAGAAGTACTTCGCACTGCTGCCCATGGCTTGTGCGGGCAGCAGCCCGCTGATCGCGGTGTCGCTTCCCGAGTTGCGTGTGCTGATGGGGATCGTGTCCAGCAGCCGGTACGCCTTGTAGCCGAGAGTCCCCTTCATCTGCTTGACGGCCACGTCGACATCGGCGGGAAGAGCGCCACCGCGTGGAGTGGGGCTGTTGTAGGCTCCCACCAGATAAATCGTATATTCGATGAGGTGCGTGCGTTGCTCGGGGCGCTTCGGTTCGGGCACGTCGTACTTGCGAAGCAGATCCAACGCAAGCGCCACGTCGTCCTTGCTTCCGCGGATGGAGACCTGGCGCAGGACAGGCTCCCATAGGATATGCGTACGCGCGCCCATGATGTCGCTGACAAATCGTATCGCGCGATTGGCGCGATCTCCGGTCAGGTTCTTTGGTTCAAACATCGCCTCAGTGGTTTGCGCCAGGAGATGTGTGGCGAGCAAAACGGCGAGCATCAGTCTAGTCATTGGAGTCTCCGTGAGGATCGGGCAGTGGGATGGTTGCTGGTTCGACGATGAGGATGATCACGTCGGGATCGGCTGTAGGGACGCGTATACCGGCTTCCATAATGGGAGCCTGCACGGCGGCTGGTGGCGGCGAGAACTCGTCAAGGAACGCCTCCCAATCGAGCGTAGGATCGCGCTTCGTTACGCGGCCGGACTTCGGCGGCGGCATGGGGCGTGGAGTGAAGGCCGCGGTAACTGCCGGCGGATCGAGTGCTCGCGGCGGATGGATCTCGGGTGGCGGTTGATTCGGCCACAACAGTACAAGCGAGAGGCAGGCGGCAATGCCCGCGGTCGCGGCCCACCAGACACGTCTTCGCCGGCGCAGTTTTTCCCTCACGCGGTTCCGTATCAGGTGCAGAGCGGAATCATCCGCAGGCACCGATCGAAGTAAGGATTGATCCTCACGCAGAGAATGCAACAGCTCCCTGCAGCCGGCACATTCGGCGAGGTGAACGTGGAGCGCGGGTGCGGCGTCCTCGCCGTCCACCAACAACGCAATCGGCTCTTGCCATTTCTCGCAATTCATAAAGTACCCCTTGCCGCATGAGCTAGAATCTCTCGCAACTTCAGACGCGCGTTCATCACGTACACCCTCACCGTGGCCTCGGCGATCTGCATCTGCACCGCTACCTCTTGTGTGGTGAGCCCCTCAAGTTCACGCAGGGTGAGCGCCGTCCGTTCCCGCTCGCTGAGTTGCTGCAAAGCATCCTTCAGGAGTTGCTCTCGCTGCGACTCCGAGGCCTGCCGTTCGGGAGAACGCGCGCCGGAGGCAATGTCCGGCAATTCGCACGGACTGGCCGAGGCCCTTCGGCGTGCGCGGTCGCGGCAGAGGTTCAAGGTTACAGTGCGAAGCCACGCCTGAATACTCGCCTCGTCATGCAGTTTGCGGCGATGATCGTGCAGGCGAAGAAAGGCGTCCTGCGTGACCTCCTGCGCATCGGGAACGCTGCCGGTGAGTCTGGCGGCGAGCGCGAAAATACGATGCTGGAAGCGCGCCATCAGTGCCTCAAATGAAGCTTGATCCCGGATTATGGTTAGGGGTTTGATGGTGCCGTCCGCTGTCATTTCCTGGGCCAATTGTGTCCTCAGCTACAAGTAAGAACGCAGCGGAAGCGGAATTCGTTTAGAGCTTTGTGAGCACCTGCACCCAACCGGGTTCGCGAAGAAACTCCGGCATCTTCGCGCGTCCGGCGGTGATGTGCGCCGACCTGGAGTGCTTGTCGAGTGCCTCCGCGCTGGTCCACTCTTCTATGAATGTGAACTTGCCGGCATCGGAGAGGTCGACGAAAAGGTCGTATCGGAGACACCCTTCTTCCTGGCGCGTGGGGGCGACGAATCCTTCCAGGATTTCCCGAAGCGCGGCCTCATGGCCCGGTTTGGCGTGAATGTGGGCAACAACGTCGATTTTGGACATGCCTCTTCAGCGTACGCCCACGCGCCGCCGCGCGTAAAATGGAAGCATGTCGCTGCTCGACGAAGTGCGTATGGACCGGACACAACTCACGGTTGTGACAACATGCACACCTTCAGACGCCAAGGAATACTGGCGGTCGAAAACGATGCAGGAACGGCTGGCGGCACTCGAACTAGTGAGGCAAGTGTTCAAAGGGTACGACCCGGATACCACCCGACTTCAGAGAATTCTTGAAGTTACTCGTTGTCCATGAGGCGCGCTTTCTGGTAACTACAACCGTTCCAGACGAGTGGTGGCATCGCCAAACCGATCGAGTTTCACCCCCATGCGGTCCATCAACGACAAATACAGACTGCAGACCTTGCGATTCTCGTTGCCGGCATTGAGGTAGTCCAGTGTGCGGCCGGTTTGCAGTGTGCCGCCGAGTCCACCGGCCAGCACCAGCGGCAGGCGCGAGTTGTCGTGCTTGCGGCCGATCCAGAGATTGTTGATCCACATGAGGCACGAATTGCCGAGCACGGAACCGTTGCCCTCGGGCATCGCATCGAGCTTCTGCGCGAGGTAGGCAAGCTGGCTCAGATGGAACCGGGAAATGCGCTCGTAGCCATCGGAAGTATTGTTGTGCGACGCCGCATGGTGGCCTTCCTTCACTTCGAGAAACGGATAGTAGAGAGCGGACAGATCGCGCGCCAGCAGCAGCGTGGCAATGCGGGTCTTGTCCGTCTGGAATGCGATGGCGATGATGTCGCACATCAGGCGCGCATGCTCCCGCAAGTCCTCGGGAAGACCGTTAGCCGGACGATCCATAGAGAAAACCGGCTTATTCTTCTGCCGGGCGGAATCCGCGGCTCTGTCCTTGCTGTCGCGCATGCGCTCGACGCGTTTTTCCACTTCACGCACGCTGGTGAGGTATTCGTCCAGTTTGGCCTTGTCTCCAGAACTGATCTGCTTCGTCAGAGCGACCGCATCTTCCTTCACGCGATCGAGGATGCTCATGTTGCGCAGACTGCCGCGGTTTTCAAACAGATTGTCCCAGGCGAGCGACGGGTACACTTCATTGGGCACCGGTGAATCGGCCGATTGCCACGAAATGTGCGAGCTGTAAGCCATCGAGAAATTGGTTTCGTGATAGCCGGTCATGGGCTGCTCACAGGCCAGCACAATGCTCGCTTGCGCAGTGTCCTGTCCGATCCTGTTGGCAAGCATCTGGTCGATGGTGATGCCTGCCTTGATGATTGCGCCGCGCTGGATCTGCGCCCCGGAGAGCATGGCGCCGGTCTGCGCCGGGTGAATTCCCTGACCAGTGGCGGGTTTGTTGAAGAGACCGTGAATGACGTTGATTTTGTGCTTGATGGGCTCCAGGCAGGAGAGAGTCTTGCTCAGCTTCATCTCCGCGCCCGATCCTTCTGAACCCCAGTGATCCTCGTTCACGCCGTTACCCATAAAGAGGGCGGCGAAGCGCTTGGGCGGCTCCTGACCGGTGGTGCCGGCATACAGCGGAAGAGCTTCCATCCAGGGTAATCCCATGGCGACGCCTGCGCCGCGGAGCACGGTTCTTCGGGAGATCGGTTTCAGCATCTGTGCCTCACTATCTGCGTAGTATTTTATTCTATTCCGTGCTCCGCCGTTTGTTGAGGAACTGCGGGCTGGTGACGATGGCCTCCACCAGTGGGGCAAACTTGTAGCCGTTGGCCGCGGACGCTGCGCGCATGCGGTCCACGGTCAGTTCATCGGACAGCAGCAACGACCGGCCGAGCGCATAGGCGAGTAATTTGCGGCTGAGATTATCGACGAAGTCTTTCTGGCGATGCTCGCGAATGTAGGTTTGCACGCCGGCGAGGCCGGCACCTTGCGAGCCGCCGGGAAATGTCGCGTTGATGTCGACCGGGCGTCCGCCGAGATCCTTCTCCCGTTTTTCTCCAATCGGCCCGTAGCTTTCAAACGCCAGTCCGAAGCTGTCAAAGCGTGCATGACAACCGGCGCATGCCGCGTTCTCGCGATGCTTGGCGAGCATGTCTCGCAACGGAAGATTCATCAGCGTTTCGTCCTTGGGCAACTCCGGCACCGAAGGAGGAGGCGGGGGAATCGCTTCGCCCAACACGCGCCGCACCACCCAGTAACCGCGCTTCACCGGGCTCGTCCGCAGTCCGGGCGAATTCTGCGTGAGAAACGCGGACATCGTGAGCAGGCCGCCGCGTCCATATTGATCGGCGTTGTCCACGCGCACCCATTCGTTCTTTGGCGGCTCGGGCATTCTGTAGTGTTTGGCAAGCGCGGTATTCACAAAGGTGTAGTTGCCATACAGCATGTCGAACACGGAACGGTTGTTGCGGATCACGTCGGCGATGTAGTGAATCGGCTCCTGGAACATGGCCTCGCGAAGCTCGTTGTTGAAGCTGGGGAAGCGCTCGCGGTCAACAGCGTTGTGATCTTCAAAGCGGCGAAAGTCAAGCCAGTTGCCGGCGAATTCGGTAGCGAGTCCTTGGGCGCGGCCGTCCTTGAGCATACGCCGGGTCTGCGCGGCGAGCACTTCCGGTTTCACGAGATCGCCTTTACCCGCTCGTGCCATCAGTTCTTCGTCCGGCATGCTCGACCAGACGAAATAGCTGAGCCGGCTGGCGAGATCGTAATTCGACAGCGGCGACGTCCCCTTCGAGGTGAGGCTGCCGGCATCGATGCGATAACTGAATTTCGGCGACATCAGGACGCTGACAATGGAATCGCGAACGGCGTCTTCGTGAGTCAGGCCGCTCTTCTCGCGCAGCGATTTGTAATAGCCAAGGACGCGTTCGCGCTCGGCAGGCTGGAGCGGACGCCGGTAGGCGCGCGCGGCAAACCTGAGCAGCGCGTCCACATGGAGCGGCTCGGCCTTGAGGCGCATCTCTTCCAGACGGCGCAGCGTCGCGTCCACGCGGTGAAAATGATCGCGAATGGCCTCCTTCGCAATCGGATCGTTGGTGGGGCGCGCATCCGCCTTGGCAAGGTAGGCATCGCGCAGATTCATGATCACCGGTGTTGCGCTGACCGCCTTGTCCGAAGGGCGGCTGCTGCCTGACTCGCGCCCGTTGCCCAGAATCTCGCCGCTTTGATTAAAGAAGTACTGCACCCAGGTGCGCCCTGTGAACTCGGCAGTGAAATCGAACTCGTCCCACAGCCGGTCGAGTTCCTGCTTGCCCTTGTCATCCAGGATGAGTTCGCTCAGCGCCGTGTCGTCACGGTAGTAGCCCATGACGTTGTGATAGCCGGCACTCAGCAGGCGGCCCTTGTCCTGCGAATCATCCGGGAAGAAGCGCCCGCGCTCGCGGACGTAGAACACATCGGGAAACACGTTGGCAAAGCGCGCGAAGGCAGCCTCGTAGCGCGCGCGTTCTCCGCCTGGGACAATGAGATCGCTATCGCCCACGCGCGACTTCTTCATCAGGGCCGCGGCGCGAAATGCCGATTCCTGGCCGAGACCCGGATAGCGCGGAATCGTGGGAGCCTCGAGCGGCGGATCGGTGTCGTTGCGAAGCGCATCGCGGTCGAAGTCGCGGCGGTGGGAAGCGAATGCCCACAGCTTCCAGTTCATCAGCGGCTGCGATGTGGGGCTGAGACCAGCTACCACCGGCGCGGCGAATTCTCGAGCCGTGCGCTTCCGCAAACGCACCACGAAATCACGCATAGTCACGCACTGTGCCCGCACTTCCGCGTTTGCGTTCGCCCCCGGCGCCGGCAACGCCCGCCACATGCCGCGCAGCTTCAGGATCGGGCCTACCTCGTCCACGCCTTTTTGCTCCAGGATGTCCCAGACGAGCGGCATGTACTTCGCGCTCAGCTTGGCTTCGGTGGCAAGGGCGGCCAGCGTCGCGTTCGGTTTTCCCAACGCGGCGCGGTGTTTGTAGCGCCAGGCTGCCTGGAAGAAGTCGGCGTAGTCAGTGGGCTGACGCTCGTAGAAATCGACGATGCGCCTGATGGCGAATTTCTCGCGGTCGGTCTCCACCAGCATCGGATGCGGGGAAAACGTGAATCCGTCGGGAGTGAGCACCATGTGATTGGCAACTTCCCGCGCGGCCAGCAGGTATTTGTTCAGCAACGCCGGCGACATCGAAAGTGACTCGCCCGAGTTGTCGAAGCCGGCGGTGTTTGCGGGATCCACGGGGAACTCACGCGTCGGCCGGATATCCACGCCCGTCAGATCGCGAATCGTGTAGTTGTACTCGGCGTTCGAAAGACGGCGCGCCAGCACCGGTCCCGGATCACCGGCATTCTTCCTGGCCTCATTCGTTCGCATTTCCTCGATCCAGCGGACCACTGCTTGCCGCTCGGCAGCGGTGGGCTGCTTCATTCCTTTGGGCGGCATCTGGCCCGACGTCAGCTTGGCGAGAACTTCGTTCCAGTGCCCGTAATCGCGCACCACGGAGGCAAGGTTGGTGTAAGGCCGCAGATCAAACTGCGCCGCCGGCGTAGCTGTCGCATGGCAGCCGTTGCAGTAGCTGGCGAGAAATGGACGCACGGTCTGCGTGAACTGCCGGTCGAGATCGGCATCAGCAGCGTGTAGCGCGGGCGCGGCTGCGACAAGGCAAAGAAGTATTGTGGTGTGGATTCGCACGAATTTCTAACGTTACCAGAAGTCCAGGACTTGGATGGAAAGGCGTTCTGATATGGCGTTCGGTTACGTCATGTCCAACCCGGTGTGCGAAGCAAGAGTAAAGCCACGCAGGGTGCGGATATCGTCTGGCTTTCACGCTGAACCGAATTACCCGCGGTCGACGGCGGTGTTTGGAATCCCCAAGTGCACGCTTGTTCCAGAGCCGGCGCAAACGCCAAGCGGCCCTGGTTATCAGGGCTCGGGCGTGAAAATGGAAATGCCGGGTTCCGCGGGAAAGTCAGCCGCCTTGAAGGTTAGAAGCCGAGTGACTCCATTGGCTTTCATGGTGGCCATTAGATGAGCATCGTGGACACGCTTGCCCTTCAAGCCGTGCCGCGCCACGATGTCGAGCCAGAGGTCAACCACGACCGGAGGTTCTTCGAGCACAAGGAACCGGCTTCGAATGACCTCCACTTCCGCACGAGCCCGCGCGACGGACCATCCCAAACCGTTTGCGGTGACCGGCCGCGTAGCAACACTCCAGAGCTCAAAGAACACCTGAGGGGCGACTGCGAGGCGGTCGCCGGCGGCAAGCAGCCGCCCGACGGACGCTGTTGCAGCGAAGTGCTCCGCGGCTCCCGGATTGGAGATATACAGCAGGATGTTTGTATCGAGCAACCAGCCGGCGGTCATTCGTACATGGAATCGCGCCGCGTGGCTTCCCGCGGCAGCGGCGGGCTGGCAGGCAGTCCGCGGATCCATTCCTCAAGCCAAGCGACACGTTGTGCCGGTGTCGTGCTTGCCCACCAGCATGCCGCCTGAACAGGCTCACGCCGCAAGATGAAGAGGTCTCCGTGCGGCTCGACGGAGAATCTCGTACCTGGCTCCACACCCATTGACCCGGCTGGCACGAGCAGAGCGCCGTCCTCATCGGCCTGGATCGTCAAACCCATACTGTCATTGTATCCATATACCTTGGGAGGCGTCGCAGACGGGCAGTGCCGGATAGTTGCGTAGCAGATTTTTTCACGCAATCCGGAAGTTCCCAGATGTGATCAGTGATGCCTGCTGCCATTGCCGGAGTCATACGGATGGAGCGATGCATGCGGCAGAAATTGTAGTAGCCGGAATGTAGGCAGTAGGCGTACCACAGGTTATCCCACTTCTTGGAAAACGCGTTTGTCAACCGGGTGAGACGGCGCATCTGCATGCGGATCGTAAGGTTGTTGTAATGGGTCACTTTGTTTGCCCCGGCCGAAGGCGGAATCGGTCATGATAATTTGCCGGGGCTTCCAGTGTGAGAATGACGTTCCTGTGGCGCTCAGCGCGTCTGCTTGGCTGGACGCTCAAAGGCCCAGATTTCTTTGGTGAAGCTCCAGAGCGAGGCCTTGGGCACTTAAACGCGAAGACCGCCCGAAGGGCGCTCCAAATTCTCTTTCCACGAACTGGACGGGATGGCCCCGCCCGGCGGCATGCAATTTGAGAATGGAGGCCGCAAGGATCGTGACTCGTTACAGTTGTTTCGCTCTACGATCGAAGTGCAGATGCGAGCAGGATCAGGATTGCCGAGGACTGGGACTACCACTTCCGCGGGGCTGTAGCGGGCTTCCCCCTCTTGCTGAGAACGATGAAAACGTAGTTTTCTGAACATCGGCCGGTAGGACAGGAGCAACATCATCCGCGCCGAAGGCGCAAATCTTCCTGGTCATCATCGCCTGGATCGCTTATTGTGATGAGGGTGGCGCGCGCAATGACAGTTGGCACTCCTCAACCAGCGCTTCGGCTTCGCAAGTGTGTTGATCCGGCCTGCAACACGATGTTCTCGGTCTGCCGCGACTGTGATCGCGGTCAGCGTTATTGCAGTGAGCAATGCAAGAAGCGTATGCGGCGGCAGCAAGTGCGGGCGGCGGGACGCCGATACCAAGCAACAACGAGGGGTAAGCAAGCACATTCTTGGCGGCAAGGCGAATACCGTCGGCGCCGGAGTCAGGGCTCTGTGACGCATCAGGGTATGGGTCCGATCCCTCTGCCCCGACCTCGGGGCACTCCGTGCCTTACTCAGTGTGCTGTGTGTGGGCAGCACAGCCGCTGGTTCAACCAGTTTTACGGGCAACCGTTTAATCGCCGACGGCGCCAGCGACGTGGGCGGTCGGCCAATGTTCATTTTCCTACGTTTTTACATGACCGCTAACATTGCCACAAAGCAGTACTGATCGCCGATAGTTTCATCGTGCTGTTCTTCAGCCGGCTTGTGGCCTTCCTTCTTTCGGACGTAGCAGAATTTCATCACACTCGACATCCTTGAAGAGAACATTGACGAATAGCAGCAGCGGGAGTCTCTGACTCGCGGGAGAGATCGTCTACAATAGCAAGCGCTGCTCTGAGAAGTTCGCGCGAGCGTGCAGTTCGATTCTGAGGTAGGGTAGGAGTTGTTTCCAGGAGGAGATCGACTTCAGATAGTATGCTTTTCGAGGCGTCAAATGACGACTGATCAATGGACATGTTTCAATGTTGAGGGGCATAGCCCGGAAAAGCAAGCGTTCGCTGTTTTATCTGCAACGCAACTATCCGGAACTACCCGCAGACGACGAGCCGATTAAGAGAGGCAAGAACGGAACGCCGTAGATCTCCTGCAAGCAACACCGATCCTGCCTAACGGGGGCTCCAGTTATGTATATAGCCCGCTGGCGGCGAACCTGCCCCTATCTTCGTTGCACGGCTTGCATGTCCTTCGGCGTGATGTCACGTACGACATTGTGCTCCACCAGATGCCGCCCGAATGGACTCTCCCTCGAGCGATTTGCGCCAACGCTCGATTCTTCCGTTCGACTGGGGATAGGGCGAAGTTCTGACGTGGGCCAGTGAACCGCGGCGGTTGTGATGCGCCTAAACGTCACGATGCGATTGACAGTGCAAACGACAAGAAAGACGAGCAGATTCGAGTCGATCACGATGAACTCGCCTGTCTCGGCATGGATGAGGAAGCGCTTATGGTCAAGATCCACGGTGTGGATATGTTCCTGTACGACTCGCGCTTGACCTCTTCAATGGCAATCGGCTCGAGGCGTCACCGTGATCATAGCTTCAACTCCCAGCCGGCGCGGAAGACGGGTTTCAAGTACTTGTTCGCTTCCACGCTGTTGGTGAACCGCAGGTTCTTGCTGTCCCACTGGAGTTTTCCTGGGACGCGGAAGGCGATCACGCCGAGCAGCATCCATTCTGCGTACGGGCCGGAGATACTGAAGTTGGAACACGACGGCTCGCCACCCTTGCAGGCGCGGACCCAATCCGCCATGTGGCCGGGCGATCGGGTGAGCAACTGCGGCGGCAGAACATATTCCTTCCAGCGCGAGGCAGGCAGAAGATGCACACCCTCGCCGCGGTTGACGGTGGCCATCAGACCCTTGGTACCTACAAAAACCGCACCGTTGCCGCTCAACACTCCCGGCTGTTCCGGCACGCGCTCGGGGCCGTAGACGTTGACGCCTGGTCCACCAGCACCTTGACGGGGACGGCCAGCCGGCCCCCCTTTCTTGCCGCCGAATCCGGAAGGCGGGCCACTGAATCCGCCACCACCAGGGCCGCCGGTCCGGACGCGGCCTCTGCCTTTGTCGCCGAGGTTGTCACTCGGCGGAAGAACCTTCTCGTTCTCCATCCCAGGCACTTTGTACGCCTCGGCGTCGCCGGCCTGCGCCGAATCATGCCAGTAGATGGCAACCGGAGGCATGCCGCCACGCTGCGGAAACTCGAACTTGATCACGGCCCGATCCGGAAACGTGAGCTTGCTGGAGTTGGACACCTGGATCATCTCCACGCTGGTGGGCGCGCCAAGCTGTAAAGCGAGGTTCACTGGCCCCATCGAATGAATGCCCCAATTGCCGATCTGACCGGTGCCGAAATCGAAAAATCCGCGCCAGTTGTATGGCGTGTATTCTTCCGCGTAAGCGCGCATGGAAGCTCCGCCCAACCACAGGTCATAGTTCAAATTCGACGGCACCGACTTCTCTGGAGGCGCCTGCTTCAGGCCCGTCGGATGAGTGCCCGGCGTGGAGGAAACGTGAACCTCTTTCACATCCCCAATCGCGCCCGACCAGATGATCTCGGCCGCAGTCCGGATGCTCTCATGTGAATACCCTTGATTGCCCATCTGGGTTGCGACCTTGTACTTCACAGCGGCGTCCTGCAGCAGGCGCGCTTCCCACGGCGTACGTGTCAGCGGCTTCTCGACATAGACGTGCTTGCCACGCTGCATGGCATGGAGCGCGACGGTCGCATGCATATGATCGGGGATGCCGATCGTGCAGGCATCGATGTTCTTGCCCTCTTTATCCAACATCACGCGAAAGTCTTTGTACTTCGGCGCTTTGTCGAATTTCTGGAAGTTGGCAGCGGCGCGCTTCTCATCCACGTCGCACAACGCGACGATGTTCTCCGTGGCCGAGGCCTGGTTCAGAATTGAGCCTCCCTGTCCACCGCATCCGACGGCGGCGACATTGAGCTTGTCGTAATAGGGTTTGTAGCCCAAAGCGCGAAGGGAAGCAACGGAGCCGAAACCGGCGGCGGGGACTGCTCCGGCAAACAGCGAGCCGAAGAAGAAGTAGCGGCGAGAGACGTGGTAGGCCATGGTTTGACGGTGACTGAGCGGGTGGGTAGTTGTCAAGATCCCGGAATCAGGATTTCCGCCGATTTGCGTCAAACGGCCCAACGTCGGGGAAACGGCAATAGGGCCAAATTCCTCCACGACATTTCGCGCCCGGCACAAATGGCTTGATTTCAGCCGGATGGGGACTGGCCCAAAGATTGCACTGAGATGCATTGCGAGTTTTGACGCGATGCTGGTCCGAATCTGGTTGACACTCATATCGATGACGGCCTTGGCCGCTGCCCAAACTCCAAAAGCTGCAGCCAGCGCACCGCTTCCCGGCTCTGACGATTGCGCCGCCTGCCATGATTCCGGCCGCCGTACCGGCAAGCGCGAAGCTGGCGTCCCACCAGAGTTCGATGCCGCCGCATTGAAGGCATCCCCGCACGCTTCGCTCGAATGCAAAGCCTGCCATTCCGACATCAAAGAAGTCCCGCATGCAGACAAGTTGGAGAAGCCCGAATGCGGTTCCTGCCACCCCGACCAGGCGACTATGTACGAAGAGAGTCTGCACGGGAAAGCGCTGGCGCGTGGCGACAGGATGGCTCCTGTTTGCAGTGGCTGCCACGGCACGCACAACGTGCTGCGCGCAACGGCGCCGCGATCGCCCATCTCGACGGTGGAGGTGCCCAAGCTCTGTGGCCGGTGCCACCAGGAAGGTTCGCCCGTCAGCAAGACGCACGCTATCCCGCAGTCGAACATCCTGGGTAACTACGTCGACAGTATCCACGGCGAGGGATTATTCAAGCGCGGGCTCACAGTGACCGCCGTGTGCACCAGTTGCCACACGTCGCACTTCGTCCTGCCCCACACCGATAAACGCTCCTCCATCTCCCAAGGCAACATCGCCAAGACTTGCACGAAATGCCACGCGCAGATCGAGGCTGTGCACCAGAAGGTGATTCGCGGCGAACTCTGGGAGAAGCAGCCGCATCTCATTCCCGCCTGCGTCGATTGCCACGAACCGCACAAGGTGCGCAAGGTTTTCTACGCGCAGGGCATGGCGGATCGCGATTGCCAGAAGTGCCATGCTGATCCGGCATTGAAGGTGGTGCGCGACGGAAAGACCGTGCCGCTGTTCGTGAAGCACGAACAGATAGCGGGCTCGCGTCACGCGAAAGTAGCTTGCGTCCAGTGCCACACTTCTGTCAAGCCGTCCAAGACGCGCCCGTGCGATGGCATTACGGCGAAGGTGGATTGTTCCATCTGCCATGCGCAGGTGGTGACGCAGTACCAGGAAAGCACGCACGGACAGTTGTCGGCAAAGGGTAGTGCCGACGCCCCCGGATGCCTGGATTGCCACAGCGGACACGGCACGCAGGGGAAGAACGATTCCAACTCGCCGACGTTTTCGCGCAATGTTCCGAACCTCTGCGCCAAGTGCCATCGCTCCGGGCAGAAGGCGGCCAACCGCTACAACGGAAAGCAGGAACATATCCTCGAACGGTACTCGGAAAGCATTCACGGAAGGGGCCTGATCCAGGCCGGACTCACCGTCACCGCCGATTGCGCCGACTGCCACACGCCACACCACGAACTGCCGAGCAAAGACCCACGCTCTACGGTGAATAAGGCAAACGTTGCCAAAACGTGTGCGCAATGCCATCGCGGTATCTACGAGACATTCACCAGCAGCGTGCACTCGAGCAACGTGACCAGGACCGGCAAAGAGCTGCCATCCTGTAGCGACTGCCACTCGGCCCACGGCATCCAGCGTACCGATGAATCCAACTTCCGCCTGCACATCATGGATCAATGCGGACGCTGCCACAAGGACATCACCGAAACGTATTTCGAAACCTTCCATGGCAAAGGATCGACGCTGGGCGACCTGAAGACGGCGAAGTGCTACGATTGCCACGGCGCCCACGACATCCTGCCGGTGACGAACGACAAGTCAAGGTTGAGCCGCAACAATATCGTCGGCACCTGCGGCAAGTGCCATCCCGGGTCGCACCGCCAGTTCGCAGGCTACCTGACGCACGCTACTCATCACGATCCGAAACGTTATCCGTTCCTCTTTTACACCTTTTGGGGAATGACGACCCTGCTCGTGGGGACGTTGGTGGTGTCAGGCGCCCATACGGCGTTGTGGTTGCCACGGTCGCTCGAATACCGCAGGCAGCTTCGCGCTCGCGCCGCCGGCGATCCGGAAAAATACGTCAGGCGCTTCCGGCCGCTGCACCGCAATCTGCACCTGATGGTGATTACGAGTTTCCTCGGCCTTGCGGTGACGGGCATGATCCTGAAGTTCTCCTACGCGCCATGGGCGGTGGTGATCGCCAAACTGGTGGGCGGATTTGAGGCGGCGGGCTTTATCCATCGGGTCTGCGCCGTGCTGACGTTCACCTACTTCGGCCTCCATTTGTGGGACGTGCGGAAGCACAAGACCAACTCCGGCAAGGGCTGGCTGCGAATGATCTTTGACCGTGAAGGTATGATGTTCAACCGCCGCGACTGGAAGGAGTTCATCGGATCGTTGAAATGGTTTGTCAATCGCGGCCCACGCCCCGAATATGGCCGCTGGACCTATTGGGAAAAGTTCGATTATTTCGCGGTATTCTGGGGCGTGGCCGTCATCGGCACGACGGGCCTCATCCTCTGGTTCCCGCAGTTTTTCACGTGGGTGATCCCCGGCTGGATGGTCAACGTCGCCACCACCATCCATAGCGATGAAGCGCTGCTCGCCGTTTGCTTCATCTTCGTGGTGCACTTTTTCAACACGCACTTCCGGCCGGAGAGGTTCCCCATCGACACGGTAATCTTCACTACCGGGATGCCGCTGGAAGAGTTCAAGCACGACCGTCCGCGCGAGTATCAGCAGCTTGTGGAATCCGGGAAACTGGAAGAGTACCTGATGGACGCGCCGCAGCAGCGCACCGTCACCATCTGGCGCAGAATCGGATTCACGGCGCTTGGCATCGGAATGCTCGTGATTGTCTTCATCATCTACGCGGTGATTTTCTCTTACCGCTAGATTCCCGTCTGCGACCTCCTCACAATCGAATCCCTGAGCGCCCAGCCCAACCGCTTCGGACTCCCCGCCTGCGACGCTCCCGATCAGCAACTCGCCACTCGCATCGCGTTCACCACCTGCCATAGCAACACGCACAGGGTCCCCCTCTGGGCCGCTCACCAGCTCACCCCTGAAATGCTCACCACGGCCGCTCCACGTCGCCACTTCCGCCGAGATCCCGAACTCCCCCGACTCCCTGCGCGAATCCTACTTCCTCTCCAACGCCGTCCCTCAACTCCCCGAGTTGAATCTGTCCGTCTGGCGCAGAATCGAGAATGACATCCGCAAACTCGCCGCCCAAAGCGATGCTCTCTACATTCTCACCGGCGCCCTCTTCGATTGCGGCAACATCCAGCACATCGGCCGCAACCAAATCGCCGTCCCCTGCGCAACTTATAAAGTGATCCTTTCCACAAAGGGGGACACCAAATCCGCCTACGCCGTAATCCTCCCCAACCAGCCCGGCGCAACCGGACAAACCGTCTCCATCCGGGAGGTAGAAGCCCGCACCAGCCTCGACTTCCTTTCCGCCATCCCCAGCGCCCGAACAGAACCTACTCGAATCAACCACCACAGCCCTCCGCTAAGCCGAAAGTGCCCTTCCCATCTGGGTTCATCCGAGTTTATCGGAGTTCATCCGTGACCCCCAACCGCTACCCTCGAACACGCCCCTCGCCGACCTACGACACGCCACCACGATTCTTTTCCAGGTCGAGGATCTACTCCCAGCGGCGGATCCGCATCTTGCGGAACGAGACCACGGTCTGGTGATATTGCAGCGCAACTGGACCACGGCGTTTCGCGATCTTGTAGCTGCTTTTCTCCTTCAATTGCAGGTCCAGTGCGTCCGGAGTGGTGTCCACTACGCGTACACCGTTCAGCCAGTGCTCCACCCTTCCGGCCTTGACAAGAATGCGGCTCTGGTTCCATTCGCCATGCCTGCGGACCGCCTCCGGATCGGGCGGAAACGCGCCATAAATCCCGCCGGCTCGCGAATCGCGGCGAACCAGCGAAGTGGGTTCGAATTCATCATCAGCCATCTGATACTCAACGCCAATGGAATATTCGAGCGTGGGCTCATCTCGGGCAGCGGCATCCGGTCCAGGCACTGACCGCCACTTCTCGTTCTCCTTCACGATGACCAGCGTGGGCGCCGATTGCACCCAGTACTTGATGCCGCTGTTCGCCCCCTTCTCCGCCTTCCATTCCCATTCCAATTCGAACTCGCCGAACTCTTCCTCAGTCCAAAGGTCGGTGCGCCGGTGCACGTAGGGCCGCACGCTGAGAATGCCGTCGCGGACGATCCAGGCCCCGCCCAGCGGCGTCTTGCCGGACGGACTGCGCCACCCGTCGAAGGTCCCGTTCTGGATAAGTTCGCGCCAGAGCCCTGGCTGCTGTTGTGCGCTCGCCGTCGCCGCGAACATGCCGGCAAACCAGGCGCGGCGAGTCGTTTCGAACGGCGCGCGGCTAGACGGAGTTGAAACCATGGAAGGGTAAGCCAATTATGCCAGCTAGGGTTACAATGTGCATGTGACGCAGCAGTTCGAGGCGGTGTACGTTGCCTGCAACCGCGGAACCCTTCAACCACCGGAATAGAGAATTAGAGTGGATAGCGCCTCACGCGGCTCAATACCGGGGCCAGTGGCTCGCCCTTGAGGTGGACACCCTCATCAGCCACGGGCTCGACGCCAGGACTGTCCTCCAGGAAGCAAGAAGCAAGGGTGTTCACCAGCCACTTCTCTATCAAATGCCCGAAGTTGATCTGCCCTCGGCTGGATGGCTCTAGTGCCCCGACTCGATTTCGCCTGAACTCATCACTACGCGCATGTCGAGGAAGGCATACCGGTTCCGTTGGTATTAGGGTATGGGTTGGAGTCTGTAGAACTTGTCGCTTTTCTGGATTCTGGGGCCAGCGACTGCCTGTTCGACCGAGTCCACGGCGAGCTACTCGGAATCAATGTCGAGTCGGGCGAGCCAAGACGGTTCCGCACTGCCACGGGCACCATCGAAGCGTTCGGGCACGTTGTTATCTTGAACGTCCTCGGACTCGCTTTTCAGTCGATGGTCTTCTTTTTCGCAGACGAGCGGCTGAAGAAGAACCTTCTGGGGCGGCGCGGGTGGTTGGACCGGATTCAGTTGGGAATTATCGACTACGACCAGATTCTGTTCCTGTCCCACTATGATTCCTAGGTGCGCTGCAACCGCCCACCGTTCAGCGTTCCTCCGCGCAAGTTGCTAGGCTGAAGTTTGGCACTGAAGCAAGTGCGCCGGTTCCTATGATTGCCCGTGATGGTGGAGTCGACCGCCGGCAGTTCCTTGAAGATTCGCTGCTGGCCGCGGGGGTTGTGCCACAGTGTTGTTCCACACCTCCTGCTCCGATGGAAAGCATTCGTTTCGAAGGGTCCAGACTCATACTGGATCTGCGAAGAATCCCTACTCTGCGATCAAATGGTTCAGCCTGCGCTGTGTGGGATGAGACGCGGAAATTGAACCTCATCGTGGCGCGAACAGAGGCGAAGCACTTTGTTGCATTGAATCGTGCCTGCACCCACGGCGGTGCGAGTTGCACGTACATGCACAAGAGCCGCACGCTCCGTTGTACCAGCCTGAACCACGCCGAATACACCCTCGACGGCACGCTGCTGCACGGCCGTACGCACGGCAACTTGAGGGCATACCACCTGCGTCTGAACGGCCCCTACATCGAGATCGACCTGGAGAAGGCGTCGTGATACGCGCGGTGACGGCAGGGATCGTGCTCTGCACTCTTGCCCTGGCGGAGAGCCCGGATTTCGTGCGCATTCCCTCGGGAGATCTCTGGATGGGGAAGACCGAAGTTACGGTCAACCAGTTTCGCGCCTTTGTCCAGGCCACGGGTCATCGAACGTCCGCGGAGAAGCAGTCAAGCCAGCGCACCTGGCGCTCACCGGGCTTTAAGGCATCGGGTCAGTCGCCCGTCGTTTACGTCAGCGTCCAGGACGCAACCGCCTACTGCGAGTGGATTGGCGCGCGACTGCCCACCGACCAGGAATGGGAGCATGCAGCCAGCGCCGGCGCAGCCACCCGCCACTACTGGGGCGAATCCATCGACGGTCGTTATCTCTGGTACCGGACGAACTCGGATGGCAGACCGCGCCCGGTAGGGCGGAAACTTCCCAATCGGTGGGGACTGTACGACGTCGAGGGCAACGTTTGGGAATGGACGATCGTGGAGCCACAAGAAGCAGAGCCCTTGGCTAACCGTCGCGGCGGATCCTGGATTGATTGCGAGAACATTGAAGGCGCGCCTGGAACGGGGTTCTCTCCATTGATCGGACTCAAGAAGTACTACAAAATCCCGATCAAGCTCGAACATCGGTATGACGATATCGGCTTCCGTTGCGCGCGGACGCGGCCATAGCGGAAAGAGCAAGCGTTGCAATCCGCCCGCCGACTTCGTCTAATAGACCTATGCGGCCCGCCTTTCTGGGACTCCTGCTCGCCGTCGTTGTTGGTGCTGCTCCGCCTGATGTCGCGCAGCGCCTGTTGCTCGACAAGTGCGCCAAGTGTCACGGCGGGGGCGCGAAACTCAGCGATCTCGATGCCACCTCGCGTGAGGGGCTGCTCAAAGGCGGCAAACAGGGCGCGGCTCTCAAGCCGGGTGACGCGGCAGGCAGCAGACTCTATCAACGGATCTCCGAAGGGAAGATGCCGCCGGGCGAGCCGCTCGACGCGGCAACCGTGGCTGCCGTGCGCGATTGGATCAACGCCGGCGCACTGTGGACGGCCGGCAGCAGCAAGCCATCGAAGCAGTATTGGGCATTTGCGCCACCCGTCAAGCGCACGCCGCCACTCGCGGCCACCAATGCCATCGACGCGTTTCTGCAATCCAAACTACGAGAGCAACAACTCGACTTCAACCCCAAGGCCGGCCACCGCACGCTCATCCGCCGGCTTTACTTCGACCTTACGGGCCTGCCGCCAGGCCCTGACGATTACGGACAGACCTACGAGCAAGCCGTGGAGAAACTGCTCGCTTCACGCCACTATGGCGAGCGCTGGGGACGCCACTGGCTGGACGTTGTCCGCTTTGGCGAAACCGACGGCGGCGAGCACAACTACGAGCGCATGAACGCCTGGCCGTATCGCGATTGGGTGATTCAATCTCTGAATCAAGACAAGCCCTACCACCAGTTTATTCGCGAACAAAGTGCCGGCGACGTGATCGCTCCCAATGACCCGAGGATGGTGGCGGCGACAGGATTCCTGGTGGCAGGGCCGTGGGACTCCGTCAGCGCCGTGCTGAATAAGGACGAAACGCTGCGCGAGCAGGCGCGCATGGATGAGCTCGACGACATGGTCACCACGACAGCGCATAGCTTCCTCGCCCTCACGGTGAATTGCGCGCGCTGCCACGACCACAAGTTCGACCCCATCCCCACGCGCGACTATTACCGCATGACCGCCTTCTTCCGAGGCGTCGGTTTTGGCGAACGCGAGGTGGGCAGCGAACAGGCGCGCCGCAAGCGCGATGAATACGTCAAGCCGCTCAACCGTGCCGTGAGCGACTTGCGCAAGAAGATCGCCGAAATCGAAGATGCGCCCCGGACGCGTCTGTTGATCGAGAAACTGCAGGCGCTCGACCGCGATCGCGCGGGCGAGCCGCGCCGTCTTCCACTCAACCCCGTGTGGAATCGCAACGTCTTCGCCGAAGCAAAGTCGGACAAATTCCGTTTCGTCATCGGAGGTGGCCGCAAGAGCAAGCTTCCCGTGGTGGAGTATCTCGAACTGCTTCCCGCGGGGCACAGGGTGACCAATTGGACAGTACCGAAAGACGCCAACCCCGATGCCGACGTGCCAATGGAAATCATGCTGAGCGGCCCGCAAAGCGTCTCCGAGATCCGCTTCGCCAGCGATTCCAAACGCGGTTCCAAGGACGGGCTCATTTCCGTCTACCGCTTGGACGCGTGGGTCAATGACGCGTGGCGGGAAGTTTGCTCTTCGCTCGATCACGTCGGCGCAGTGGAGATGGACATGCCCGAAGTGACGGCGGCTGAGTTGACGCCGCTGCTAACGCCAGAGCAGAGACAGCAGCGGACGGAACTGCAACGCGGTTTGGCGGATCTGCAACGCCAGATCAACGGCGGGCCCAAGGTGGACAAGCTCTACGCCGCGGCACCAAAGGATCTGGAGAAAGCGTGGCTGCTGGAACGCGGCAACGTGAAGCGTCGCGTCGAAGAATTGACCCCCGGGGTGTTGAGCGTTGTAGGTGGCGAAGTGGACACCGGCGCTCTCAACAACGGCGGCACGCGCAGGCTTGCCCTCGCCAACTGGATTGCCAGCGAGAAGAACCCGCTCACCGCTCGCGTCATCGTCAATCGTGTCTGGTTCCTCCACTTCGGCAACGGCATCGTCAACACGCCGTCCGATTTCGGCGTGAATGGCGACCGTCCCTCGCATCCCGAACTACTCGACTGGCTCGCCGTTTCGTTCATGGAGAACGGATGGAGCCTCAAGTGGCTTCACCGGCAGATCGTTTCCACACGCGCCTATCAGCAATCCTCCGCGTTGAACCAAAAAGCATTCGCCCTGGACGCGGGCAATCGGCTCCTTTGGCGCATGCCGCTGAAACGCATGGACGCCGAAACCCTCCGCGATTCCGTGCTCGCGACAACCGGCAATCTGAACCTCGCCGCCGGTGGCCCCAGCTTCCTGCTGCAAAAGAACGCCGCCCGCGGAAGCTACATCTACAAGGCTCTCCACAACGACGGCCCCGAAGTGTGGAAGCGCGCCGTATACCGTTTTGTGGTGCGCGGAGGTGAGCGCATCATGATGGACAGTTTTGATTGCCCCGACCCTTCGGTGGCCACGCCACAGCGCGCCATCTCGAATACGCCCGTGCAGGCGCTCACGCTGCTCAACAACAGCTTCGTCCTCCGCCAGGCGGGTCTGCTCGCCGCGCGGCTCGACAAGGAGGCGCCCACCTCCTCGCAGGATCGCATTCGTCGCGCGTACCATCTGATGTATGGCCGCGCGCCATCGGATACCGAACTCGCCCGCGACGTTAAGTTCGTCGCCCAACAATCTCTGACCGCATGGTGCCGGGTAATGCTCAATTCGAATGAGTTTGTCTATGTTCCTTAACCGCTCTCGCAAACCCACGCGCCGCGAACTCCTGTGGGAAATCGGCGGCGGCCTCGCTGGTCTGGCCCTGGCGCAACTGGAAGCCCACGCCGCGCCCATCAAGCCCCACTTCGACCCCAAGGCGAAGCGCGTCATCATGATCTCGCTGCCCGGTGGGATCAGCCACGTGGACACCTTCGACTACAAGCCCGAACTAACCAAACATCACGGCGAAGCCACCACCGGCGCCAATACCATCACCCCCTTCTTCGGCAAGAAGGGCATGCTCATGAGGAGTCCCTTTTCCTTCAAGCAATACGGCCAGACCGGCAAGTGGGCGTCCAGCCTCCTGCCACATCTCAACCAGCGCGTGGACGACATCACCTTCCTCCACTCGATGGTTTCGCGCAGCAACGCACATGGACCTGCCATCTTCCAGATGTCCACCGGCTTCATCTTCCAGGGGTTCCCATCGGTGGGCTCGTGGATCAGCTACGGCCTCGGATCGGAAAACGAAAACTTGCCTTCCTTCGTTGTCCTGCCCGATCCCCGCGGACTGCCGCCCTGCGGTGTCGCCAATTGGGGCAACGGCTTTCTTCCGGCCGCACATCAAGGAGTCATCTTCGGCGGGGAAGAGAACCCCATCGCCGACCTCCGGCCACCCGAGTCCGTGAAAGCGCGCGAGCAAGCCGCCACCTACGACCTGCTCACGGAAGTCAACCAGGA
The DNA here is from genome assembly GCA_016213775.1 of Acidobacteriota bacterium. Taxonomy (GTDB): domain Bacteria; phylum Acidobacteriota; class Terriglobia; order Bryobacterales; family Bryobacteraceae; genus CADEFT01. The sequence continues at coordinate 89,581 of JACQZR010000155.1, forward strand.
GCACCTCAAACAGAACCCCGGTGAAGATGCACTAGCCGCGCGCATCAAGGCCTACTCGCTGGCAGCGCGTATGCAGGTGACCGCACCGGAAGTCACCAGCATCGCCGGCGAATCGGAAGCAACGAAAGAGATGTACGGCCTCAACGATCCGGCCTCGCGCGCCTTCGGCTACAACTGCCTGCTCTCCCGCCGCCTCATCGAACGCGGTGTGCGCTGCGTGCAGCTTTTCAACGGTGGCCATTTCGGCGCGCCGCGCGTCAATTGGGACGCGCATGAAGATCTGGTTGCCAACCACACCAAGAACGCACGCACCCTCGACAAACCGCTCGCCGGGCTCATTCAAGACTTGAAACAACGCGGTCTTCTCGAGGACACGCTAGTCGTGTTCACTACCGAATTCGGGCGCCTTCCGATCAGCGAGGGGCTGGGTGAAGGTGGGCGCGATCACAACCCCGAAGGCTTCACGTCGTTCCTGGTGGGCGCCGGCCTCAAGCCCGGCTTCTCCTACGGCTCCACCGATGAACTCGGCTATAAGGCAGCCACGCATCCCACCACCATCTACGATTTCCACGCGACTATCCTTCACCTCATGGGCATTGACCACACGCGTCTCACCTACTATCACAACGGGCTGCGCCGCCGGCTCACTGATGTGCATGGCCACGTGATCCAGGACATTCTGAGCTGAATGATCATCGTTCTTCGTGGAGTCCCCGGGAGCGGCAAGAGCACCCTCGCCCGCGCCATCGCGCCAGCGCTCAAAGCCGTGGTTCTCGACAAGGACGCCGTGCGCGCCTGCCTCTTTCCGGGGGACACAGTGGAGTACACCACGGCGCAGGATGATTTCATCATCGACCTCATGCTGCGGGCCGCACGGTATCACCTGAGTGAACGTCCCTCCCGTCCGATCATCTTGGATGGCCGCGTCTTCGGTGTCCTCGGGCAAGTAGAAACCATCCGCCTCTTCGCGGCTTCCGTCGAGTCGCGCTTCCATGTGATCGAATGCCACTGCTCGCCCGAAACGGCACTCCGCCGGATTGAAGCCGATCTCGCCGCGGGGACACACCTCGCCAGGAACCGGGACGCGAAGCTGCTCGAGTCGCAATTGGCGAAATGGGAGCAGTTGCCGTACCCGGTGACGCGTATCGACACGGAACTGCCATTGGAACGCTGCGTCGCCCTCACGCTCGCCGCGTTATTGGCGTTCCAGTTGCACCCCTGAGACTCAGTCCCGCCGCCGTTGTGTGGGGCGGCCAATCCTGGCCGCGGCTGGCCTTTCCAGGCCAGCCCTGCGCGGGACTTCAGTTCCGCCCGCTGCACTGTGCGGCCGTCATAGAGTTGGCTCCACCTCCGTGAACGTACCGTCCGGTTGCAGCCAGTGGAGCACGCCGGTGCGGATCTCAAACCATGCGCCATGCAAACGCAAACTCCCTCCGTCGACGCGCTCAGCGATCCACGGAAAAGTGAGCAGATTCTCCAGCGAAACCTTGATCACCTCGTGCTCGCAGGCGTGCTGGCGTTGTTGCTGCCCGGCAATATTGGCCACGCGGGCGCGTGCCCGATCCGCAATCTTCATCCACGGCTCCACGAACTCGTCGACCCCGGTCGACTCATCCACCAGGAGCGCGCGCACACCCGCGCACAGCCCGTGTCCAAGAACAATGATGTTCGGCACTTTCAATGCGCACACCGCGAATTCCAGCGCGGCACTGGTGCCATGATAGGCAGCATCGGGAGCGTATGGCGGCACAAGATTCGCTACATTGCGCAGCGCGAGGATTTCCCCTGGAGTAGTGTCAAAAATCCGCGCCGGGTCGACGCGGCTGTCGATACACCCCACCACCAGTGCCAGCGGAGATTGCCCCTTCGCAGCAAGTGATTCGAAGATCCGCTGCTGCTCAGGCCAGTCGGCTTTGCGGAAGCGTTGGTAGCCGGCAATCAGTTTGTCCATGTGCGCAGAACCTCAGCCGCATTGTACCCGGATGCGAGCCGTCCTGACTTGCTAGAATGGAAAAGCTCAGCCTGACTCCGCATTAATTCCCGATGCCCGCATTGCGCAGTTTCCTCATCACAGGATGGTTGTGTTTTCTCGTCTCCTGCAGTTCCGAAACGGAGAAACTCCGTTCGATCGGCGAGGCCTATGTCGGTCCCGGAACTTTGGAAATGCGCGAGGATGTCAGCCTGCGGTCGAAGGTGACCGCTACGGTGAAGCATGGCGAGCGTCTCGACGTTCTTGCCACCAGGCGCAACTTCGTCAGAGTTCGCAACGGCGGTGGGACGTCCGGATGGGTGAACGCGAAGAACCTCCTCTCCACGCAGCAGATGAAAGACCTCGCGGCAACCATCAATGATGCGCTCCGCCTTCCCTCGCAGGGACGAGCGATCGTCTACGACGTGCTCAACATGCACACTGAGCCAAACCGCCAATCGCCGAGCCCTTTCCAGATTCCCCCGAACGGGTCGGTTGAAGTAGTGGCGCACCTGCTGACGCCGCGATTACCATATCAGGCGGTGATTCCATCGATTGTCACGCAACAGAAAGCGGTCCCGAAGAAGCCGAAAAAGAAGCCAAAGAAGGGCAAGGGCAAGGAGGAACAAAGGGAAGAGAAGTCCGATGTGCCTCCTCCGCCAATGCCGCAGCCGCCCAAGCCCCCGGAGAACTGGCAGGAACTTTCCAAGACCGATCTCGACGACGACAAGCCGCAGCGCAAGCAGGACGACTGGACGCTGGTCCGTACTGCCGACAAGAAGGCCGGTTGGGTGCTCACCCGCATGCTTGCCATGGCTGTCCCCGACGATGTGCTCCAGTATGCCGAAGGCAAGCGCATCATGGCCTATTTCCCTTTGGGCGAAGTGCAGGACGAGGACAAGAAAAAGAATCACTGGGTCTGGGCGACGCTCGCCCATCCCATGCAAAGCTACGATTACGACGGGATCCGCGTGTTCATTTACAACGTCAAGCGGCATCGCTATGAGACGGCGTTTCGCGACAATACGGTGCGTGGATTCTATCCAATCCTGACAATGCCCGTGGAGGTGGTGGAGAACAAAAAGACGCTGACCGCTCCCGGCTTCAGCACAATAACCGAGGATGACGAAGGCCAGCGCTGGCAGCGCACCTACGCGTTCCTTGGCTATCGCGTCCGCCTGGTGAAGAAGGAACCCGTCGCTAAGCCCGTGGAGAAGGCTCCTACTAACGGTGTACCCACGGCAGCCCCACTTACCCCCGAAAAGCGTGGATGGCTGGACCGGTTGAAAGCGCTCTTCAGTAAGTAATAACCTCCCGTGCGATCCGCCGCGATGTGGCCGGCGCGAGCAGTATGCCATTGCGAAAGTGCCCGTAGGCGAGCCACAGCTTCGTCTCCTGCCAGCGTTCCATGTATGGCATTGCCGCGGGTGAGCCGGGCCGAAAGCCGGTCCAGCCATCGACGGGCGCGCGTTGGAGCAGACCGGGCACAAGCGTTGCGGCGCGAGTGGCGATATCGCTCGCCAGCGTGGGGGTTGATGGCGCGGTCAAAGCCCGCCTGCTCTTCTAAGTTCGGCTTCTCCTCAGTTCGCATTCCAGACATTCTACTTTCTTGCCGTGATCCTTAAGATCTCGATCACCGGTGTAACCGGCCGCAAGTTCGCGCTATTTCAATCCTTCTGCTGCCACTCTGCAGCATTGACCGTCCTGCCCGACGCCTGATAGAGCTCTATGATCCATTCCCGCACACGCGCCATCTGAGATCGCTCTTGAGCGCCCGCCTTGTCCTTCAGTGTTTCCAGCCCCCGATGGCCTTCGAGCAACAGCGGTTCCGCTTGCTCATATTTTTTCTGGCCAGACAGGCTCGCTCCGAGCAAAGCCGCAGCATAAAATCGCTCCCAGCTACCCGGTTGCTTTCGGATGGTGATGTCCATTGCCTCACGCGCCAGCGGTTCGCTTTCCGCGAATTTCCGTTGTGACAGGTAGGCCAGCGTCAGGTCGGCTACCGATTCCATCGTGCGCGGATCTTCCGGACCCAATGCTCGCCGTCTCCCGGACAGAGCTTGTGCGGCGCAGGTCTCCGCCTGGGGGTAGCGGTTCTGCCGTTGATACATATGCCCAAGGGCCGCAAGTGTTTTCAGAGTGAACGGGTGCTCTTGGCCAATCGCGCGGCGCCTGCCCTCCAGGGTCTTGCGAAAGAGTTCCTCGGCCTCGGCATACTTGCCCTGTTCCGCTTGGATTTCCGCCACATTGTGCATGGTATTCAGCGTGTCGGGGTTCTCCGGACCCATTACGCGGCGGCGGATTTCCAACACCCCGATGAGAAGCGCTTCGGCCTGCGCGTGCTTGCCTTGCGTCCTTAACGCTAGAGCCAGATTTCCCGTAGTGGCCAGCGTGAGGCGGTGCTCCTGGCCCACAACGCGGCGCATGATTTCCAGATTCTCGCTGTAGATCTGCTCTGCTTCCTTGTACCTGCCGTCGTTCAAGTAGGCCGAGCCCAGATTCATTGCTGAATACAACGTGTCGAGGTGGTTCGGCCCCAGTATGCGGCGCCGGACCTCCGCTACCCGACTGTGTAGCGCTACGGCTTCCTTGTACTTTGCCTGGAGGTAGTAATTGTTGGCCAGTACGTTCATGCTCTCCAGCGTGGCGGGACTTTCCGCCCCGAATAGTCGGCGCCTGGTCTCTACTGTCTCGAGTTGGAGCGCTTCCGCTTGCGGATATTTGCCCTGCGCGCTGTAGACACTGGCGAGATTGTTCATGGTGAGGGTGTCCACACTCTCGGGCCCGTGCTTGCGGCGCCTGCGCTTCAGGACCTCGCTGTAGAGTGCTTCAGCTTGCGCATACTTGCCTTGGATGTAGTAAACGTTGGCCAACCCGGTCATCGCTGTGAGCGTTGTGGGATGCTCCAGGCCAAGGGCGCGACGGCTGGTTTCCACCGTACCGCTGGCAAGTGATTCAGCGTCCGCATGTTTCCCTTGATACAGAGCTGTTCGCCCCAGGACGTGCATTGTGTTGATGGTTTTCGGATTCTCCGGCCCCAACACCTGGCGCTGCAATTCGAGCGCGCGCTCCAGTTGCTTCCGCGCCTCCGGATACACTCCAAGGTCGGTGTAGGACTCCCCCATGGTGCTCCGAATCGCGGCCTCGACCTCCGGCTGCTTGTCGAACTTTCCCGTGATGCGTTCGGCTGCCCGGTCTAGCGCCGTTCGCACCTTCAGATCGGGATCGGGTGGGTTGCGGCGCCCCGATTGTTTGTTGGCGCTGGCCTGCGCGAGTAGATCGTTTTGAAGGAATTCATTCACGCCTGCTGCGATTGCCGCCTCGCGGTCGGCCCGCTTCTTCTCCTCCATTGCCACGTTCCGGTCGAGGCGAGCCTGCGCCTCCGAGGCCTGCGCGGCATTGCGGCCCTGTTCGGCCTGGATCTCCGCCTTTAGCGCACGGTCGCGATCTCGAGTGGCAGCCTGCTGCGCCGCCAGCGCCGAGCTTTCCGCGGCGCGTGCGCGTGCCGCCTCCCTCATGCTCGCCAGGACTCCGGCAATCAGCACCACGAACACCGCCGCCACCCCAATTACCGGCGCCCTGTTCCGCCGCGCGAACTTTTGCAATTGGTACGCCGTGCTCGGCGGCTTTGCCGATATCGGCTGGTCTTCCAGGTGCCGCCGGATATCCGCCGCCAGATCCGCCGGCGAGGAATAGCGTCGCTCCCGGTCCTTCTCCAGCGCCTTTGCGACGATAGTCTCGATATCCCCGCGATAGCTACGGCTCACCACGCTCAGTGGTGCGGCGTCCTGTTCCCTGATGGTCCGGACCGCTTCGTGCAATTGACGGCTCAAGGAATACGGCAGTTTGCCGGCCAGGAGTTCGTACAGGATCACGCCAAGGGCGTACACATCGCTGCGCGTATCCACGGCCAACGGATTCGCCAGCACCTGCTCGGGGCTCATGTAAGCCAGCGTCCCGATCAGTTGGCCCATGTCCGTTTGCCGGCTGGCTTGGACGTCGCTATCGGTGATGCGCGCCAGGCCGAAATCCAAGATCTTGGGTTGGCCGTTTTCGTCCACCAGGATATTGCCGGGTTTGAGGTCGCGGTGGATGACGCCGCGGCGATGGGCGTGCTCCACCGCTTCGCATACCTGAATCGTCAGCGCAAGCCGTTGGCGGGTGTCCAACTGGTGGAGGCCGGCGTACTGGTCCAACGCCACCCCCTCGATGAATTCCATGGCGAAGTAAGGCTGCGCCCCCCAGCCATAGTCCGCGGTTCCTGCTTCATAGATCTGGGCAATTCCGGGGTGTTGCAGGCGAGCGAGGGCATGCGATTCGCGCTCAAACCTCTGGAGCATCTGGGCGGTCAAAAGGCCGCTTCGGATGACTTTGAGTGCGACGGTCCGGCGAGGCTGTTCCTGCTCCGCCTCGAATACCGAGCCCATCCCCCCCTCCCCCAGCAATCGAATGATGCGATAGCGTCCGATCATCTCCGGCAACTCTGGCCCGGATTCGATTCCGCTGGTGAACAGGCACACTCCGCACAGTTCGCCTGGGCCAAGGGGTTCACCGCAACTGGAGCATCGGTCCATTTATCTAGCTTTCCATGTCCTGGGTGCCGATTGCGCGCAGAAGAAACCGCAGTTCATCATCTACTTCGGACAGGTCGGCGACCGTGGAGATCACCTCCGCGCGGAGCAGGTCGCGAAAGCGCTGCCGCATCCGTCGAATTGCGCTCTTGACTCCCGACTCGGTCAGATTCAGCTCGGCGCCTAATTCGGCATACTTCAGGTCGCCGTCGCCGGTCAAATAGCCCTTGATGCGATTGAACACATCGAGCTTGCCATCGTCTGAGAACTCACCGGAAAGGCTTTCCATCGCCCGGTCAAGCAGGGTCCGTGCCCATTTGCGCTGAAAGATGCGCTCCGGGGTCTCCATATGGCGAGGCTCCCTGCCGTAATTCGATTCACCGGTCGCGAAATCGAGCGAGAAGGGGAGCACTCCCCCGCCTCGCTTTTGGGACTTCTCGCGGTCGGTTGCGTCGGAGAGAAAGTTCTGGACCGCCCCGAGCAAAAAGCTTCGGAAGCGCCCCTTTTCGGAGTTCGCCCGTTCAAAGAAGGCGCCATCCAAAATGCGCAAGAAGAACTGCTGGGTCAGATCCTGGGCCTGCTCGGGCGAGTAGCAGCGGCGGCGAATGAAGGCGTACACGGGGTGCCAATAGCCGCCGCACAAGCGCTCCAAGGCGTCGGCGCGGTCCAGGCTCGAGCGGTTGCCCCCCGCGGCAATCACCAGCGTCCAATGCGTCGTTGGAAAGGCGTTGCGTCCTGCCGGCGGATCCTTCATCTGCTTTTCAGAAGTATAGCTTAAGCGAAATCAATCTCTCTAGAAACTCCGCTAGCCGCGAAACTTTTCCGGATTGATTCCTAAGTACTCCACGAATGCAAGGCAGGGAGAATGAACCTTCCCGAGCTTTCAACCGGGTCTCGGGACACCCTCAACCCGGTTATTGCCCCACCCAGGGCGAGTAAGGCCGAATCCCTGTGATTCAAAAGGAGATAACCGCCTGTGCCACTTTCATTATATAGTCCCATTGTCCTGGCCGACATCCAGGAGATCAAGGAGTTGGGGACCCATGGGAATGTCTGGCTTCTGAAGGGATTTGATCAGGACAAGATCGTCGTCAAGTGGGAAGGGGCTGAGGCGGTGACGATTAAGTCCGCGAACCCGGCTATTAAGGCTATTGCTCCGAGTGCGAAGTTAAAGATTCTGTCGCCCGAGGAGATGAACGCCATCGACCAGTACATCTTGAACTTTGAAGAGTTTGCAAGGGAGTACCAGGCATTGGGGATGGCGCCCAGCGCCCCTGAACAGAAGGCTATCGATAACTTCAAGGACAAAAAGAGGCGCGCCCGGAACCTCGGGAATGCGCCATTCTTGAAAATGGAGCCTGTCAACGTCATGGACTTGGCGGAAGCCTACTTGAATAGGTTGGAGGGCAACAAGGGCGATCTGCGGGCCTTCACCGCCACCCTCAATGCAACAGGCGGCCTGGAGAGACTCGGAAAGATCATTGCGGTAGATCTGTTCATCCAGAACGAGGATCGGTTTTGGCCCGGCAACGGCAACCCGACGGTTAAGCCAGTTGGAGTAGAAGGAGCTACCATCCAAACGCGTTGCCTGAACAATGTTGGAAACGTTTTCCGGATCGACACGGGGAACGGCGTTGAGGTGGGCGCACTGGACTTCATCTACCATGGATTTGACATCAACAAACCCCTGGCTGACTGCGAGAGAGTTGGCGGAGAGTGGGGAGGCCGCGTCCTGGCGGACAAGAGAAGGCGAGAAGGCTTCGCCAAAGATGTGGTCCATGATTTGGAGCATGTTCTGAATCCCCGTAAGGGCAGGTTCAGCCTGAAGACTAAGCTAAAGCCGGACGCCGCCAGCAGGATCGCAAGCGGCATGGTTCAGGGAGCCGCGCTGATCAGAGACAAATTGCAATTGAAGTATAATCCGAACCGGTGGACGCAGGGCGCCACGGATCGTCATCTGATCTTGTGCCAGGTTCGGTAGACGGCGTGAAGCCGGAAAGCTGCGCCGAATAACGGTCGATCTTGACGTCGTCGAGCCGCCTTCACTTTACGCAGACGCGATTTCAGAACGTCTTTCCAAGCCCTTCTTAGTGCTCCCCTTGCCGGCGCTAACCACTCAATGGCTTGGCTTAAGGTCCGGATCGAGGATAACCGGGACGGCCCCAGGAGCGTTATTTGAGAGGGGTATTCTTTAAAGATGACGTAGCACGGAGGGGACCACGCTCCCGCACCCAGCACCGCTGTTGTCGCATGGATGATCGCACGATCGCCGGTTTTTACGCGCACCTGGTTTGCCGTGGCTTCGATATGAATGATGGGACTTCGCTCCTTCTCCACGACATCAAGCCGGGCCGAAAGCGGCGCCAGCGCGCTCATAACGGTACGTGGATCCACTTGTCCTTCGCCTGGGTAGAATATGGCTCCCGCCTGGTGAGTGGCCAAAGCTGGGACGGTCTGCCGCAGTGTCGTGGCGCATGCCCCATGCGCGCTGCGAGGCCGCGCGAGTTTGCAGGTCTCCCAATGATCCGCACTGCTAGCGAGTTCGAGCGAGCCGCAGATCCGGAAGTCGATGGGCTGCCCGGAGTATTCTTGCGATAGACCCGCCGATGATCAAGACGTCCGCATACATGTGTTTCGAAAATGAAGAAGCCGCCGGAAGCGTCAGCCTCCGGCGGCCCTTGTCAGAACGAGTGACTAATCGCCGATAATCCGCAGATCGTCGCCCGACATCTGCTCCGGCTTCGGAATGCCGAGCAAGCCGACAATCGTCGGCGACAAATCGCGCAACGACCCACCCTTTCGAAGCGCGGCTTTTTCGGCGCTCATCAGCACCAGCGGCACCGGGTTGGTGGTGTGGTAGGTGTGCGGCCCGCCGGTGCTCGGATCAATCATCGTCTCCGCGTTACCGTGGTCCGCGGTTACGATCCATGCCCCGTTCTTCGCGCGAATCAAGGGTTCGATGCGGCCGAGGCACTCGTCGCATGTCTCCACTGCTTTGACAGCCGCTTCAAACACGCCCGTGTGCCCCACCATATCAGGGTTGGCGAAGTTGACGATGATCACGTCGAAACTATCTGATTCGAGCGCCTTCACCACTCCGTCGCAAACACCCTTCGCGCTCATCTCCGGCATCAGATCGTACGTGGCGACTTTCGGTGATTGCACCAGCGCGCGCTCCTCGCCTTCATACGCTTTCTCAATTCCGCCGTTGAAAAAATACGTCACATGAGGATACTTCTCAGTTTCCGCCGTGCGCAGATTCTTCAGACCGTGGCCACTCAACACCGCGCCCAGAGTGTACTCCGGCGGATCGTTGCTGATCACAAAAGGCACACCGAATGTCCGGTCATACTGCGTCATGGTGACGTAGTGAAGGTTCTTCGGCATGTTCGCCCGCGACGGTTGCGTGAGCGAAGGATCGCGCAGCGCCATCGTCAACTCACGCCCGCGGTCGGCGCGGAAGTTGAAGAACAGCACAGCGTCCTCGTCGCGAACGAGACCGGTGGGCTGCCCCGCGGCATCCGTGATCACCACGGGCTTGATGAACTCGTCGGTGACCCCGGCCTCGTAGGATTGCTTCACCGCCGCCAGCGCATCGGGGGACTTGGCGGCATCCCCTAACACCAGTGCGTTGTAAGCAAGCTCGATGCGCTCCCAACGCTTGTCGCGATCCATGGCGTAGTAGCGGCCCACCACTGTGGCGATGCGCCCGGAACTGATCTCGTTCATCTTGGCCTGCAACTGTTCGATGAAGCCCGCGCCGCTGTGAGGCGGTGTATCGCGGCCGTCCATGAAGCAGTGCACCACCACATCGGCCACGCCTTCGCGCCTGGCCATTTCGAGCAGCGCGAAGAGGTGCTCAATATGAGAATGCACCCCACCATCACTCAACAGACCCATCAGGTGTAGCCGACGCGTGCGGCCATGCGCCATCAGCGCCTTGAGAACGCCGTCCTGGAACAACTCCCCATTTTGGATCTTGAGATCGATCTGGGTGACGTCCATATAGATGATCCGGCCCGAGCCGATGTTCAGGTGGCCCACTTCGCTGTTGCCCATCTGGCCATCGGGCAACCCGACCCATGGCCCGCTCGCCTCAATCAGCGTGTTTGGGTATTCGCGCATCAGCCGGTCGAAGTTGGGTTTGCGCGCATGAAAAACGGCGTTGGCATCGGTGATGGGGCTGTAGCCGAAACCATCGAGAATCGTCAAAACAACTGGACGTTTCTTGAGCATGAAATACCGCCTTACAGCCGGAACGCGCCGCGGCCGGCGAACTTCGCCGCGCTGCCCAATTCCTCTTCAATGCGCATAAGCTGGTTGTACTTTGCGATGCGATCGGTGCGGCTGGCCGAGCCCGTCTTGATCTGGCCGGCGTTGGTCGCAACGGCAAGGTCAGCGATGAACGCATCTTCGGTTTCGCCGGAGCGGTGGGAAATGACCGACCTGTAGTTCGCGACCGAAGCCATGCGCATGCATTCCAGCGTTTCCGTGAGCGTGCCGATCTGGTTCACTTTGATCAGAATGGAGTTGGCGATGCCGTCAGTGATGCCTTTCGACAGGCGTTTCGTGTTGGTGACGAAGAGATCATCGCCGACCAACTGGATCTTGTCGCCGAGCAGCTCAGTGATTCGTTTCCAACCAGCCCAGTCGTCCTCAGCCATGCCGTCTTCAATGGAAATGATCGGGTACTTGGAGACCCAGTCTGCCCAGAACTCGGCCATCTGTTCCGGAGTTTTTTCGCTCTTGTCGGATTTCTTGAAGACATAGAGGTTGCGGTCGTTGTCGAAGAACTCGCTCGCGGCCGGGTCGAGGGCAAGGGAAATGTCCTGCCCCAATTTGTAGCCGGCCTTCTCGATTGCCTGCTGGATCACGTCGAGGGCTTCGATGTTGGACTTGAGGTTCGGAGCAAAACCGCCTTCATCGCCGACGGAGGTGGAATAGCCGGCTTTTTTCAGGACGGATTTGAGCGAGTGGAACACCTCCGCGCCCATGCGCAGGGCTTCGGCGAAAGATGGGGCGCCGTGCGGGACGATCATGAATTCCTGCGGGTCGACGGAGTTGTCGGCATGTGCGCCGCCGTTCAAAATGTTCATCTGTGGTACCGGCAACACGTTGGCCGACACACCGCCGATGTAGCGATAAAGCGGCATACGGTGCGCCGAAGCAGCCGCACGGGCAGCGGCCATCGACACGGCAAGAATCGCGTTCGCGCCCAGCCTGCCCTTGTTCTCCGTACCATCGAGCTTGATCATCTTCTGATCGAGCACGCTCTGCTCAGCAGCGTCCATGCCTTTCAAGGCCGCCGCGATTTCCGTATTGATATGATGCACCGCGCGCAGCGTGCCTTTGCCGAGATAGCGCTTCTTATCGTCGTCGCGCAGTTCCACGGCTTCATGCACACCGGTGGAAGCGCCGCTGGGAACTGCGGCCCGGCCCATTGTGCCGCAAGCAAGCGTCACATCGGCCTCTACTGTGGGGTTGCCACGCGAATCCAGAATCTGTCTGCCTACAATTTTGGTGATTTCTGTCATGATGAGTCCTTATGAATCCTGAAACAGGGAGGAACCTTTTATTTTGGCACATTGCGCCGCTTCCGCACCGTTTCTGAAGGCCCGCCAATGAAGGTGTTTTTGCTTTTCATTGGAAAGCCGCGCGATGAACACTCCAATGCAATCGCGGAGGAATTTCTCAAGCGCACTTCCCGCTGGGCGCCTTGTGAAATGCGCGAGGTGGATCCGCGCAAATATGATCTGTTCACACGGCACGCTTCAGCAATGAAAGTATTTCTCGACCCGGCCGGACGCACGATGGATTCCCCGCAGTTCGCCGCGATGTTGGAACGGTGCGAGATGGAGGGCCGGGACCTCTTGTTTCTCATCGGTGGACACGACGGTCTGCCCGGCGAATGGAAACCGAAAGCCGACATGCTGGTTTCCCTTTCCAGGATGACCTTCCCACACGAACTCGCCCGCGCAATGCTCGCCGAGCAGATTTACCGCGCCTTCGCAACGTTGCGCGGCCATCCATACCCGCGCTAACTTGGAGATTACTTCAAAGTAGCCGCATGGCCTGGTTCACCCGCAAAAATCCCGGCGTTGCTTCACAACCTGAAGGCGACCGTTCCGTCCGCACGGAAGGGCTCTGGCACAAGTGCGACGACTGCGGCCAGATCATCTTCCGCAAGACGCTGGAGGAGAACCTCAACGTCTGCACCAAGTGCGGCTTCCATTTCAAAATCGACGCCCACACGCGGCTCAAGCTGCTTTTCGACGGCGAGTTTCAGGAGTTCGATAACGACCTGATTTCCACTGATCCTCTCGCGTTTGTCGATTCCAAACCGTACAAGAAGCGCCTCAAGGACGCCCAGACCGCGCTGGAAATGAGCGACGCATTAATATCCGCCGATGGCGTCATTGATGGCCGCCCTGTAGTGGTCTGCGTGCTCGAGTTGAAGTTCATCGGCGGCAGCATGGGCGCGGTTATGGGTGAGATGATCACCCGCGCGATTGAGCGTTCCCTGGCCTCGCGAAAGCCGTTGATCATCATTTCCGCCTCCGGAGGCGCCCGCATGCAGGAGGGCGCCATCAGCCTGATGCAACTTGCCAAGATAGCGGCTGCTCTCATGCGCTTGGATGACGCAAAAATTCCGTACATCAGCGTCCTTACCGATCCTACGACCGGCGGCGTCACGGCCAGCTTTGCCATGCTCGGCGACTTGAACATCGGTGAGCCCGGCGCTCTCATCGGATTTGCGGGCCCGCGTGTGATCGAACAAACCATCCGTCAAAAGCTCCCCAAAGGCTTCCAGCGCAGCGAATTTCTCCTGCAGCATGGATTCCTCGATGCTGTCGTGAAGCGCGCCGACATCAAGAACTACATCTCCAGGGCGCTCACTTTCTTTTGCGGGCCCGTGCAATGATGCGGGCTGCTCTTCTGGTGCTGGCGGCTGTGTTTGCCGCACACGCCGCTGACTTCGATACCCTCATCCGCAACGCCCGTATTATCGACGGCACAGGCAATCCGTGGTTCCGCGCCGACATTGGCATTCGTAGCGGGAAGATCACGGCAGTAGGCGATCTGTCCGGCAAGAACGCGGATCGCGTCATCGACGCCGTTGGACGTGTCGTGACGCCCGGATTCATCGACGTCCACACGCACATCGAAGGGTTTCAGGCGCGCGTGCCGCGCGGAGACAACTACCTGCTCGATGGCGTCACCACCGCTGTCACCGGCAACTGCGGCGGTTCCGCGCTGCCGCTGGCGACCTGGTTTGAAACGCTGGAAAAGACAGGCATTGGACTCAACGTTGCCAGCCTTGCCGGCCACAACAGCGTGCGTAGCCAGGTGATGGGAACTGCCAATCGTCTCGCCACTCCGGAAGAGATCGCAAAGATGGAGGCGCTGGTCGATCAGGCGATGCGCGATGGCGCCGTTGGCTTCTCCACCGGGCTCATCTACATACCTGGTACGTATTCCAATTCCGATGAAGTTGTGGCCCTCGCGAAGGTCGCGGGCCGTTACAACGGTGTGTACGCCTCGCACATGCGCGACGAAGGCGAGAAGGTTCTCGATGCGATCAATGAAGCGGTGCGTGCCGGACGTGAAGGTGGAGCGCGGGTACAGCTTTCCCACTTCAAGATCGACAACCGCAATCTGTGGGGCGCATCCACAAAGTCGCTGGCGCTGGTGGAGAAGTACCGCCAGGAAGGTGTCGATGTGGTGGTGGACCAATACCCATACAACCGCTCCAGCACCAACCTCGGCATCACATTGCCATCGTGGGCGCTGGCCGATGGCCGTGACGCCGTGCGCGAACGTTTGAATTCTCCCGAAACGCGCAAGCGCATAGCCGATGAGATGACAGCCAAACTCAAGGAACTTGGCCAGCCTGATTACTCCTACGCCACCGTCGCGACATTCCGTCCGGACCCCAGCTACGAAGGAAAAACAATTTCCGAGATCAATGTTCTGAAGGGCCGCGACAAAACCATAGCCAACGAAATCGAGACCATCCTCGAAATCACCGCCGCCGGCGGCGCTCAGATGGTCTACCATTCCATGGGCGATGAAGACGTGGATCGCATCATGCGCTATCCCAACACGGCCATCGCCAGCGACGGAGGCGTTCGAGAGTTCGGCCAGGGGATGCCCCATCCGCGCTCTTACGGCACCAACGCCCGTGTGCTGGCGGAGTATGTGCGCAACCGCAAAGTGCTCACCCTGGAGGACGCCATCCGACGTATGACGTCATTGCCCGCCCGCACCTTTGCGTTTCGTGATCGCGGGCAGGTGCGCGAAGGATTCGCCGCCGATCTGCTCATCTTCGATCCCGCCAAAGTGGAGGACAAGGCCACCTTCCAGCAGCCACACGCCTACACGGAAGGCTTTGACTGGGTGCTGGTGAACGGCGTCGTGATGGTGGAAGATGGAAAGCTCACCGAGGCGCATGGCGGGCAGGTTCTGCGCCATCGCAAGACGGAGTAGCCACCACGAATGATCCAGTTCTCAGGAGCCGCAAAACGGTTCAGCCACAAGGTCCTGTTTGAAGACCTCAATTGGCTGATCGGCCCCAAGGACCGCGTCGGCATCGTCGGCGGCAATGGCACCGGAAAATCCACGATGCTCAAAATCCTCGCCAGGATGGAGAGCCTCGACCAGGGCGACCTCGCCATCACCAAGGGCATTCGCTTCGGTTACCTCCCGCAGGAAGGGTTATCCCTTCGTGGCCGCACAGTTTTTGATGAGTGCCATTCCATCTTTCAGGACGTCAAGTCCATGGAAGAGGAGATGTCGCAGCTCACCCATCGCATGGGCGAAGTGGATCCCACCTCCGAAGAATATCGCGTGATGACCGACCGCTATCACCACTTGGAAGGTGAGTTCCACTCGCGCGACGGCTACACTCTCGATGCGCAGACAGGCATCGTGCTTGCCGGCCTCGGATTCGCCAAGGAAGATTGGACCCGTTACACGGATGAGTTCTCTGGCGGCTGGCAAATGCGCATTGCGCTCGCCAAGCTGCTGCTCGAAAAGCCCAACCTGCTGCTGCTCGACGAGCCTACCAACCACCTCGATCTCGAAGCCCGCAACTGGCTGGAAGACTATCTGCGCAACTATCCCTATTCCTACATCCTCATCTCACACGATCGCTATTTCCTCGACACAACGGTCGACAGACTCGTCGAGATCTGGAACAGGAAGGTTTGGTTCTACCCGGGCAACTACACCAAGTATCAGCAACTCAAGCAGGAGCGGCTGGATCACCTCCATTCCATCGCGCGCAATCAGAGGGAGCGAATTGAGCAGTTGGAAGCATTCATCAATCGCTTCCGTTACCAGGCCACCAAGGCCAAGCAGGTGCAGAGCCGCATCAAGGAACTGGAGAAGATCGAGCGCATTGAGATCCCTCCGGAAGAATCCACCATCCACTTTTCGTTCCCGCAGCCAAAACCGAGCGGACGAGTGGTGGCTGAGTTCCACAACGTGGCCAAAAGCTACGGCACGAATCGTGTCCTGGAAAAGGTGAACTTTCTCATCGAACGAGGAGACCGCGTCGCTCTAGTGGGCCACAATGGCGCGGGCAAATCGACGCTGATCAAACTGCTCGCCGGCACGGAACCGCTCACCAGCGGCGAATACCGTCTGGGCCACAATGCCAATCCCGACTACTTCGCGCAGGATCAATACAAGGAACTGGACCCCGATGCGAAGATCTACGACGATCTTGCGTCCATCGGTGCCGGCCGCACGCAAACCGAACTCCGCACCCTCCTCGGCTGCTTCCTCTTCAGCGACGATGACGCGTTCAAGAAGATCGGCGTGCTGAGCGGCGGCGAGCGTAACCGCTACGCGCTTGCCCGCCTGCTCCTGCATCCCACCAACTTCCTGCTCCTCGACGAACCTACCAACCACCTGGACATGCGCGCCAAGGACGTCCTGCTTGATGCGCTGAAGCGCTACGAAGGTACGCTGGTGTTCGTTTCACACGACCGCTACTTCATCGATAACCTCGCCACCAAGGTCTTCGAAATCGGCGGCGGCGAAGTAAAGATCTATTCGGGCAACTATGAAGACTACCTGTTCCGCAAAGAGCAGGAAGCGGCGCCACAAACTGTCGTGCCCCAGCCTGCCGCGCCCGTGCCGGAAGCGCCCGCAATCTCTGAAGAGCCGAAAGCCGCCAGGCGTCTCAATCCGCTCAAGCTGAAACAGATGCAGGATCGAGCCTATGGTCTCGAACGGCAGATCGGCGGTCTCGAAACCGAGATCGGCCACCTGGAGCGCGAGCTCGCCGTCTTCCACAACGCCGAACGCAGCATGCAACTCACCACGCAGCTCGATCAGCAGCGCGCCCGGCTGGAGAAGCTGATGGCCGAATGGGAAGAGGTCTCGCAGTCCATCGAACAAGCCTCCGCTTAATAGACCGTACATTCCGCCGTCGTGTAGGGCGGCCAATCCTGGCCGCGGCTGGCCTTTCCAGGCCAGCCCTAGCGGGACTAGGTGCCTTCGGCCAACAGTGCCTAACGGATCACCGGCAGAATCACGCGCGAGGCAGCACTCCTGCTGCGATGAATCCGCTGCGTGGCCACACGGTAGTCTTCCGGCTTCGCCAGAAATATGTTCGGAACGAACGTCTGCGGATTGCGATCGTACAACGGAAACCACGTGCTTTGCATCTGCACCATGATGCGGTGCCCCTTGAGAAACGCATGATCGGCCGTGTGCAGGCTGAACTTGTACGGCACCACGGCGTTTGCAGGAATCGCCTTCGGCGTCTCAAAACCCTCCCGGAAACGGCCGCGCAGAATCTCGTTGGCGATCATCAACTGCCGTCCCGCCAACTCGGGATGCTCCGGGTACGACTCGGGGTAAACGTCAATCAGCTTCACCACCCAATCGGCATCGGTCCCTGTGGTCGATGCGCGGATATCGGCAATCACCTCGCCCGCTATCTTCAACGTCTGCGTAAGCACGGGCGTCGACCAGCTCAGTACATCCGGCCGGTTGTCCACAAACCGCTGATCTTCCGTCAACCACGCCGGCCAGCCCCCGCCAGGATACGTCGGGCTGATCGGCCTCCTGCGATACGGCACCGGGTTCGCCGGATCAGACAGGTAACTGTCGAACTCTCCCGTCCCATCGGAAGCAGGCGCATCAAAGGAGAGCGTTCGACCGGCGCGCATATAGATAGGACGAGGCTCAGCCGACTTCGGCGGCCACGAATCATACTGCTCCCAGCGATTGGTTCCGGTTTGAAAGACCGCCGCCTCAGGAAAGTTGCGTGTACCTTTGTCCTTCAGCCAATACGAAAACCACGGCGCCTCCATCTGCTCGCGAAAATGCTTGCTCGTATTGCTGTCGAATGGGATGTCCCCCAGCTTGCTCCCATCGGAACGGTGCCAGCCGCCGTGATTCCACGGGCCGATCACAATGTGGTTCAAGCCCTGCCTGTCGAACTTCTCGAACAGCTCGTAAACCTTCACGGGGCCATAAAAATCCTCCTGATCCCACCATCCGGCCACATTCAGGTTGGGCACCTTCGTGGCGTTCGTGATGTACGGCCAGAACGCCATCTTCTGCCAGAACTGATCGTAGTTGGGATGTTCCACGAAATCGTTCCACGTCGGCAGCTTGCCTTTGAAGTAGCGTGTGTTGGCGTTGGAAAGCACGCCCAGGTCGAGATACCACTGGTAGGTGTCGGCGCGATCGAACTCGAAGTTTGTGTTGGCCTCCTTGGAACT
Organism: Acidobacteriota bacterium; assembly: GCA_016213775.1. Taxonomy (GTDB): domain Bacteria; phylum Acidobacteriota; class Terriglobia; order Bryobacterales; family Bryobacteraceae; genus CADEFT01. The sequence continues at coordinate 107,862 of JACQZR010000155.1, forward strand.
CTCCAGCAGCGCCGCATATTCAAAGCCGTAGCTCAGCCGGAACGCGCCGTTATGATGAAAGTCATCGCCCAGGTACATGTCCGCCGGCGTCGCCTGCTCCGATGCCGCCTTCAACGCCGGGTGCGGGTCCAGAATCGCCATTGTCACAAGCCAGCCGGGATACGACACTCCAAACATGCCGAATCGCCCGTTGTTGTTCCTGACGTTCTTCAGCATCCATTCAATGGAATCGTAGGCATCGGTGCTCTCGTCAATCGAACCAGCCTTGCTCTTGTCGCGAACCGGCCGCTGCATCACGAACGTGCCTTCCGATCGGAAGCGTCCACGAATGTCCTGGAAGGCGAAGATGTAGCCGTCCTCGATCAGCTCTTTGTAGGACGCGACCAGCGCCTTTTCGCTGGACGTGGCTCCGTAGGGAGTTCGCAAAAACATTACCGGCAACGGCACGGTCACGTTCTTCGGCGAGAAGATCACCGTGTGCAGCTTCACCCCATCGCGGGCAGGAATCATCGCCTCCGTCTTGTCAAACTGCTGCCCGGCGCAAATGGCCGCGAAGGCCAGCATCCAATGGAGTCGCATGGAACCCATCACTAACAGACGGCGGGCCGATCCGTCAACGCGCGATTTGACGAATCAAAGAAACCGGTTGTATAGTGGCGCATGGCGATTCGGGCTGTTTCCACCGTTTTCCTTTCCCTCAGCGTGGTTTTAGCGTTCGGCCAACCGGCTAAACCATCAGCCGTACGTGCAGGCAAGCGTGCCCCGATCGTCCAACCCGGCGCGCCGGGCAAAGCCGCCAAGACTCTTCCCGCAGCAGCAGTGGCGGCGCGTGTCCGCGTACCAGCGGAGGCTGATGTGGGTTTCATGCAGGGCATGATTCACCATCACGCGCAAGCGGTGGAGATGGTGGACCTGCTGCGCACGCGAGGCCAACGCAAAGACCTGCTGGCATTCGGCGAGCGAATCACCATTTCGCAAAGCGACGAGATTCAATTCATGAAGCAGTGGCTGGAGGAACGCGGCAGGCCGGTTGCCCCAGCACACAATCATGCCGGGCACATGGCGGCCGGCATGCCGCTCATGCCGGGTATGCTGACGGCGGAGCAAATGTCAGCCCTGGCCAAAGCAAAGGGAGCCGAATTCGATCGGTTGTTCTTGACCGGCATGATTCAACACCACATAGGAGCTCTGGTGATGGTGGACGAGCTGTTCGACACGCCAGGCGCCGGGCAGGACCCCGTCCTGTACGACTTTGCTACGGATATCGACAACACGCAACGCGCGGAGATCGGCATCATGCGCGGCATGTTAAAGGAGAGCCGTTGAAAATGAAACGACGTTCTACTGACCTGGGTTGCACGATACTGTCACTGGCGTTTTTCCTCGGATACGCTCCAATTTCCCCCGGCCAGGAAGCGGCGCAACCCCCCGCCGCCCCGCCCGCAAAACCGGTTGCGCCAGCCAAGCCCGCTGGACCGCCACGGCCTCCCACCGTGTATTCGAATCCGCGTTCGGCCGCGAGCGATCCCCGCATTGGACTGAAAAGCAGGCTTGCACGACGCAGGCGAAGCGGCTTCCGGTATGGTGCGGATTGCCACTTTGCCGAAGCCTCCGGGCTTCGCGCCGGGCGACGCTACCGCTCCTCCCGAACCGCCGTCGGACCAACCGGGACGTGGCGAACCCGGCAGCCCCCGCCGGCCGGGCGTGCAATACGGTTCCACAAATTCTGATCTGGCATTCAGCGGGAATCATCTTTTTGTCGGAAATTACAATGGCATCAACTTCTACGACATCGACAATCCGGCCAAGACGAAGCTGCGGACTTCGCTGGTCTGTCCCGGCGGGCAAGGCGATGTGTCGGTGTATGGACGGCTGCTCTTCATGTCGGCCGAGGCGATGAATGGCCGCACTGACTGCGGCACACAAGGCATACCGTTGCCTCCTGGCTACAAGCCTCCACCGCCGCCGAAGCCGGATCCAGCCGCGCCCCCGGGAGCGCGTCCGCCCCGTCAGCCTCCGCCTCCCAACCCCGACCGGTTCCGCGGCGTGCGTATTTTCGACATCAGCGATCTGACGCGTCCCAGGCAAGTGGCCGCTGTGCAGAGTTGCCGCGGGTCGCACACGCATACGCTCGTGGTTGACCCCAACGACAAGGAGAACGTCTACATCTACATCTCCGGAACCGGTCCCGTTCGCCAGGCGGAGGAACTGTCGAATTGCTCCGGCGGAGATCCATCCACGAATCCGGACACTGCGCTCTTCCGCATCGACATCATCAAGGTGCCGCTTGCTCACCCCGAGCAGGCCAAAATCGTGAGCAGCCCTCGCATCTTCAGCGACGAGAAGACAGGCGTGATGAACGGCCTTTGGAAGGGCGGCACGCATGGCGAAGGAACGCAGACCACCTCGCTCACCGACAAGTGCCACGACATTACGGTCTATTCCGCCATCGGACTCGCAGCCGGAGCGTGCTCCGGCAACGGAATCCTGCTGGACATCTCCGATCCGAAGAACCCCAAGCGCATCGACGCGGTGAGCGATCCGAACTACGCCTTCTGGCATTCCGCCAATTTCAGTAACGACGGCACCAAGGTGTTGTTCACCGACGAGTGGGGCGGAGGTGCCCAGCCGCGCTGCCGTGAGAGCGATCCAATGCACTGGGGTGCGGACGCGATCTTCACTCTCGACAAGGGCAAACTGACGCTCGCCTCTTATTACAAGATGCCGGCCGCGCAAACGGACACCGAGAACTGCGTGGCGCACAACGGTTCGTTGGTCCCCATTCCAGGCCGGGATGTTCTCGTGCAGGCCTGGTATCAGGGCGGGATTTCGATAGTGGATTTCACCGATGCCGCGCATCCTTTCGAGATTGCCTACTTCGATCGCGGCCCCATTGACGCGGCCAAGCGCGGGATGGGCGGGCAATGGTCCACCTATTGGTACAACGGCCACATTTACGGTGCCGAGATTGCGCGCGGCGTCGATGTGTTCAAACTCGTGCCCAACCAGTTTCTGACGCAGAACGAGATTGACGCGGCCGGCCAGGTACATTTCGACGAACTGAATGTGCAGAACCAGCCGAAGATCGCGTGGCCGTCGAACTTCATTGTGGCGCGTGCTTATGTGGACCAACTGAATCGCAGCGGTGCGCTGACGGCCCAAAGGATAGCCGCGCTCACGGCGGTGATGGCGGACCGCAGGAGTGCGGGACAACTGCAAAGCCTGGCGGCGGGCCTGGAAAAGGACGCCCCCGCTGCGAAGCCGGCAGACGGGCAGCGGATGCGGGCACTGGCCTCCATCCTGAGGTCTTACTCGAAATGAGCACACTCCTCACAGGCGGCGGCCAAACCGCACGGTCTTCCACATTCGATCGCCGAAATTGTGGCGTCCGAGGGGTTTCAAAGTGCGCCGGAACACGCGGCGGACGGTTGGCCGCCGGTGTCCGCGGAAGGCTGGGATACTCTGCGAGTGCGCTACTTAGAGGCCATTGAATCAGGAAAGCGCATCGCGCTGAAATCGGAGGTGCGGCGGTGCATAGCAGCCATCATCTCGGGCAGATCATCACGACTCGTCAACTCATTGGCGCGTGGCCGCCGGCGGCAGGGTCGATGACCTGGTGATCCGGCTTACGGCGCGAAGTAACCGTTGATGTCGAGAACCACGTCGGTGCGGCCGGTGACGTACACACTGACGGAGCCGTTGGCGCCCGCGGGAACCAGCGCTGCGTTGGCCAGGACGCGGCCGTCGAAGGCATTCAAGGTGGAGACCAAAGGGCGCGGCTGACCGGTGGGCCACAGAGTCAGATACGAGAGCGGGCCCTGTGGCACAACCGTGACGTTGAGAGCGTAGGCTTGTGCGGTGGAGGGGATGCCGCAGTCGCCTTGGGGGATGGCGATGTCGCGCGACGTGCCCGCATTCAACGCTCCGCCGGTGTTGCGCGTGTCCAATACGCGGCAGGGTTGGACGGCATAGAACTGGAGTCCGTTTGCCGCGGTAGCCGAAAAATAGCCGTTGGCATCGAGGATGAGGTGCGTGCGGCCCGCGACGTAGGCGGAGACCTGATTCGCCGTGCCACTGGGAACGATGGCGGCGTTGGCCACCACTTGTCCTTCAAAACTGTTGAGTGTGGAAACCAGCGGTTGCGCCGCGCCTGTTGGCCACAGCGTCAGGTACTGCAGCGTTCCTTCCGGCACCACGGTGGCGTTGAGCGAGTAGGCAGCGGCGGCTGGAAGCGCGCACGGGCCGGCGGTCAGAGCGAAGCTGCGGGATCCACCATTCTCCAATATCGGCGGCTGCTCCCGCGTGTCCACGGGGCGGCATGGCGTGATGGGATGGAACAGCAGTCCGTTGCTCGCGGCGCTGGAGAAATAGCCGTTGATGTCGATGACGAGGTCGGTGGCGCCGGTAGCGAAGAGACGGATTGCGCCGTTTGCGCCGGCGGGCACGATGGCCGCATTCGCCACCACCTGGCCGCCAAAAGAATTGAGTGTGGAAACCGTGGGCTGCGTTTGTCCCGTTGGCCACACCGTGAGGTAGGACAATGCCTCACGCGGCACTGCCGTGACGTTCAACGAGTACGCCTTCGCGCTGGCAGGGATGCCGCACGGCCCGGTGGGTATCGCCAGATCGCGCGGCACGGTTGCGGCCAGCGGCATGCCCGACTCTCGTGTGTCCATCAGTCGGCACGGTGCAACGGGCACGAAGCGAAGCGGCATTACAGCGGAGGTATCTATGGCGAAGTTCGCGCTGATGGTGCAGGGAGCGTTGACCACGAACGATGCTGGCGTGGTGGCGCTCGCCGTGCAGCCGGAGAAGCCCGTAAACACGTAGCCGAATGACGCGGACGCAGTCACCTCCACCGTGGTTCCCGTTGCGTAATAGCCGTTGCTCGACGGAGTCAGGGTGATGGCTCCACCCACCGGTTGAGTCTGCGTCACCAGATGCTCCGTCGTGAAATTACCGGTGTAGGTAGCAGCCGTTGCTGTGATCGCTCGGGGGTTGCTGGTGTCTCCATCCGTCCAGCCGCTGAAAGCCAAACGCGTGGCAGTGGTGCCGTTGATCCACTGGACGGAATGGACGGAACCTTGCGTCCACGTAAAGGTCCGGGGCGCAGTGTATTGTGTCGCGCCCGAATCGACTACGAACCGCTGCCCGGTAGGCGCGGAAGCGATGGTCACGGACACCGTCGGTGCGGCGAGTTCCACGCGGCGGATGTTACCGCCGGAATCGGCAAGATACAACTCGCCGGCTTCGTCCTCGCCGAAGGTAGTGATGCTGACCCCGCTCTCCAGCGCCAGTTGGTTCACAAACTGACCGCCCTCGCGGCGGACGGACCAGATGCGGCCGCTGCAGTAGTCGCCATAGAAGTAGGTTCCGGCGAGCGCGGGAAACTGCGTGCCACGATAGACGAAGCCGCCGGTGACGGAACAGCCGAGCGAGTGGCCGTATTCGGCGACAGGCGGCGTCAGGCCAGTCATGTTGCAAGTTGCCGCCGCGTAGCAGTGATTGCCTTCCATCGTGTCCCAACCGTAGTTCTCGCCTCCAGCACTGGAGGCCGTCTGGAAGTTTACCTCTTCCCATGCGCCCTGGCCGACGTCGGCAATCCAAAGGTCGTGCGTGGAACGGTCAAAGGAAAAACGCCACGGGTTGCGCAGCCCGGTGGCCCAGATTTCGGCTCGCGCGCCGGCGGTGTTGACGAAGGGATTCGAGGGAGGAATGCGGACTGCGCCAGGCTGGGACTCGACGTCGATGCGGAGAATTTTTCCCAACAGCGAATTGCGGTTCTGCGCGTTGCCGAATGGATCACCGGAACTTCCCCCGTCGCCCATCGCGATGTACAGATAACCGTCCGGGCCGAATTGGATCTGGCCTCCGTTGTGATTCGAGAATGGCTGCGGGACGGTCATGAGGACCACTTCCGTAGCGGGATCCGCTGTGTTGGCTGTGCTCGTGGACACGGTGTACATGGCGATCACCGTGTTGCCTGAGAGATTGGTGTAGTTCACGTAGAAGCGTTTTGACGAAGGGAAATTCGGCGCGAAAGCGAGACCGAGGAGTCCTCTTTCGCCGCTGCCGGTTGTCTTGTTGCGAATGTCCAGGAAGGGCGTCGACTGCAGCACTCCGTTCTGGAAGATGCGGACGCGGCCTACCTGCTCGACGAGGAAGAGACGGTTACTGCCGTCGGCGGCATGTTGAATATCCGTGGGTGCGCCCAACCCCGTGACGACGGTTGTCAATTGAATACCCGGAGTCTGCGCCAAGGCAGCGGACACCAGCATCGAAGCGATCCATAGCAACTCCACCATGTCCAATTGTATGGCCGCGGGGCCGGGCGATGACTTCATCCGGCGAAGCAAAGAGCGTTTCCGTCCGGGTCCGAGACGATGAACGAGGATTGCCCCCACGGCTCCTTCTTGAGCCGGTGAACAAAGGCGACTTGGCGCGTTTGATACTCCGCGAAAAGTCCCTTCACGTTGGCGACCACCACAAAAGCGGCAATCACCTGCTCCTTTTCGCGAAGGCCGGCGACGTACATCGGCTGATGAACGAACCGCAGATGGATGCAGGCTTCATCACGGCTGACGGAGGCGTAGAACGCAGGCTGGCCGTGGAGGAAGTCGATTGTAAATCCGAGCTTGTCGCGATAGAAATCGGCCGCTGCCTGCACATCCGACACATAAAGCACTGGCATTGCCTTCGCCAGCTTTAGTGCGGCCGGCGCTCGCTGAGTGGCTTTGGGTGACTTCTTCAGGCCCTGCCTGACTGGTCCACGAGGCTGTTGAAGATTCCGACGTGTATGGAATCAGCACCCGTGAAGACCTGGTTGGGGAACGTGAACGTCATGGCGAAGGGAGGGCCCACGGAGAGATAACTCCCCGTGGATGGGTCGCCCGGTACCTGGTCGGCTGCGGTCGATTCGAATGTATAGCTGATCTGTACAATCGCGCCGGCAAAGATGTTGCCATTGGCAGCACCTCCGCATGGCCCTGAGTTACGCGCAGCAGCGCGGTAATCATGACTGCGGAAAATCACCCCAGGTCCGCAAAGAAAGTTTAAAAAAAAGACCGTGGGGCAGCTTGTCAAGCTGCCGTCCGCCGTCGTGTGGGGCGGCCAATCCTGGCCGCGGCTGGCCTTTCCAGGCCAGCCCCCGGCCGATTGTCAATTGGCCGTTTCTCATCCGGCCCCAGTTAGTTGATTGGGCACCGGACGGTGCAACGCGCGGCCGGCGCCGCATCAGCGCCGCTACCTCCCGGCTATTTGCTCCAATACTTCGACCGCTGCATTTCCAGTCGTGCTTTCTCCATGAGACCGCGCGCCTCGTAGTAATTCGCCAGCCTTCGATGCGCGTCCGCCTTGAGCAGCGGATCCGCGCCGGGGCCTCTCGCCGACTCCATCGCATCAATGATCTTCTGCTCTTCGAAGTTCGTCGGACGCCTCGGGAAACTGGAGAGATCGAAGACATCCGGATTGAGCGAAGCAACGTCTCGCCACGAAGGACCCGTCGCCGCGGGCGCCTCGGTCCTGCGCTCGGACGACGCTGGTGCCGGCGGGGAATACGTGAGCACCGACCTCTGCGGCGAAGACGCCGTCCGCGAGATCGTAATCGTGCCAAATTGTTCCCGCCCGCCAAATGTGTACATCCAGAACACATCATACGTCTCGCCCCGCTTGAGATGCGTGTAGAAACTATTGTCGCTATCCAACCACGGCGCCCGCTCCACTCCGTCCGCAGCGGGATTCCGGCAGACGATGCGAAGATCAGGCAGACGTTGCTTCGGAAATGGGTTTCCTCCCGGGAATTGCACCACGCCCGCATACTCGACAAAGCCCGGAGCAACGTGAACGGACCCGCTTCCGGATCGTCCCAGCGCAGCCAAGGCCGCCTGGTTCTGTGCCGACTGGCGCATCACTTGAAACCAACGCTCACTGCCGACATAACCACCATAGACTCCGTTCGAGCCGCTCTGTGCGAACGCCCCGGCGGACATCAGGAAACACACAGTTGTTCTAGCGAACTGCATATCTCTGTCTTATCGGCATAGAAACGTCTTATCGGCATAGAAACGCGCGGTGTTAGTGCACCATCAGTTCGTGCCCACTCTGGATTCGAACTCTTACTCCCACCAGCATCCCAATACGAATGGGCGGTGCCACTATGCCTGCCCAGCTTCCGGATGGTGACGATCCACCCAGTGACATCGCTGATTGCATGCCGTCACCCATGTTGTATACTGAACCGTATGGTTCAGTATTGCCAAGCCCACTTCGATGCCTCGTTCGGCGCGCTCTCGGACGCCACCCGGCGCGGCGTTCTGGAGCAACTCGGGCGTGCCGACGCTTCGATCACAGCCCTTGCCGGGAGGTTCCACATGACCCTTACGGGCATGAAGAAACATATAGGCGTCTTAGAGCATGCGGGGCTCGTCAGCACAGAGAAGGTTGGGCGCGTGCGGACCTGCAAGCTCGGGCTGCGCGCACTGGAAGAAGAGGCGGCATGGATCGAGAGGTATCGCCAGCTCTGGGCCGCGCGCTTCGACGAGTTGGACATTGTTGTCGAGGAATTGAAACGGAAGGAGAAAGCAAATGGACGTAAGAAGAGAAAATGAGGCCACCCCCACGAAGAACCCCACGACGGTGGAGCGGAAGTCCGAGCGCGAACTCGTCGTCACACGCACCGTCAACGCGCCTGCGCGCCTCGTGTTCGAGGCGTGGACCAAGGCAGAACTGTTCAGGAGGTGGTGGGTACCAAAATCCTATGGGCTCACCCTGCTTTCCTGCGAAATGGATGTTCGCGTTGGGGGGCAGTATCGGTTGGTGTTTCGCCACGAAGATTCGACGATGGAGTTCTTCGGCACGTACCTCGAAGTAACACCTCACTCGCGCCTCGTTTGGACCAACGAGGAAGGTGACAGCGGCAAGACCGTCACCACGGTGACCTTCGATGAAAACGCAGGCAAGACGTTGTTGGTCCTGCACGATCGCTATCCCTCGAAGGAGGCGCTTGACTCCGGATCGACGGGCGCGATGCCCGAGGCCCTCGACCAACTCGACGAGCTTCTCGCCAGCCTGGAATCAAGTACTGAGACAAAATGACGCAGCCAATCCATCAAACAAACGCTCCTTAAATGACGCGACGGGCCTCGCGCCAGTCAATGGAATCAACATGTACTACGAAGTCCACGGCGTCACGACAACGAGTCAACTGCCGGAACCCCCCCCGATCGCTTCCTCCGAGCCCTCGCGATCAAGGCGACGATTCCCGCTCCGGAGAGCCACAGTGCGCCAGGCTCCGGCACGGTGCTTGCCGGGGTGGCGGCGACAAACCCGGCGGAACTGGCTGGCCCGCCGGCAGTAACTATAACGGTAGCGGCTCCGTCATCGCAGACGAACGCGTCAGCACAAACAATGATTTGAAACATCTGAAAGGGACCAACGTTCCCATGGTTCCAAGCGCTCTGGCAACCGGCCGTGGTGAGAGCGTTGAAGAACCCCGCCGCGCTCTGGCCACTCTTGCAGGGGCCCACATCGGTGTTGCCCGTGAATGCGTTGGCATCGATCGTCAAATCGAACAAGACTCCGCCTTGTGTAACCAGGAATGCCGAGAAAGGGTTCACCGCGAGCGAAGCGTCGTAGGTGAAGCTACCGGCAGTAGGAACGATGGGGCCCCCGATAAAGGACAGGTTGTAGGTGACCGGACTGGCCTGGAGTAACGCGGATGCGGCGGTGAGCAGGCACGAAAGCATCAGGATCTTCTTCTTCATATTCCCTCCGAACGAATGTGAGGCTGGCTACCGGAAGAAACAGGAACCGGGCCCGGTTCACGTCACCAGCGGCGAGAATATTTTGCGTCCGCCCATCCGTGTGCGAGGATGTGACATTACACGTAAAGATTGAATACCCGCAGCGCTCCGCAATGTGCACGGCTCTTTCGTGGGTCTCGGCCATAAGTAGCACGGGCTCGGGCTCGTTAAGAACCTGAACTGATACGCTCCTTCGGCGGCCAGGCTTTGCGGAAGACCTGCTCCTGGGCAAGTCAAGAGAAAGAGTCAACTGCCGGAGACTGCCCCCGATCGCTTCCTGCGTGCCCAACCCCGCGCCATCAATGCAACGATGCCGATTCCGGAGAGCCACAGCACTCCGGGCTCGGGCACGGTGCTTGCCGGGGTGGCCGCAATAACCCCAAAGGAGATGGGTGACCCGCCGCCGCCCACGTTAACAAGAGCGTAAACGGCTCCGTCAGCGCCGCAGGTAGATGTATCAGAACAAGTCAAGATTTGAAAAAGCTGTGAGATGCCACCGTCCTGATAGGTCCAAACGGTCTGGCAACCTGCCGTGGTTAGAGCGTTGAAGAGCCCCGCCGCGCTCTGGCTACTTTTGCAGACGCCCACCGGGCCGTTGCCCGTGAATGCGTTGGCAGCGCTCGTGAAATCGAACAAGGATCCAACTTCTGTCACGAAGAACGACGAGAAAGGGTTCACAGCGAGCGAAGCATCGTAGGTGAAGCTACCGGCAGTGGGAACAACGGGCCCTCCGGTAAAGGACAGATTGTATGCGGCCGGAGCGGCCGGGAGTGTAGCCGCGGCGGCGAGCAGCCACGAAAGCATCAGGATCTTCTTCATATTCCCTCCGAAAGAATGTGAGGCTGGCTACCGGAAGAAACAGGAAGCGGGCCTGATTCACGTCACCCGCGGCGAAAATATTTTGTACCCGCCCGTCCGTGTGCGATGATGTGACATCACACGTATGGAGGCGTCCGGGGAAATAACAAGGCTACTTTCTTTGTGGGCCGAAGGCGATGAGTCCGCCCTCGATCGGCTGATGCCTCTGGCTTACCAGGAACTCCGCCAGATCGCCCAGTACCACTGGAACCGCCAGCCGCCAGGGCACACTCTACAGCCAACAGCCTTGATTCATGAGGCTTGGCTGAAGCTGGCCGGCCAGGACGGCCGGAGCTTCCAGAATCGCAAACAGTTCTTCGTGCTGGCATCCATGGCGATGCGGCAGGTGCTGGTGAATCATGCCGAGGCCCGGTTGGCCCAGAAGCGCGGAGGCGGCGCGCGGCAGGTTTCCGTCGACGAGAACGACCTCGCCGTCGAGCGCGAGGCCGACCAGGTGCTTGCCGTCCATCAGGCATTGAAGTCTCTACAAGCGGCCGATGCTCGCAAGTGCCGCGTGGTCGAGCTGCGCTATTTCGGCGGGTTGAGCATCGAAGAAACGGCCGAGGCTCTCGGCGTCTCTCCGGTCACGGTCACGCGCGACTGGCAGAGCGCCCGCGCCTGGCTCGCCCGTGAGCTCGGAATGGGCAAGTCGTGACACCCCGAGTCGAAAGCGTCTATCTCGAGGCTTCGGCCCTCCCCTCCTCGGATCGGGCTGCGTTCCTCCACCGCGAGTGCGCCGGAGAACCCGAGCTTCATTCCGAAGTAGAGAGCCTGCTTGCGGCGGACCTGGGCACCAGCGATTTCCTGGAGATTCCGCCTTCCCGTCTGGCGGCCGACGTATTCGCGCATCGCCCCACCTGGCCCGAGTTCATTGGACCCTATCGCATCCTCGGCGTGCTGGGCGAGGGTGGCATGGGCATCGTCTTCCGGGCCGAGCAAAAAAACCCACAGCGCATCGTCGCACTCAAAGTCATCCGGACGCCGATGATCAGCGCCGACGTTCTGCGCCGCTTCGAGTTCGAGGCGGCGGCGCTGGGACGGCTGCAACATCCGGGGATCGCGCAGATCTACGACGCCGGCGCCGGCGCGCAACCGTATTTCGCGATGGAGCTCATCGAGGGCCGCCCCTTCCTTGCATACGCCGCGGAGCTCTCGTTATCGACCGGACAGCGGCTGGAACTGATAGCCAAGGTCTGCGACGCGGTCAACCACGCGCACCAGCGGGGCATCCTGCATCGCGATCTGAAGCCGGGCAATATTCTCGTGGATAGTTCCGGGCAGCCGAAGATCCTCGACTTCGGCGTCGCACGCATACTCGACAGCGATTCTCAGGCCTCCCGCCAGACCGACCTCGGTCAATTGATCGGCACCCTCGATTACATGAGTCCCGAGCAGACGCTGGGCGACCCGCGGGGTGTGGACATCCGCAGCGACATCTACTCGCTCGGCGTCATTCTCTACCAGTTGCTGGCGGGCCGCCTGCCGTACGAAACCAGACCCCGCGCCCTGCCGGAGTTGCTGCGAGCGATTCGCGAGGACGATCCCACCCCGCTCGGAGCCATCCATCGCGACTTCCGCGGCGACATCGAAACTATCGTTCACAAGACCCTGGCCAAGGAGCCGCACAACCGCTACGCCTCGGCGTCCGAGCTCGCAGACGACCTGCGGCGTTATCTCACCGACGAGCCGATTCTAGCGGTCCCGGCGAGTGCCAGGTACCGCGCTGCCAAGTTCGTCCGCCGCTATCGCACCGGCGTGACAGCCGCAGCGGTACTGGCGCTGGTCATCCTGGGATTTGGCATCGCCATGGCGGTGCTTGCGGCAAGAAACGCACGCGAACGCGATATCGCCCGAACGGAGCGTTCCCGCGCCGACGCCGTGGTGAACTTTCTTCTCAGCGACGTGCTCGCCCAGGCGGACGATCTCGCGCAGGCCGGCCCCAAGCCGGATGCGAATCTCAAGGTGCGGGAAGCATTGGATCGCGCTGCGTCCCGCGTCCAGGGAAAGTTCGGACAACAGCCGCTGGTGGAAGCGTCCATCCGGCAGACGATCGGCGAGACCTATACGCGGATCGGGATCTATCCTTCGGCCGACGAGCACCTGGAACGTGCGCTGGCCATTCGCCGCCGTCTTCTGCCCGCCGGGCATCCGGACCTCGTCGCTTCGTTGCTCCGCCTGGGCTTTGTCCGCCGTGGTTATGGGAGCGGCGATCATGGCGTCTCGCTGCTCGAAGAGGCTATCCGGACCGGTACCGCGGCATTGGGCGAGAGCAACCCACTCGTGCTGACAGCGATGAGCGAGCTTGCCGCCACATACAACGAGCTGGCGCAACTCGAAAAGTCGGCGGACTTGCGTGGCAAGGTGCTGGAAATCCGGCGCCGCGTGCTGGGCCCGTCCGACCCCGCGACCATTGATGCAATGGGCGACGTGGCGGTGTCCTACCATGCGCGCGGGATGGTTCAACAAGCAGAGGCTTTGTATCTTCAGGTGATCGAAGCGGGCAAGCACCTGAATCCTGTTCCCCGCGACCCCATTTCCAACCTGGGTAATTTGTATATTCGCCTGGGAAGGTTCCAGGAGGCGGAGCCATACCTGCGGCAGGCGATGCAGATAGCGGCGGAGCGAATGAATGAGGAACATCCCTACCGCCTGTACGTGCAGGACAGCCTCGGCGCCCTGTATCGGGATCTGAAGCGTTTTCGGGAAGCCGAGGCGCTCTTCCAGGAGTCATTGCGCGTGCGGCGCCGGGTGCTCGGCGCAGAGAATCGAAGCACGTTGATTGATGTTTCTCTTCTCGGGGACTTGTACTGTACTGAGGGCAAGTGGGCGGATGGCGAGAAGATGCTGCTCGATGCGGTAACGGTGCAGCGCCGCATGTGGAGCGATACGGATGAATATACGGTGCGTTCGATGGCGGCGTTGAGCCTGTGCTATGTGCGCCAGCACAAGTTTCAAGAGGCCGAGCCTTGGGCCGCCACCGTCGCGCGCCTCCGCCGGCCGTTGGGACTCTCGAATCCGCAGACGCGGGATGCCCTCATGATGCTGGCCGACATCCGGGAGCGGCGGGGCAGCCAGGCGGAAGCCGGCGCGCTGTTGAAGGAGGCGTGTTCAACCGGCGCGTCGAAGGATTGGCGCGAATACTACTGCGAAAGCCTGCGCGGGAGGAGCCTGGCCGCGGCGAACTCGGTTTCACTCGCTGAGCCGCTGCTGGTTTCCGGTTACCAGGGGATGCTGGCCAATCAGAGCCGCATGCCGGCGGGAAGGCTGATGCACATCGCCGACGCGAAGGCGGCACTTGCCACGATAAGGAAGTAGTTAACGCCGGGAAGCTGCGTTTTCCGAGGAATTCGAATCGCGGCCGGGATGGGCACGCACGCATCTTGGATGAGCGCGAGTGTTTCGGCGCGAAGCCGAGTACCGGATAACCCTGAGTAAACTCGGTGACCGGCACGCGGGGCCTACAATGGCGCATCTGCCGCGATTGCTTCACTCGGCATTATCCTGCGACCTTTTCCCGACCTGCCAACTGGGCCGGAAGGAGAAAACCTTGGTCGAAACATATTTCCCAGCACCGTACGTTCTCGATAGGATGCTCTCCGGCCCGATGGCTCCTCACCTTGACGCGCTGGTCGTGGAACTAGCATCAGCGACGTCAGTCGAGCAAGCCGGCACGAAGCGCCTTGCTGACCGCTTCCGACTTTGTATGCACATGCAGCTTCTCGTAAATGCTGCGGATATGATTGCGAACCGTATTCACCGCAATGCCCATTTGGCCCGCCGCGTTGAGGTAACTGTATCCCTGGGCGATCAGGCCAAGCAGCTTTGTTTCCTGCGGTGTCAGTTTCGCCACAGCCTCGATGGGCGCCATCGTTTTGCGAAAGAGCGTGAGAATCTGGCTTGCTACCTCGGGCGACATCGGTGATCCGCCCTGGTGAGCGTGGCGGATGGATTCGAGCAGGCGGTCCGAGGAAATGTTCTTCAGAAGGTATCCGCATGCGCCATTGCAGATGGAGAGGAACACGTGCCGGCGATCCGCGACAACCGTCAGCATCACGATTTGCATGCCGGGAAACCGTTCCGAGAACAGGCTCGCACACTCAGCGCCGGACATGCCGGGCAAGCCAACATCCAGCAGCAGGACGTCGGGAGACGAGCGCAGGCGCCGCAATCCTTCTTCCGCCGACGAGAACGCGCCGGCACACTGGAAGCCGTCGGCGCCATCAATCAACATGCGAAGGCCCTCTCGTGTGGCCGAATCGTCCTCAATCAACGCTACCCGGATCGTGTCCATTTCTGTGACCTTATGCAGTCCCGCCGAGAGGAATCCGCAACGACACTTCTGTTCCGCTTCCCGGTGTTGAGATCACGTCGAGGCTGCCGCCAAGCTGAACGGCGCGGTTGTACATGCTGTTGAGACCTCGCCCACGCGTCGATCCGGCTGGAATGCCGGTACCGTCGTCTTTGATGCGCGCCCGCAACGCGATTCCATCCAGCTCGATGCGCAGTTCGGCTGTCTGGCATTTGGAATGCCGCACGATGTTGTGAATCGCTTCTTTGAAAATCAAGAGCAAATGCCGTCTTTGCGCTAATGACAGACTGAGTTCCTCGGAGACAGGCGGCGTCTCAAAGCTCCATTGAATCGCTTTCGCGTCCAAGACGTCGGAGGCGAAACGACGGATGCGCGCGACAACGTCGGAAAGTGTGTCCTGCCGCGGATCGATCGCCCAAACGATGTCGTTCATCTTTTCAATCACGTCGCGCGCCGAAGTTGCAATCTGGTCGATGACAGGCGAGTGGGTGGAGGTGCGGCCCAGTTGTGCGCGAAGCACATCGCTCAGCACCGAGATTCGGGCGAGGCTGGAGCCGATGTCATCGTGCAGATCGGTTGCGATGACCGAGCGGGTGCGTTCAATGGCCAGCTTGCGTTCCAGCACAAGCAGGTGGATCCAGTAGCCGGCGCCTATCAACGCAGCAGCCGTGAGGATTAAGAACCACCAGCGCTGCCAGACCGGTGCGGCGACAGAGAACAGCACTCGGGCGGGCCTGGAACCGACGACGCCGTTCGGGGAAACGCCGCGAATCAGCAGTTGGTACGCGCCAGGAGTCAATGACAAGAAGACATTGCGGACCGTGGAAGGAGCGGACCAATCGGAATCCACGCCGGTGAGCCAGGTCTGGTACCGAAGATCGTGACGGAAACCGCCGAATTCCACCATCACCTGCCGCTGCCAGGACGCGAGCGAGAGGGTCGCGGGCTCCGCTTCCCCCAGGTCGGAGATGGGCTGGCTTTCGCCGTTGACCCGTATAGAGTGGATGAGAACCGAGGTTTCAGGCGCGGGCTCTTCGCGCGGGATGATGCGGCAGATGCCCTGGTCGCCGCCGAACCAGAGGGCGCCGTGCCTGTCGCGGAACGCTACCCGAAGTCTTCCCGAGATGATTCCGTCGGCTGTTGTCATGCGGCGGGGGTGAAGCGGCGGCTGCTGTTGAGGGTCCAGGCTGTCCACCGATCCTGCGCCGGCGGCGTAGATTCTCCCTTGCAGGTCCTCCGCCAAGGCAGAAACAAAATCACTGGACAAACCGACGGAGCGGTCGTATGTTGTAAAGGTTGGCGTCTCGGCCTGGAGGTTGTCCACTCGAAGCATGCCCTGGCTCCTGGTTCCCACCCACAAGCTCCCGCGGCGATCGATCAACAAAGCACGCACGCCGTGTTCCGGGGCGCCCGACACTCGGCCCGAAAACTGATCGAAGCGTCCGTTGCGGTATCGGAGCAAGCCGGCGTATAGCAGGCCGATCCAAACCTGGCCATGCCGGTCCTCGACGAAGCAGGACGCAGAGGTAGTGGCGTCCTTGAGCGACGGCAACCCGTCAGCTTCACTGAAACTGCGAAAGCGTCCGGTGGCAGGGTCACGGCGGAAGAGTCCGTTATTGGCAACCTCGTAGATGCTGGCCCAAATGGCTCCGCTCTGTTCTTCAAATACCCTGGACACGCTGGCGGGCCCCAACTCCGCCACGCGCGAAGGTTGCCCCCGCAGTCCGCCTTGGTAGCGAAGCAGTCCAAGCGACGTTGCCAGCCACCAGTCTCCCGCTCGGGCATGGACGGCAATCTGGGACCAACTCCATCCCCACAGCGGACCGTATGGGCTAGCGGGCCGGACGGGATGAAAACGCAACCCGTCGAAACGGTTCAGTGCGTACTGGTCCTGGTCTTTGGTGATCACCATCAAGTCGCCCTTTTGGTCCTCCATGATGGCCCACACCTTGGGAATCGGGAGGCCATCGGATTCCGTGAATCGGGAGAAACCGGATCCCGGCAGCCGTGCCGCCCCGCCTCCATCGGTGCCCAGCCAGAGGCCGCCTTGAGAATCTGTGGCCAGGGACTCCAGAGGCAGATTGCGGATGGTATGGTCCAGCTCGATGGTTTGCCATTTTCCTGAAGGCAGCAGGCGTGCCAATCCCTGGAATGTGGCTACCCAAACCGAGTCTTGCCAGAAACGGATGTCTGTTACGTATTCGCTCGGAAGGCCGTCCGCGCGGCCGTAGCGGGCGGTGATTCGTGCACCGCCTGACTGCGAGTCGACTGCAAATTTCAAAAGTTGCGTTTGCGTGGAGGCCCAGATCGCGCCCGGGGTTTCATTCACCGTGACGAAGTAGTCGTCCTGAAAACCCTCGGCCCTGGTCCATCGATCGAACTTACCCGCGTGGAACCGGTACAGACCGGAAAATGTCGCTGCCCAAACGGCGCCACGGCGATCCTTCAACAACCGGCGTACGGCAATCGAGCGGCCGGCAGGTTCCGCCTTCACGCCGGGAACCGGCTCCCACGCTTTTCCGGTGTTGCGCCGCCATAGCCCGTGTTCGGTTCCACACCACATCGCGCCCTCCTCTTCCAAGAGAGCGTAGATCTCGCCTAACCCCGGCGATTCGCAGCGGAAACGGCGCTTTCCGCCTTGCGGGTCAAACAAACAGAGGTGCTCCTTGGCCGCAATCCAGTAAGTGCCACCGGCGCGTTCGATGATGTCGTATACGCGATCGGATGGCAGACCGTCCGCTTTTGTGAAGGAATGGAAACTGTTGCCGTCGTATCGTGTGAGACCTTCGGAGTGCGGAAACCAGACATATCCTCTGGAATCGGCCAGGATTCGCGGGACCGTGCCCGCGGGAAGCCCGTCGCGTGCGGATAGCACAACCATGGGCAATTGCTCTCCCCAAGCGAGGGAAGTGAGGAGTAAGATGAGACTCGGCACGGTTACTCAACAGATATACACGCTCCGCCGTTCAAAGGCAATTGCCTGCGCGCTACTTGGGTCAGTTCCACCATGGTGCCCGGTGATGTGAGCGAACACTGAGCCCACACAAGTCGATCCCATGCGGGCCCTCCGTTACGAATAAAGATCTTAGCAGGGCACGCAATCCGCGGGGTTTCGAGTATGGTGGCGGTCAGTGGTCATTCTCCGGCTGGCCGGATTGCGGGAGTTCATGGCCGTTTGCGAATTGCCGGAGCCGTGGCCGAGAGACGCACCCCCTGCCCCATGTTGAGCGCGAATTTGGCTCTGTCGTCGATGAGGTGGCCCTGGGCGACCATGGCTGCCACCATGGACCTGTACCGCGTGATTTCAGCGTCCAGCACCGCGAGTTTCGCCATTCCGGAAGGGGTATAGCGCTGGGGCAAGAAGGCCACGCGTTGTGCCTGCAGCTTATCTATTACATCCAACAGTTGAGTCATCGTTGGGGCGATTGGCCTATCAAGGAGCTTCGTCAGGCCACTAGAAGCAACGCTCAACTTGCTGGATTGAGCATCGAGGGATCCTGGCCGTATGTTCGTTTCAATGTAAGGCAGTAGCTCAGTACCCAAGGTCAGATTCATCGCCCCCTGTGTAAATACAAACCAGTCCTCAACAATGGACGCCTGTTGCTCTGGATTATACTCGGACCATTGCTTTCCCGGCGTATACTTATATGCGCTGGTGCCCGAAACGCCACACCTGCATTGGTTCCAAAGGGAGCTAAAGACATAGTCCCATGCAAAAAGGTGACGGTGACCTTGCCAGACATGCGTCAGTTCGTGGATCAGTGTCTGACCAGGAAATGTCTTGGCGGTTCCATCGGCCACTTTTCCCAACTGGTAATTGATCGTGTCACGATAGCCATCATCGCCCATGAAGACGAGGTACTGGTTGCTTATGCCGGAGAGGATCGAAGTCCACGCGAGCAAAGGACCGATGACGGGAACCCGCCAGCCGAGCGTCCCAATCATGCTGCCTGGAATGGTGAAAGGACGCGCCCCGACGCCATAGACGGAGACAATACGGATACGGTGGAGTTGAACGGAGCCTTTGAATACGCGATCTGCCAGCGCAGCTTCATGTGCTCGCAATGGGCGGATGCCGATCGCTCCTGGGATCAAATTTTTCAGGATTTCGATTGCTGTTTCCGTGACTGTTATGATCACTTCTCCGATGCCTACGGCGATATCGGCGCCGACCTTTGAAGCGGTCGCAAGTGCTTTTTCAGCCGCCTTGATCGCCTCCTGGGCCGGGTCGCTTGTGCCGGCAAGCGCACCGCCGAGACCTGCAACCGCACCTGGCACCCCCAATGGACCACCCAGAGCAATGCCGGCAGCGGCGCCCGCGGCAGCGCCGCCCAATTTTTTGGCATCATCCCAAAAGTTGCTCATCGTTCACTCCTTCCGTTTGCGTGAGTACTCTTTCTCGCCTGCGAACAAATCATGGCTACCGGTCAAATCCACCGAATAGGGGCCGTGTGCGGCGTTGATACCCGCAAAATTTCCGTTCCTGACCTGCGCGATTTCCGCTGTAGTGACCGTCCACCCAGTCAGGGTGACACTTCCCAAAAGCAACGACAGCGTACTCGGACGCGCCGGAGCTTCGACGTTGAAATTCGTAATCAGATTCGCGTGCGCCGAAAACGACACGACCCACATAGGGACACAGATCGATAGGGTTGCCGCCAACGACGCTTGCGCCCGAATGCTAAACGCTAAAGCGCCTGTCAGGGCGATACTGCGGGCCTTCGATTCATCGTTCCTCCTTCGGAATCCGTTTAGCCAATCGTTGGCCAGCCGTGTGCGATTCGCACGTTCCCGAGTATGTGGCCACTCCGTGTTTCCCGCCAGAGCATAAATATGCGCCCCCCGGGAGCACTCGTACGGGCCGGAAGCGTGTCAGCAGTCTCGTATCACTAGCGCACCATCGCCCAGCCATACATCATCTGGTTGTGTCTTCAGCTTGCCGAAGTCTTAGATAGAAGCCTCCAGACGCTGGCGTTTTAGGGCGGTACCCATTTCTACTTGCCGCTTCCAAAGGCGTCTTCTTCAATCAAAACATTCGAAGCCGATTCCCTCACGAAGTGCTTCCGTGCCGCGACGCCGATCACCACCCACTTCTCTCAGATCGCGAAGTAGGCCGAGCCTTGGGCCGCCACCGTCGCGCGCCTCCGCCGGCCGTTGGGACTTTCGACTCCGCAGACGCGGGATGCGCTCATGATACTGGCCGACATCCGCGAGCGCCGGAGCAGCCAGGCGGAAGCCGGCGCGCTGTTGGAGGAGGCGTGTTCGAGTGGAGCGTCGAAGGATTGGCGCGAATACTACTGTGAGAGCCTCCGCGGGAGGAGCCTGGCCGCGGCGAACTCGGTTTCACTCGCTGAGCCGCTGCTGGTTTCCGGTTACCAGGGGATGCTGGCCAATCAGAGCCGCATGCCGGCGGGAAGGCTGATGCACATAGCCGACGCAAAGGCAGCACTCGCGGCAATCGGGAAGTAGCGGAAGTCGAATCCGCCCGGATGGGCACCCATCTTGGATCACCCCGGTGTTGCGAGGTCCCTCCCATCGTCACTGCAACCGGCTGCGTCCCGGAATCCCTGTTACAGATCGTCCGAGCCCGTCTCTCACACCATCTCGTCGCTGATCAGTGCGGATGCACCGCCAGAATCTCGTACCCTTGCATCGTGTACTCCACGTGCTTTACCCGCAGCAGCGCCTCGAAATACGGAACACCCCCATCTCCCGGCGGCAGCTTCGCCAGCACCTCCTGAAACAAACGGTCCGTTGTAACCAGCGTCGCCGCCGCCTCCGTCCCCGACATCTCCTGCCCGGACAGAATCAGCACATTCCCCGACTTGCCCGGATTGCGCAGCGACACCACCAGCGAAAACCGCTCGCCCGGCCCATCGGAAGATTCCGGAAGCACGAACGAACCCGGCTCCCCGGCACGCGGCCGCCGGTTCACCACCCGAACGGTTCGCGTCCGCTCATCGTAGACAAAGTGGAAGTCGAGTTCTTTGTCAAACAGATCCACCCACGGCACTGCCCGCCGCGAACCCACCAGAATGTGATTGCCTTTCTCGAAACTGCGCAAATGCAGGTCCCGCGAATACGACACCGAGGTCAGCTTCGGATCGAGAACGTTCGCCGCCCACAAGCGCTTTATCAGCATCACGTCCGCCAGCGACGTGTACCGCCTCTCCATCAGATACCGTAGCGTATCCTTCTGCTCCGCCGAATGCTGCGGCCGGTCCAGCTCCGCGCGGTACCCGCGGCTGACGTATTCGTTCAACAGAATCGGCCGGTGCAGCATGTCCTGCACAGCCGAAAACGCCGCGTCCGCGATCACCACCGTGGTTTCTTCTCCCGCGGGAGCAAACGCCTTCCAGAATCGCCGCAGCGACGCCCCTTCCACAGCCGGAGCCCTGCGCTCCACTACAAGGGATACGCAGACCGCGGCAAGCACCACGCAAAGTGCGCTCAGCAACCATACCGGCCATTGTCTGTCCTTCCGCAATGGCTCCTTGACGAACACCGCTTCCGTCTCCGCCACCGCCGCGCTCGCTTCGGCAAGCCTCTCTCGCAACACCGGCTCGTAGGTTCCCTTTGCAATCTCCAACACCACCGGCTCCTCCCGGCCCTCCTCTTGGAAGTAGCGCTCCAGACGCTTCCGCAACTGCGACGCCTGAACCCGAACCAGTGTGTCCTGTGCCGAGTCGTAGTTCGGCGGCCGCTGGAACACATCCACCCCGATTTCCTGCTCCCGGACCTCTCCCACTCCTTCCACCCACCACCGGTGACACAGATACACCAGCAGGTCCCGCAGCTTCGCCGACCGCCGCAGCAAAGCAGAGTTCCACACCCGGGCCACCAGCGCCCAGCGCTCGTCCATCTCGGCCGGGAGCACAAATCGGGAGTTCTCGCGCAGCGGCACGTCCCTAGGCATACTGGGATGTTATCACTTCTCCTGTCCTGTAAATCATTTAGAGCCAAGTCTTCACGAGAATTAGCCGAGAATTCACTTGCTCCTGGACTTTGCCGCCGCCATGATGCCTAAGAGTCTCAAGAAGGGGTCATCCATGAAGCTGATATCGAAATTCCTCTCCCTGCTGCTGCTTTCCATCACCGCAGTCTCCGCGCAGCAAATCACCGCCACCGTCACCGGCATCGCCACTGACCCGAGCGGAGCAGTCCTCCCCGACGTCCTCGTCAAAGTCACGAACCTCCAGACCGGCGTCGCCCGCGAAACCTCCACCGATGGCAGCGGTGCGTTCTCCGTTCCATTTCTCCCCGCGGCCACCTATTCACTAACTGCAATGGTCAAGGGCTTCCGCACCTACCAGATCGATTCTTTCGTTCTCCAGGTGGGCCAAACCGCCCGAGTTGACGTCCATCTCGAAATCGGCGACGTCTCGCAGACACTCTCGGTCTCGGGAGAAGCCGCCGCCTTGCAAACCGAATCCGCCTCCGTAGGAGCCGTGATCAACGCCGAAAAGATCGTCGATCTCCCCCTCAACGGCCGCAACTTCATCCAACTGGCCCAACTGATCCCGGGGGTGAACCCCGGAACCCCGGGCTCGATCTCCGTTCGCCGCGGACGCGGTTCCATCGGCGAAACCTCCTCCGCATTCGGCGGCACCGGCATGTCCGCCAATGGAGCGCGGGACACTAATAATCGCTTCTACCTCGACGGCGTCGAGTTCATGGATTACGACGCTTACAGCTACCCCTTCGCTCTTTCCGTCGACTCCCTCGCCGAGTTCCGCGTCGAAACCTCTACCTTCTCCGCCGAATACGGTGGAGCCCCCGGCGGCCAGGTCTCCATCCTCACCCGCCGCGGCGGCAACCAGTTCCGGGGCACGCTCTGGGAGTTCAACCGAAACGACGCGCTCACCCAGACCTACGACGCCATCGCCAAAAAGGACGTTACCCCGCCCCGCCTCAACCGCAACCAGTTCGGAGCGAACATCGGCGGCCCCGTCCTGCTCCCCAGACTCTACAACGGCAAAAATACAACCTTCTTCTTCTTTAACTGGGAAAGCGGCCGCCTCGCATCCGGAGCCACCGCCTCCTACCGCCTCGTTCCTCCCACGGCTATGCGCAATGGCGACTTCAGCGCCCTCCGCGACGCCCGTAGCGGCCAGCCCCTCACGCTGCGCGATCCAATGGGAATCGGCATCCTCAACAATCAGGTTCCGCGTTCCCTCCTCAGCCCGCAAGCCATCGAGTTCCTCAAGTACACCCCTGAGCCGAACACGTCTGCCGGAAACCTCAACTACATCAACACGCCCCGCAGCGCCGTCGCCACCCAGGACAACTTCACTTACCGCCTGGACCACATTCTCACCCAGAAGGATGCCCTTGCCTTCCGCTACGTCCGCAACTCCACCAAGGAGAAGGGTACCCCCTACTGGGGCAACGATGTCCGCAACAACGATGCCCGTACCCAGAATCTCGCCGGCACCTGGACCCGCACGTTCACCCCCTCCATCGTCAACGAAGCCCGCTTCGGCTGGAACGACATGACCGAGGACGAGATCTTCGGCACCACCAACAAGCCCGAGTTTGACATCGCCGGAGCCATGAAGATCCCCCTTGTCTCCCGACTTCCGGTCGACTTCGGCCCGCCCAGCATCTCCATCGCCAACGGCCTCGACGGCGGCTATAGCGTCTTCGACCTCCAGCGCCAGATCGGTCCGCGCATCCGCGCCAACGCCGTATACAACTTGAACGACATCGTCTCCATGCAGCGCGGCAAGCACTTCCTCAAAATCGGAGCCGACTTCGTGCAGCGCGGCTTCACCTTCGAACAGGCCCGCAACGCCCGCGGTACTTTCCGCTTCGATGGAACCTACACCGGATCCTCCCTCGCCGACTTCATGCTCGGCTACGTCAAGTACGCCGAGATCAACCCCGACCACACCAATACCGATCTCAAGGCCCTCTGGCAAAGCTACTTCCTCCAGGACGACTGGAAGATCACGCCGAGCCTCACCATGAACCTCGGCATGCGCTACGACTACCTCCAGCCCCTGTTCGATTCCCAGGCTCGTATGACCAACATCGAGCAGAACGGCGTCTATGTCACCAGGCTGGTGACCCCCGCGACAGCGGCTTTCCCCCGCATGGTCCGTGGTGACAAGAACAACTTCTCCCCGCGCTTCGGCCTCGCCTGGCGCCCCTCCTTCGCTAAGAACGCCGTCGTCCGCATGGGCTACGGCATCTACTACAACCACATCCACCCCAACGCCCCCTTCGGCATGACGGAATCGTCCCAGGCCAAGGGCAGCTACCAGGTGGACGGAGCCCCCGCAGGCCGTCCCACGATCTTCTTCGCCAATCCCTTCGCCAGCGCCATCTCCCCGACACTGCAATTGAACGCCGTCCCCGCCAACGATCCCTACTACCGCGACGCCTACATCCAGCAGTGGAACTTCACGGTCCAGAAGAAGACCTTCGGCGGCTTCCTCGTCGATGCCGGCTATGTCGCCTCCAAGAGCACCCGCCTCAGCGTCACCCTCCCTGCCATGAACAGGCCAGACGTCATCGTCGACCCGCGCACTGCCGGCCTCGCTGCCATCAATGCCCGCCGCCCCAACCGCGACTTTACCCGCTCAATCCAGGGCGACAAGTCCATCGGCAACTCCATCTACCATTCCCTCCAGGTCCGCGCCGACCGCCGCATGGCCCGCGGCCTCAACACGCTCACCGCCTACACCTGGTCGAAATGCATCTCCGGCCCCAGCGACATCGGAGCCGACATAGGCGGCGGCTCATTCATCGGCACCTTGCAGAACATCTACGATATGTCGGGCGAGCGCTCGCTCTGCGGCTTCGATGTCACCCAGCGCTTTGTCCAGTCGCTGGTCTACGACATCCCGTTATTCTCCGGGGCGCCCGGCCTGATGCGCACGCTGCTCGGCGGCTGGCAGGCTTCGGCAATCGTCGTCGCCCAAAGCGGATTCCCCGGCGACATTGCCTTCAACGTCGATACTACCGGCACCGGAGTCGGCTCACGACCAAACATGGTTGCCGGCCAAAAGGCCAACCTCGATGCCGGCCAGCGCACCTACCAGCGCTGGTTCAACACCACCGCCTTCTCCGAAGCCACTTTCGGCAGCTACGGGAACGCTTCGCGCACCGGAGCGATTCGCCTTCCCGGCATCCTTAACACCGATTTCTCCGTCAACAAACAGTTCCGCATCGGCGAATCCCGCCGCGCCGAGCTCCGCACCGAGTTCTTCAACCTCTTCAACACCTACAACATTCAGCCCGGCTCCGTCGATCGCAACATCCGCTCGGTCAACTTCGGCAAAGTCGGAGGCGGCGTCCAGGGACAGACCACCCGAGTCATCCAGATCGGAGCGAAGTTGTACTTCTGATCTTGATCGAGGCCGGCAAGCATCTGAATCCTTTTTGCGCGATTTACTTGGTGTGTATCGTTATGCTTCCTCCCCCGATCGCCTGCGGATTGGCGCCATCGACAGTGTCTGGGGCTCCGAGGACATTGTCGTAAACCAGCGTCTCCGGCGTAGTGGCGGTGGCCTTTCTCCATACCTTGATCCGGAACTTGTCGACACCTCCGCCGCCGTTGATCTGGCCGTCAATAGCCGTGAGCAGGAAGCCGTAGCCGGCAACGCCGTTGACGTTCCCGCTTCCCTTGTACTGCGCGCGCGCGCCGGCGATGACGAGCCACTCATACGACGTGCTTTCGAAGCGGAAGCTGCCGGCCTGGAAATGGAACTCCGTTTGCCCAGTCGGCGTGGAGGCGCCTTTCTGGTAGCGGGAGACGAAACCGAAGTTGGCCCGCCCGGCGAGAGTCGGGTCGGCGATGTAGGCGCCGGCGAGGGATTGAATCCATCCGCCGCCAGTGACGAAGCCGGTGCTTGGGTCATAGACGATGACGTAGGCGAATACTGTGGACGCCGAGCCACCATCGTCGTCGTTGGCGATGATAGTGACTGTGTAGACACCAGCCGCCGCGTAGATGTGTGCGGCGCTGCATGCGCCGGAGGCCGCCGCGTTCACTGTGTCGGCGCTGCCGTCGTCCCATTGGAAGCGGCAGGTGATGGGGTCAAGAACGCCGGGGTCGGAGACGGGCGCCGCGACGTTGGCCGATGCCCCTGCGGCCACGGGTGCCGATGGGCCGCTGGCGACTCCCAGCACAGGCGGCCGATTGGCGATTGCCAACTGGAACGTCGCCGTGGAGATGCCACCCCGTCCATCGTTGGCGGTGATCGTGACGGTCTGCACAGATGGACCTTCAACGGCCGTCCCGGACCAGGACCACGCCGCGGCCCCGGTTTTAGTAACCGTTCCGGGAGATGCGGAGAGCGTCACAGTGTCGCCGGGATTGGGGTCGCCGAACGTGCCGCTGTTGGACGCGAGCGAACCTTCGTTCGCCGCGATGGATGCCGCGTTAGCCGCGACGGTTGGCGGGCTGTTCGGCGGCAGGAACTGCTTGATGAATACGTCGGTCAGGCCGAACTGCGTCTGGCCCGAAAACGCCGATTGCGTGTAGCCCGTCGCGACAATGACGCCGTCGGCATTGGCCGCTCCAGCGAACGTGAGATCCGTATTCGGGGTCGAGTGGACCAGCGTTCCCAGGACAGCGCCGTCAGGATTGAAGCGGCGGATTGCAGTGTCGGAAACCGCGGTGTTCCCAAGAGAGCCGACCACCGAGATGTTGGCGGACGCATCTACGGCTACGCCCACTCCGCGGTCGCTGCTCGAACCGCCGAATTGACGGACCCAACTCAAAGCTCCCGCGCTGGACAACTTCGCAAGAGAGATATCGAAAGCGCCCGCGGGCGCCTGGCCTGGGTACGCGCCGGTATTGCTGCCGGCGGCGTAGATGGAGCCATCTGCCCCGACTGTGACCCTATCGAGACTCGCAATCTGTCCGGCGCCAACTCCGATTTGCGTAAGCCATGTGATGTTGCCACCGGCGTCAAGGCGACCGACGAAGCCGTCGGCGTTGCCGAACTTCTCCTGCCCAAGAAAACCAGAGGTTTGGCCAGCCGCGACGATGCCGCCAGCGCCGTCAAGCGCGATGCCGAAAGCGT
The DNA here is from genome assembly GCA_016213775.1 of Acidobacteriota bacterium. Taxonomy (GTDB): domain Bacteria; phylum Acidobacteriota; class Terriglobia; order Bryobacterales; family Bryobacteraceae; genus CADEFT01. The sequence continues at coordinate 134,864 of JACQZR010000155.1, forward strand.
AGTCGGACGACGACGTGCCGAACTGCCGTGTCCACACCTCGAAGCCGGCGCTCGAGTATTTGCGCACGAAGGCATCGAAGTCCCCTGAGTTGCTCTTGCCAGGGAAAGCAAGAGTGGCGTTGCCGGCTACGTAGACGTTGCCGGCGGCGTCCGCCACCAAGCCGTTGACTTGCACTATCCCGTTCAGCTCAGTGCCGAACTGAACGGTCCAGATCTCGTTCCCGGCGGCGTCGAACTTTTTCAGGAAGCCGTCAGTGTCCCCGGTGCGAGCGGCGCCTGGAAGCATGCCGCTCGTATAGCCTGCCACATACACGTTGCCGGCGGCGTCCGCGCCTACGGCGGACGCGGTGTCGAACGTGTTGGATCCGAATTGCCGAATCCAGAGCGTGTTTCCATTGATATCGTGCGCACTGAGATAGCCGTCGCTATCGCCAAGGTGCGTGTTACCCGGCATGGCGCCGTTGGTCTGGCCGGCGGTGAAGATTCGCGTAGCTGTAACATGCACACCCGCGCCGAAACTGGTGGCCGGTCCAAGACCGCCGAATTGATCAGTCCACTCCTCTGTCCCGGCGATCGAGTATTGGCGCACGAATCCGTCACCGAGTCCGTTGGCCGCTTCTCCCGGTAGAACGCCGTTGGTGTGGCCCGCGATAAAGACCTTGGTGCCGTGCGTGGAAATGGCCAGAGCGCTTTCGGAATCTGTTGTACCGAAGAGATCGGTCCATCCGCCGCCGGCCGTGTTGTAGCGGCGGACATAGGCGTCGTTGCCGCCCGCGTTAGCCTGGCCCTCGAGCGTGGCGAATGGCGTGAAGCCGACGATCGAGACACCCGTCGCGTCAGCCGCGATGCCGGTGATCTCGGGGCCGAAACCGATGATGCTGACTGGAGCTCCGGCGGACGTGAACTGGCGAAACTGGCGCAGGGCTCCACTCAGCACGGCGTAGATGCCCCCTGACGGATCGATGGACAGATCGACGCAGCGCTCGCCGTCGCTCGAGCCAAACTGCGCGGTCCATTGCGTTGCGCCGGCGGTGTCGAGCTTTGTGAGAAAGCCGTCGCTCGCACCGAGCGCCGTCTGCCCGTTCAGCGAGCCGTCAACTCCACCGCAGGCGACAATGAAGCCGCCGCCATCAATGCCGATTCCGTTCGCCTCATCGCTCCCGGTAGTGCCGAATTGCTTGAGCCACAACTGGTTGCCCGCAGCGTCGTAGCGGGTGACGAAGGCGTCGTTGAATCCGGAGATAGTGAAGCTGAGAAAACTGCCGCGGGTGGTGCCGGCGAAGGCAATGTTGCCGGAGCCGTCGACGGCGACTTTGCCGGAGAATTCCCGATTGAGGGTGCCGAACTGGCGGGTCCAACTGGTGGCGCCGGCGGCATCGAACTTGCGCAGAAAGACATCGCAATCTCCCGCCGAGAACTGACCCGGGAGTACGCCGCACGTGGTGCCGGCAACAATGATGTTGCCCGCGGAATCGATGGCGACTCCCGTGGGGCTGTCGTCGCCAGCCGAACCGAACTGGCGGCTCCAGAGGAGGTTGCCGGATTCGTTGTATTTGCGGACAAAGATATCGCTTGCACCGGCGTTGGTTTCACCCGCGAAAGCGCCATTGGTACGGCCTGCGACGACGTGAAATCCACCCCGCGAGGCGGTGGCGGAAGCGATGTCGCTCACAGCGCCGACGGTGGGACCGAACTGCCGGACAAACTGCAATTGATGCGGTTGCCCGTAGACGGCAATCGCGAACACACAGCAACACAGGGTGCTGCGAACGGCGGAAATGCAGAACAGCAAGCATGTCTTCATGGCTTTCACTATGAGGCAGGTCCGGCAAATTCGGTGTAAGCGAACGGTAAGGAAAGCGTAAGGAAACTCTACGGCGAAACCACCTTCAGCCCGGCCCTGGAGTTTGGACATTTCGCCGTCGTGTGGGGCGGCCAATCCTGGCCGCGGCTGGCCTTTCCAGGCCAGCCTTCGCCGGGCTTCAGCACGGCCCTTTTCCCGCGGCAGTGCTGCCTGCCATACGCCCTGACAATGTGATGTCTGAAATTGACGTGGCCGATATCCATTTGAGAGACTCCTGTATGGCTTCTCACCAAGATTCGGGGGGCCCCGTGGATTCCATTCCCTCCCTCATCGGCCGGGTAGAAAGCGGCGATAATTCCGCGGCGCCTGCGCTTTTCGATGCGCTCTACACCGAACTCCATCGCCTCGCCGGACGCGAACTCAGGCGAGTCCAAGCCGGCGGAAGCCTCAGCGTTACCACACTCCTGCACGAGGCTTATCTGGATATGGCAAAGAGAGATGGCGCCACCTTCCCCGACCGTGCACGCTTTATGGCCTACGCCGGTCGCGTGATGCGTGGCTTAATCATCGACCATGCCCGCAACCGCCGTGCCCTGAGACGAGGCGGCGCATTCGCGATTACTTCCGTTGACGGCCTCAATGTCGTAGACGTTGCCGTTTGTCGCGAGCTCACAGAAGTCAGCGATGCTTTGGACGAGCTTGGCAAAGTGGACCCGTCGCTAGTCGAAGTTGTCGATTTGAAGTTCTTCTGCGGTTTCTCCTTTGGGGAAATTGCTGAACTCCGCGGTTTGTCGGAACGGACCGTGCAGCGACGCTGGGAGAAGGCGCGAATCTATTTGTACAGCAGCATTCGCGGTGATCTCCCGGAGTGAGCATGGCCATCCGCTACGATTACCTCTGGTAAATTGACACACAGTATGTCCATTTGAGACACTCCTCTATCTCGTTCCTCGGGGAGAGAACCCATGTCTAAACCAGATCCTGTCTTGTGGCAAGCCGTGAGCCCCTACCTGGACCAGGCCCTGGAGATGGACGATCACGGTCGTGTCGCCTGGCTCGAATCGCTCCGCAACGAAAATCCCTTGATTGCCAGCCACGTCGAGTCGTTCCTGCACAAGCATCACGTTCTACGTGGCGATGGCTTTCTCGATGAGGCGCCTTTCTCTGTGCCGGACCAGGCTGACCTCTGCGGTCAGACGATCGGTGCGTACACTTTGCTGGCTCCGATCGGCGAAGGCGGCATGGGCTCCGTATGGCTTGCCGAGCGCAGTGACGGCAGGTTCGAGCGCAAGGTCGCGCTGAAGTTTCTCAACATCGCTCTGGCCGGACGCGGCGGCGAGCAGCGATTCAAACGCGAAGGCAGTATTCTCGGGCGCCTTGCGCATGCACATATCGCGCAACTCCTTGACGCTGGCGTGTCGGCGAACGGCCAACCGTATCTCGTTCTCGAGCACATCGACGGCCTGCATATTGACCGCTATTGCGATCAACGCAAGCTCGATGTGGATGGGCGAATCGGCCTGTTTCTCGACGTGCTTGCCGCCGTTGCACACGCCCATGCGAATCTTATCGTGCATCGTGATATCAAGCCGTCTAATGTACTCGTAGGCGCTGGCGGCCAGGTGAAGTTGTTGGACTTCGGGATTGCCAAACTGCTCGAAAACGAGGGCGAGACGGGTGCCGCAAGCGCCCTGACACGCGAAGCCGGCGCCGCCCTGACCCCGCTTTACGCTGCTCCGGAACAAGTCACTGGCGGACCCGTAACCACTGCTACCGATGTGTACGCACTGGGTGTCATGCTGTACGTGCTGCTCACCGGACAGCATCCAGCCGGGCCGGGGCCGCATTCCCCGGCAGACCTGATCAAGAACATCGTGGACATCGAGCCGCCGAGGCTTTCTGAAATTGTCTCGGCATCGAGAACCGAAGCTTCCGGCTTAGTCGCCAACGCTTCCACGCGTGCCACCACGCCGGACAAACTCAGGCGCCGGCTTCACGGAGACCTCGACACAATTGTGGCGAAGGCAGTAAAGAAGAACCCTCAGGAAAGGTACGCATCCGTCACAGACTTTGCCGAGGATCTTCGACGTTACCTGAATCGCGAGCCGATCCGCGCCCGTCCCGATAGCCTGCTCTACCGAACGGGCAAATTCGTCCGCCGCAATCGCCTCGCAGTGATTGGCATCTCACTGGCCAGCGTTGCGCTCCTTGCCGCAACAGGTGTGGCCATCCGCCAGGCAGCCGAGGCGCGCAACCGCTTCGACCAGGTACGCCGGATTACGCGTACTTTCATGTTTGACTTCTACAACGAGCTTGAAAAGACTCCAGGCACTACCAAGGCTAGAGCCATGGTCATCTCCACGGCTCGCGATTACCTGGATACCCTTGCAGCTTCTGCCGGCGGGGATCGGGGGCTTCTACTCGAACTCGCTTCCTCCTACGAACGACTCGCCTTGGTGGAGGGCGGTTCTACTATTGATCTCAACCTGCGGACCGCCGCTGTCGAACACCGCAAACGAGCCTTGGAAATACGCACGCTCCTGGCGGCCGATGGCCGGCACGATGATCCACGAATACTCTACCTGCGTGTTTTGTTGACAGACGACCTGAGAAACCTGCGACAACTCGATGAAGCTCTGAAGATGGGTCAACAAGCGATTGTATACGCGGACAGGCTTCGCAGTGGCGCCACTTCTGCAGTCCTGCTCGATTCGGCCAATGCTCATGCCGTGTTGGCCAGAGTGTTTCGCGATCTTGGCCGGCTCGTGGAAGCCGAAACCGAGATGCAGAGGGCTGACCAGATCAGAGTCATTGCAGAAGGAGGGAAGGTCACGCGGTTCACCAATATTGGTTTGCAGGATCGCGCGACTGTGCTGAGCCGCCTCGGCAGAGTTGAGGAGGCCATTCAGCTTCTGGAGCGCGCCGAAAAGAACGGCCAGCGCCTGATTGCCGATGCACCTGCTGGAATAGCTTACATAAGAGCTTTTCGAACCAACCAGGTCACCATTGCGTCAATGGCGGAGGTTTACTACGACAGCGCCGGACCCAGTCTGGAGAAGCCAGAGACAGCACTCGCTTACCGCGACAAACACTGCAAGGGTTGGCAACATCTTCTATCGCTGGATACCAATCTTGGCGGCGCTCGCGCCGAACTGGCAGTCTGCCAATCGGAAACTGCCCTCACCATGTTGAAGATCAATCCTCACGCCGCTGTTGCCATGGCGCGTAGTGGCCTCGATCTCTTCGAAAAACTCGAAAAGACGAACCCGGACGACACCAACCTTCGCTTTCGTCGAGCACGCGGCGCTACCCGATTAGCCATGACTCTATTGGCGGATGGCCGTCCGTCTGAAGCTCGAGAGGTCATACCCTCGTCGCTGCGGACGAATCGGGAATTGCTGGCGAAAAGCAAAGATAGCCCCCTGCACCAGCACTCGCTGGTGTGGAGCTTGACTACTGCCGGCCAGATCGAGCACGCGTTGAAGAACGATGAACAGGCTCGGGAGTTGCTGGAAGAGGCGATCCAATTGGCGAAGCCGTTTCACGACAACCTCGACCTGGGTCTGGTGCTTGGAGCGGCGAATGCTCATCTGGCATACGGCGACGTTCTTTCGGGCTCCGGCCGCTGTGAGCAGCTCATGCAGATTCAACGAATCTGGCAGGGCTACAAGGGTCCAACCACGCCATGGCTCGAGGGTCGGAGAGAGCAGGTGGCTCGCTCGCTCCACTCCTGCCGTGCCGCACTCAAACTTTGAAGTGAACTCCGCTACGCGCTAAAAACGCCTGTCGTCTTTTGCCCGCCGTTTTCGATTACTTCTACAGAGAGGTAGCGAGGAGTGCCAGCAAAGCTCGCACGCTCGGAGGAGTCATGGTCGCATTAATCGGAACACTTATCAGGTTCGCTTCCTACTACAGCAAAGCCAAACTGTTGGCCTCCACCGGCGAAAAAGCCGCCACGGTGAGCAGGATATCCCTCCAGGTGGATAACCTCATCCGCGACTACGGCAAGGCCAAATCCGGCAGCGCCGCGGACAAGATCCGGGCGGGCGTCAATGCCATCAAAGCCGAATTGGAGAGTCTGAAACGTCCGGGGGACGCCGGGATGGCCCTCTCCGCGGGGGGCGCCGGTCGCAAACTCCTCGATCACGAGACGGACCTCGTCGTCGCCAATTGGGCACAGGCGGAACTGATGCGGATTTACATGGAACAGTACTTGGGACACTTGCCGCCGGATCCGACCCCGTGGTCCGCCGTGCGCACCCGCGTGATCCAGTTCCGCGACGCTTGGACTCTCTTCGCCAGGCAATTGCGCTCCGCTGCATTCAAAACCGATAAGGATATCGCTTCCTCCACGCAAGTCCGCGCCCAGCTCCGGAAAGCCTGGACTGAGCCCGGCTTGACGAAACAGGACATCGATCTCCTGACGCAAGACCACGAACGGATGCTCCGTGAGGAAGAGGTGCTGAGAAGAGATAGAGACCGGATTTTGAAGCTGGCCCAAGACGCCGATGCGGCCGCCGAAGAGTTGCGGAGCTTTATTGAACTCCGCGACGCACTAAACTCCTGAATCCCGGTCTACTTACTAACCCCACCGGATTCGAACTCGTATTCCTGGGTAATCGTTTGATCGGAGACTAAGATGGACCCACATACCGCTTTTCACCGCAGCTATTTAGATGTAACCCATCACGCCAGATTGGTGTCGGGTTGGGACAGTTATCGCCGCGAAGCTCTGAGTGGTTCGATTAATGCCTATCTTGTCCTCCCGGGCAGCTATCGGCCGCTGGAAATATTTCCCAAACCCCTCCAGAACTTCGCTTCGGTTGCCACGGACTGGGAGAGGAGGTGCAGTGCCCTTTTTGCCGGAGGGTGGCTCGACCCTGTTGTCGGGACGGCCACCCCTTTGGGCCATCCCGTCGTCGGCTATTACGGGGTTGTGAATGCGCACAAAATCGCCGTCAGGAAAAGTAACAGGCCGCACGCGGAGCGTCTCGCCCCGTTTGTGGAAAGAGGGGGCGAGGCATACGTCACCAGCATGCCATACTATGACGCGGGGGACTGGGAGAGGCTCGAAAAAGGTGGTGACATACTTCGTTACCAGGTGGTAACCGACCCGGAGGGAGGCATTCAAGAGGTCATCAGTTGGCACCATCGGGATGACAGCATTGAATCGGTTGACCCCAGCCTGATTCTCGGTGTGGGGTCGGCATTGGCTCTTATCGGAATGGCTGTGGGGAAGCGGGTAATCCTTGCAATAGCGCGAAAGCGCGCGCAAGTCCAGACAGGCGCGGCGACACTGAAGTCTCTCAAAGCACAACTGTCCGAGCCAGTAAAGAGGGTGTCCCCAAAACAAGTGACGACACACGAGATGATGCAATGGGAAGCGCAAGGCGGTCACACCCTGGCCAGCCATAACCCGCACTTGACCAGGAAGAACCTGTTCGAACGAATCGTCGGCGAAAGAGAGGTCCCTGCCCCAAGGAATCTGCCCGGTGGTGTTCGTAGCCCCGACTTTCGAGTCTGGATCAAAGAGGAAGTCACTGAAGGAGGCAAAAGCGTCACCGTTGCAGCCAAGAAGTCCGCTCGCGCCTCTGCATGGGCGGATGAGGCCACAATGCATCGCACGATCAGCGACGTGATCAACAAAAACCTGGAGCAGATCCGGAGAGTTACCTCGCAAGGTGGTTCGTTGGTGTATGAGAATATTCGAGTTTCCTATACCACTGGGTCAGGCTGGGTCAGTTCCATCAAAAAGGGCGGCGAGGGTGGTGCTTTCTGGGTCCAGGATCTGAAAGGCATGACAATCGTGATCAGACCCCGGGCCGTCCAAGCCGCGGGCCAGGAGAGCTGGTATGTGTTGACCGCGTTTCCCGATGTGCCGAAGTAGCCCGGACAAACTAACCTGAAAGGAGGAAACTAATGGACGCGATGGAACTCTATCACCGGTCCTTTCTCGACGTGACGAACAATGCCCGGACCAAACACAACATGTTTGTCGGCAAGGAGACGTATGAGCGGCAGGCGGTTGCCAATTCCGTTCCCGGCTACCAATGGCTCCCCAAGGCATTCCGGCCAATCGATCTCTTTGCAAAGGCGGGCCAGAACTTCAAGCTGCGCTGCACCAGTTGGGAGGAGCGTTGCAGCACGCTCATCGGTCCGGGGCTGGCCGGCCATACACGAATGCAACCCGTCGTCGACCAACGGGGGACACCCGCTGGTCTGCCGGTGATCGCGCACTATGGAGTTGTTGATGGCCAACATATCATCGCTCCTAGCCAGTATGTGCGCCAAGGCGACCCTCAACTAATGGTCCAGAAACTGCTTGAGCAGGATATCCCTGTGTTTGTCACGAGCGGACAGTATCCGAACGCGGGCGCATGGTCGTCGATTACCGACATGGGGATCTACCGCTTTACCCTGTTGACCGATCTCGAGGGAAGAGTGATCGCGGAGTTTGGATCGCACCTGAAAGACGATAGCATTGTCAGTGTTGACCCGTTTGCACTCCTGGCCGTTGGAAGCCTGATTGTTTCACTGGGCAAAGGGGTTGGGGAAAGGCTGATTCTCGCCATGACCCGGAAGAGCGCCCAGAAGCAGGCCACACGGACTCTGACGGCGATCGAGAAGGCGAAGAAGAACTGGGGCCAGGCGGAAGTCTTGGATGGTGGCGCAAAGGGCGCCGCAAGCACGATTGAAATCGCCAGGCAGACGATGCAGCGTGCCATGCCCCAGATTGTCGATCAGGCCACCAACAAGATCGCGTTCAAGACGTTTCAGCAGTTCCACAACGCCATGCAGAAGGCCGGCTTCAAGGTCATTAAGGTGGAGAAGTTCGGCCCCGATGGGGGCTACCAGGTCTTTTACCAGAACGGCAATGTCGTGGGGCGCTTCAAGACACTGGGCGACGCGGGTGGGCCGCGAATGGGACAGACCCATATCTCGTTCTCACTCACCGACGGGAAGGGCTTGCAATGGATGAACGATATGGCCAAGTTCAACGCGAACGGTAAGCTCGCTCCGAAGAACATCGTGGATCCCAAAAAGTTTGACCCCGCCAAGGATTTTCAGGGCAATCCTCACCGCTTCCCCGTGGTCGACTCCAAGTTTGACATCAAAGTAGTGGACAGTTGGGCCAACAGCACGCATTTCAACACTCCCGCTGGATTCGATTTGCGCGGTGTCGGAGATGTCGTTAGGCGCATTACGCCCTAGAGGGTTCAAGGTGCGCGGAACTCACTCATGCCCGATTTGATTCGGACCCATACCAAAGCGGCCATTGCATTCGGCGGAACGAACACCAGCGGCATTTCGGCCGGGGTCGCAACAGGACAATCCCTGGCTGGTGTCCAATGGATACGCAAAATCTGCGGATCTCGCAACCATCGGCTGGGCAGAACGCAGTCGGTTGCGACTAACGATACCCCCGACCGGCGCGCGCGCCGAAGCCGGAAACAATGAAGTTGCCGGAGGTATCGATGGCGACGCCGGTCGCGCTGTCGTCGGCAGCCGAACCGAACTCGCGGCTCCAGAGGAGGTTGCCGGACTCGTCGTATTTGCGGCGCCTGATGCGTGGCTTTGGGCCCGCGTCGATTGGCCGGTAACCCGGTGATCTAAACCGCTTTGAGCAGTTCGCCGCCCGCCGCCACCTCCGGCGATCTCGTCTGTCCCCCCCGTTGGCCAAAAAACGCGATTTTGAATATTTTTGACCGAGTCACACTATATAAATGTTTGAAACGGTCGATCTATATATTGTATGCTACTGACAATCCTCCTCCTCGCAATACAAACTCTGAACGCCCAGCCCAACCGCTTTGGACTTCCCACCTGCGACGCCCCCGACCAACAACTCGCTACTAGAACCGCCTTCACCCTCTGCCTCAGCAACACCCACAGAATCCCCGTTTGGACGGCTTACCAACTCACCCCCGAAATGCTCGAATCCCCCTCCGTCCCACGCCAACACTTCCGCCGCGACCCCGATCTCGCCTCATCCGCGACTGACGCTGACTATCGCAATTCGGGTTTCCACCGCAGCCACCTCGTCCCAGCCCGCGACTTGGCCTCTTCCCCTGACTCCCTGCGCGAGAACTCAACCTCTCCCAATGGCGCAAAATCGAAAACGACATCCGAAAACTCGCCGCCCACAACGACTCCCTCATCATCCTCACCGGCACTCTCTTCGATTGCGACAACATCCAGCACATCGGCCCCAACCACGTCGCCGTTCCCTGCGCCACCTTTAAAATCGTGCTCGCCCTTAGCGGCGAAACCAAATCCGCCTATGCCGTCATCCTCCCCAACCAGCCCGCCGCCACCCGCCAAACCGTCTCCATCCGCGAAATCGAAACCCGCACCGGCTTGGACTTTCTCGAGGTTGTGGCATACTGCACTCAATCCTTTCTATCTATGCAGAGGGTTGTTGTGATGGTTTCTGTCGGATGATCCGCTTGGGGATCTGCTGTTCCACAGCGGCTGACG
>JACQZR010000144.1 GCA_016213775.1 Acidobacteriota bacterium
CCTCGCGGCTACGCCTTGCGTTTCGCTACGGTTGCCTGTCATCGGCTCCGGTTGGCTCCTTTCATCCAACAAGATTCTGCCCATGCTGGGCACACTGGGGCGGCCAATCCTGGCCGCGGCTGGCCTTTCCAGGCCAGCCATCTCGAACTGAGAATAATTCCGGAAAGCGCTATGTCTGTTCGTCACCTGGCGTCTGTTCGGCACCTCCCGCGCCACCCCGACCTCGCGGACAAGGTTTTGGTGCTGGCGGGTACATCTTCCGTAACGGACGCTTTATACTGTCAAACAGAGGATGGATCGTCTCTGATGGAGAGTGTTTCGCAAGTAACGCGCGAGGACTTCGAGCGCCTCCTCGACTGCCTGGCTGCGGAGCGTGACGTTGCTTCCGAGCGATACTCCCGCCTGCGGGAAACCCTGATCGACTACTTCACCTTCGAACGCTGCCCGTTTCCCGAAGATCATGCCGACGAAGTGATGATGCGCGTGGCAAGGCGCTTGAGCCAGGGAGAGCGCATCGAGCGGGTGCCGGCTTTCATGCTGGGCGTGGCGCGGGTGCTGGCAAAAGAAGTGGTCAGCCGGGCGCAGCGTGCGGAAGCGAAGCTGCGCGAGTTCGCCCGGATCGCCGCGCCGGATTCCGCGTCCAGTGAAGTCCCGCTGGTGTGTCTGGACCGCTGTCTCGACCAGCTTCCACCGGAGAGTCGTGAGTTGATCCTGGAGTATTACGGGGGAGAGCCGGATCGGCGGATCGCCACTCGCAAGAGCATGGCGAAGCGCTATGGCATTGACGGGGTGGCGCTGCGCAATCGCGCTCTACGAGTCCGCCAAAAGCTGGAGAGTTGCGTCGGCCAATGCCTGCGCAACGGTGGAGGTCACCCATGATCCCGTTCACCCGATGGCGCCAATCGAGCGAACGTCGCAGCATGCGCGCATACCTGCTTGGTACGCTCGACGAAGCCCGAAAAACGGCGCTGGAAGAGCGCATGTTCGAGGACGAGGATTTCCACGCCCGCCTGCGCGAAGCTCAGCACGACCTGTTCGACGACTACGCCCGGCGAGTGCTTGACCCGCACGACCGCAGACGATTCGAGGAGCGGCTGCTGGGCCCTCGCCGGCAGACTGTTCGCCTGGAGTTGGCTGTGGCTCTCGCCGCACGGCAAGACAGCCGCACTCCCGATCAAAGGCTCGTGTTGCCGGCGCCCAGGCTCACCGCGGTATTGGCAGGTGTGGCCGTACTCGCGTGCGGGTTGGCAGGCTGGATGGCGCGCGAGAATGCGAAGCTGAAGGCCGACATAGCAGCGCAACGGTTGCTTCCGGCGCCGCCGGGGCACGCTCCTTCACCTGCCGTGATGCGACTTACTCTTAGCCCGCGGCTCACCCGCGCCGCCGAATCCGTCCAGGCCTTGCCCGCGCCTGTCCCCGCAACGCTGGTTCGATTGGAATTGGTCATCGATGACAGCCGCCCGTCGTACTCGGTAACGATTGAAGCCGCGGGTCGCGGCCGCGTCTGGTCGCAAACCGCGCTCACCCGCACCGCGGAAGGCACAGTAGTCCTATGGCTCCCCGCTGAAATGCTGCGTCCCGGCAATTACGAAGCGCTGCTTCACAGCGAGCTCCCGCGCAGGGAGTTGCTCGGCTCGTACATTTTCCGGCTCAAATAAACATAACGGCACTGTCTTCTGTCTTCTGGCTCCTGGCTTCTGGCTTCTGGCTCCTGGCTTCTGGCTTCTGGCTTCTGGCTCCTGGCTTCTTGTTCAGCCGCGTTACGTTTTCGCTCCTTCTGGCACACAGAGTAAGACCGTCCCCGCCACAGGAGGAGTACACCAGATGTTAATTCGAAAATCGCTCGTTCCGTTTACGTTCTGCGCTGCGCTCTGCTTCAATACGCCAGCCAAAGCAACCATCCTTACTTTCGACATCTTCGACCCGCGTTACACCCTTTCGGAACTGTATCCGGAGGGCTTCCTGGTCAATCAGGAGTATGGCGATCGGGTCACCGGCAGCCCGATGTCACTAGGCACGACTACGTTTCACTATGGCTTTGGGGCGGAAGGCGTCACGCCGAACGTGCAAGTGAGCTACGGCCCGTTTTCAATCTTCACGGGCGGACCATCGCTCTGGCGGTACGACTACGGCGACCTTCAGCGGATTCTCTACCAGGGCAGCACCAACACCGGCGTCGGCAATGACTATGACTACCTCGAAATCACTCTTTTCGCCGACCCGGGATTCGATGTTCTACTGTACGGGTTCGATCTCGGAGGCTGGTTCCAAACCGGCTACACCATCAACGGCGTAGCCGTCTACAACTCACAACTGAACCTCTTTTTCCCCGATCAGAACCGTATCTTCCACGACCCGAATGCGCTGGTGCAGGGGAGCGGCCCCTCTCACTCCAGCTACAGTTTCGGCACCCCTCTCCGAGGGAATGTCATCACCATATTTATCGACGCCAACAACCTCGGTGCCACCAGCGAACAGGTCGGGATCGACAATATCCGCTTCGGCCAGGATGCAGCGGCGGCGGCCTCGATTCCCGAGCCTGCATCCCTCATTCTGACGGCCGCCGGCATCGCACTGCTCGCACTTCGCCGGCGCTTCTACCGCGAATCGCCGATCAGGACGAACGTGCTCCAGTAATAGGGATGCCGCCAGCGCTCTTCGCTCTGCATCTTGCGGCGGGCGATCTTCAGCGCCTCAGATGGCGGCATCCGCTGTTTCAGCAAAGCGCGGTAGAAGTAGCCCATGAACGCCGCGGTGGCGCGGTCGTCGACGTTCCACAGGCTCGCGAGCACCGCGTCCGCGCCGGCGTGCAGGAAACCGCGCACCAGCCCGATCAGTCCTTCGCCTTCCACGTGGCGTCCCAGCCCGCTCTGACAGGCGCTCAACACCACCAGACGCGCATCCAGCTTCAGATTGTAGATCTCATGCAGGCGGAGGAATCCATCCACGGGCTTGCCTTGCCGGTCCACCTGCGACAGCACAATACCGGAAAGCTCCGGTTGGCGATCGTTCAGCAGCGTGTGCGTGGCAAAGTGTATCATCGGACGCCTTGCCAGCACTCCACTCAACACGGTCTTCCGGCTGGCGTCGAAGTCCAACGCCAGCAGTGTGGCTCGACTGGCGTGCAGCCCCGCGATCGCTAGCGCTTCCTCGCGAGAAAACCGCAGCCGCGGATACTCGACTGCTTGCGGCGGGAACTCAACCGTCCCGCCAGAGATGGAGTGAACGCGAGAATCTGAAGCGGTAAACACCGGGTCCGCGATGATCGCAATGGCAGAGATCTTCCGGTCAGGTCGCGTCTGCTGCCGAAGGAAGGCCGACACCGATGCCGACGGCTGGTTCGTGATTGCGGCCCGCTCGCCCAGTATCTCGCCGCTCCGTCTTGGACTCGGCAACGCCGCGAATGGCAGCCTCGCGAGTCCTCTGTGCGCTACAATCACCAACCGTTCCGCTTCCAAATGCTCACCCGCTGGGGTCAACAGCACTCGCGACAACTCGTTGGCGCGAACGCGAAACCGTGCCTCCGACCGCGCCACTCGAGCCCGTCCTGCCGCCGCCGTCTCTCCACTCACTACCTGTCCGGCTTCGGCCAGTGCGCCACACGCTTCGTTCACCAGTTCTTCGATATGTGCGCGCGCGGGCAACCGGTGTGTCTTCAATGTACTCTTCGTCAGCACCCACAGGATGCTTCGCTCTTCGCCCAACCAATACTCGAGCAGAACGGCGCCGCCGCCGAGCAGTGTCTCCCGCGCCTCCGCCGCCGTGATAGGAACGGGTTGCGTCAGCGCTCCATACCTCGAGTGACTGGTACGAATCCGGCCCCGAAGCTCCGACTGACGCGTCAACAGATCGCGAAGCTCGCGCCGTGCCGCTTCCGCCTGCTCTTTCGTGTGACGAGCGGCCACCAGACGAGTCAGCCGCGCCGCCTTGCCGTTGATCAGATCTTGCAGTTCGCGCTCCTCGGACAGCAACTCAGCCGCAGAAGCCGCCCCCTCGCGCAGTTCGATCTTACCCTGTGCCAACATCTCGAGCAGACTTCGTGCGCGGGCGCGTTCGGAAACGTGAAACGCCTCCGCATCGAATCCTCGCCCGGGCTCACGCGCGTGCATATCCATCAAAACGTCGATCGCCAGTTCATAGTGGGCGCGGCTGGACGCGGCATACGACATTCGCAGATCGTCGCTCGACAATCCGGCACGCATCGACTCGATCAGATCGAGCGTCGCGAGGATGTCTGCGCGCGCCGCCGTCAAATCGCCCGATTGGCGGTACCCGCGCGCAAGCCGAGCGTGCAGCGTCGCTTCCGAGGGTCGATCGCCCGAACTCTCGCGCAGCACCAACGCCTCGCGGTACAAGACAGCCGATTTGCTCGCGTCTCCGGAATGAAACGCAAGATCGCCAAGCCCTGTCAGGGCGGACGCCTCCGAACGGGGGTCGGAGATTGCACGTCCAATACCCAACGCCCGGTTGAACGACGACTCGGCGGCTTCGCGCTGGTCGAGTGCATGCTGGATGGCGCCGCGCTTCACCAGCGCCTGGCTCAACTCGCGCTGGTATCCTTTCTCACTGCTAAGCGCCACAGCGCGTTCCACTACCTCCCTCGCCTTGGTCAAACGATTCGTGCTCTGAAAAACCGTGCCTAACCGGATCAGCGCGAGCGTTTCACCGCGCCGGTCCTCCAGCGCCTCCCAGGACGCTCGTGCCTTCTCGAAGTGCTCGGAGGCGCGCTCGTTATCTCCCAGCGCGAGGAGAGAATCTCCAAGCGCCTGGAGGCAAAACGCCTCTCCCCGGCGCGCGCCCGCGGTTCGGAATCCGGCCGCGGCTTCCCGAAACAGTGCAATCGCTCGATCCTGTTCTCCCAGTTCGGCATGAGCGTTCCCGAGATTGTAGAGAGGCGTTAGCGCGCCCGGCAGGTTGCCGCCGGCCCTCCTCAACTCGACTGCGCGCTGGTAATAACCGATCGCGGCTCGCGCCTCGCCCAGATTGTAGTGGATGACTCCGAGGTTGTTGAGCGTCTGGCCCTGGCCCTCGGTGAAACGTATCCGTTCACGAATCGCAAGCGCCTCCCGGTACGCTTCCACCGCCTCTCTGGTGCGGCCCAGATACGCGTGGACGACGCCCGAGTGGTTCAACGCATCGGCTGTGCCGCGCCGGTCGCCGGCCGCGCGCGCCAGACGCAGCGCGCGGTCTAGAAGAGCGAGCGCTCGATCGCTTTCACTGCGGACACCGGCCACTCCGGCAAGCTCCACTAGCGTTTCGGCCTGCCGGGCAAGGTCTCCGTGTCTCTCGCGAATGGCGAGCGCCCCATCGAGAGCCTCCTGCGCCTCGTTGGGTCGCCCCGTTACCCCATAAAGGCGACCGAGCCTGAACAGCGCCGTGGCTTCGCCCGCTTCGTCCCGTATCTCGCGAACGTGCTCCAAGGCTCGACGCCAAACGTCTGAGGCCTCCTTGTTTTGACCGAGTGCGGAGAGCGCCTGTCCACGGTGGATCAGCGCGTCGGCCCGCCCCTGTACGTCGTTAACCGACGAAAACAGGCGCTCGGACTCGAGGTAAAGGGCAAGCGCCGCGTGCCCGTTTTCTCTTTCCACGATTTCGCCTCGGGCCAGCGCATCTTCCGCCGCCACACGGACGTTGTCCCCCGTTGCGGCCTGCCGCTGCCCGGTCAGTGCAACCACATAGGTGCGCGGCTCGGAATCGCGCGATTCGATCCGCAATTCGTAGGTCTCGGCGCCTGCGGATACCCGCGACCAGATCATTGGCCCCATATCGCCGGCGCCGCGTTCGCGAGCGGCGCCGCTGCCCGATAGGCGAAGTAGAGCGCCTCTTCCTTCTAACGTCACGCGCACGAATTCGCCGGCTCGTGCATCGACGCGATACGAGTGAACTTCGCCCGGTGAGATCGCACGCTCGATGCGTTCGTCTACCACCAGAACGTGGGCATCCGGTTGCGCCGCGAGTGCTGTGCAAATTCCAATCAGCCGTACAACGGTCATCACTACCCGGACCAGTGTACACCGCGCGCAGGACCGCCCGCGCCCGCCACCTCCGCTAGCTCCAACCTCTCGAACTCACTTGACATGTACGGCGTCACCGTACGAGATGGAACTCACCAGCTTCCGTCACAAAGGGCTGAAACAACTCCCATGCGAATGACGACCCAAAGCGGGTGCCGCCTGCAATGGTTGACAAACTGCGCAAGATTCTGTTCGCGCTGGAAACCGCGGACGATGTTGAACAGGTGGCGATCTTCCCGGGGTGGAAGCTCCATCCACTACATGGTGACATGCAAGGGTTCTTCAGCCTGACAATCACTGGTAACTGGTAGTTGATTTTCTTCTATAACAGAGAGACCAACACGGCCGGCGATATCGATTTGGTTGATTACCATTAGGAGGGTCTGCAATGGCTATGAAGAATCCGCCTCACCCAGGCAACCTGATAAAAACGGAGATAATGGAAGCACTGGGCCTAAGCGTGACCAAGGCCGCGGGCATCCTGAAGGTCCGGCGCGCGACCCTTTCCGACTTGCTCAATGGCAAAGCTGCGCTCACGCCAGAAATGGCGCTTCGCATCGAAATGGCGTTTGGACCGAAAATGGATCATCTGCTCCGCATGCAACTCGCCTATGACCTTGCGAACACCCGGCAACGCGCTGCCGGCATCGAGATCGAGCGGTATGTTCCGGCGTCCTGAGAGGCCAACCAATCGTTGATCATCCGGCTCACTGGAACGACGCATTCGCCGCTTGGGAATTCCCCACCGCATTCGTCAACGTCACCGTCACTGAGCTGATCGCGCTCGTATCCCCCTGCACGTTGAACTGCTGCGTCAAGGTGAACTGGCTCCCAAACAACCGCGACTGTTCGTTCTGATACCACGCCCGCGCGCCATCGCCTAACTGCACCGTGATCTCAGTAGTCTGCAGCGTACTCCCCGCCGCCGGCGTAAACCGGAACGTCGCCGATGCCACCTCGCGAGGCGTCGAATACCCTGTGATCTCCACCGACAACCCGCCGCTAGCGCGCGTGGCCCGCAGCCCGCGGATCACCGGCACGTCGCGATTAATCTTCGCGGTCAGCGCAGGCGCTGGCGACGGCGTTACATCCTGACCAGCCGCGCGCAGTGTTACCGCCATTCCGATCGTACCCGCCACCGTCCCCGATTGCATCGAGAACCCGGCCGGCAACTGCGCATTCGTGCTGTTGGCCGGTACCGTGAAGTTCACCGTGCGCGACCCGTTCGTGAACACCACCGCGGGATCGTCCAAAGGCACCGCCGCATCCGGCGTAAACGTCATCGTGAGCGTTCCCGCGAGATCCAGCGGGTACGACGCCCCCAGACTCATCCCGATGCGCGGCTGTTGCGCCGGCCCGATCGTGTCGGAAAGTCCCGTTATCGTCAGCGTCGGCCTCGCGGGCAGCCCGATGGTCATTGCGAAATCCGCCGTCGCATTCCCGCCCGAAACATCCGACACCTGCACCGAAAAGTTGAAAGTGCCCGTGCCCGCTGGTATGCCGGAAAGCACTCCCGCCGTGCTCAGCGTCACTCCCGGGGGCAGATTCCCCGTCGCCGACCACGCATACGGCGGCGTGCCACCCGTCGCCGCAAGAACCTGCGTAAACGGCGTGCCCGCCACTCCGGTGGGCAGCGGCGAAGGTGTATTGATGCTCAGCCCTTGTACAACCGATAGCGTCAGGGTGCGCGTGCCTGTTCCGCCCACGCTGTCCGCCACCTGCACCGTGAATGTGAACACTCCCGCGTTCGACGGCGTTCCGCTCAACACGCCGCCCGCGTCAATCGTGAGTCCCAGCGGTGGATTGCCTCCGGCGAGCGACCACGAATACGGCGGCGTTCCACCGCTTGCGATGAGGTTCTGGATATAGAAGGTGCGGGCCGTCGCATTGGGGAGTGTCTGCGTCACAACCGTGACCCTGCCGCCGACAACCAACGTGAACGCCTTCTGCACGGTCTGCTGGGCGGCGTCCGTCAATTGGATAATGAAGCTGTAGCTCCCCGCCGTGGTTGGAGTCCCCGAGATCCCGCCTGTCGATGCGTTCAGCGACAGCCCTGCGGGCAACGTCCCCACCGACACCGTCCATGCATACGGCGTCGTGCCGCCAGTGGCACGTAGCGTCTGCGTGTAAGCCGTATTCTCCGCTGCATCGGGCAGCGCCGTTGGCGTCGTGATCGATAGCGCGTCCATCACGACGATGGAAAGGTCCCGCGTCGCGCTGGCTCCAGTGGAATCCTGCACCCGCACCGTGAACGTGTAAGTGCCCGGGGTCGTCGCCGACCCGGTTATCACACCCGTCGATGCGCCCAGCGCCAACCCGGGCGGCAGCCCAGTGACGCTCGAAATCGACCACGACAGTTGAGGCGTCCCGCCCGATGCACTCAGCGCCTGCGTGTAGGCAACGCCCGTCGAAGCCACTGGTAGGGCACTGGTGGTGATGCTCAGCGTCGTGCCAATCGTGATGCTCAGCGCTTTCGATACGTTCCCGCCGGAGGAGTCCGATAACTGTACCGTAAAGTTGAACGGGCCCGTGCTCGTCGGCGTCCCGGAGATGACACCGTTGGCCGAATTGAGCGTGAGTCCCGGCGGCAGAGAGCCTGTCAACAGCGACCATGTGTAGCCCGTAGTCGTTCCGCCCGACGCCGCCAGCGTCTGATTGTAGAAGACTCCCGACGTCCCGCCCTGCAGCGCCGTCGTCGTGATCGTCAAAGGAGCCACTACCACCAGGTTGAACTGGCGGCTTACGCTGGCGTTATTGCCGGCATCCACCAACTGAATCGTGATCGTGTATGTCCCGGCTACTGTTGGAATGCCGGTCAACAGCCCAGAGGACGAGTTCAGCCCGATTCCCGTCGGCAATAGACCGGAAGTCACGCTCCAACTCAAGGCTCCCACCGCGCCAGAGGCCGTCAGATTGAGATTGTACGTTTGCCCGAGCAGAGCGTTGGGCAGCGTAGTTGTGGTGATCGCCAGCGTTCCCGACGCAACTGCCAGGGTGAACGTCTGGCTCGCGGTCTGCTGCGGATTTGAACTGTCCGCCACACGCGCCGTGAACTGATACGTGCCCGGCGCCGTGGGAGTGCCGCTCAACGTGCCGGTGGATGGCGTCAACGTTACTCCAATCGGAAGCAGCCCCGCCGTGATGATCCACTGGTACGGCGCCAGTCCCCCCGTCGCGCCCAGTGTGGTCGTGTACGGCGTCCCCACAACTGCCCCAGGCGTAATCGTCGCCGGAGTCGTAATCGTGAGGGCCGTGATCTGCACGTTGTACGTGATCTGCCCTGAGGCGCCGGCCGCATCCGTCACGCGCACTGTCGCGCTGAACGGCCCCGCCAGTGTCGGCGTGCCGGAGACAACCCCGGCTGGGGACAACGTCAACCCGTTCGGCAGCTCGCCGCTCACTACCGCCCACGCGTAGGGCGTCGTTCCGCCAACCGCCTGCAGCGTCACGGCCGCATACGGCGAATTCAGAACTCCCGCCGGCAGACTTTGTGGTGTGATCGCCAGCGCCACTACAATCTGGAACGTCTTCGTTGCACTCGCACTCGCTGTATCGCTGACCTGCACTACGAGGTTATATGTGCCAGCCGACGTAGGTGTGCCGGTGAGCACGCCAATAGTCGAAATACTGAGCCCCGCCGGCTGGCCGGATAATGTCCATGAATAGGAACCCGTCCCACCAGTAGCGGTCAAAGTCGTCGCGCTGTACGGCGAGCCCACAATGCCATTGCTCAGGCTTTGTGTGCTGATCGTCAGCGTGCCTCCACCCACAACGATCTGGAACTGCTTCGTCGCCACCCCGCCCGCCGAATCGGTCACCTGTACAGTGAACGTATATGTGCCCAGCGCGTTGGGCGTCCCCGAGACAACACCGGCCGGACTCACGCTCAGTCCCGGCGGCACAGTCCCCAACGTCACCGTCCAGGACAAACCCGTCTGCGTGCCGCCTGATGAAACCAGCGTCGTTGACGGGTAGCCAGTCCCCACCGTGCCATTCGGCAGCGATGCCGTACTGATTGTCAACGCGCCCGATTGCGCAACCACCAGCGTGAAGGCCCGCGAAGCCGTCAGCGGCGGCGTTGACGAATCCGCTACTCGGGCCGTGAACTGGAACGTCCCCGATTGCGTAGTCGTCCCTGCAATCGCGCCGCCCGTCGATAGCGCAATCCCTATTGGCAACGCCCCCGCCGTGATCGTCCACGTGTACGGCAACACGCCACCCGTCGCCGCCAGCGTCTGGTTATAGGCCACGTTCGGCACCGCGTTCGGTAAAGTCGCTGCCGTCGTAATCGTCACTGTCGATCCCGTGCTGCTCACCATGATGGTGAACGGCTTCGACCCCGTCACACCAGCGTTGTCCGTCACCTGCACCGTGAAGTTGAACGGGCTCCCAATCGTCGTCGAAGGCGTCCCGCTGATCCTTCCCGTACCCCCGTTGAGCGTCAACCCCACCGGCAGCGCCCCGCTGATCACCAGCCATGTATAGGGCGCTATGCCGCCAGTTGCCTGCAGCGTTTGATCATACGCAGAGCCCACCACGCCTGCAGGTAGCGTCTGCGTCGTGATCGAAAGGTTCGACCCCACATTGAGCGTGAACGGTTGCGTCGCCGTGCTGTTCGCGTTGTCGCGCACCTGAACCGTGAAGTTGAAGCGACCCGCGGTGGCCGGCGTCCCCGACAGCACACCGCCCGTGCTCAGCGACAGCCCCGACGGCAGCGTGCTCCCCGACGCGACTGACCAGGTGTACGGCAAGGCTCCGCCTATCGCCGCCAATGTCATGGAATAGGCCGCCCCAACGGTTGCATCCGGCAGTACCAGGGTTGTGATACCGAACGTGACAATCTGTATGGACAGATCGGCATCGGCGGTCAGGTTATTCACATCGCGCACCCGAACTCGGAAATTGTACGTGCCGGGTGTCGTCGGTGTGCCGCTGATTGTACCATTCGTCGCCAGTGTCAGCCCCGGCGGCAGCAGACCAACCGTCAACTGCCACGTATAGGGAAGCCCCCCGCCGCTCGCCGTCAGCGTCGCATTGTACGGATTCCCCGCGGCCCCCGACGGCAGCGTCGACGTCGTGATGGTGACAACATTCTGGGTCACGGTGAGCGTCAGTGGTTTGTTCGCCGCGCCGCCCACGCCATCCACTACTTGAACCAGGATCGGAAAAGTCCCCGCCTGCGTCGGCGTGCCCTGCAATGTCCCGTTCGCCGCCAGCGTCATCCCATTCGGCAGTGTGCTCGTTGTCGTGAAGACGTAACTCGACCCCACGCCTCCGGACGCGCTGATCGACGCCGCGTACGGCGTCCCTACGTTCGCATCCGGCAGCGGCGAAACGGTCGTCACGATCAACAATGTGGATGCCACCGCCAGTGTGAACGACTTCGTCACCGTCGTGCCCAGCGAATCCGCCAATTGCACCGTGAACGTTACGACCGTGAATGCCGTTGGTGTTCCGCTGATGATACCCGCGTTGTTCATGGTGAGCCCCGAGGGCAGCGCACCCTGGACAATCGTGAACACGTAGCCAGTTCCGCTCCCACCCGACGCCACCAGTGCCGCCGTATACGAATTCCCCACCAGTGCTTCGTTCAGCGGTGTATTGCTCGAGATGGTCAACGACGACGTTGTTACCGTTACCGTGTATCCGCGCGAAACCACGTTGCCCACCGAATCCGACACCTGGACGTTGAACGAAAAAGTGCCTGGTACCGTAGGCGTCCCCTGCAAAACACCGCCCGTAGTTAGTGTCAGCCCGGTGGGTAGAACGTTCCCGGCCGGGAGTGTCCACGAATAGCCCGTCCCTGATCCACCATTCGCCGCGAAGGTCGTCGAGTAACCGGAGTTCAACACGGGGTTCGGAATCGTTGCGGTCGTGATAGTCAGCGTCGAGGTTGTCACCGACATGCTGAGCGGCCGGGCGGCGGATGTGCCGGCCGCGTCCAGCACCTGCACCGTGAACGCCTGCGCCGTCACTGTGGCAGTTGGAGTCCCGCTGATCACCCCGCTGCCCGCATTCAACGACAGACCCGCCGGCAGTGTTCCCGCTGCTAGCGACCACGTCAGCGGAGCCGTACCGCCGCTCGCGCCCAGCGTAGTCGAGTACCCCGTTCCCACCACTCCGTTCGGGACGCTTCCCGTCAGAACCAGCAGGCTCTGGTTAATCGTTACCGTGTACTGCTGCGTCGTCGACCCGCTCGCCGAGTCCTGCACCCGTACCGTGAACGTCGAATTTCCCGCCGCTGTCGGAGCGCCGCTGATGATCCCAGTGTTGGTCGCAATCGACAATCCCGCGGGCAGGGAACCGCCGCTGATCGACCACGTGTAGGGAAGCACGCCGCCAGTCGCCGCCATCGTCTGCGAATAGTTCGCATTGATCGTCCAGCTTGGAAGCGAGGGCGTTGTGATCGTCAACGAGCCACCGCTGATCGTCAACGAAAATTGCTTCGTCGCTGTGTTCGACTGCGAGTCCGTCACCTGGGCCGTGAAGTTGAACGTCCCGCCCGCGGTGGGTGTCCCACTGATCAGACCGCCGCTGCTCAGCGTCAGTCCCGTGGGCAGGCTCCCCACCGTCACTGCGAACCCATAGCCGCTCCCCGAACCGCCACTAGCCACGAGCGTTTGAGAATAGCCCACTCCCACAGTGCCCGTGGTGAGCGGCGAACTCGTGTTGATCACCAGCGGCTGGTTCACCGTAACGGAAAAAGCCTTGTCCACAAAGGCGCTTGCCGAATCGGTGACACGTACCGTGAAACTGGTGGGTCCGCCGGCCGCTGTCGGCGTCCCCGACAGCACTCCCCCCGTGGTCAATGTGAGTCCGGCGGGTGGGGTGCCCACCGGCACGGTCCATGTATATCCCGTACCGCTTCCGCCGGTCGCCGTGAAAGTCTGCGTATAACTGAGGGTCACTGTGGCATTCGGCAGCGGAGTGTTGGTCGTAATGGTGAGCGCGCTACCCGCGCTGTTCACCGTAATCGACAACGCCTTCGTGATCGATGCGCCCGTCGAGTCCGCTAGCTGCACCGTGAAGTTGAACGTTCCGCCCGCGGTGGGCGTGCCTGTGATCACACCGCCGCTGCTGAGCGTCAGGCCACCTGGCAGCGCACCCGTCGCCACGGACCATGCATATCCAATTCCCGATCCACCGGAAGCCGTCAGCGTCTGATTGTAAGCAGTGCCCACGGTTCCCGCCGCCAGACTGTTCGTCGTAATCGACAACGCCGGGTTAACCGCAATCGACAGCGGCTTCGTCGCCGTCGCGTTCCCTGAATCGGTCACCTGCACCGTGAAGTTGAAAGGACTCCCTGTTGTGGTCGTCGGCGTTCCCGTGATCGCACCCGTGCCTTGCGTCAGCGTCAGCCCGCCCGGAAGGGCGCCCACCGTGACCGCCCACGTGTAGCCGGTATTCGTTCCGCCCGACGCCGCCAGCGTTTGGCTATACGCGCTGCCCACCGCGCCTGTCGCCAGCGTCACGGTCGTCACACTCAACGGCGCCGTAATCGTGATCGTGAACTGTTTGGTCGCTGTGCGGGACTGCGAATCGGTCACCTGCACGGTAAACGTCGACGCTCCGCCCGCAGTCGGTGTCCCGCTGATCACCCCGCCCGTGCTCAAAAGAAGGCCGGCTGGCAGAGTCCCAACCGAGACGATGAAGGAATAGCCGCTCCCTGAACCGCCTGTCGCCACCAATGTCTGTGAATATGCTGTGCCGACGCTCCCGTTTGCCAGCGGCGACACCGTGTTGATCACCAGAGCCGGGTTCACTGTCAACGAGAATGCCTGTTCCACGAATGCTGTTGAAGAGTCCGTCAATCGCACAGTGAAACTCGTTGGCCCACCGGCCGCAGTTGGAGTGCCCGAAAGCACACCGCCTGTAGTCAATGTCAGCCCCGCGGGAAGAGTGCTGCCGACAGCAAGTGTCCATGCATATCCTGTGCCGGTACCGCCCGATCCCGTGAACGTCTGCGAGTAGGACTGATTCGCGGTCGCATTGGGCAACGGTGTCGCCGTGGTGATGGTCAGTCCAGCGCTGATCGTCAGCGTCAGCTGTTTTGAATCCGAAAACGTTGGAGTGGAGGTGTCCTGCACGTTTACAGTTAAGGCGTATGGTGACGCTCCTACCGATGAGGGTGTCCCCGTAATCGCGCCTGTACTGCTGCTGAACCCAAGCCCCGATGGTAGGCCGGTAATATTCCACGTGTAGGACCCAGACCCACCCGTCGCCGTCAATGGCCCGCTGTTGTAGGCCGCCCCCACGGTCGCCGCCGGAATCGAACTCGTGCTGATGCCGAGGCTGCTCCGCACCGTCATCGTGAACGATTTCGTGGCCGTGTTCGGCGTGGGGCTGGCACTGTCGGTAACTTTGATACTGAACGTGAATGTTCCGCTAGCCGTGGGGGTTCCGCTCACCGCACCCGCTGGGCTTACCGTTGTGCCCACTGTTAGTCCAGCAGGCAAGGACGGCGGTGGTGGCTCCAAAGTCCATGTGAGCGTCCCCGTCCCACCCGTCGCCGCTAACGGGGCATTATAGGCTCGAGACACCATCGCATCCGGCAACGGTGACGCCGTCGTGATCGTGAGTTGCCCGAAAGCCGGTACCGCCAGCCCCAGCAAAACGAGGAAAACTACCAGCCGGTAAGTCTTCATGAATCTTCGGTTCGTAGGATTGCCTTAATTATTTGGGTGGTCCGAACGACGACCCGCCAGCCGAAATCGAAGTCGACGGATTCGGCTGCGTGGAACTCTTTCCGCTGCGGGTTACCCCGAGCGCAACACCTGCCCCCGCGCCTCCAAGAAGCGCGAGTATGAGAATTGTCTTGCCATTGCCACCCGAGGCCTTGGCCTGCGCGGCATTGGTCTGATGGATCACGGCACGTGCGGTCTGTCCCCGGAACGAGGCCGTCACGCGGATCTCAAATTGACCCACCACGTTGTTCGGCTTCAGCCCGCGGCCCGTGGCAATGCCGTCATTGCCGGTGGTCACCACCAGGTTCGATCCGCTTGCCGGAAACACGCCGCTTGCGCCATTGTCCGGCATCAGAAACGACACCTGCGCTCCGGCCAGCGGCTTTTCGCTCGCGTCCGTCACCACCACCACCGGTTCCTTGGCCTTCCCGGAGTTGATGTTGTTGAGGGCGCCTTCCCCTTCCTTAACCGTGACCCTGATTCCGCCTTCGGCCCCTTGCGCCATAACAGGCGCCGGGCCCAGCGGAATGAGAAGCGCCAGGGCAAGCCACGCGACACAACGCTGCCCGCCAGGGGAACGCAAAGGATTTAAGACCATATTGACTCCTCCGCCAAGGTGCGTGAGGGCGCGTACGTCGCACGCCCTGTTCGCCGCCAAGCGAGTACGGCTGTTGGCCTCGATTATACCGCATTTGCCCGGCAGAACTCGCCGCGCGCGAAGCTGAGCCAGTATACCTTCTGCTGATGATGCGAGAGCCCGTCGCGACTGTGACAGTCTGTACGTATGGTGTGAGGCCGGGTTCATACTGCTTCCATTTCGCTTTCGTTTTGCTGTTCGGAAATGGGACTGGGTTCGTCCTGTAATACACCTTGCGGCGCATCTGATTCCCAGGTGGAGTTGGCGAGATTCCCGGTGACTTCGGGCAATGGGATGGAATTGCGGCGCTTGGTCTGGTGTTCCATGAGGCGCGGAAGGTGGAGGCGAGGCGCAGCGGACGCTGGCCGAGGGCGGGGTCCTGGCGAGCCATTTCGAGATCGAACTCGGCTTCTGCAAAACTCCAGGCGCGCATCTGCATCCAGCGGGCGACGGCCATGGTTTCGACCAGAGTGTATTCGGTTGGGGTAGCCGGCTCGTATTCCGCTTCGAGGGCCTCGATTAGAGACGTGAAGCGGTCGATGGACTCGCCTTCGAGGACAACGGTGGAGGCGAGCATGCCGTGACGGATGCTGTTGAGAGAGGACCGCTGTTTGCCCTCCTCTGTAACTGGACCACGCGACAGGCGTCCGTTGGCCCTGGAACTTTCGATTTTTCGTTGGGAACTCATTGCGATCTTATCTTGGCATGCACCCAGATCGGCTGGGCCGAAGTTTTCGCGGCGATTGCTGATTTCAGGGGAGAAATAAATTGAGCTTGTCTGTGACTCGAGATTTCGTCTCGTAGGCCGGCTGATTCCTGGTGTGCGGCTTGACGTTAGGGGTCACGGATAAACTGGGATTCACTCGGATGCGCACGGATCAAGGCAGTGACAAACGGTTGTGAATTGGTTTTGCTCTCGATTGTTATAGATAGCAGCTAAGTTGGCTGGGGTGATTGACCGGTATGTTAGGAAAATGGATAGGGTGTGGCTAACATTTGATCTGGATGAGGACGCGGGCGGCCGAGGCTAGCGCTTCCCATCTAAGTTGAGAACTGGTTTCGAGAAGCAAAACTCTGTGCGTTCGTTTGTTCGGGATAGGGCAGGCAGTCGAGGAACGTTACCTGCCCTTTTTTGATCCCCTAAACCTATCCAGCTCACGGATAAAGGCCGCGCAGTTTCACCGCTTCGGCCACACGTCCGACACCGAGCATGTTGGCGGCGGCGCGCATACTGACGCTGCGGTCGGCGCGGATCTTCACGACGTCATGGAACGAAGTCCTCATCACCCGCTCCAGGCGGTTGTAGATCTCCTGAGTCTCCCAGAAAAGGTGCTGCAGATCCTGCACCCATTCAAAGTAAGACACGGTGACGCCGCCAGCGTTGCACAGGATGTCCGGAATGATAAACACCCCCTTGGCTTCGAGAATCGCGTCGGCCTCTGGCGTGAGCGGACCGTTGGCAGCTTCCGCGATGATCTTCGCCTTCACGTAAGGAGCGTTCTCCTCGACAACTGTGTTCTCCAGGGCCGCCGGCACCAGAATGTCACAAGAGAGCGCGAGCAATTCGCTCGCCGAGATAGCTTCGGAGCCAGGGAAGCCGGCGACCCTGCCGGTCTTCTCCTTGTGCATCATCAGTTTCGGAATGTCGAGTCCCTCCTTGTTGTGGATGCAGCCGGTCGAGTCGCTAACCGCGATGACGAGACACTGGGCAGTGTCCAGCAGATGCGCCGCAACGGATCCCGCGTTGCCGAACCCCTGCACCACCACTGTGGCCCCTTTCAACTGCATGTGGAGATGGTCGCAAGCCGATTGGATCGTGTAGAACACGCCTCGGCCCGTGGCCTCGTTACGCCCCAGCGATCCGCCCAGGCACACCGGCTTTCCGGTGACGACACCGGGGATCGGATATCCCTTGGTCATGCTGTAGGTGTCCATGATCCAGGCCATGGTTTGCGAGTTGGTGTAGACGTCGGGCGCCGGGATGTCCTGTTCCGGCCCGATGAGCGGCAGGATGGCGCTGGCGTAGCGGCGCGTCATATGCTCCAGTTCGTTGCGGGACATCTCCTTGGGGTTGCAGGTGACTCCGCCCTTCCCTCCGCCAAACGGGATGTTGACGACGGCGCATTTCCAGGTCATCCAGGCTGCGAGCGCCTTTACCTCCTCCAACGTCACGTTGGGGTGATAGCGGATGCCCCCTTTTGCCGGGCCGCGTACCGTGCTGTGCTGCACGCGGAATCCTTCAAACCGGCGCACGTGTCCGTTTTCCATTCGCACAGGTACGGTGACGGTGAGAACCCGCTCGGGGTATTTGATCATTTCACGGACATCATGGTCGAGGTCGAGATAACCCGCGGCGATGTCGAAATTCTCCAAGGCTACTTCAAAAGCGTTTTTCGGTCTGACTGCCGCTAACATTGCAACAGCCTCCTTTCCAGATAGGAGCGGAACCGGCGGGAATGGGCACGGTTCGGCCCACAGGCTCTCCAGCATTTGTCGCTCCAACCTGTAAGACCATTGAAAAAGAGCGCCAAACAGCATCGGCCTGTGGGAGCTGCGCAACTAGACCCACAGTAATGTGGTGCTTAACTCAGTGCATCAACGCCTTGGCGGCCGAGCTCAGCAGCACGCCATCAACCGGATTGATGACACCCGGCCGTACGGCGGGGAGCAGCAAAGTGTTGCTGGTGCCATCGGTAATGCCTTGTACATAGGCTTCAAGGACTCGCTGTTTATTGCGCTGATCGCCGTTTTGTTCGAAGCGCTGCGCCTGCGTCAGAAGTTGTTGCAGGTGGCGTGAGAGGTTTGCGTCGAAGACCTTGTCCTCGGTCAGCAGGGCCAGCCGCTCAAACGAGAGCAACGCATTCCCCGTTTGCACCGCCGGCAAGGACGTAATGCCGCCGAGGGATCGCCAGGATTCCTGGTTAGCTCCCAGTTGCAGGTCGCATTCCCACTTGCGCCACAGGTCCGTCAGGACAGTACGAACCGACCCGTCACCCATCGCAATGAAGAGGTCCGAGACGCCGGCGAAGGTCAGTTCCGAGCGTCTGCCCCGGATCTGGAGCATCGCTTCCTGCATCACCTGTTGCGAGTCAATGTCCGACCGCAGAGTGCGAAACAGATTGTCCTGTTCGATGTAGGGAAGCAAGCTCGCGAGATTGCCCATCGCCTCCGCTCCATGCGAGAAGACGGCACGAAACATCCGCGAGCGGCCTTCGCTTGCTCCGGGCGCCGGAACAAACTGTACGGAGGACACCGCCTCACCATTCCGAATGCCCACATCGAGGAATCCGATCTCCGAGCCGGTGACCCCGGGGACGGGGTTGCAGGCAACTCTCCAGCGGTTCGCCTCCATTTGCAGCGGAAGGTAGGTGTTACCGTCCTTTTCTCCGCCCAAAGGAAACGTATCCAGTCGCATCAGCAGGGATTGCGGCGAATCGGGGAACCTGCCGTTTGTGCCGTGATAGCGAATCAGCGCGGCGCTGATCTGGTTGAGGTTGTTGGAGCAACTGGTGCGGGCAGCGGCCTCTCGCACCTTCTGTACAGCCGGCAACAGCAGTCCGATCAGAATGGCGATGATGGCGATCACCACCAGCAATTCAATCAACGTGAATCCCGAGCGTGCCGATCGGATGTGTTTCTTTCCTGACTTCATAGCTTCCTCCTCCAAATGCAATTTAGAAGCGCACAAGGTGCGCGTATTCCTCAAAGGTGGGGAGAACCGGCCCAGCGGTCCGGATGGATTGATTAAGAGGATAGCTCAGTCGGGCGTGGAGTGCATCAGCGGTGGAGCCGGATGTTCGGTCGATAGGCCTGACGCAGCCGGTCGCGCAATGCGTTCTCACCGCCGTGCTCATGAATCCGGATCAATTCCTGAGCGAGGTTCTGGATGTGATACCGATACCACCGGTTGGGACGCAGCGAGGCAATGGTACGCGGTTCAGAAGCCAAGTCCCGTAGCCAGCCGACGTAGTTCTGCACTGGTTCGTTTCGGCTGGCGCGATCCTCAAAGGCGGTATACAGGTCGTTCGCGGAATCGAGCCGGTCCTGTGCTTGCGACACGCTGCGGGAAGCATCGGGTCCCACCACTTCGCCGCTGGCGAAGATGGCGACATCCAGGGAAATCGTGATCTGCGCCTGGTGGAGAAACTGCAAGTCCATTCTGGATTGATAGAAACGCTGTGAGAACGATTTCTGATCCTCACCCTTCAACGGTCTGCCCACTGCGTCAACGACAGTCACCAGCGTAACGCCGCCAGGATCCAGCGCGTAGCCTCCCCGCAGGGTTGCGAGGTTGTAATACATACGGTCGTCGTGGACGGTAACGCCTTTATCGGAGGTGCTGGACCAGCGCACGGAGTAGAACACAAGACGTTTCTTCGACGCATTGACGAGGAGAACGGAATAGGGAAGGAGCTCATCCAATTCATGAAAGCGTGTCCGTCCGGCTGCACGTTGCATCAGTCGCGGGAACTCAGGAGAACTTGACGGGATGAGGGACAGCCCGTACTGATCGAGTCCTCTGGCCGTGACACGGCCTTCGCCAATGAGTACGGCGAAAGCCGGTTGTATCAGTACGAAGACAAGTAGGGCAGAGAGCGTTACCAGCATGCGCTACGGGAATAATGACAGGGAATGGTGACAATGGCAGTCAGTGGAATCCTCAATTTGGAGGGGGACAATACAGTAGCATCCTCCCTCGACTCTCCTCGCAATGGAAACCCGAAACGCCCAAAGCGAAGCCCTCATCGTCCCGGCTTCGTATACGCAGGGAACGCTGGGTCGCAACGTCTTTGAAGGTCCGCAGGTGGGCGAACGCATGCGGGTACAGATCCGTCTGGTGGGCACGGCGAACTCGCACATGCTGCTGGTGGCGCGGTTCCAATTTTAGCCAGTGGCCTCGGATTCTGCTCAAGGCCGTGCGATTCGGACCGATAAGACCCAGGAATGGAACCCATATCGCTCCTCATCGGTGTCGTGGCATTAGCGGTGATCGGAATGCTCGCCGGCGCGGCTACTTACGAATCTCTAGCGACGCCGAGCCGTACCCGATTCGCAAGGCCAACCGCGACGGAAGCAGAGCCGCCACACATCCCAGATGGGGTCACGGTGGGTCTGGCCAGCCTGGCGAACGTTCTCGCGGAATCGAATCCGGTTCTTCCCTCAGACTCTGAGCAATCCCCGCAGCGGCCCGGTGCTGTCGGCGAGCAGCTCCACGGGCGCGCCGAATACGTTCAGCATCGACACACATAGGAGGACACCGCGTACGGCGATCCGAACGGCCGGTTCAAAAGGCGTGGCCTTGTTGTATCGCGGCGCGAAACAGCGCCAGATAGGGGGTCACAGTGGCGGCAGTCACGGGCCGGCGGGAGGCTCTTGGCAGAAACGCTTCGAGGATACGGCGCGCGGCCTGGTCGACGATGACGCCGCTGCCCGGCTTAACGATAAAGAGCAGCGCCGGAGGGGTCACTTCTTTGGCGGCGTAGGCCGAGACGAAACCTCGAGATATTTTCCGAATGGAGAGGGGAGAGGAACATTGTCTCGACGGCGTTGTCGAACCCCTCGGCGCCGTCGGCGGGAAGCATCTTCGCCAGATCGAGCGAAATGCCGAGCAGATCACGGACGGTTGCCGAATACCCATCGCGGTTTAAGCGGCGAATGGGCGCCATGCCTGGCTACACGCCGGAGGCACAGACAGCCGACGGTGCGGAGGGTTTCCGCGCCGCTGAGCCTTCATCCGTAGGTCTGGCGGGTGCGAGGTTGGAGGTTGACGGTAGGGGTCACGGATGAAAACGGATGAAACGGATGGACTCCGATGGAACAGGTGGGATGCCGGGGCGCTATCGCGTTGGTCATCCACCGGGCGCACACATGCATGCCAACCGACGCCCGTGGAGGGGATGCTTTGGCGCGCCCGGAGAGGATCGAACTCCCGACCTGTTGGTTCGAAGCCAACCGCTCTATCCACCTGAGCTACGGGCGCGTGCTCCCATTATACGCGCTCGCTACCACCCCGGACGAGGCATGGTGCAACTGCAATGTCCCGCTTGCGGGCCGATATGAATGGATAGTAATGGAACACGTCTCGACACCTTCCGATTTCCTTCCCTCACAGAGAATGTCCCCGGGCGAAGTGGAAGCGCTGGCAGCGCGTCTGTCCGCGTGGAGTCCGCTGGAAGGGTTTTTCCAGGCGCATCCGCAGCCGATGGCTCTGATCACCGAGACGCGGCAAATCGTCTGGGCGAACGCCGCGCTGGCTCGTCTGGCAGGGGTTTCCGACCCGGCCCTGCTGCGCAGTAAACGGCCAGGGGAAGCATTTGGTTGCGTCAGTGCCCATATCAAATGCGGCGGTTGTGGCACGTCCAGGAGATGCCGCGATTGCGGGCTGTGCAAGGCATTGTTCGATGCCATGCGGTGGGGCCAGTCGCTGGTTGTGGATGGCTCCTTCACCAGTCTGTGCGCCGGCGGAGAGCGGCTGCTGCTGTTGCAGCTCCGCGGAAAGGAATCGGAAATCCCGCTTGTTGCCAGTGGCGAGGATCCTCCCGTGGAAGTGAGGGAACTATACGCGGCGCTGTGCAATCGACGATTTTTCTCCAGCGACCCTCTATTTTCCCGCCGATAACAGAGTATGTGGCCTCCGATGGTTGACCGCGGCAGGCTTCAGAAAGGGAGTTCGGTGTGACAGCAGCATCTGAGCATGTGACAAAGGCCAGCGGGAAAGGCCCTCCGCCTCTTGCGCCGGGCGGACAACGCGGCGGCAAGTACCTTGTTTTTCATCTGGGGGAGGAGGAGTTCGGCGTCCATGTCCTCAAGGTACGCGAGATCATGGGACTTCAGGAAATCACCGCTGTGCCGCACGCGCCGGCGTATGTCCGGGGCGTGATCAACCTGCGCGGAAAGGTGGTGCCCGTGATCGACCTTCGCCGCAAATTTCTTCTGCCGGAGGTGGAGTACAGCCACCGTACCTGCATTGTCGTCGTGCAGGTGGTGCTGCAGAGGAACGCCGGCGCGGATTCCCTCTTGATGGGGGTAATCGTGGACGGGGTTTCGGAAGTGCTCAACGTACAGGACAGCGAAGTTGAGGACAAGCCTTCGTTCGGCGGCGGGGAGGATACGCCCTATATTCTCGGCATGGCAAAGGTGAAGGGCAAAGTCAAGATCCTGCTCGACATCGACGAGGCGCTGGCAGGGGACGGAGCACGGGAGTTCCGGCGAGTGATGGGGCGCGAAACCGCATAGGAGATCAAGATGAACAGGCAGATGACGTTCGGCAACAGACTTTTCTTATCGGTAACGGTTCTTGGCGCCTTTCTGCTCGCCGTTTCGGGCATCGGTGTCTATGGGATGTTCGAACTCGACCAGGTTCAAGAAGATGCGCTGATCAGACAGGCCAGGAAGATACAACTACTGGCCGAACTCACCACAAGCGGGGAAGAGTGGCTGGCCAACCAGAGGGGACTGATCATGGGGGCCCTGCTGAAGGAGGACGACAAGGCGCGGGAGGCGCGCCAGCAGTCGGACGACAGAGCAAAGAAGATAGAACAGGATTTGAACGAACTGGAGCCGTTGCTGCAACTG
Organism: Acidobacteriota bacterium; assembly: GCA_016213775.1. GTDB lineage: Bacteria > Acidobacteriota > Terriglobia > Bryobacterales > Bryobacteraceae > CADEFT01. Next base: position 22,911 of record JACQZR010000144.1, read on the forward strand.
GCGAGTTCCAGGCAGGTTGTCGAGAAGATGCGGGGGATGGGGCGCGACCTGGCGCGGCAGCAGCCGCAGTTATTCGAGTTGTTGGGGGCGCACAAAGTCAACGAAGCCGTCGCGTTTCAAGATAGCCGCATGCGTCCGGTTTTCGAGGCGTTCCACACAGAGGCCAAACGGCTGTTCGGCGTACAGGGCCAACTGATGAAGGACCTGCGCGCGCAGTCCGAATCGCGCTCCGCACTGTGGCGTTGGCTCATCCTGGTTGCCGGCGTGGTTTCTGCCGCGGTCTGTCTGATTGTCGTCTGGATTGTCCGTAAGGCGAACACCGACTTGCGGCGACTGGCCTCGCAGATCGCCCAAGGCGCACAACAGGTGGCTTCGGCGGCGGGGCAGGTTTCCTCTTCGAGCCAGAGCCAGGCGCAGGGCGCTTCCGAACAGTCGGCCGCACTGGAGGAGACTTCCTCCTCCACCGAAGAGATCAGCTCGATGACGCAGAAGAACTCGGAGAACTCGCGGCTGGCGGCGGATGAAACGGCGAATGCCGACCAGTTGCTCAAGGAGACCAACTCGAAGCTCGGACAGATGATCGAGTCCATGCGGGAGATCAACCTGTCGAGTGAAAAGATATCCAAGATCATCAAAGTGATTGACGAGATCGCATTTCAGACGAACATTCTCGCTTTGAATGCAGCGGTGGAAGCGGCCCGCGCCGGGGAGGCCGGCATGGGTTTCGCGGTGGTGGCGGACGAGGTTCGCAACCTGGCGCAGCGTTGCGCGCAGGCGGCTAAGGACACCTCCGAGCTGATCGAGGAATCCATTGGGCGGTCGAACGAAGGCAAACTCCGGCTGGACGAAGTGGCGGGCTGCGTGACGCGGGTGGTAGAGAACGCCTCGCGCATCCGCGTTCTGGCGAACGAAGTCCACGTCGGCAGCCAGGAACAATCGCGCGGTATTGAACAGATCGCCAAGGCGATCTCGCAGATGCAGCAGGTGACGCAATCGAGCGCGGCCAGCGCCGAGGAAGGCGCTTCGGCGGGAGAGGAAATGTCCTCTCAGGCGGCGCACCTCAGCGATTCGGCGGCGCGGCTGCACGAGATGGTGGGTTCCGATGACGACAACCGGGAAGTGCGGCCGGCGCCGGCGCTCAAAGCCGTGGCGCATGCCGCAACCCGTGTCCCGGCCGTGAAACCGCAGGCCCAGCCGTACAAAGCACCGGCGTTGAACGCCCCCAAACCGGCCAAGGACGCATTTCCGCTGGACGATGACTTTAAGGACTTCTGACCTATGTCCCCCCAAGACAAGAACTTTACGCCGATCGCGCAGGACCCGGAACTGCTACAGGATTTCCTGGTGGAGTCGCGTGGACACCTCAGCAACATCGAGCAGCAGGTTCTGGTGATCGAAGACGATCCGGGCAACAAGGACGCGATGAGCTCGCTGTTCCGGAGTTTCCATACCATCAAGGGTCTGGCGGGCTTTCTGGAACTGCCGGTGATTGAAGAGGTGGCGCATGAGGCCGAGACTCTTCTCGATGGGGCGCGCAACGGAAAGCGCGCCATCGATGTGCGTCTAATAGACTGTGCACTGGCGGCGCGGGACTATCTCAGCCGCTGGCTCGGATTTCTCGATCCGGCTGGTGAAGGACGTGCGCCCGATCCCGGCTCCCCGGCGGGCCTGCTGGCGCTGCTGCGCAATCTGGTAGCGGAGGAAGCGCCGGTGCAGGTTCCGGTGGCGGCGGAGATTGTTCCGGCCGAGGTTATGGCGACGGAGGTTGTGGCGACGGCCCCGGAAGTGACGGCGGAGGCTCCGGAGATGGCGGTGGCGGAGGCTCCTGAGGTGCCGGCGTTCGAGTTGCCACGGGAACAGGTGGTGGTGGAACAGCCGCCGGAACAGCCGAAGGCCGACACCGTGGTAGCGGCGGCGCGGGCTGATCAGCCGGCGGTTGCTGTGGAATCCTCGGTTGTGAAGATCAATACGGCGAAGCTCGAGTACCTGGTCGATATGGTGGGGGAGCTTGTCATTGCCCAGTCGATGCTGCGGCACGACCCGGAGATGGAAGCGCTCCACGCTCCGCGTCTCCAGCGCAAGCTGGCGCAACTGGCCCGCGTCACGGGAGAGGTTCAGAAGACCGCCATGGCGATGCGGATGGTGGAAATCGGCGGTCTTTTCCAACGGATGAGGCGGCTGGTACGGGACCTGTCGAAAAAGTCCGGCAAGCGTGCCGAACTCGAGATCAGCGGTGAGGATGTGGAACTCGACCGCAGCCTGGTGGAAGAGCTTGCCGATCCGATGGTGCACATGCTGCGCAACTCCATGGATCATGGCCTTGAGATGCCGGAGGAACGCGTCCGGAGCGGCAAACCGGAAGCCGGGCGGATCGTCTTACGGGCCTCTCATCAGGCGGGCCAGATCGTGATTGAAGTAGCCGATGACGGGCGCGGCCTGAACCGGGACCGTATCCGGCAAAAAGCCATCGACAAGGGACTGATCCAGGCGGATGCCGAACTCAGCGACAGCGACATCTACGCGCTGATATTCGAGGCGGGCTTTTCCACCGCCGAGAAGGTGACCGAAGTTTCCGGCCGCGGCGTGGGCATGGACGTGGTGCGCAAGCAGTTGGAGAAACTGCGGGGAAGGGTGGAGATTGAAAGTACGCCCGGCCAGGGATCACGCTTTCTGATGAAACTGCCTTTGACGCTGGCGATCATTGACGGCCTTGTGGTAAAGGTGGGCGCGGAACGGTTTATTGTTCCAGTGGCTTCGGTGCGGGAGATGTTCCGGCCCTCGGCGGAGACTTTCTTCACTGTGGAAAACCGCATGGAGATGGTGCTGGTGCGGGGGAGGCTGTTGCCCGTGGTTCGGCTGGCGGAACGTCTGGGCTTCCCGGCGGCGAAGTCCGATATCACCAGCGGTCTGATGATCGTGGGCGAGACAGAGAGTGGTCAGTACTGCCTTTGGGTGGATGAGCTGCTTGGCAAGCAGGAGGTGGTAATCAAGAGTCTGGGCCGGCTGTTTGAGGAAGTAAACGGGCTGGCCGGGTGCGCCATTCTCGGCGATGGCCGGGTGGGGTTGATTCTGGAAATGAACGCACTCTGGAAGGGGTCCGGGCATGTCTGCCGCCATAGCTGAGCGCGGTTCGCAAAAAACGGAGCAGCCACAACCCAAGGAATGGGGGGTGACGTTGAGCGCGGCCGATTTCTCGCATATCCGCAAGCTGGCCTACGACCATTTCGGGCTTGATCTGAAGCAGGGCAAGGAGGCTCAGGTCTCGGCCCGGTTGAGCAAACGGATTCGAGACGCAGGCTTGTCAGGAGTGAAGGAATACCTGGCAAGGCTGGACCGCGATGCAAGCGGAGAGGCGTTGCGGGAGCTGGTGGACGACCTGACGACACATTACACCTCGTTTCTGCGCGAGCGCGAGCACTTCGACTGGCTGCGCGAGCGGGTGCTCGCCGACTGGCCATCGCCGCAGCAGTTGCGCATCTGGAGCGCGGGTTGTTCGACGGGTGAAGAACCGTATTCGATTCTCTTCACGGTAATGGATGCCGAGCCGAGCACGAAGCGGCTGGAGCTGTTTGCGACCGACGTATCGCGTCCGGTACTGGAATCATCGGCGTCGGGGGTGTATGAGGAGGAGCGGTTGAAGGGACTGCCGCCGGGCTGGGGCCCTCGCTACTTTCAAAAGGGGCACGGGCGGTGGGCCGGCTTCTGCCGGGTGAAGGCGGATTTGCGTTCGCGCATTCGTTTTGACCGGGTGAACCTGATGGAACCGATGGGAGGGCTTCCGTCGTTTCACGTGATTTTCTGCCGCAATGTGATGATCTATTTTGACCGCGCGACTCAGGAGCGGCTGGTGAGCCAGTTTGTGTCGCGTCTGGAGCCGGGCGGGTACCTGTTCATTGGCCATTCGGAAGGCTTGATGGCCATCAATCATTCGCTGGAATTCTTGAAAGCTGCGATCTACCGCAAGCCCGGTAGGCCATCGCGCCGTTAGGTGACTATATGAGCCCGTCCCCTCCAATCCGGGTCCTGATTGTCGACGATTCGGCCATCGTGAGGAAAGTCCTGTCCGGGCTGCTGGCCGATGAGCCGGACATTGAAGTTGTGGGTACGGCGCCCGATCCGATCGTGGCACGCCAGAAGATACTATCGCTGAGTCCGGACGTGATCACGCTCGATCTGGAGATGCCGCGGATGGACGGGTTGACGTTTCTCGACAAACTGATGAAGCATCATCCGTTGCCGGTGATCGTGCTCAGCTCGCTGGCATACAATGCACCCGGGATTGCGCTGGATGCGCTCCGGCGCGGCGCGGTGGATGTGATTCCGAAACCGGGAGGCCCGTATTCGGTGGGTGACCTGAAGTCGGAACTGGGCCGGCGGATCCGTTCGGCGGCGAAGGCGAGGCTGGGGGTGAGAGCGCAGGCGACACTGCCAACGGTGACGACTCCTGGCGTCATTGCGGCGGCGGCAGCGCCAGCACTGGCGCCGGTGGCACGCCAGCACGCTGTCCGGCTGATCCTGGTGGGCGCGTCCACGGGAGGCACGGTGGCAATCGAGCAGTTGTTGCGCGAGTTCCCGGCGGACATGCCGCCGATCGCGGTGGTGCAACACATCCCGGCCGGTTTTTCCAAGGCGTTCGCGGACCGGCTGAACACGGTCTGCCGTTTGAATGTCGCCGAGGCCAGGGACGGCGATGTTTTGAGCGCCGGCTCGGTATTCATTGCCCCAGGCAACTGGCACATGGAACTGGATGAGGCGGGGACGGCGTTCCGGGCGCGGCTGCATGACGGCGCCAAGGTCTGCTATCAGCGGCCGGCAGTGGACGTGCTGTTCAAATCCGCAGTACCCTATGCCGGGTCTGATTGCGTGGCGGTGATCCTCACCGGGATGGGAAATGACGGCGCCGAAGGGATGCGCCTGCTGCACCAGCGGGGTGCGGGGACGTACGCGCAGAACGAAGCCAGTTGCGTGGTGTACGGCATGCCGCGCGAAGCGGTGCTGCTCGGCGGGGTGGACGGGGTGGGAACTCCGGCGGAGATTGCGCAGCAGGTGACGGGGCGATGCCGCGGACAACGTCCAGCCAACGCCAGCCTGCGAGCGAGTTGAAATCCGCAGTTTTCACTACCACCAGCGCGAATTCACCCTACTCCCATTGCATTCGCGCGGTGACAATATTAACATTCCAATTGGAACACCACTTGCATGTGGTGCTGTATGGGAGCTCCGATGATCTGGCACGAGTTGTATCGAAATAAAGTGACCTCCGCTGAGCGGGCACTAGGGGTAGTCCGTTCAGGGAACACGGTATATATCCAGCCTGGATGCGCCACTCCGAAGCTGCTGGTGGAAGCGCTGCTGGAGCGGGCCAACACACTGAAGGATGTGGAAGTCATCCACATGATGACGTTCGGGTCGGCGGATTATGTCCGGCCGGAGTTTGAAGGACGGTTCCGGGCCAATGCGTTGTTCATTGGCGGGAACGTACGGCATGCGATAGGGGAAGGGCGCGCGGATTACACGCCCATCTTTCTCAGTGAGATAGAGGAGTTGTTCACGTCTGGGGTGAAGCCGCTGGACGTGGTTCTGTTGCAGGTTTCGCCGCCGGATGAGCATGGCTACCTGTCGTTAGGGGTGGGGATCGATTGCACGCTCAACGCCGCCCGATGCGCGCGGTATGTGATAGCGGAAGTAAATGATCAGATGCCGCGCACGCACGGCGATGCATTCCTGCATGTCCGCGACCTGACTGCGTTGGTGGAGACGTCGCATCCGCTGCCGGAACTGTTGCCGGAACCCTTTGATGAGACGCAGAGCCGGATCGCTTCGCGGGTGGCGAATTTGATTCCCGATGGGGCGGTGCTGCAGATGGGGGTCGGAGGGATTCCCAATGCGGTGATGGCATGTTTGGGGAATCACCGGGATTTGGGGCTGCACACGGAGATGTTTTCCGACGGCGTGATTCCGCTCATCGAGCACGGAGTCATGAACGGGCGGACGAAGACGCTGCATCCGGGGAAGCTGATCGCGGGGTTCGCGCTCGGCACCCGGAAGCTTTTCAGTTTTGTACACGATAATCCGCTCTTCGAATTCCATCCAATTGCGTATACGAACGACCCGTTTGTGATCTCGCGCAATGACCGCATGGTGGCGATCAACTCGGCGATTGAAGTGGATCTCACCGGGCAGGTGTGCGCCGATTCGATCGGGACGAAGCCATATAGCGGGTTCGGCGGACAGGTGGATTTCATACGGGGAGCAGCGCGGTCAAAGGGGGGCAAGCCGATCATTGCTCTGCCGTCCACGGCGAAGAATGGAAGCATCTCGCGCATCGTCGCAACGCTCTCGCCGGGCGCGGGAGTGGTGACCTCGCGCGCCGATGTCCACTATGTAGTCACCGAGTTCGGCGCAGCCTACCTGCACGGAAAGACACTCCGCCAGCGGGCAGAGGCGTTGATTGAAATCGCCGATCCGCGCTACCGGGGGGAACTGTACGATTTTGCCTGCCAGGCGCACTACATCAATCCGGCGCCTGTTTGTAGCTAGAGGAACCAACAATGAATCCCACATCGCGAGGCCATGTTGAACTCCGCGGCGAGCATTGCAAAGGCTGCGGGCTTTGTGTGGAAGCCTGTCCGCCCAAGGTCCTGCACCTGACGACGCAATTGAACCGCTCCGGCTATCATTCCGCCGCCTATGCGGGCGAGCGGTGCACCGGATGCGGAATCTGTTTCTATGTCTGTCCGGAGCCGGGCGCAATCACGGTGCTGCGCCGGGCCGCATGAAGGTGACTTACCATGCCCAAGCAACTAATGAAAGGGAACGAGGCGCTGCTGAAAGGCGCCATCCTCGCCGGGTGCCGCGCTTTCTACGGTTATCCGATTACGCCGGCGAATGAGATTTCGGAAGGTGCGGCGGCGTATATGCCGCGCGTGGGCGGGACGTTTTTGCAGGCCGAAAGCGAAGTAGCGGCGATCAACATGGTCTACGGCGCGGCGGCCTGCGGGGTACGGGCGATGACCGCATCGAGCGGGCCGGGAATCAGCCTGATGCAGGAAGGCATCAGTTACATGGCGGGGGCGGAACTGCCGTGCGTGATTGCGGACCTGACGCGCGGCGGGCCGGGGCTGGGCAACGTGAGTCCCGAGCAGAGCGACTACTTTCAAATCGTCAAGGGCGGTGGCCACGGCACTTACCGCAACATCGTCGTGGCGCCCGATTCGGCGCAGGAAATGGCTGAGCTGACAATGCTGGCCTTCGATCTGGCTGACAAGTACCGCAATCCGGTGGTGGTGCTGGCGGACGGCAACATCGGGCAGATGATGGAGCCGGTGGAGTTCCACACCGAGGCGAGGCTGCCGGAGCCGCCGGAATGGGCGGTACGGGGGACACTGGCGACGCGGCGCAATGTGGCTACCTCGATCCAGCTTGTCGATGACGATCTGGAGCGGCATGTGATCCATCTTGAGGAGAAGTATCGCGCGGTGCAGCGGGCCGAGACACGGTGGGAGAACTACCGCACCGATGACGCCGATATCGTCCTTGTGGGGTATGGGATTGTGGCGCGGATTCTGCGTGCGGCGGTGGAGCGGTTGCGGCTGCGCGGGATTCGCGCGGGACTGCACCGCCCGATTACGTTATTCCCGTTTCCCGAGATGGAGATTCGACGGCTCAGCCGGAACGCGAAACTGTTTGTCGCGGTGGAGATGTCGCGCGGACAGATGGTGGAGGATGTGCGGCTGGCGCTCGAAGGACGCACTCCGGTGGAGTTTTTCGGACGCTGCGGCGGGAACACCCCGCAGACGGATGAAGTAGTGGATCACATTGTGCGGCTGCTGTCGCCGGTGCGGGCGAGCGGAGAGGAGGTGCACACATGGACGGCTATGTAGTGGCCCATTCGCGGCCGAAGGCGTTCTTTCCGGTGTTTGAGCGCAAGCCGGGGGATCACGAGCACACGCACTATTGTCCGGGTTGCGGCCATGGCATCATCCATAAGCTGATCGCCAACGCGATTGATGAGTTGGGGATCCAGGACCGGTCGATTCTGGTGAGTCCGGTAGGGTGTTCCGTATTTGCGTATCACTACTTCGACACCGGTAACGTACAGGCGGCGCATGGCAGGGCGGCGGCGGTGGCGACGGCGGCGAAGCGCGCGTGCCCGGAGAGCATTGTGATCGGCTACCAGGGGGACGGCGATCTGGCGGCGATCGGGACGGCGGAGATTGTGCACGCGGCGAATCGCGGCGAGCCGTTCACGGTGTTTTTCGTCAACAATGCGATTTATGGAATGACCGGCGGGCAGATGGCGCCGACAACGCCGCTGGAGACCCGCAGCACGACCACGCCTTACGGACGCAGCGTGGAGAACGACGGGTATCCGCTGCGGATCGCGGAAATGCTGGCGACCCTTGATGCGCCGGTGTACATCGAACGAGTGGCGTTGGGGAACAACAAGCAGATCATGGCGGCGTCGCGGGCGGTGAAGCAGGCGATTGAGAATCAGGTGAAGGGGTTGGGGTTTTCGCTGGTGGAGATTCTGTCGCCGTGCCCGACGGTGTGGAAGCTGCCGCCGGTGGAAGCGCAGCGCCGCGTGCGCGAGGATCTGACGCGGGTGTTTCCTTTGGGTGTGTACCGCGATCGGACAAAAGAAGCGGAGCCAAGGCGGCCTCGGCCGGTTGCGCCGCCGTTGGAAAATGTTCCGGAGATCCTGGGGATTCGTGCGAAGAACGGCAATGGAAAGGCGCCCGCGCCGGCGCGTCCGATGGACTACCGCATTCGTGTCGGCGGATTCGGTGGACAGGGCGTTCTGCTGCTGGGCGAGATACTGGCGGAGGCGGGTATGGATGCGGGGCTGGAGGTTTCGTGGCTGCCCAGCTACGGGCCGGAGATGCGGTCGGGGACGTCGAATTGCCATGTGCGGCTGTGCTCGGATGCAGTGGATTCCCCGGTGGTGTCGCGGCCGAATGTGGTGATGGCTTTGAATGAACCGTCCCTGCGGAAGTTTCTGCCGCTACTCGAGACCGGGGGAATGCTGTTCTACAACGGCAAGGAAGTACCGGCGGATTGCCGCCGTCCGGATGTGGATGTGGTGGCGGCGCCGTTTCAGGAGATGGCGCATGAACTGGGGGATGTGCGTGCGGGAAACATGATTCTGCTGGGGGCGTTTCTGGCGCACACGGGCGCAGTGGCGGTGGAATCGGTGGTGGCGACCTTGCGCCGGATGGTGAAGGACGAAAATCTGTTCGAGTTGGATAGGAAAGCGTTGTACGCATATGCCCAAACACGATGACCCAATCATATATTTCAACGGCCGCTATGTCCCTGTGAGCGAGGCCAAGGTCAGCATACTGACGCATGCGCTGCACTACGGAACGGGGGTGTTTGAAGGCATCCGGGGCTACGCGGCCAAAGAGCATAATGACCTGTTCCTGTTCCGGCCCGACGATCACTATCATCGCTGGAAGCAGAACTGCAGCCTGCTGCGGATGGGTCTGACCCAAACGCCTGCGGAACTGACCGCGATCACCCTCGAGCTGATTCGCCGCAACGAGTTCGATTCGGACATTTATGTCCGACCGTTGTGCTACAAGTCCTCGCCTAGGATCGGGGTCCACGCGGATGACCAATTCGCCATAGCCATCATAGCCCTGCCCTTCGGCGTGTATCTGGAAAGCTCAGAGGGGGTGCATGCGGGAGTGGTCTCGTGGCGGCGCGTGGAGGACAACGCGATCCCCGCGCGGGGCAAGATCTGCGGTGCCTACGTCAACAGCGTGCTCGCCAGCGACGATGCCCGGCGGGCAGGATTCGACGAGGCGGTCTTCCTCAACGAAGCAGGGCACGTTGTGGAGGGCTCCAGCAGCAACATATTCATCGTTCGGAATCACAAGCTGTTGACGCCGCCCCCGAGCGACAACATCCTCGAAGGGATCACCCGGGAGACGGTGATGGAACTGGCGCGCAACGAACTCGGCCTCACCGTGGAGGAGCGGTCCATCGACCGGTCTGAGCTGTACATCGCCGACGAGGCCTTCTTCACCGGCACGGCTGTTGAAGTGGCGCCGATCGTAAAAGTGGACTTTCATGTCCTCGGAGATGGCCACGTCGGCGAGATCAGCCGGTCACTGCGCCGGCTGTTTTATCAGGTGGCGCGAGGAGACATGCCGCGGTACTATCACTGGCTGACGTCGTCGGCGCAACCGGTTGGGGTGCGGAAGTGAGGGGATTGGCGTCGGGAATCCGCTTACAATAGTGGAGGAGATTCCATGCCGCAAGGCCCAGCCGCGCGAATTCTTGATCCCGTGATGCACCCGTTGCCGCCGGTGTTGATGCCGGGTCCGGGGAGCCCGAACGTACTGATCGGTTTCCTGCCGGCATGGCGGGGCATTCCGCTGGCGGCGGTGGCGGCATTGACGGCAGCCAAGCAGGCCGCCGACACAGCGATCAAGGTCGCCGAAGCAGCCACTCTCGCGGCAGCCGGTACGCCCGGCGCACCCGCGGCCTACGCTGCCGAACAAGCCGCGAAGGCAACCGCCCTTGCGTCGATGAGCTCCGCCATATCCGCTGCCTCCGGCGGGGCCGATATTCATATGTGCACAACCCCGGTGCCGGTGCCGCCGCATGGGCCCGGAGTGGTGATTGACGGGAGCCCGACGGTAATGATCAACAACCTGCCGGCGTGCCGGCTGGGCGACACGATACTGGAAGCGATCGGCCCGCCCAACAAGATCGTGAAGGGCGAATTCACGGTGATCATCGGCCAGGGATGAGGTAGTTTATCGGCCCGCGAATTGCTTGGTTGATTAGCGTGAAACCTATCCGCGAAATCGCCGAAACCCTCGGCGTCACTGAGGAGTACCTGCACTACTACGGCAAGTACACCGCGAAGCTGGATCTCGGGCTGTTGCAGGCAACCGCCTCGCGCCCGCCCGGCAAGTTGATTCTTGTGACCGCCGTCACCCCGACATCGCATGGGGAGGGCAAAACCGTCGTATCTATTGGCCTTGCGCAAGGCTTGGCCCGCACGGGCCGCAAAGCCGTCGTCACGCTGCGTGAGCCATCGCTCGGTCCGGTGTTCGGCATCAAAGGCGGGGCCACTGGCGGTGGCGCATCGCAAGTGATTCCGCCGCAGATGATCAATCTGCATTTCAATGGGGATTTTCACGCCGTGAGTTCCGCGCATAACCTGCTGGCTGCGCTGTTGGACGCGCACATTCATCACGGCAACGCGCTGGGCATCGATGTGGACAACATCTACTGGCCGCGCGCGCTCGACATGAACGACCGTGCGCTGCGGGATGTGATCGTCGGGCTAGGTGGGAAGAACAACGGGGTGCCTCGCGAGACGGGGTTTGTGATTACGGCGGCGAGCGAGATCATGGCGATTCTGGCGCTGTCGAACGGCCGCGAAGATTTGCGAAAACGGCTGGGGGAGATTGTGGTTGGGTTGAGCCTGGACGGGAAGCCGATTCGCGCGGCGGACCTGAATGCCACGGGCGCGATGATGGTGCTGCTGAACGAGGCGATCATGCCGAACCTGGTGCAGACGAGCGAGCATGTGCCGGCGTTTGTGCATGCGGGACCGTTTGCGAACATCGCGCATGGAACGAGCAGCGTGCTGTCGCAGCGGATGGGCCTGCAACTCGCCGACTGGGTAGTGAACGAGACGGGGTTCGCGGCCGATTTGGGCGCGGAGAAGTACTTCGACCTCGTGATGCCCGCCTCGGGGCTGAAGCCTTCCGTGGTCGTGCTGATCGCGTCGCTGCGAGCCATTGAGGCGCAGGGCGGGTTTGCCAACATCGACCGCCACTTGAGCAACCTGGCGCAGTTTGGCGTGCCGGTAGTGGTGGCGATCAACCGCTTTGCGGCCGATAGCGCGGAGCAGATTGCGGCGGTGAAGGGACATTGCCGGCAGTTGGGCGTGGAGGCGGTGGAGGCGGACGTGTTTGCGCGCGGCGGCGATGGCGGACGGGAGCTTGCGGATGCGGTTGTGGAGGCGGCATCGGGCGAGTCGCATGCCAAGGCGCTGTACAATCACGACCTGACGCTGGAGGCGAAAATTGAGCGGGTGGCGCGAGCGATTTATGGAGCGGCGGGCGTGTACTTTGAGTCGGGGACAAGGAAGAAGCTGCGGCAGTATGAAGGGATGGGATATGCCGGGCTTCCGGTGTGTATCGCGAAGACGCAGTCGTCGTTGAGTGATAATCCGAAGCTCATGGGTGCGCCGAGCGGGTTCACGATGACTGTGACGGATGTGCATCTGTCGGCGGGCGCGGGATTCATTGTCGTGATTGCAGGGAACATGCTGCGGATGCCGGGATTGGGGAAGGCGCCGCAGGCGTTCCAGATGGATGTGACTGGGGAGGGGGAGATTGTCGGGTTGCAGTGATGGGCATCGTAATTCACGTCGCGCTTCAACTTCCCACAACGGGACTTATCCGGGGCGCGTTCGATTCAAAAAGCAGAAGTACGTGTCGAGCGTCTCGTCCAAACGAACCCGTTTCAGACGAGACCGTTCGCTGTTGATCGCCGTTGATTCCTATACAATTCCTAACAGCGTCGATAAGCAGACACCCTATGCTATGGGAGAATGAACAAAAAAAGGCGCGAGACAATACTGAATGACGAGAATTTCGGGTTCCCTTCGTCTTCGTCCCACGCGGATCGGCTTCCTCGTCGATCCAAACGACTTGGAGTCCCTGCGGAGGATTTTTCAGGTCTGCACGTGCTCCTGGGGTGGCGTGTTCAATCCGATCATTCCCGTGTGCAGCGTCATTCCGGATGCTTGGACCGATCCACTATTTCAGGGGCCAAGCCCAGCGGAACTCGCGCAGGGATACCTTGAGTTTTTCGAGCCCGATGTCTACGTCGAGGCGCACTCCGGCCTAGCCGAGCAAATTGGCCTTGCCCGGACCGACCTTGATTTTGGTCGCCCGCGCATCATCCCGCTCGATTCGTACTTCACGGCCGATGGCCAGTACCCGTTTTCCATGCCGTTCGGCATGGAAACCTTCGATATTTACAAGGCCATGTATGACCGAGAGTTCAAGTTCTTCTCCCGGCACGAACATCGCGTGGCCCTCTTCGAGGCTGATCCGTCCGCATCGCCGTTTATCGAAGCGGTGTTCGGGGGGTTTCCGGTGGACGGGCCACTTCAGCCCTTGTCGCGCGCCTACGTAGACGCGTTCGATCCCATCAAGCTTGTCCCGAACGTGGAGAACTGGGTCAAGGTCATCAAGGAGGGGTTTCGGCTTCCGTTGGACTTCACGATGGAGAGCCTCAAACCAGATCAAAGCGGCTGGACCGAGCCGACACTTTTTGTCGCCGATCCCACTAGCCCCCTTGACCTCATCGATCTCTGGAATATGCAGCAGTTTCATGGGCAGATCCTTCCGGTCAATCTTGCATGGCTCCAAGATGCCAAGGAGTTTCTGAACGAGTTCGTGCAGGAGAACCACCGACCTCTTCCGGGCAATCCTGACGGCATCATGATCCACACCACGATCCAATTTGGCCGGTCGATTGTTTCGGGTGGCCACGAAAAGGCGCTGGAACGTGGAAGCGCCATCCTTACCGAAGCCGGTCTCAACAAACTGCCGAACGCGCCTTTTTCGATGAAGCTTTGGTACGACCGAATTTGGAGGACCGACCGAGACGACTTTGTCCACCGCCCGCGGCGAACTCAGATTTCGGCAGCGACAACCGATTTGGAACTCAATATTGACGACGAAGGTCCCGACCTGAGATGTCGTTTCACGACTTTGTCTCCCGAATTCGACAGCACGTACAGTGCACATGGGGAAGCGCGCTGGGTCAATGTCCTGAAACTGCGTAGTTATGGCGCAAACGACACACTTGCCTTGACCATGCCGTCGTCGTTCACCGATGAAAGCGCGCGCAGGCTGCGTCTCGGTGAACCAACCATCATTTCTCGCGAAGGGTTCGTGCTTCCTCAGAGTCACAAACATCACAGCGAATATTTTCGCCTTCTGACGGGACGGGACGCGGTGATCGACTGGCTGAAACAGCGAGGGATCGACGCCCAACCTTCTGATCCAGGCCGGATCGCCGAGCAGGTTCTTTCGTCACTAAACGGCTTCTGGGGCACGCATCTTCTTGCGGACCGTGACACGATCAAGCTGCTCGATCAGATGGCCAAAAGCGTCCGAAGGCACGCCGATGGAAAGGTTGAGGAGTTTCCGGATCGTTCCGTCGAGGTGAAGCGATGGCGGGATCTGGTTAACCGCCGCTCCGGCCCACCGCATGGATATAGACATGGTGTCAGCCTGGACGCGTTCATAGAAGCCCATATATTGCGCCTCGGTTTGGTGCTGGCCTGCACGAATTGCCTCAAGAGAAACTGGTTTGGCATCGAGAATCTCAAGGAGGAGCTTACCTGCGAGCGCTGCTTGAAAACGTATGCGTTCCCGCAAGGCAGTTTGAATTTTCAACAAACCCCGTGGCAATACCGCGTCGTCGGGCCTTACAGTGTTCCAAATTTCGCGGAGGGCGCCTACAGCACCGTACTCGCTCTCACCGTGTTTGCCCGCCGATTGGCCGGCAATCACCCAAAGCTTACCTACGCGACCGGTCTGGACTTCAAGATCGGGAAAGATGTTCCCTTCGAGGTGGATTTCACCTTCTGGTACCAGCGCGGCAAAATGTCTGGTCGGGACGAGGAACCCGTCCTCGTGTTTGGAGAGGCCAAGAGCTTCGCAATACAGTCTTTCAAAGAGGATGACGTCGCGCGCATGCGGAAACTCGCGGATATTTTCCCTGGAGCATTCATGGTTTTTGCGACGCTCAAGGATGAATTGAGCGCTACGGAAAAAACCGCGATCGGACAGTTCACGACTTGGGGGCGAGAGCGGTTGCCGGATGGTCGGCCCCGCACGCCGGTGATCGTTCTGACGGCTACCGAGCTGTTCTGTGGATGGCGTGTCAAAGAAGCGTGGAACGAGCTTGGGGGGCAGAGGGCGAAGTTCGTATCATCACCGGCCGTGCGTTTAGACAATCTCTGGACGCTCGCCAACCTAACTCAGCAGACCTATCTTGATTTGCCTGATCCGCACGTGCGTCTCCACGCTCCTGAAGCTGCTACTGAAATGAAAGAGCCCGTTCAGGATCCTGGTGCCGCAGCCAACTAGAAGTCTTGATGTTTAAAATCTGTTGTAAATGAGTCAAGTTTTGGAGTCCACGCAAACCTCCACCTTCGCGCCACGCAGGACAGTCTGGGGCGTCAGTGTTCGTCAGGCGGATCCGGCACCGGAGGGAGCCGCGGGGCGGCGGTTGCCTTGAAGGGCCATCTCCTGATTAGCAGGAGCTGAACGATGATGGTCGCACCGAGCGCGACCGTTATGCCGCATGTGAATTGGCAGGCACGCCGTTTCCGAATCTGCCGTCATTCTGAGAAGCAGAATAGCAAGATCTCATCGCGGTAGATTTTCTTGGCGAGCTTGGCGGTCTTGGCGAGAGACTGGTTTTGCCTTTGAGATGACCTCGAAGACCAATTCATGTCAGTCACCCGTTCTTGCCCACAGGCGCATGCTGATCTCACGCAAAGGCGCTAGGCCCGCCAAGAAACCAGGACTTCGCGGAGAACCGAATACAACTCGTCGGTCTGAGGCGGAGCCTCGTTAGACGTAACGTCGGCAAAACCGTCGAATTTACCAAGAAACGGCGTTGGGGGAAGCAATGGATGAATGATTGGGAACCCGGAAATTATCCATCTCACACGCAATCTCAGATGCTCTGCCGCGCTTCAAGACGGCCAGATTGTCCAGCAAACGAGGTTCGCGCGTGCAACCGGAACTGCGCGCGGGCGATACGCGCGCTGCTTCTCCTCGCTCTCACTTTTGACTTGTCCGCGGCGGACAAGGTGGCTCCGACGGTGGACCGGTTGATTGAAACGGGTACCGCGGGTGGGGCGCGGATTTCGCCAAACGGGAATTGGGTGGCGTATAGCGTCACGGCGGCGGATTGGAAGGCGGACGTGTTTGTTTCGCAGATATGGCTGGCGGATACGGCGTAGGGCAAGACGGTGCAACTGACGCGCGCGACGAAGGCCGGGCGGCGAATACACAGGGGTCGCCGGATTCGCGGCTGCTCATGTTGACCGCTTCGCGGAGGGCGGCAAGACGCAGATTTACGCGATCCGGCCGGATGGGGGCGAGGCGTTTCCTCTGACGAAATCGGAGACCGCGGTTGTGGAGGCGGCATCGGGCGAGCCGCATGCCAAGCCGCTGTACAATCACGATCTGACGCTGGAGGCGAAGATTGAGCGAGTGGCGCGGGCGATTTATGGAACGGCGGGGGTGTACTTTGAGTCGGGGACGCGGAAGAAGCTGCGGCAGTATGCCGGTGTGTATCGCGAAGACGCAGTCGTCGCTCAGTGCTAATCCGAAGCTGATGGGTGCGCCGAGCGGGTTCACGATGACGGTGACGGATGTGCATTTGTCGGCGGGTGCGGGGTTCATTGTGGTGATCGCGGGGAACATGCTGCGGATGCCGGGATTGGGGAAGGCGCCGCAGGCGTTCCAGATGGATGTGACGGGGGAGGGGGAGATTGTCGGGTTGCAGTGACAGGTTTTTTTCTTATAGCGGCTCACCACCGGATAGGGTCAGAATTGTGTTCAGGAAGGATCGCAGTTCGGGACACACCGCGGCAGCAACGCTGAGATCCCTTCCCTGTAAGATTCTCTTGGCATCACGAGTCTTGGTGTAGTGCCTGGGTCCCTGGCCGGTTCTGAAAATCTCCTTGATGTGATAGGAGGGCGGGTGGTTGTGGTTAACGGATTCCGGGCTACCCGCCGGGGCAGTCCGGTTGTGTTTGGCCAATCCCTGAATGGCCGGCCAATACGGAAGCAGCCAGGCTTCAAAATCATGCTTCGCCACATGGGCGTGGAAACGGTCGTTGGAGCCTACCCAGCTTCGCATTTTCTGCTTCGCATCCTCGGCGCTGAGAAAATCGTTCGAACCTGTGTAGACATCCGTCAGCGCAATCACGTGATCGGCATCTGGCGCCGTGCCCCTCAGCAATGCCTCCACGACTCGCTTCAACTTCTCCTGCTTGGGGATTCTACCGTCGTACTTGTTCGGTATCAACCTTGGCATCCTACCAGGAAGGCGCGGGGCGAGGAACTCACGCAGGTGGGGGAGAAAAACTCTTTCGGTTTCGCCTTCGATCAGAATCGCGATCTTCATCCACGCGCCCCCAAGCGGCCATTGCGCCAAAGTTCATCAAGAGTGTATTCCTCCAACCATTGCTCCAGATTCAGCTTGTCAGCCCATGTCAACGTCGAAGTTCCGTCATCAGCGGTATCCATCACCACTACTTCGCTGGGTTTGAGAAAACGGACCAGGCGATCGGAATGGGTTGCGACGACGATCTGTGTTCTCTGGGCAGCTTCCCTCAATAGGCCAGCGAGCAGACTGAGCAATTCCGGATGAAGACTGACCTCGGGCTCGTCGAGCAGGGTTAGAGCAGTCAATCCCGGGCTTTGCAGCAGCGTAGCGAGCCACACGAACCGCAGCATTCCTTCAGAAAGCTGGTGCATGTACAGCGGCTTGGAGAAACTGTTATCGCGCCAGGTCATGGCAAGAGTACCGGCGGCAACAGGCGGAAAATCGAGCCGTTTGAAGCCAGGAAATGCCGCTTTCAAAGAGTCTTCGACAACCTCAAAGCGATCGGGCTCCGCCTCGCGAAGATAATAAAGGCTGGAGACCAGGTCTTCTCCGTTCTTGCCGGGCAGAGCGGCTGGCCGCATGGTCTGGGGCAGTCGCACCGGAGACCCTGGTTCTACGTTCAGTACATGGTAGTAAGTGGATGAAGCAAGGCGACGGCGGAACTCTTCGGGTGAACGAAATAGCTTGGGAACCTGAGAAAGCGAAGACTCCAACGGATTGTGTTCCCAGTTAGGGCGAACGAGTTTGCCTTTTTCTACCTCGTAATACTTGATATCGCCTCCCCGGGAGTCGATATGGTTAAATGGATCTGGATATCCCTCTCGCCTTTGGTTCAATGTTTCCCTGTCGATCCGGTAGGCGGTTCCTTGGGGCCTGAGGCTCAGCGAATAGCCGAGGGGCTCGTAGTTTGGGACCGTCATGGAAATCCCGAACCCGATCTCACCCGCACGGTCGTACGTCATCATTGCGGGCAAGCCGGACATTTCAATGACTGAGGCGTTGAGATTGCCTTGCGCGGAGCTCGCAAGGACGGAGAGAGCGTCGAGTAAGGACGACTTGCCAACGCCATTTGCTCCGATGAGGACGGCCAGGGGACGCAGTTCCAGATCCACATTGGCGAGCCGGCGGAATCCCCGCACTGTGAGATGGAGGAAGCGTTGCGTTGAATTTTCCACGCTCCCATCATCCCCCAAATTAGAGGCATCCGCCGTACAGAACGGCGTCCGCTACAATTCGAAGATGCGCGCGCTGCTTCTCCTCGCTCTTGCCTTTGCTTTGTCCGCGGCGGACAAGGTGGCTCCCACTGTGGACCGGTTGATTGAAACGCGCGCTGCCGGTGGGGCGCGGATTTCGCCAGACGGGAAGTGGGTGGCGTACAGCGTTACGGCCCCGGATTGGAAGGCGGACGCGTTTGTTTCGCAGATCTGGCTGGTGGAGGTGACCGGCGGGAAGGCTGTGCAATTGACGCGCGCAACGGGGACGGGGGCGTCCAATGCGCAGTGGTCGCCGGATTCGCGGCTGCTCACGTTCACCACTTCGCGCGATGGCGGAAAGGCGCAGGTTTACGCAATCCGGCCGGATGGCGGCGAGGCGTTTCCACTGACAAAATCGGAGACAGCGGTGGGCGGTTATGAATGGGCACCGGATGGGAAGTGGATCGCGTATGTAGCGAGCGAGCCGGAGGCCAAGCCGCGCAAGGAGCGGAAGGAATCGTTCGGCGAGTTCGAGGTGGTGCGCCGTGATTATTCCTTCCAGCAGCTTTCCGTGATTGATGCGGTGAAGGCGATGGACGCGCCACAGGAAGGCAAGGCCCTGACGAAGGGAACGGCGTATACCGTGACCGGGTTTCAGTGGGCGCCGGACAGCACGCGGATTGCGTTCAGCGCGACGCGCAATCCAGATCTGACGCAGAGTCATACGAGCGACATCTGGGTTCTCACCGTGGCGGATGGGACGGCGAAGAAAATCGTGGACCAGCCTTACTCAGACAATGATCCGAAGTGGTCGCCGGATGGGGCGCAGATCGTGTTTTCGAGCGCGATGGGGAAGGCGGTATCGCATGCCAACCGGCGGCTGGCGGTGGTGAGCGCGAACGGCGGCGCCGTCCGGTCGATCACGGACGGGTTTGATGAAAACCCTTCGCTGGTGGAGTGGCGAAAGGACGGCGTCTATTTTTCGGGACTGCAAAAGACGGCGTCGCACCTGTTCCGGGTGGATGCGGCGAGCGGGAAGATCACGCGGGTGACACCGGCGCAGTCGCTGCTGCCGGGCGGGTTCAGTTTCACGGCGGATGGGGAAACGATGGCGTTTTCAGCGGCGTCACCCACAACGCTTTCGGAGATTTATGTTTCGCCGGTGGCGAGGTTTGCTGCGAGAAAACTGACGGATTTCACCGCGGCGGTGAGTGACCTTGTGCTGGGCACGCGTGAGGTGATCTCGTGGAAGAGCAAGGATGGCGCGCTGATCGAGGGCATTCTGATCAAGCCCGCGGAGTTTGATGCGTCGAAGAAATACCCGCTGCTGTGCATCATTCATGGAGGGCCGACGGGGATTGACCGGCCGGCGCTGCTGGACGCGCGCTATTATCCGAGCGACATCTGGGCCGCGCGCGGGGCGGTGATCCTGAAAGTGAACTACCGCGGAAGCGCGGGGTACGGCGAGAAATTCCGGCAGTTGAATGTGCGCAACCTCGGTGTCGGCGATGCGTGGGATGTGATCAGCGGAGTGGATCATCTGATTGCGCAGGGGTTTGTGGACGCGAAGCGCGTGGGATGCATGGGATGGAGCCAGGGTGGTTACATTTCGGCGTTTCTGACGACATCGAGCGACCGGTTCGCGGCGATCTCGGTCGGAGCGGGCATTTCGAATTGGGCTACCTATTACTACAACACGGACATCACGCAGTTCACGATCAACTACCTGGGCGCGGACCCGGCGAAGGATCCGGAGATCTACAGGAAGACCTCTCCGATGACGCATGTGCTGCAGGCGAAGACGCCGACGCTGATTCAGCATGGGGAGTTGGACCGGCGCGTGCCGATCGCCAATGCGTATGAGTTGCGGCAGGGGTTGGAGAACCGCGGCGTGCCGGTGGAGATGATCGTGTACAAGGGGTATGGACACGGGATCACCAAGCCGAAATCGATGCGGGCTGTGATGAATCATAACCTGGCGTGGTTCAATCACCACTTGTGGAATGATCCGCCGCCCGACTTTACTATCGCGAAGTAATTCATGAGAGACCTTCTACTACACACTGCCGAAACGGCCATTGACTATCTGGACGATCTGAACTACCGGTCAGTAACGCCGACGCCTGAGGGACTCGCGGGATTGAACGAGTTTCACGAGCCGATGCCTGCGTATTCGATGGACCCGGAGTTGGTGATTGACATTCTGCATGGCAACGGGTCGCCTGGGACGATGGGGATGGCGGGACGGCGGTATTTCGGGTTTGTGATCGGAGGGTCGCTGCCCGCGGCGTTGGCGGCAAACTGGCTGGCGGCGGCATGGGACCAGTGCCCGGGGTTGTTTGTGGCGTCGCCGGTTGGCACGGTGTTGGAGGAGGTTTCGCTAGAGTGGCTGCTGGATGTATTGAAGTTGCCGGCGGGGTGCGCAGGGGCGTTCGTGACGGGTGCGACCGTGGCGAACTTCACTGCCCTCGCGGCTGCGCGTCATGCGGTGTTGGAGAAGGCGGGATGGGACGTGGAGGCCGATGGATTGTTCGGCGCGCCACCGATTACTGTGATTGTCGGCGACGAGGTGCATCCGTCGCTGATCAAAGCGCTGGGCATGTTGGGACTGGGGCGCAACCGCGTCGCCCGCGTGCCGGTGGATGATCATGGGCGGATGATCGCCTCGCAGATACCGGCGATCAGCGGTCCCACCATCGTGTGCATGCAGGCGGGCAATGTGAATACGGGCGCGTTCGATCCGGCGGCGGAGGTGTGTGCGCGGGCGCACGCGGGCGGAGCCTGGGTCCACGTCGATGGGGCGTTTGGTTTGTGGGCGGCGGTGAGTGAGCAGTTGGCGCATCTGGTGGAGGGTGTGGCGGAGGCGGATTCCTGGGCGACCGATGCGCACAAATGGCTGAACGTCCCCTACGACAGCGGGCTGGCGTTTGTCCGCGATGAGGTGGCGTTGAAAAGCGCGATGGCCGTGAGCGCGGCGTATCTGCCGCAGGGCGAGCATCGGGAGCCTTCGCAGTACACGCCGGAGCTTTCGCGGCGGGCCCGCGGTGTGGAGATTTGGGCTGCGCTGAAGTCGCTCGGAAGGAAGGGACTGGCGGAGTTGATCGAACGGAACTGCGCGCTGGCGCGGCGGTTCGCGGAGCGGCTTGGCGCGGGCGGCTGCGAGATTCTAAATGAGGTTGTATTGAACCAGGTGCTGGTGGCGTTTGGCGATGAGGCGCGCACGCGGGAGGTGATCCGCCGGGTGCAGGAGGACGGGACTTGCTGGTGCGGTCCTACGGTGTGGCAGGGACGGACGGCGATGCGGATCAGTGTCTCTTCGTGGGCGACGCGGGAGGTGGATGTGGATGACAGCGTGGCGGCTATCTTGCGCGTGAACGGCAAGTGAACCCGAGGGGGTGCGAGGGGTAGTTCGGCGCCTATTGCCGCACGGTCCAGCCGGCAAAGTCCTTCACGCTGGCGCAACTCGGACTGCCGTCGCGCGCCGTTCCCTGTACGCGCGTTTCCAGGACACCGCCCGCAGCGATCATCTTTGCCGTGATCCCGCTCAGAGGGACCTTCAATCGCCGGGTCCATGGCGTGTCCATCTGCCCAGCGAGTGTGCCGATATCGATGTAGACGAAGCGCCATCCCGCGGGCCCCTGAACGAACGGCCCACCGAGCGCCGCCATGCCACCGGAGGCGCCCTGCTTCAGGGTGGGAGTGAACTCGAAGGTGAGATCGTTCCCGGTCGACCGCTGCTTCTGCGTAACCTCATAGGCGCTGCCGCGCCCTTTCTGCAGGCCAAAGTCCACCCCAGCCGGAGGCCGCTCCAATACGATACGAAGCGTGAGTTCATCTGCCATATGGCGAAGTGTATCAAGACACGCGTAAGCAGTACCGCGCCTAAACAGCATGCAACCTGCGGCTCAGTTGGCGCCACATGCTTAGGCCGGAACGATGGAAATTCCCGGGAGGATGCTGTCGATGATAGCGTGGCGGCGATCCTTCGGGTGCGCTACACCTAATCCGGTCTTAGACAATAGCGCCGCACTCCGGCAAGGCAAAACATCTGAGAATCTAAGGCTACGCGCGAATGTCCCGTCAACGGTTGAGTCGCCTATTCTACGGCATGACGCTGATCATCGCCAACCTTGGAGGGCCATTATGCTTCGCACACGGAGACTCGCTCTCGCATGCGTCTTGATGCTGGCAGGAATGCCCGCATTGTCCCAGAATGTCATTGAGCCTGCCACCGGCCGGGCGCCGACTCCGCACAACCGTCCGGCGGCACGGGAGAATTCGTTCATCGTGCAGTTCGCGAAAGGAACTCCCCAGGGTGCACGCGCTCTCGCAGCAGCTCAAGCCGGCGCTTTCGTTCGCTACAACTATGCCGCAACGGATGCGATTGCCGTCACGGTACCGAATGAGAATGCCTTGAATTCGCTGCGGCGGAACCCATCCGTGGTCCGCATTGCGCCCGACTTTGTTGTCGAAGCCGCGGTGGTGCGGGCAAACGCGCGCCCTGGAGGCGGCGGGGGAGGCAACACGCCGCCGCCGTCGCTCGGCTTCAGCACGACACAGCAGCTCAGTTATGAGGTGCAGCGCGTGGGTGTCCCGGCAAGTGGTTCGGACGGAACCGGAATTGGGGTTGCCGTAATCGACAGTGGCATCGACTTTACCCATCCCGACCTCGCGCCGGCAGGCAACACAAACGCGACTTCCTTTAACGCGTTCGGGCCAGGAACCACTTGTCAGGACGAGGGGGGACACGGTACGCACGTCGCGGGCTTACTCGCGGCTTCAAACAATTCCATTGGAATCGTCGGCGTGGCGCCCGCGGCGAAGCTGTACTGCGTGCGGGTGCTGGACGGCACGCTCACCGGATCAGACGCGGGGTTGATGGCTGGGCTGGACTGGGTAATCCAAAACCGCGCGTCAGTAACTCCCCGCATTCGCGTAGTGAATATGAGCTTGGGCCGGCCATTGGACGCCGGTGAGACGCTGAGCAACTCGGCTCTACGCCCCATGATTCAGGCGTTGTACAACGCAGGCGTAGTAGTGGTTGCTTCCGCAGGTAATGACTCGGAGTTGGAGATTACACAACTGATCCCTGCCGGTTTTCCCGAGGTGCTGGCGGTGGCATCGACAACGGCGAACAACGGGATCCGGACGTGCTACCTGTTCGGGCTCCAGAGCCTCGGCCCAGTATCGGCCGACACAGCCTCGGGTTTTACAACCGACGGTTCCGGCGTGACGGTATCGGCGCCCGGAGAGGAACGAACGGACATCGTTACTTTGGGCAGTGCCGGATGCGTCGGACTGGAGTATGGCACGCTCTCGACGACCCTGGGCACGGGAGGCGTTTCGCGAAAGTTAGTGCCAGGCCTCTATGAAGCGCGGGGCACGAGTTTTTCGGCGCCTCTGGTGGCTGGGGTGGTGGCCCGCGTGATGCAGAAACTATTGGTGCCGGCCACGTTCGACTCCGCCGAAGTAGAAGGCATCCGCTCGTGGGTGAAAGCCAATGCCAACCGCAAGAACGTGGCGCCTCTGGATAATCCGTGGGCTGGAGTGATCTACACGTATACGTTCGACGGCGTGCGGGAAGGCATCGCCCAGGCGCCGCAATAAACCGATGGATTCCAGTCGCCACGAGCCATGGCTTAGCAGGATGCTACGCTATGGATTGGAACCCCCGGTATGGACTTCACGCGAATTACTGTAGATCCGAACCAGATGGGGGGAGTTCCGTGTATTCGCGGGCTGCGGATTCCAGTGGCGACAGTGCTTCGTATGATTGCCGGAGGAATGGAAAACGCGGAGATCCTGGCTGACTATCCGGACCTCAATGAAGCCGACATACAGGAAGCTTTGCTCTTTGCGGCCGCCGCCATCACCGAAGAAGAGTTGCCGCAGGTCGTCCATCGTTGAGGTTCCTGATAGACAACGCGCTTTCGCCTCGGGTTGCCGTACTCCTGCGCGAGGCGGGTTTCGATGCCGTACACATCGCGGCCTATGGAATCGTGTGGTTGTTTCGGCGGACTCCGACTTCCCGAAACTCCTGGCTCTGTCAGCGAAGTTCGCCATCGGCCATCTTGTTCCGCGAACCGGAGAGCGTCCGGCCTGAAGACTATGCCCAACTGATCCTGAATAATCTTGCCGTCCTCCAACCTGCCGTGGAGACGGGTTGCGTCCTCGTGTTCAGGAAGGGCGTAATTTGGGTTCGGAGATTACCCATTGGCCGAGTATGAAGATAGCGTCGTTGGCGTTTGGCCGGCACGTGGCTTTCCGCGCTGCTCGATGTCTACATAGTCACTCGCGTGAGAGGAGTTTGTCGATGTCGAGGCAATCCAGCAGTCTCATCTGTGTCGATATGTCGGCGTAAGCGCCGAGCCGCGACGCAGCACTTCGGACTTCGAGTAGTGCCTGTTGCAGACTTCCTCTCTTCTGCTCCATGGTCGAATGCGCCCAGAACTCTGACAGAGCCCGGCCCCAGTGGCAGCGATGATATCCTCGTTCCAACGGCCAGTACTCAGTCTCTTGAACGGCCTTGCCGTACCTCCGTCGCCTGTCTGCTTCAAAGTACGAGTCAGCCAAGAACCTCGTCCCTGTGTCCCAATATAAATCGAAGAATCCCGCGATATTGCTGTAATCCCAAGGAGGATTGCCGGACCGGTATGAGTCCAGGAGTCGATCCGAGCCCCCAGAATTCGCTTGCAGAAACTTGGTTTGCCGGTCACCCCACTTGCGGTGGAACGCCTCGGGCGCTTCGCGGTAGACAAAGATTTGAAACAACAACTTGGAACACGCTGGTATCATTTGATTCTCTCCTTTGGCCGCTCTTGGCCAAGTTCAGTATAAGGTCGAATATGCCGTTTTGAGCGATGCGCAGCCAGGGCATCTGCAAGGCATGGCGGCAACAGAAACGCGCAAGCCCACGGCGGCGGAGGAACGATGGGGCGGGCTCCGTCGGGATAGGTGCTTGCGTCCAGGCCGCCGGCGATTCTCGCGCCACGCACATGTCCAACGTATTCAGAGCCGGACAGCCGCGAAGCTGAACAGAATGCTCGCCACTGCCAGGATCAACCCAGCCAGTGCCGGTCGAAATCCGACATTGCGCAAACTCCGCAGGGAAGTCTCCAGACCGAGTGCTGCCATTCCGGCGGCAATCGCGAACCCGCTCACTGTCTTCATCAGGTCGAGCAGGTTTATGGGCACGGCCTGCCATCGCGGAAACTGGATCTGCAGGCTCGGAATCAGACCCAAGGAATGCAACAGCGCGAGCGCAAGAAACCCCATCACCATTGGCGGGAGAAAGTCGGACAGTTTCAGTTTCTTGCGTTTCCGCCCATCCGATTTGCGGTAGATCAGGCCCAGCGCAAGCACCAATGGCGCCAACAAGGACACCCGCGACAGCTTCACCAATGTCGCCGCTTGCCCCGCGTCGGGGTGATATGCGAAACCCGCGGCCACCACTTGCGGCGTCTGATGAATCGCCAGTCCCGCCCAAATGCCGAATGTGCGTGGGTCCATATTGAGAGCGTGCCCGATGGGCGGCAGGACGAACATCACCGCCAGTCCCAACAACGACACGGTAGCTACGGCAAAGGCCACGTCCCGCTCTTCGGCATCGATCACAGGCGCCGTCGCGATGATGGCCGAGCCTCCGCAGATCGCTGTTCCGATCCCCAATAAGGTCGCCTGCTTCGGAGCGATTCGCAACGCCCTGCGCACCACAAATGCCAATCCGAAAAGCAGCACCACCTGGACCGCGCTCAGGAGAATCGCTTCGCCGCCGGTGTTGATCACGTCGGCGAAATTCAGTCTCGCGCCTAACAGGATGATGCCGATCATCAACACGGTTCGCAGCGAGTAGCGGATTCCCGGCCGCAGCGCTTCCGGAACGGTGATTACGTTCCCGATCAGAAGGCCCAAAGGAAGTACGATCGTGACCGGTTCCAGCCCCCTCGGAAGGTAGTTCACCGCGAGGTAAGCGATTGCGGCCAGCAATGCGGAGAAGACCGCTCCCTTCCAAACCTCCGGCCTCGGCCGCGCGATGGCGGCAGTGTCCAGCGGATCGGGCAGTTCGGCGCCTGCCTCCATGTAGATCAGGTAATTGGCCCAGGCGTAGTCATCCTTGGGTGCTGGTTTAGTAGGTGTCATAGTCCCAGAACTTACCCAATCTTGGCCCGAACCGCGATGGATGTAAAGTCTTTTATTTACCCGCGGTCCAGCCGGCAAAGTCCTTGACGGTGGCGCAACTCGGACTGCCGTCCCGCCCCGTCCCCGGCACGCGCGTTTCCAGGACACCGTCCGCCGCGATCATCCTGGCCGTGCCCGTCTGCCGGTCAGAGTGCCGATATCAATGTAGACAAAGCACCCTCCCGAAAATCCCTGAACGAACAGCCCACCGAGCGCAGCCACACCGTCGGAGGCGTACTGTTTTCGTATGGCCCGGTGCTAACGTCCTTGCAACGGTGTTTGGGAAAGTCGGGGATACCGGGGGACACGACTCACAAGTTTTGCTGAGTGGCAACACAACACGTACGTTCGGTCTCCACCGCGAGATCAGGCTGATCGCGAAACACCAGAAGAATGTCGTAATCCGAATCCGGCCGCGCGTCGCCGCGGGCGCGGGAGCCGAACAGAATCAACTGCACCAACCTGTCGCCGTATAAATCAGAAAGCCCACGGCGCAGGTCGGACAGCACTTGCTATTCTTGCGCCGTGGGCTTCTTGCTTCTTACTTCTTGCTTCTTACTTCTTGCTTCTTACTTCTTGCTTCTTACTCGGCTTCGCTCAACGTGTCGGCGCTGGTGTCGTCCAGGCCGCTGAACGTCAGCCGCGTCTCTTCGTCGTAGCCGGGGATGACGTCGGCAAGCAGTGGCTCGGGCTCCTGCTCCAGCACTTCCTCGATGTCCTCGCCGGCGATCTTCACGCGCCGGTAGTAGTCCATGCCGGTTCCGGCAGGAATCAGGCGGCCCATGATCACGTTTTCCTTCAGGCCGCGGAGGTAGTCCACCTTGCCGTTGATGGCGGCTTCAGTGAGTACGCGCGTGGTTTCCTGGAAGGATGCCGCCGAAATGAACGAGTCCGTCGAAAGAGACGCCTTCGTAATACCCAGCAGGACCGACTTGCCCTGCGCGGGTTTGCTTCCGGCGTTCAACACACGGTCGTTCTCTTCGCGGAACTTGAAACGGTCCACCACTTCCTCGGGGAGGAATTCGGTGTCGCCGATATCTTCGATCTTCACCCAGCGCAGCATCTGACGGGAGATAACTTCCAGGTGCTTATCGTTGATATTGACGCCCTGCAGGCGGTACACCTCTTGAATTTCATCGACGAGGTAGCGCTGGACGGCGCGTTCGCCCTGAATCGAGAGAATGTCGTGCGGGTTCAAAGGCCCGTCCATCAAAGGATCGCCGGCCTTCACACGCTCGCCTTCCTGCACGTTGACGTGAACACCGCGCGGTACGGCGAATTCGTGAATCGTACCGTCGTCGCCCACAATTTGCAGTTTGCGGGTACCCTTCGAGATTTCGCCGAACTTGACGAGGCCGTTGATCGGCGCCATGTAAGCGGGATCGCGCGGCTTGCGGGCCTCGAACAATTCCACCACGCGCGGGAGACCGCCCGTGATGTCCTTGGTCTTGGTAGTCGCGCGCGGGATCTTGGCGAGCACGTCGCCGGCGTGAATCTCTTCGCCGTCACGCACCATCAAGTGGGCGTGGGTCGGCATGAGGTAACGCTTTTCATCGTGCTTGCCGCCATGCAGCGGGCGGACGTAGATGGACGGGACACGCTTTTCATCGGGTGAGTCAATGACGACCCACTGCGACATACCCGTGATTTCGTCGACGCGTTCCTGCACCGTTACGGCATCAATGAGGTCCTTGAAGTGGACCACACCGGAGATTTCGGTGAGGATGGAGAACGTGTAGGGATCCCATTCGAGCAGGATCTGGTTGGCCTCGACGCGGGCGCCGTCGGCGATGAGCATGCGGGCGCCGTAGACAACGGGGTAGCGTTCCTTTTCGCGGCCCTTGTCATCGAGGATGGCGAAGATACCGTTGCGGTTCATGGCAACGAGATCGCCCTTGGCGTTGTGAACGGTGTTGATGCCGAGGTACTTAGCGATACCGGAACTCTTGGCATCCTGCGTCGATTGCTCGGAAGCGCGCGTTGCCGCGCCACCGATGTGGAACGTACGCATGGTGAGCTGCGTTCCGGGTTCACCGATGGACTGTGCGGCGATGACGCCGACAGCTTCACCGCGCTCCACCATGCGGCCGGTGGCGAGGTTACGTCCGTAGCAAAGCTGGCAGACACCGCGCTTGGATTCGCAGGTGAGCACCGAGCGGATGCGGACGCGCTCGATACCGGTGTTCTGGATGAGGCTGGCAAGGCTCTCGGTGATCTCGCCGTTGGCGGGTACCAGGACAGTGCCTTCGTAGTCGAGCACGTCTTCGAGCGCCACGCGGCCGACGATGCGGTCACGCAGCGGTTCAATGATTTCGCCCGATTCGATGATGGGTTCGACGAAGATGCCTTCAGCAGTGCCGCAGTCGAGTTCACTGACGATGACGTCCTGGGCCACGTCCACCAGGCGGCGGGTGAGGTAACCGGAGTCGGCCGTCTTCAACGCCGTATCAGCGAGACCCTTGCGGGCGCCGTGCGTGGAGATGAAGTACTGCAGCACGTTGAGGCCTTCGCGGAAGTTCGCCGTGATGGGGGTTTCGATGATTTCGCCGGAGGGCTTGGCCATCAAACCGCGCATACCGGAGAGCTGGCGGATCTGCTGCTTGGAACCGCGGGCGCCGGAGTCGGCCATGATGTAGATGGGGTTCAGGTAGCGGCCGGTACGGTCGTCCTCTTCCATCAACTTGAACATCTTGTCGGATACGCGGTCTGTGACCTTCGACCAGATTTCGATGATCTTGTTGTAGCGTTCGCCGTGTGTGATCGCGCCTTCCTGATACTGGTTCTGGACTTCGATCACCTGGCGTTCGGCTTCCTTCACCAGATCCTTCTTGTCGCTGGGCACCACCATGTCGTCGATGCCGATGGAGATGCCGGCGCGGGTGGCGTAGAGGAACCCGAGCTGCTTCACTTCATCGAGCATGTGGACGGTCATGCTGAGGCCGAACCGCAGGTAGCAATACTGGACCAACTGAGCGAGGCCCTTCTTTTTGAGCAGACCGTTGATGAAGGGCATGTCCTCGGGCAGCACGTCGTTGAGGATGACGCGGCCGACCGTGGTTTCCATGTACTGCTTGTTGTATTCGATGGGCTCGGTGTGGATGATGTTCTGGTTGTCGAAAGCCTTTGCCAGATCGATCACCCTGCCGGTGTAGCGCAGTTTGATAGGGGAGAGCGTTTCCACTTCACCCATTTCGAGCGCGATGAGAACGTCTTCCGGCGAGGCGAACGTGCGGCCTTCGCCCTTGGTGCCGGGGCGCGCCTTGGTGAGGTAGTAGAGGCCGAGCACCATGTCCTGGGTGGGGATGGCGATGGGCGAACCGTGCGCCGGCGACAGGACGTTGTTGGCCGAAAGCATCAGCGTGGTGGCTTCAATCTGCGCTTCGGGCGACAGCGGGATGTGGACGGCCATCTGGTCACCGTCGAAGTCGGCATTGAAAGCCGTACAGGTGAGCGGATGCAGCTTGATGGCCTTGCCTTCCACCAGCACAGGCTCGAAGGCCTGAATGCCGAGGCGGTGGAGGGTGGGAGCGCGGTTGAGCAGGATCGGATGATCGCGAATGACTTCTTCGAGGATGTCCCAAACCACGGGATCCTGTTGTTCGACGAGTTCCTTGGCCTGCTTGATAGTGGTGCAATGGCCGCGCTGTTCCAGACGGTGATAGATGAACGGCTTGAAGAGCTCGAGGGCCATCTTCTTAGGAAGACCGCACTGGTGGAGCTTGAGCTCGGGACCGACGACGATGACCGAACGGCCCGAGTAATCGACGCGCTTGCCGAGCAGGTTCTGACGGAAGCGGCCCTGCTTGCCTTTCAGTGTGTCGGACAGCGATTTCAATGGCCGGTTGTTGGCGCCACGCAGCACGCGTCCGCGGCGGCCGTTGTCAAAGAGGGCATCGACGGCTTCCTGGAGCATGCGCTTTTCGTTGCGCACGATGACGTCGGGAGCGTGGAGCTCGATGAGCTTCTTGAGACGGTTGTTGCGGTTGATGACGCGGCGGTAGAGGTCGTTCAAATCGGACGTAGCGAAACGGCCGCCATCGAGCGGAACGAGGGGACGGAGTTCGGGAGGAATGACTGGAGTGACATCGAGAATCATCCACTCGGGCTTGTTCCCCGACTTGCGGAAGCTCTCGGCCACGCGCAGGCGCTTGGCGAACTTGAGCTTCTTTTGCGCCGACGTTTCCGTCTTCATGCGTTCGCGGATTTCGATGCTGAGCGCTTCGACGTCCACTTTCTTGAGCAGTTCCTTGATGCCTTCAGCGCCCATCATGGCGACGAACTTACCGGGGAACTCGGCTTCCAACGCGCGCTTTCGCTCGTCGGAAATCACTTCGCCTTGCGAGAGGGCTGGGACTTCGCCCGGATCGATGATGACGAAGGCTTCAAAGTAGAGGACGCGCTCGAGCTCGCGAAGGGTGATGTCGAGCAGGTAACCGATGCGGCTGGGCAGTCCTTTGAAGAACCACACATGCGAGCAGGGGCTGGCGAGTTCGATGTGGCCGAGACGTTCGCGGCGCACGCGGGAGAGGGTGACTTCGACGCCGCACTTGTCACAGATGACGCCGCGGTGCTTCATGCGCTTGTACTTACCGCAGAGGCATTCCCAATCGGCTACTGGTCCGAAGATGCGGGCGCAGAAGAGGCCGTCGCGCTCGGGCTTGAAGGTTCGATAGTTGATCGTTTCCGGCTTTGTTACCTCGCCGTGGGACCAGCTTCGAATCTTCTCCGGGGAGGCCAGCGAAATGCGGATGGAATCGAAGTCCGCGATCAGATTGGCGCGATCATAAGGTGAAGATCTGTACATTCTGTATTCTCCTTTCGGCTCGGGTTACTAGTCGGCGGCGAGTGCCGTATCGGGCACTTCGCGGGGCTTCTTCATCAACTCGACGTCGAGACAGAGCGACTGCAATTCGCGGATCAGGACGTTGAAGGACTCGGGGACGCCGGGTTCAGCGGCGGCTTCGCCCTTGACAATGGCTTCGTAGATTTTGGCGCGTCCGTAGACGTCGTCGGATTTCGCGGTCAGCAACTCCTGGAGGACGTAAGCTGCGCCGTAGGCTTCGAGTGCCCAGACTTCCATTTCGCCGAAGCGCTGTCCGCCGAATTGGGCTTTTCCGCCGAGGGGCTGCTGCGTGATGAGCGAGTAGGGTCCGATGGAACGGGCGTGGATCTTGTCGTCCACCAGGTGGGAGAGCTTCAACATATAGATGTAGCCCACGGTCACCGGCTGTTCGAACGGGATACCAGTCATGCCGTCCATAAGTTGGACCTTACCGGAAGAGGTGAGGTTAGCCTTGGCCAACTGGTCTTTGATGTCATGCTCGGTGGCGCCGTCGAAGACGGGGGTTGCGAAGTGGAATCCGAGCGCCTTTGCGGCCCAGCCGAGGTGAGTTTCCAGGATCTGACCGACGTTCATACGGGAAGGCACGCCGAGGGGGTTTAACACGATCTCGACTGGCGTTCCATCGGGCAGGTAGGGCATATCCTCTTCAGGAACGATGCGGGCGATGACACCCTTGTTGCCGTGGCGTCCGGCCATCTTATCGCCAACGGAAAGCTTGCGCTTCATGGCGATGTAGCACTTCACCATTTTGATGACGCCGGGAGGGAGTTCGTCGCCCTTCTTGAGCTTGGCGATCTTCTCTTCAGTGATCTTTTCGAGTACGGCGATCTGACGCGAGGTCATCTCTTCGATCTCGTCGATTTGCTCGTTGAGCCGAACGTCCTTGTCCTTGAAGCGGAGGCGTTTCAAATCGCGGGCACGCATCTTTTCGATGATGTCGCGCGAGAGAATGACACCCTTGGAAACGAGCTTTTTGTTGGTCTTTTCGTCGTGCAGGTCGGCGAGGATCTCCTTGCCGTCCATGAGGAGGGCGAGGCGTTTGGCGCGCTCGTCACCGAGGATGCGCTTTTCGTCGTCGAGGTTGCGATGCATGCCGGCGATTTTGGTTTCGAGGATCTGCTTGCTGCGCTCGTCGAGATCAGCGCCCTTGCGCGAGAAGACGCGGGCATCCACCACCACGCCTTCGATACCGGGTGGGCAGTAGAGCGAGGCGTCCTTCACATCGCCGGCTTTTTCACCGAAGATGGCGCGGAGGAGTTTTTCTTCCGGAGTGAGCTGAGTTTCGCCCTTCGGCGTGACTTTGCCGACGAGGATGTCGCCTGGCTTCACGGATGCGCCGATGTGGATGATGCCGCTTTCGTCCAGGTTGCGAAGGAAGCTTTCGGAGATGTTCGGAATGTCACGGGTGATCTCTTCCGGTCCGAGCTTGGTGTCACGAGCTTCGATTTCGAACTCTTCAATGTGGACGGAGGTGTAGTAGTCTTCCTTGACGAGCTTTTCGCTGACGACGATGGCGTCTTCGAAGTTGTAGCCGCGCCAGGGCATGAAGGCTACGAGAACGTTCCGGCCGAGAGCGAGCTCGCCCTTATCGGTGCAAGGACCGTCGGCGAGAACCGACCCCTTCTTTACGCGCTGCCCGACATGGACGATAGGCTTCTGGCTGATGCAGGTGTTCTGGTTGGAACGCTTGAACTTGATGAGCTGGTAGATGTCGGCGCCGACTTCGCGGGACATCTGACCTTCATGGACGTTGCCTTCGACGCGAACAATGATGCGCTCGCTATCGACGGAATCGACGATACCCGCGCGGCGGCAGATCTGGACTGCGCCGGAGTCGCGGGCGGTGACGCCTTCCATACCGGTGCCGACGAATGGGGCTTCGGCGCGCAGCAGCGGAACGGCCTGACGTTGCATGTTGGAGCCCATGAGAGCGCGGTTGGCGTCGTCGTTTTCCAGGAACGGAATGAGTGACGCGGCCACCGAGACGAGCTGTTTAGGACTGACGTCCATGTACTCGACTTCTTCGCGGTGGATGAGGACGAAGTTGCCCTGCTTACGGGCGTTGACGAGCTCGGCGACGAGGTTGCCCTGTTCGTCGATTTCGACGTTCGCCTGAGCAATGATGTACTTGTCTTCTTCCCATGCGGAGAGGTAATCGCAGTGGGCTTCGGTTTCGGGGCCGTGCTTGCCGGCTTTGAGGTCGCCCATCATCTTGTCGTATTCGACGCGATTGAGCACCTGACCGACTTTGAGATTGGTATCGCCGGGGTTGAGGATGCGGACTTCGTCCACCAGCTTGCCGCCGATCACACGGCGGTACGGGCTTTCGATGAAGCCGTAGCCGTTGATCCGGGCAAAGCAGGACAGGGACGAGATAAGACCGATGTTGGGGCCTTCAGGCGTTTCAATCGGGCAGATGCGGCCGTAGTGTGTGGGGTGAACGTCGCGGACTTCGAATCCGGCGCGTTCGCGCGAGAGACCGCCTGGTCCAAGGGCCGAGAGGCGCCGCTTGTGGGTGATTTCCGAAAGCGGGTTGGTCTGATCCATGAACTGGGAAAGCTGGCTGGAGCCGAAGAACTCGCGAATGGCGGCCATGACGGGCTTGGCATTCACGAGGTCGTGCGGCATAGCCGTGGACATTTCCTGATAGACCGACATCTTCTCCTTGATGGCGCGTTCCATGCGGACGAGGCCGATACGGAACTGGTTTTCGAGGAGCTCGCCGACGGCGCGGACGCGGCGGTTGCCGAGGTGATCGATGTCATCGACGGCGCCATGACCGCGGCGCAGTTTGAGCAGGTAACGGATGGTGGCGATGAAGTCGCCTTCGCCGAGGGTACGGCGGTCGAGCGGAGTGGCATCGGCTTTGTCGAACAACTTGATGTTGAACTTCATGCGGCCGACGCGGGAGAAGTCGTACTTGCGGGGATCGAAGAACATTCCCTGGAACAACTGCATGGCAGTGTCGAGGGTGGGCGGATCGCCGGGGCGGAGCTTGCGGTAGATTTCCAGCAGCGCTTCGTTCTGGCTCTTGCAGCTATCCTTGCGCAGCGTGATGGAGACGACGTTGCCGCACTCGTCGCGTTCGGGGAAGAAGATCTCGAAGCTTTCGATGCCGGCTTCCATGAGCTTGGAGATGCCGGAGGAGTTGAGCTCCTGGTTGGCTTCGAGGAGGACTTCGCCAGTGGACATGTCGACGACGTCGGCGGCGACGTAGGCGTTTTCCAGATCGTTGGGAGCGACTTCCACCTGCTCGACCTTATTCTTGCCGAGGTTCTCGTAGACGCTGCGGGTGATCTTCTTGCCTTGCGGGACGATGATGTTGTCGCCCTTGCTGATCACGTGCGAGAGTTTGAGGCCGATCAGGCCGGTGGAGACTTTCCAGAGGAGCTTGCCGCCCTTGATGGTGATCTGCGAGAGGGTGTCGGTGTAGAACGTTTTCAGGATCTGCTCGTCGGTCTTGAGGCCGAGGGCGCGAAGGAAGACCGTGCCGTAGAACTTGCGCTTGCGATCGATGCGGACGTGCAACAGGTTCTTGGAGTCGTATTCGAATTCCACCCAGCTTCCGCGGTAAGGGATGATCTTGCCAAGGTAGTAACCCTGGGCGGCGACCTTCTCAAAGAAGACGCCCGGAGAGCGGTGCAACTGGGAGACGATGACGCGCTCGGTGCCGTTGATGATGAAGGTGCCGTTGTGCGTCATCAGCGGGATTTCGCCGAAGAAAACTTCCTGCTCCTTGACGTCGCGGACGCTCTTGGTACCGGTCTCGGGGTCCTTGTCGTAGACCGTCAGGCGGATGGTGACTTTGAGCGGAGCGGCGTAGGTCATGCCGCGCTCTTCGCACTCGGCCTGGTCGTACTTGAGCTGGAGGCTGACGGGGTCGCCGCAGCGGTTGCAGAAGGTGACGATGTTACGGTTGAAGGTGCCGCAATGGTGGCAAAGGATGTCGCCCGGATGGAACGGGTCAGTACGGATGGTGGAACCGCACTGGCGGCAAGTGGAACGAAGGTGGTGAAGGCCTTTGAGGTTGCCGCACTTGCATTCCCAGTTACCGATGGAATAGTCGACGAAATCGAGTTGGCTGAGGCCGCGGAAATCGGTGATGGGGAAAACGGAGGCGAAGACGCTCTGCAATCCGGCGTCGTCACGCTCGGGCGGCAGGAGATCCATTTGGAGAAACTTCTCGTACGAGTTTTTTTGGACTTCGATCAGATTGGGGATCGGAATCGATGTCTTGATCTTGGAGAAGTCCACTCGCTCGCGAGTGCCACTCAGATGCTGGTTTTGCATTCATCTACTCCTAAAGGGCAGTAAGCACGTCAGGCGGCGAAGGTCGCCGCTCGCTTGCAGCCGGGTGACAGTAGACTGCTGTCGCCCGCGGAGTCCGGGGAAACGGAACTGAGAAAGCGTTGAGAGGGGCCTGGTTGGATGGGGCCCGGAAACGGAATTCGTTGAGGCGAACCGGGATGCGCGGTGGTGAGGCGGACAGAGAGTTCAGGCATTCCTTGCCTCCATACCAAAGGCGGTTATGAGGAAGCCGTTTCCAGACACAAGAGCAACGGGTCGGTTGCCTGTAGAGACGACGGAATTATGGATCACGCGCGCAAAGCCACGAAACGCTACTCGCCCAATTCTCCTCCAGGGTAACAAACCTGTGACGGTGCGTCAACCGGGGTGCATCGGAAGCTCATGGCCACCGATGAACCTCCTCACGACCGGCCTTTGGCGCGGTCGCCCGACTGAAGTCCCGCCACTGGAGTTTGTACATTCCGCCGTCATGTAGGGCGGCCAATCCTGGCCGCGGCTGGCCCTTCCAGGCCCGCCCTGGGCGAGACTGAAGTCTCGCGCGGGCTGAAGCCCACCCTACAGGGCGGCAGAATCGGAGGTCATTTTCGGAGCAAAGGTGATGAACACTGATAGGAGGACGCAGGAATCCGCCCATTTTTTTCAGGGCTGTTTGATCCACTCCTCGTTGAACCATGTGTGTTGAATGCGGCGGCTCTCAGAGCCTTTGGGCAGGTGGTTCAGGAAGTAGGAATAGCTCGAATGGATCATCCCGTCGCGGGTCTGGATGATGGAGGGGTAGTGGAAAGAGCCGGCGCCTTCGCCGCGGTTGTCGCGTTCGAGACTCTTCTTCCATTTCCATGTGCGGCCTTCGTCGTCCGACATCCAGAGGGCGAGGGAATAGCGTCCGCGCTCGATGTCGTTGTTGATGAGCAGCCAGTTGCCGTCCTTGAGCACCATCACTTCCGATCCGGTGCCGGGGTTGGGGATTTCGGAGTCTTTCACCGTTGACCAAGTGATGCCGTCGTCCTTGGATTCGCTGACGTGCAGACGCTTCGGCGGCGGGCCGTTGTCGCGCATGTAGGCGACGATGGTTCCGTCTTTGCGGCGGGCGAGCGTAGGTTGGATGTTGCCTGCGCCAATGAGAGGTTCGCTTGTGGTCCAGGTCTTGCCGCCATCGTCGGTGATGCCCATGAGGCTGATGGAGTAGCCGTCGGAGTAAAGCGGAACGATGATTCTGCCGGTGGCGAGTTCGATGGGGTGGACGCGGGTCATCCAGCCCATGCGGGAGAAGTACTTGTCATCGCCGCGCTGGATGAGGCGCTTGGCCCATTCGCCGGTGCGGCCTTCGGCGTTCACGAGCGGATCGAGCGTGGAGTGGAATTTGGCGGCGAAGTTGCGCGGGACCAGCATGAGGGGATCGCCGGTTTCCCACTTCGGAGCACCGTCGCCTTTCCATTGCGTCGTGGTGCGGATCATGGTGAGGGCGGTGTGCCATTCGTTGGCAACGATGATCTGCCACAGCAGCCAGAGGCGCTGTTTGCTATCGACGAACATGGTGGGGTTGGTATCGGGGAATCCTGGTGTGTCGGCGAGAACAAACGGGTCGGACCACTTGGCGGCGCCTTTCTTTTTCCGCGCGCCGAGGATCTGGACATCGTCGGCGGTGCGCTCGCCGGAGCCGCGATACCAGCAGACGAGCAGGTCGCCATTGGGCAATTCAACGATTGTGGAGGCGTGGTTGTGTTTCGCGCTGAGGGGGAAGATTGCTTCGCTGTGATGAACCGGCTCGGCGGTCAGGCCCGCGGCGATCGCGGACACGGCGGCGGCCATTCGTAGAATACGCATAATGAAGGAATGCTACCAAAATGCCTTCGCTGGCTGTGGGTTCTGCTGATGACGCAGGCGGCGTGGTCCGGCGATTTGATTCTGCGCAATGGCAGGATCTGGACGGGTGATGCGGCGCGTCCCGAAGCCGAGGCCGTGGCTTGCCGCGATGGGCGGATCGTGGCAGTGGGGACGAATGCGGAGATCATGAAGTGGGCCGGGGTGGGGGCGGAGGTGATCGATCTGAAGGGCCGGAGGGTGGTACCGGGCTTCAACGATTCGCATGTGCATTTCCTGGACGGCGGGCGGAACCTGGCCTCGGTGCAGTTGCGCGACGCGAAGAGTGAAGACGAGTTCCGTCAGCGGATAGCGGCGTTTGCGGCGAAGCATCCCAAGGGGCGGTGGATCACGGGTGGCGATTGGGACCACGAGAATTTCGCTTCCGCCCGGCTGCCGGTGCGGCAGTTGATCGATGACGTGACGCGGGACAATCCGGTGTTTGTGCAGCGGCTGGATGGTCACATGGCGCTGGTGAATTCGCAGGTGCTGCGGATGGCGGGGATCACGCGGGACACGAAAGACCCGCCGGGCGGAACGATCGTGCGCGATGCCGCCGGTGAGCCGACGGGCATTCTGAAGGACGCAGCGATGGACGCGGTACACCGGGTTATGCCTGCGCTGAGCGCCGCGGAGGTGGAGGAGGGCCTGCGCGCGGCGATGCGGTATGCAAACGAACGCGGAGTGACCAGTGTGCAGGATATGTCGGCCTCGCCGGACGTGCTCCGCGTGTATCAGAAACTGCTGCGGGAGGGCTCGCTGACGGTGCGGGTGTACGGGTTGCAACCGCTGCGGCAGTGGCAGCGGCTGGCGGGACCGGGCGTGCAGGCCGGATTCGGCAACGAGATGCTGCGCATTGGCGGATTGAAGGGCTTTGCCGATGGGTCGTTGGGGTCGACGACGGCGTGGTTCTTCGACTCATACAATGATGCCCCTGGGAATACAGGGCTGGCGAGCGATGAGATGCTTCCTCCGGGCCGGTTGCCGGAAAATGTGGTTGGCGCCGATGGGGCGGGGTTGCAGTTAGCGATTCACGCCATCGGCGACCGGGCCAATCACGAGGTATTGAGCGTGTTTGAGAATGCAATCCGGCGCAATGGGAAGCGCGACCGGCGGTTCCGGATCGAGCACGCGCAACATCTGCGGGCGCGCGATATTCCCCGGTTCGTGGCAAGCGGGGTGATTGCGTCGATGCAGCCGTATCACGCGATTGACGATGGGAGGTGGGCGGATAAACGGATCGGGGCGGAGCGGGCGAAGGGGACCTATGCGTTTCGGAGTCTGCTGGATGCGGGCGTGACGCTGGCGTTCGGATCGGATTGGTTTGTGGCGCCGATGGACCCGCTGCTGGGAATCTACGGGGCGGTGACGCGGCGTACATTGGACGGGAAGCGGCCTGATGGGTGGGTGCCGGAGCAGAAGATCACGGTTGCGGAGGCGGTGCGGGCGTATACCTACGGGTCGGCTTACGCGAGCCATGAAGAAAAGACGAAAGGGGTGATTTCGGTCGGGTATCTAGGGGACTTTGCGGTGCTGGACAGCGACGTTTTCGCGATTTCCGGGGAGAAGGTCGAGAACGTGAAGGTGGACATGACAGTTGTAGGAGGGCGCATAGTTTACAGCAGATAAGCCTCAAGATTTCTCTCTTAGCGCCGATATAGCGATTGATGCCGGTGAACTACGAAGAAAGCGAACGCATGCTCTCCCAATTCAACAAGCTCATCACGGAGCTTTTGAAAGGGACGTTGAGCCGCAACACCTTCCGGCCATGGGAGGTAGACATACTACTCGACATCGAGCACTGCAATCTGCGAGACGGCAACAAGCGGGAGACGCTGCGGCGGTATCAGAAGTCGGTCCAGCGGAACATGGAGAAAGGCGCGCCCGAGCCGATGAAGCTGTCGGAATACTTACGCAATCTGCAGGTGAAGCGCGAACAGCGGGCCACTACCCGACTGGAAGAGACTGCGCTATCCTCAAGGTAGAGAATCAATCTTTACTAAGGAGTCCGAATAGGATGGGTTGCGGAAGCGGTGGGTGTGGAAGCGGTGGCGGAGGCTTGGTCTCCCCCAAAATTGAGGACCCCAACGCGCGGAAGGTGTTCTGCGTGAAGTTCCAGAAAGAGATGGCGGGGCTGGATGAAGTCCCGTTCGAGGGGCATCCACTCGGGCAGCGGATCTACGAAAACGTGTCCAAGGAAGCCTGGAAGCTGTGGGTGGAGCATATGAAGATGCTCATGAACGAGTACCGGCTCAATCTTGGGACGGCGGAAGCCCAGGAATTCCTCATCAAACAGATGGAACAGTATTTCTTCGGCGAGGGTGCTGCCCTTCCGGCGGGGTATGTTCCGCAAACCAAGAGCTAATCCGATTCGAACGCCACTGGCGTGAACATAGTTCTTCTTTCCACATACGATCTGGGGCACCAGCCGTTTGGGTTGGCTTCGCCGGCTTCGTGGCTGCGGGCTCGCGGGCATTCCGTGACGTTGGTTGATCTGGCGGTGGAGGCGTTGCCTGCCGAGGCGGTTCGCCGGGCGGATGCGGTGGGGTTCTTTCTGCCGATGCACACAGCAGCGCGGCTGGCTGCGGGAGTGATCGGGAAGGTACGCACGTTGAACCCGGCGGCGCGGTTGATTGCGTATGGGCTGTACGCAGCGCCGAACGCGGAGTATCTGCGATCGCTGGGGGTGGAGTCGGTGATCAGCGGTGAGTTCGAGGCGGCGGTGTGCAAGGCTGTGGAGCGTTCCGTTCAGACCGTGTCCCTGGAGCGGTTGGCGTTTTTGGCCCCGGAGCGCGGCGGTCTGCCGTCGCTCGATCAGTACGCGAAGCTGCATGTGCTCGATTCGACGCGAGTGGTGGGGTATACCGAAGCGAGCCGCGGCTGCAAACATCTCTGCCGGCATTGTCCTGTAGTGCCTGTTTATCAGGGCGCGTTTCGCGTTGTTCAGGCGGAAGTTGTGCTGGAGGACATCGAGAGGCAGGTGGCCGCGGGCGCGCAGCACATCACTTTCGGCGATCCGGATTTCTTCAATGGGCCGGCGCATGCAATGCGCATTGTTGAGGCGCTGCACACGGCGCACGCGGACGTCACCTTTGATGTAACGATCAAGGTAGAGCACTTGCTGCGGCATCGCCAGTTGCTGCCGCGATTGCGCCAGACGGGGTGTCTGTTTGTCACCAGCGCGGTGGAGTCGGTGGATGATCAGGTTCTGGTGAAGCTGGCTAAGGGGCATACGCGGGCGGACTTTGTGGAGGCTGTGGCGCTCGTGCGGGCAACGGGGCTGACTCTCGCACCGACGTTTGTGGCGTTCACCCCGTGGATCACGCGCGAGGGGTACTGCGATCTGCTGCGGACCATTCGCGAGTTGGATTTGATGGAGCAGGTTGCGCCGGTGCAGTTGGCGTTGCGGCTGCTGATTCCACCGCAGTCGCGGTTGTTGGAGTTGGAGGAGATCCGGGCGGTGGTGACGCACTTCGACCAGCCGGCGCTGTTGCACCGGTGGCAGCATCCCGATCCGGACGTGGATGTACTGGCGGCGAACGTGTTGCGGCTGGTGACCGGCTTGCAGAAGCGGGGGCTGTCACGGAGGGCGATTTTCCGACGGATCTGGGAGGAGGCGCACGGGGCGCCCCCTGCGGAGAACTTCGACCTTCTGCCTCGCACCGAAGTTCCCTATCTCGACGAGCCCTGGTATTGTTGAGCGGAGCCTACGGAAGAGCAGGTTGCTCTTGTGTAATCATGGAGATGAGGCCGCGCAATGAACTTCATCGTTCCTCTCACGCAAGCAGAAATGGAGACCTTGTCCGCCAAGGCGAAGGCGGAAGGTACCACTCCTGAACATCTTGCTCGCCATGC
This sequence comes from Acidobacteriota bacterium, assembly GCA_016213775.1. Classification (GTDB taxonomy): domain Bacteria; phylum Acidobacteriota; class Terriglobia; order Bryobacterales; family Bryobacteraceae; genus CADEFT01. Next base: position 64,323 of record JACQZR010000144.1, read on the forward strand.
GATTGGGGCGATGCTCCCTCAGGATGCGGTTGCCTCCAAACCTCCGAAGAAGTCCTCCCGTGGCATCCTGGCTCACCTCGGTGCGGCGCCGTCGGACGAGGCGATTGTCGAAAACCGCAAGGAGATGTTCGGTAAGTGGAACAGGGAGTGAATGCTTTTCGTCGCCGACACACACACACGGTGTTGTGGTACCTTTTCGACGACCCCAGGCTTTCGCCGAAAGCGCGTCAGGCATTCGAATTCGCGGCGGAGGCCGGATCCATCAAGATCGCGTGACTGTGAGCGGCACATGGGAATCCTCTACTTGCGGATGGACGCTTCTTTCTTCAGAGTCTCTTTTTTCAGCGCCTCGCGAAGTATGAGTTTGATGTAAGTTTGATAGCCAAGTCCCTTCATGCCGGCAAGTTGTCTGGCGGTTGCGATGTCCTCGGTGGGAAGACGGAGCGTGACCGGCTGCAACTTGACAGGTTTTTGGGGTGCCAGCACCTCGCGGAGGCTGGTAGTCTTACCCGAACGAATGGCATGGCGCAGCCCGGCTTCTACTTCCTCGCGGTGCTTGTCCCACCAGGCGGCTTCCTCGCGCTCGTTCCGAAAGGACGGGATGCGCAGTTGCTTCGGCTTCATCAGACTCCTTTTGCCGCGAAATACTCTTTCTTTGATTGCTTGTCAGCGTCCCATCCGGTGATGGCACGAATCCTGCCCGCCCGCACGGTAAAGGTCACGACCAACACACGCAAGGACTTGGTCGCTCCCAAGGCGGTCCAGCGGTCCTCGCCGTGTGATCCTGAATCAATGGATCCTTTGCGAACACCTGCTCCACCTCGCTTACAGTAATATCGTGACGGGCCAGATGGCGAATATTGGAACTGTCCCACTCGAAAACGAGGTCATTACTCTCCAAAGCCCATGGTACATCTTTTGTCAATACCGGGCAACATCATCCGTGGGAACAGATCCGCCCCTGGAGTCGTTCTCTAGCGGGGAGCAACCACAACTTGGAAAGACGCGTCGAGAAGAGTCTCGACGCGGCCGGTAGGAGTGCCTGCGCCACAATGGAATCAACGACTTGAGGCGTGGAATCGACCTCTAGCGCGCCTTGAGGAACTTGTCGATGGTTTGAATGTTCCCTTTGATGGCGGCGGATTGTTCGAGGTCGGGGTTGATGGTAAGGGCGTCGTTGAAGTGCTTGCGTGAGGCCACCAGCAGGCCGGCGTCGCCGGTGGCTTGGGCCTGCTTCATGTAGGTGCGGCCGAGGACGTAGTGGGTGAGTGGGTCGCCTTTGTCGAAGGTGAGGGCCTTCTGGCAGTAGAAGATTGCGTTGTCAAAATGGAAAAGCTTCTCCTCGCAGTTGCAGAGGCCGAAGTAGGCATACGCGCGCATTTCGCGCCAGACATCGGTGTTAGCGGCACGCTTCTTGGAAAGCCCGAAGCCGATGAAGTAATAACCAAACTTCTCCACGGCTGAAGAGTTGTAGTTGCTCAGACGCAGATACTCTTTGTATTCCGGAATGGCGTCGAGGAAACGGTTCTTCATGCGGATGCCTTCGGCCAGCCAGAGGTGGGCTTCGGCATTGTTGGGGTTGACGCGGACGGCGTTCTGGGCGGCGTCGATGGCTTCGTCATAGCGCTCCTTCAGCCGGAAGGCCTGGGCGAGCAGGTACCACGCCGTGCCGTCGTTCTTCTCGCGGCGGACGACGGTGTTCAATTGGCGGATGGCTTCATCCACATCGCCACGATCAAACAGCATGCCACCGTAGAGCCGGCGGGCTTCCATGTAGTCAGGGTCAAGTTCGATCGCCTTCTGGAAATGTTTGGCCGATTGGTCATAGTCCGTGAGGTCGCGGTAGGCGCGGGCGAGGAACAGTGCAGCCTGGCTGAAGGTGGGATCGAGGGTGAGGATCTCCTGAAAATTGCGAACGGCCCGGCGATAGTCATCCGGGCCGCGTGCTTTCAGGTACTGTTCGGTGGCGGTGTCCAGTTTGTCCAGAGCCGCCTTGGTTCGTTTGCGTGGGATTAGTAATTTCAGCGTGACCGTGGTTTCCTGCCCCGGATAGACCATCTCCTCGCGCGGACCCACGGGTTCATAGCCCATGTGAACGGCCTTCACCTGATGGACGCCGGGGGTGAGTCCGGGTAGTGTGAGGTTCTTGCCTTTGCCGGCGAGGCCGGCGGATTTGCCATCCACGAAAACCTCGACGTTGTCGAGATTGGTTTCGAAGATCAGGGTGCCGAATTTCGGCTGCGGCGGTTTGCCCGACCTTGCGCCGGTGGGGTTGAAGGCGAGCAGCATGTTATTGTCGAAACCGCTGCCGACGTGGGGATTCTGGCGGCCCTTGGTGTAATCGCGGACGTTGCGCTGGACGTAAGCCGTGAGCTCGTCGGCTGTTACGATTCCGTCCTTCGATTCGTCGGCTTCGCCCTCGAGTCCCTTCACCACATAGTAGGAGAAGACGCCGTGGCCGCCGCCCATATCGGGGCTTTCGAAAGCCACTTCGCGGTCGCGGCTGGCGGTGAGCGAGTAGACAGAGCGGTTGAGATCGAGCAGGCGCGTGTTGATGGTGCGAACGTCGGTGTCGGTGGTGGCTGCGCCGCTGTGACAGGCGTCGGTGAGGAGCACCTTCCACTTGCCTTTGATTTTGGAGCCGAAGGCCGCGCCGAGGGCTTCAGTGGAGTAGCCGGTGCTTTCGATGTTGGCCGGATCGAAATCGGAGGGGGCGAGATAGACTTTGCCTTTATAGACGAAGCCATGACCGGCGAAATAGATGAGAACGCGATCGTCGTCGTGGGCTACGGACGGGAGCCACTCCTCGAGTTCCTTACGGATGTTGGCAAGGTTGGCCCTGGAGCCGGTGAGCTTGTGGACCACCTGGAAGTTGCCGCCCTCTTTGCTGATGAGGATGGAGTTGATGGATTCGGCGTCGGCTTCAGTGAACTTGAGCTGCTGCGCGGGTTTCAACTTCGGGTAGCTGGACACGCCGATGACGACGGCGTAACTGCGGGGCACCCTGACGTTGCCTGCCACCGGAGCGTCCATGGTTTTGTCGGGCTCGTACTTGAGGTCTCGAGTCTGCTTTTTCCTGGCATCAGCCTGGCCCCAGGCGAGCGCCGCGACACAAAAAAATCCCAGTATCCGCATGATGGTTGAGGCTCCTATTTATGCGCAAGGCGGAATTCGTACACCACCGGGCCCGTCAAAGGCGCCGGCGAGGCGACTACGCTGACGCTCTCATTTTTGCGGATGACAAGATCCTGTGAGGCATCCGAAGCAGCACCTTTGATATTGGACGGCAGCTTCTGGCGGTCCTGAACGGTTTGCGCACCGGCCGAACTGTCCACGCAATCGCCGCGGGCGCGCAGGATGGTGTCGTCGCAACGCGGCGTGAGGTTAGCAGGCAGGTCGGCTGTGGGCGTGGGGGGTGGGGGGAGCGGCTGATAGGCCTTTTCGCGGGTCTCCGGATTGATCACCCAGTAAATGATATCGAAGCCGGCGGGGCCGTCGACGCGAAATGAGCCGAGGCCGGTAGCCGGGACCATGTACTCCTTGCCGGCCTTCACCTGGTTGGCGGTGCCGGTATCCTCGCGCGGGAAGAGCTTGACGTACGTTCCGCTGGTGCCCTGATTCATGACGTAGAGCAGACCGTCAAAGTTGGTCTTGTAGCGGAAACGGAGCAGATCGTTCTTTTCAAAAACCGTTCCTGGATCGACGACGCGCCAGCCGGAATCGAACTTCTTTTCGAGAGTCAATTCCATACGGTGAGGCCCCTTAGCCATGGATTTGGAGAGGGATTTGGTCTGGGGGAAGGCTGCGGCCGTCAGCAGCAGGAATCCGGCGATGAGGGGACGCAGCATGGCGTGTAGCTCCATTTCGGCCTATTGATGCATCAGTTTGATGTCGGCGAAGACGCGGGCATCGGGGCGTCCGCTCTTGTCCACGACATAGGCCGCCTTCTCTTTTTCAGGGCTGGCGACGGTTGCCGCGGGTTTGGTGTTTTCGTCCACACGCTCAAAAACGAGGTCCCGCGAGATGAGGCGGCTTTGCAGGCGGCCGACGAGGGCATCGTCGATGCTGCCGATGCTCTGAGCGAGCATGGTTTCCTTTGGTGCAGGCGGCTGCGGGACGGGAGCGTTTGGCGCGACGGGCTTGTTCTTGGCGGGCTCGATGGCGCGCCTGGGGGACTTGCCGGCCTGATCGATGTCCATGATGAGCTGGTCGAGGTCTTCAAAAGGTTTGCGGGAGAGTATGAGGAAGAGACGTTCCTGGCCTTTTTTGTCGTCGAATGTCCACTTGCCGCTTTCGCTGGGAATGACACGGGGTTCGCCGGCCATGATCCGGTTGTTGCGGCCGGCATCCTTGGAGGGGAAGAGGGCCTCCCATTTGCCGCTGCTACCGCGGGCGAGGATGCAGAGGTAGGCGTCCTCGTTGCTTTCGACGCGGACGCGGATGCTGTCGCCGCTGCGGAAAGTCTTCACGTCCGAGGCTTCCACCCACTGGCCGCCGGCACTCTGAAGAACGCTGTAGCGGAGGCCGAGCGGTTTGCCGCCTTCATAGGAGGCGGTGATGATTTGTACCGTGCCGTCGTTGCGGCGGAACTCCTGCATCGGGCGTTGTGCGGGCCGGGGTGACTGCTGTGCCACCTGCTTGGGTTGTGTTGGAGTTTTTGTTTGCTTTTGGGCGACCGGTTGTGTGGGCGCGGTTTTGGCCGCGGCGGGGGCGTGAAAAAGCTCGCGGGCGGTGAGCACGGGAGCGTTTTGCGACCAGGCGAGTGTAGACAAGCTGACCGCGACGGTGGCGCCGATTGCTGCCAGGTGATTGATTCTCATAACAACCCTCATCTTTCCAGGAGGAGTCCGCAGCACTCCTCAATAATATAAGTGTAATCGGATGGGAAAAAGCATCACTCGATTTTTAGTCAGGGGCGCGGTTCGGCCAGTGAGAGTTGATACCCGGGGCGGGTTCGGACGGTGTGGCCAGGATATCCCTTGACAGTGACTTGCAGGGAGCGGTAGCCGGGGCTGCCCTCCCCCGGCGTGAAACTGATGAGGTAGTGCTGGTGGAGGTCCTCGCCGACGGCCTGAATCATCGATTCCAGGGCTTTCAGGCGGGCGAAGGAGAGTTTGACGCCGCCGGTGGATTTGGCTAGCGCTTCAGCAGCGTTGGGCTTGCCGAGACGTCCCAGTTCGCCGAGCCCGCCGAGCGGATTCATGCCGCCGCTGGGGGCGGAGACCTTCGTTCGCCGGTCCTCCTGTTCCGGGGGCGGCTCCTTGCCAAATCGCTCGTCCCCTTTGGTGGTGAACTGGGTGGTGAAGGTGGAATAGGTGACCGGGTAAATCGTAACGTTCATTCGGGCGGCGTGGGTGAGCACCGCGGGGAGCGGGGTTTCGCTTCCACGGTCGCGACTTTCGCCAATCACGATGAGGACTTTGCGATAGTCGGCCGAGCCTTTTTCCAGCAGTTCGAGCCCCCTTTCGACGGCGTCGAGCATGCGCGCGGCGGGTCCTTCTGGCCGCAGGCCTTGAAAGGCCGCGGCGAATTCATTGCCATTGCGGGTGAAATCGCGGCGGATCTTCACGGACTCGCTGTACGTGATGACCGCTGCCAGACCGCCATCGCCGGCGATCAGGGGTAGAAACAGGGAGCTGACTTTCGGCAGTTTGGCGAGGGCCGGGCCGGAGGACGCGTTGGTTTGTATGCAGACGACGACAGCGATCGGCTGGTTGGTCACCTCCATTTGAAACGGGCGGGGTTTACCGTTGTCGTGAAGTTGAAAATCCGATTCCATGAGCCCGCGCACGGGCTTCCCCTTGGCGTCCATGACGGTGACCGGAGCGAGCACGAGAGGAACTGTGGTGCGAATCTCCGCCTGCGGAGGAGTCTGCTGAGCGAACGCGAGGGCCGTGAGGAAAGCGAGGATCAAAGCCATTGGACGCGGTGCGCGCATGGGCGGTTTCCCGAGGCTACCTGGGAAGCGCGGCGCGTGGGAGGCGCAGGCCCATCGAACCGGCGACTGTAAGCACGTCGTAGCGGCCCTGGTAACCGATGAGGAGATGGGCGGCCCAGGGTTCCATTTTGAAATCGCGGGTGAGCCAATCAATCATCTCGGAGGTGGCGACGCGGAGCGACCGGTCGAGCGAGGAGACGAATTCCGGCTGGCTGCCGATGGCGACGATCCAGTCGCGCGTTTCCAGGCGCGGATTCTGCACGCGGGCTTTCTTGCGCAGTTCGATGCGGAAGGTCACATCCATCGATGTTTCAATGCCTGTGCCGGTAGGTTCGCCGTCGGCTTGGAGGGCATGGCCGTCGCCTACGAAGAGTAGCGCGCCGGGGTGGAAGACCGGGAGAACCACCGTGGCGCCTTCCGCGATGCGGTTGTAATCCATATTGCCGCCGTACGGCCCGGAGATACCCGAGGTGGGGCCGAAGACGCCGGGGGCGGCGACACCGACGCAGCCCATCATCGGAGACGTGTCGAACTCCATGGGGTGCGCCGTGCTCCGCGGGTCGCGCAGGCGAGCTTTGTTTTTGGCCAGATCGAGTTCCCAGCGGACGAGGTCTTCGCGATCGGGCAGTGCTGCGCCAAGTTTAAACTTGCGCGGGTAGAGCCCCTCCACCATTTCGGGATTGATGGAATAGAGGCCGAGGCGGTAGGCGGACCAGCCCCAATTGCGATTGATGCGTATCCGTTGGAAGGTGACGGCGATGGCATCGCCCGGCTCCGCGCCTTCGATGTAGAACGGCCCGGTGAGCGGGTTGCTGCGTTCGCCAACTTTGTTACCAGCTTCGTTGAATCCGCCGGCGTCGATGGTCTTGGTGACGACCGTGTCGCCCGGCTTGATGCGGGAGAGCACCGGATGGCGATGATCAAAGGAGTTGAAGAAGCGGGTGGCTTGGACGGTGTGGGTTTCGGCCCCCAGTGTGGCAGCCAATAGAGGAAGGCACAGTAGCCGCATGGATAGCAGCGTAACAGATGTGCACAATGGCGGCGAAAGGTATGATATCCGAGGAATGCGCAGAGCCATCCTTATCCTACTGACCCTCTCGGCGAGCATCCTTCTGGTTCGCCATGCCGTGTCGCAGTATCCGGGCGCCGTGCTGTCACCGCTAGGTGGAAAAACAGAGTTCCGCCCAGGCGGTTATTTTCCAGCCGGGTTTCCGTTACACGGGCAGGTGCGGCTGCTTACCCCGCCAGTGGTGGAGATGGGGACGCGGAACCGCCACCGTGTGGAATACCGCGTGGGCGATGTCGCCATCGAGACGGGAATGACCATCGAAGTGTGGAAACACTTCACCAGCGACATGGAGGAGTTCCAGACCGTGCAACCCGAAGCCGCGGCCTACTTTGGCGTGGAGATGCCGCCGGGCGTGGGGGGCAAGACGGTGGCGCATACAAATTGGGTGCAGCGCAATGATCCATCGGTTTTTCCCTATCGCAAGGCGGCGGGGATCACGATTACGAAGGGGCGGCTGAAGGCGGGTGATGTGGTGAAGTTCGATCTGGGAGGACCACGCGGCGTACAGATGCAGTTCTATGAAGAGAATCTGTTCAACCTCCGGTTCGTGATTTGGAAAGATAACGCGGTACTGGGGTACGCCGGTGATGCAGCGCTAAAGGTTACCGGGGGGCCGCTGGCGCAACTGCGCGTGATGGCGCCATCGGTGGTAAAGGCAGGAGAGAGCTTCGCGGTGGAGGTGGTTCCACTGGATGCGTGGGTGTCGGTGGCAAAGAACGGCAAGGGATTGTCGCTCGAGATGAACGCGCCGGGATTGTCGGGCGCGGCGCTGGTGTGGGATCCGCAACTGGAGCACTACATCGCCCGCGGAGTGAAGGTGTCGCGGACGGGGACCTTACGCCTGGATGTGCGCACCACCGATGGCCGCGCGCATGGGGTGAGCAATCCGGTATGGGTGGAGGCTGACCCGCTACGCGGAGTTTATTACGGAGAGTTGCACCAGCATACTTATCTTGCCGATGGACGGGGCGTGTTCGACGAGTTGTACCTTTACGGCCGGCGCGTCGGGCTGCTCGATTTCGGCGCGGTTACACCGCATCACACATTTCTCACGGGCGCCAACGGACCGTCGTTTTATCTGCGGGGAAAGAAGTTCCCCGTGGATGAGTGGCCGAAGCTGCAGCAGGTGACGAAATCGGTGAACGGGTGGCAGGGCTTTGTTTCGCTGCTTGGCTATGAGTACAGCGTCGGAACGGCGTTGGGCGGGCATCACAACGTCTTCTACAACGCAGACAAGACGCCGAGCGTAATGCACTTGAACGCCAGGGAACCGAATGCCCCGGTGGCCAAGATGCTGGAGACGCTGAAGCTGTCGCGGGTGCCGACACTGGTGATTCCGCATATTGGTGGGGGGCCGCCGGACTGGTCGCACCCGACTGACTTGCGCATTGAGCGGCTGTTTGAGATTGCGAGTGTTCATGGCGTGTTTGAAGAATCGTGGCAGAAGCACCTGGCCAACGGAGTGCGGCTGGGTGCGATTGCCGCCGGCGACACGCACACCTCGTCGATGGGGATTGCGTATCCGGGGCTGATTTACGTGAATCAGAACGGGTTGGCGGGCGTGCTGGCGCATGGCAAATCGCGCAAGGAGATCTGGGAAGGGCTCTACGAGAGGCGGACGTTCGCCACCACGGGCAACCAGCGGATGCTGGTGGATTTCCGCGTCAATGGAGAGGCAATGGGCGGGGAGATACCCGCGGGCAATGCGAAGGACGCACGGATCGAGGCACGGGTGTCGGGCACTGCGCCGCTGCTGCGTGTCGAGTTAATCAAGAACAACAAAGTGATTGAGGCGCAATCTCCGGCGCGCAGCAATGGGAGCCTTGTGCGCGTGGTATGGGGCGATAACCTCTATCAGCGGCGGGCGGCGGTGGGCCTGAGATCGGGCGAGATGCGGCCCACACAAGGGACGTTGAAGCTGCTGTCGACGGTGAATCTGGATCAGGCCTTTGAGGAGGTTCGGCAGGACGGTACGGGGGTGGTATGGCGGACGGCGGCGGTATCAAACGACCGCGACGGGTTCCTCGCTGATATTTCGCAAGCCGGTGGGACACTGCGTTTCCGGCTGGACGATTCCGATAACATGGGGGTGGTGGAGTTCGAGGTTGTGGTGGCGGAATTGCGCAAGCAGGGACGAGTGCAGTTGCGGCGGGTTTCGCAGCGCCCGCAAGCGCAACCTTACATGCGGCAGATGGGGGTGGAGCCGGCCTTTTTCCTCGAGTGCGATGTGGTGAATCCCCATGCGTCGATGGACGCGGCGTTTCAGTTTCAGGACCGGGAGAAGCCGAAGTCAGGCGATTTCTACTATTTGCGGGTGGAGCAGTTGGATACGAACAAAGCCTGGTCCAGCCCGGTCTGGATGAATTAGATCGAAACTGGAAGACAGAATCTGGGCCACCGATGAACCCCTCACCACCGGCCCGTCGGGACCGGTCACCCCGTTGGATGAGAATGGACTCGCGGAGGCGGGACTATAAGTCCCGCGCCTGGTGTTTGGACATTTCGCCGTCGTGATCGGGTCGAGTGACGGGGTTTGTGCCCCGTCACCCTCCCACACCACCGGACGTGCGGTTTTCCGCATCCGGCGGTTGAACGCAGCGGTTTATCGCGCCGCAAGATCTGATGGCAATAG
>JACQZR010000146.1 GCA_016213775.1 Acidobacteriota bacterium
CATCGGCCCTGTGGATGTGCCCGGCAAGAATGAACTGTTCGCCCGCGCCAAGGCGCTGCTGCACCTCAATACCATCCCTGAACGGTTTGGATTAGTGCTGGCCGAAGCCAATGCGGCGGGTGTTCCGGTGATCGCCATGGATCTCGGCTCCTGCCGCGAAGTCATCGAGGACGGAGAAACAGGATTCCTGGTTCAGAACGTGAAACAGGCTGTGCGGGCCTTGCCGCGCCTGGCGGAAATCGACCGCGCCGCCTGCCGCGCCAACGTCGAACGCCGCTTCTCCCTCAACACGATGGTGCAAGCCTACGAGCGCGTCTACGAGACCATCTTCCAAATCGAAACCAGGAAGCAATCGTGAAACCAGACATCGTTCGCCGGTATTCCGGCAACCCGATCCTTACCAAAGCCGATATCCCGTACCCTGTGGAAACCGTTCACAACGCCGGGGTGGTCAAGTATGGCGGCGAATACATCATGCTGTTCCGATCCCATCTGCGAACGGGCCGGTCCATCATCGGCCTTGCACGAAGCGCCGACAGCTTCCACTTTACCCCAGCTTCGGAACCCTTTCTCGTTCCCGCACGCAGCGGGGCGTTTGCCGCATACGAAGAGTTCGGCGTCGAGGACCCGCGCATCACGCCGCTCGACGGCGATTTTCTTATCACTTACAGCGCCTACTCGCGCAATGGCGTCCGCATCGCCCTGGCGCGCACGAAGGACTTCACTAGTGTTGACCGGGTGTCGCTGATCACTCAGGCCGACTATCGCAACCTGGTAATCTTTCCGGCCAGGTTCGACGGCCTCTACGCGCGCCTCGACCGGCCGCATTCGGAAATCTCCCCGTGGTCCATCTGGATTTCCTACTCGCCGGATCTTCGCTATTGGGGCGATTCACAACTGGTGATGAAGCCGGAACCGTATCACTGGGATGAGATGAAGATCGGCCCGGGAGCGCCTCCCATCCGGACCGCGGAGGGCTGGCTCTCCATCTATCACGGTGTGTTCAAGACGATGGATGGTTCGGTCTACCGCTTAGGAGTTGCGTTGCACGACTTGCGCGATCCCGTCAAAGTGATCGGCGTAAGTAACCAGTGGATTCTGCAACCCGAGGACCCCTGGGAAGTCACCGGCTATGTGCACAATGTGGTTTTTTGCTGTGGCGCGGTTCCCGAACCCGACGGTACCGTGAAGCTCTACTGGGGTGGTGCGGACACTGTGATGTGCGTCGGCGAAGCAACCATTTCCGATCTGGTGGCCCTTTGCCTGGAACATGGCAGGCCGGCTGTGTGACATACCTCGCTGCCGGCTCCACCGGCAACTCCGTGCGGCGGCTCCGATCATGAAACGACCGTCGCTTGCAGCGTGTTCGCGGCTTCCAGTTTCCCGTCCTTTTCCAACAACGTGTTGTACGGTACATTGCGCGCGCATGGCCTGCGCTACCACTACTAGCGAGGGAAGGTCGGTATGATGGGATCATATGAGTGAACTTGTCTTTGAGGTCCTGCAGGAGGCGGACGGCGGCTACTGTGCCGAATGTCTGACTGAGAGCATTTTCACGCAGGCTGATTCCTGGGAGGAACTACGGCGGAACGTCATTGAAGCCGTGAACGCATTCTATTACGACAAGTCTGTGCCTACAAGCGTTCGCCTTCACCTGGTGCGCGATGAGGTGCTGTCGGTGGCGTGAAACTCCCCCGGGATTTGTCTGGACGAAAACTCGCGGAATCACTCTGCAGGAACTGGGGGTACTCGCAGGTTCATTACGTTGGAAGCCACATGATTCTGGAGACGGCGGCGCCATCGCACCAACGAATAGCAGTGCCGTCGCATCAGGCGCTGCGCATCGGCACGCTGAACGCCATCCTGAGATCGGTTGCCCAGCACAAGGGAGTGACACGGGAAGCCATTGTGCAATCGCTTTAACGACGCCAGCGTGGAGCAAGTGCAGGTGTTTGGAACGGGCCCGGATGAATATGGGTATCGATTTCGGACAAATACCCATTGCGAGGGGGGTTCTTGTCGAAATCAAGCTGACCATTAACCAGGTCTGCCTGTGCTTGAATCAGGAGTTTGATTTCGGCGAGGTTGCCGTTGTGCAGTGCCCCGACCAAATCGGCCCGCTTCAGTGGTCTAGAAAGCCAACTCAGAATGCTCATCGAGAGGATGGGTAATCGAGGACACAATGTGAGTGGCATCCCCGCGCGCGCACGAGGATGCCTTTATTGTTTTATTTATCCGAGAGTGCAGCCACGCCGGGCAGCGTGATGCCGGAAAGGAATTCGAGCGATGCGCCCCCGCCGGTGGAGATGTGGGAGATTTTGTTGGAGACGCCGGCGGCCTTGACGGCTTTTTCGGAATCGCCACCACCCACCACTGAAAGGACACCGGATTCGGCAACGGCTTTCGCGATCGCCACGGTGCCTTTGTCGAAGGGGGGCTTCTCAAAGACGCCCATCGGACCGTTCCAGATGATGCTCCTGGCATTGGCGACGACGCCGGCGAAAGCGGCCACAGTGGCAGTGCCGATGTCGAGACCCATGGTGCCATCGGGGATCACGGTGACGTTCTGATTCTCGGCGCCCTCCTTGAGTTCAGTGGCCACCACGTGATCGGTGGGGAGCATCAACTTGTCGCCGCTTTCGGCCATGAGGGTGCGGGCGAGATCGAGTTTGTCATCTTCCACCAGCGATTTGCCGACGGGCTCGCCTTTGGCCTTGAGGAAGGTGTAGGCCATCGCGCCGCCGATGATCACTTTGTCGACGAACTTGAGCAGGTTCTGGATGACTTCGATTTTGTCGGAGACCTTCGCGCCACCGAGAATGGCCACGCAGGGACGCGGTGGGTTGTTTGTGACCTTGGTGAGATACTCGAGTTCCTTGTCCATCAACAAGCCTGCGGCAGCCTGCGGCATGAACTGGATCATACCGACAGTGGAGGCGTGGGCACGGTGGGCAGTGCCGAAGGCGTCGTTGACATAGACGTCGGCGAGAGCGGCCAACTGCTGCGAGAAGCCAGCGTCGTTCTTCTCTTCTTCGGAGTGGTAGCGGAGGTTCTCCAGCAGAAGGATTTGACCGGGGGCGGGACGAAGTGCGGCAACTTCGGCGCCAATGCAATCGGGAGCCATTTTTGCTGGTTTTCCCAGGAGTTCAGCCAAACGTACGGCGACGGGCTTGAGACTCATCTCGGGGTTCGGCTTGCCTTTGGGACGCCCGAGGTGGGAGGCGAGGATAAGACCCGCGCCTTGCTCCAGAGCGTACTGTATGGTGGGCAAAGAAGCGCGAATGCGCTTGTCCGAGGTGATCTCCTGACCACCAGGCGCAAGCGGGACATTAAAGTCGACGCGAATGAAGACAACTTTGCCTTTGAGATTTAAATCACGGATGGATAATTTCATGGGATAGGTCCTGGCTAAAACTCCGATTTTAGCAAGTCGTGGAAGATGCGAACACCGCGGTGGAACTCGGAAACGGGGATGCGCTCCTCGTCGCTGTGCATGGTGGCAACGGTGGCGGCGTCGACAACCATCGGCGAAATGCCATAGGCAATGACACCTTTCATGCGGAGGCGCACAGAATCCGTGGCATACGGTATGAGGATGGGCGTGACGACTGCGGTGGGGTGCTGTTTGAGGATGGACGCGCGGAGGGCGCGGAAGAGCGGCGTATCCATGTTGCTAACGCCGGGGTCGGCGGGGTCACTGATCTGTTCGACGGTGACGCGCGGGTCGTTGATGCGGGCGCGCATTTCGCTGAAGAATTCGGCGGGGTTGACACCGGGCATGAGGCGGCAATCGAGAGTGGCAACAGCGGTGGAGGGGATCACGTTGACTTTGACAGGCGAGCCGACGCCGGAGGAGAGCGTGGTGAGCGACATGGTGTTGCCTTGAATGGCGCGGATGAATTTGTTGTCGGAGAATTGGCCCTGTAGGTTGGTGCGCATGGCTTCGACAACGGGGTTGGGCTTGCCGCGATCGGGCGTATTGAGAGCCTTGCGGATGGCTTCCAGGATGATCGTGTTGGCGTTTTCCGGGATGGGCTGCGAGCCGTGCGCGGCGGTGCCTTTGGCGGTGATGCGCACCCAGGCGGCCTGCTTTTCGCCGACGGAAATTCCGAAGACAAGCTTGTTGCTGGAGTACACGTCACGACTGCCGAAGCCGCCTTCATCGAGCACGTACTCGGCGTCGATTTCCTTCCAGTGGTTCTGGATCATGTAGCGGATGCCGTTGATGCCGTTGGTTTCTTCATCCGCGGTAGAGAGCATGACGATATCGCGCGCGGGGGTGATGCCGGATTGCTTGAGAAGAATGAGCGCGAAGAGGTGCATGACACCAGTGCCCTTCATGTCCATCGCGCCGCGTCCCCAGATCCAGCCGTCCTTGACGATGCCGCCGAAGGGATCGAGGCGCCACGCTTTGGGATCGACCGGGACGACATCAAAGTGGTTGAGGAGGAGGAGCGGTTTTTTGGTGCGGTCGCGGCCAGGGAGACGGACGAGGAGGTTCACCATGCCGTCCTTGACCGGGTAGAGTTTCGGGGCGAGGCCGTTGCGTTCGAGCTCGGCTTTGAAAAGCTCCGCTGCCTTACCCGTGTCGGCAGGCGGGTTGATGGAAGGGATGCGGATGTAGCTCTGAAGGAAGGCGAGGGCGCGGCGATCGACATCGGCCCAATCGGGTTCGGCTGCCGGTGTGGCGAGGGCCAGGAGGAAAGGAAGAAGCAGTTTCATTTTTCCGACTCCGGAACGTTGGTGAGAGTGACGCTAAGTTTGGCGGCGCGGTACGCCTCAAGCAGTGCGCCGGTGGCGGGCGAGTAGGTGGGCGGACCGGCCGCGTTGCCATCTGTTAATTCGACGAGGGTGGTGAAACGCTCGCGCAGCCAGTTGCTCTTCCACACACCGCCGATGTAGGCGACACGAACTGGTTCGGCGGGCTGGAACAACTGCCCGCGCACGGCGCATGTGTAGGAGGCGAGTTGATGGGCCGCGTTGCCGAGGATCTCGAGGGCCACGGGATCGCCGTCGATTGCGGCTTGATCGACGAGTTTGGAAAACGAGGCGATCCGGGGGCGCGGGAAATCGATGGTGTAGAAGGCGTGCAGGAGGTGGTTAGCGTCGGGCTGTCCGGTGGCCTCGAGAAAGAGTTGACGCAGGGCGGTGGGCGGACCCCAGCCCTCTTCCATCCGGAGGGCGGCGCGGAGCGCCTGGCGGGTGAGATCGTACCCGCCGCCTTCATCGCCGAAGGCGAAGCCCCATCCTCCGGCCCGCGCGCATTTTCCGGCAGCGTTACGGCCATAAGCGATGGAACCGGTGCCGGCGATGATGATGATGCCGGGTTGGCCCGCGGTTGCGCCACTGAGGGCGATGAGTGCGTCGTTGGTGACGTGGATGTGATCGGCGTGGAGGATTTCGTCGAGGAGCGATTCTTTGTCGGCGGGTCCGCCACTGAAGCCGAGAAAGGCGTGGGAGATGCGAATGGTGTTGGGATCGAGGCCGGCCTGGGCGAAGGCGGGAGTGAGGCAACCGTGCATTGCGCCGAGGAATTTGGCGCGGCCTTCGCTGGCTTGCACATGATTGCAGGGACCGCCGCGGCCGTAGCCGAGGATGCAGCCGGTCTCGTCGCCAATTAGAGCGGTGGTGCTCGACTGGCCGCCATCGACGCCGAGAAAGTAGGTGCTCATTGGGGGCTCCCTTCAATGTAATAGAGGCGCGAGCCGTTGACCTCGCGCACAAGTCTGAGGCCCCACATTGCGGCGTTGAGACGGTAGTCGGCTGCGCCGGCATCGCCAGGGCTGGCGAGAAAGTAGCGGATGCCCTGGGCGCGGAGGGCATCCATCGCGGCTCGGCGAAGGCCGCGCATCCTGGGTACTTCGCTCGCCTTGCCTTGGCCGCCGAGGCGGTGCCAGAAGCCGATGGCATCGAGTCCGTAGAGCTCCACCTCGGCGTTGGCTTGATCCTCGGTCTGCTCCAATACCACAGCGTCGACCGGGCGTGGACCCCCAAGGTCGAGTTCGAGGATCATGCCGGGCTTGAGCGCTTCCCAACTGCGCCAGCGAGTGGCGGGATTGTTGTCGAAGGCGAGTTGCACATCCCAGGGATTGGGCCACGCACGGGCACGCCAATCGGGGGAGCGGGGGACTTCCCTGCCCTTGTACATCACACGCAATTCGTTGCAGGACCATTGCTCACCGAGGCTCGACTTGGTTTGGCGCAGGCGCAACCGGCGGAACTTCGCCTCAGGGAATTCGAATGTCAGGCGGCGCTTGGGCGCTTCGCCTCCGAAGAGGCCTGTCCAGATGGAGTGGCCGAGGTTGTTATTGGACGCGGACTGGTAGGCAACACGAATGTGGCGGGTGGTGTAGGCTTCGGGGATGCCGGCGAAGGTGAACACGCTCTCGCCAGGGGGAACAAAGTCCTCGACCATGCGGGCGACGAGGTATCCGCCGAATTTTTCGGTGAGGTATTTCTCTTCGTTGGTGAGGCGAAGGGCGGCGGCAACGGGGAGGCGATCCAGACGCCACGCGTAAGGCGCGCAATAGAGCTTCAGCACGTGTGGCCACGAGAGGACGGCGTGCGCCAGGACAAGGAATGGGAGGGCGCCTTTGCTGCGCGCGCAGGCGAGTGCCATGGCGAGGGCAAAGAACGGCAAGGAGGGCAGAAGGAATCGCGCACCGATGTTGTTGAGGTATGGGAGCGCGAGGACAAAGGCGGGAAGCAGGAGGCGGCGGCCTTCGCGGAATCGCAGCGACAGCATGGCGAGCGGCAGGAAGACGAAAATGGGGCCGTACATGCCGGAGAGCATCCCACCGTGGAGCGTCAGATCACCGGGGATTTCCCAATAGCTTTTGGGATCCCCGTAGTGGCGCATCTGCTCGATGTACTCCTGTTCGAAGGCGATAGTGACGCCGCTGTTGGGGAAGAAACGATTGGCGAACGGAGAGAGCGGATTGCCGATGGTGATCCAGTTTTTGGCAAGCCACGGGAGTACCATGATCGCTACGCAGGCGGAGAAGATGAGAATCGGCCTGATGCGAAAGGAACGCCTCTGGCGCCACAGGATGATGGCGGCAAAGAGCGGAATGGCGAGAGCGGCAGTGTATTTGGTGGCGAAGCCGAAGCCCGCGAGTAGTGCCGCGGGGATGAGGGCGGCGGGTTGTGCGTCTTCAATATAGATGCAGAGCAGGTGGAAGGCCGCGAAGATGACGGAGGTG
This sequence comes from Acidobacteriota bacterium, assembly GCA_016213775.1. Taxonomy (GTDB): domain Bacteria; phylum Acidobacteriota; class Terriglobia; order Bryobacterales; family Bryobacteraceae; genus CADEFT01. Next base: position 7,203 of record JACQZR010000146.1, read on the forward strand.
GTGACAAGGTCGTTATAGGCGGTGGTGCCGTCAGTGCCAGTGATCGGCGCGCAGAGTGCGAAGATGGCCGCGGCTACACCGGCGCCGGCGAATCCGAAACGGCGGGCGTGCGCGATCATCAGCCAGGGCAGGGTAAGGGTGAAGGCGCAATGCACCAGCGACGTCGCCGAGTGCCGTCCGAACGAGAAAGCCATCGCGTAGAGCATTTCGGCTCCTTGCGAGAGGTTGGCGTACATGTTGGTGTGCGGCAGGTTGGTTCGCGACAGGGAGAAGCCATGCTCGCGGAGATAGCGCGAAACGAGGCCCAGATGATACGCGCTGCCGTCGGGACTCATTTCGGGGGCCATGGCGTTGGAGACGTAGAGGAAGGCGTAGGCGGCGAAGACCGCGATCCAGGCAACGCGCCAGAAACCCTGTAGCGGCGGGAATGATGGGAGGTCGGATTTGCGGAATGCGCCTCGCAGCCAGGCGTAGCCGATGATCGCAAGCCCGGTGCAGAGGAAGACGCCTTTGCGCGCCACCTGCGCGGTCATGATGGCGAAGATGATCAGGTGGAGCAGCGAGGCTCCGCAGACGAAGGCGAGCCAGCGGTGTTCTTCGCGGTGGAGGCGCAGGCGGAGGCGTTCGAACAGAACGAAGCCAATCGCATATGAGGATGCGATGGCGAGGGCCGCGCCGAACAGAATGGTGATTGCCTGCGGGATCATTGCTCGAATCCAGCACGTTGGAGCATGAAGCCGAGTTTGGTGCCGTCATGCTCGGATTGATAGAACTTGTCCACTGTGATGAGCGCGACGACTGGGGTGATGGCGTCGAACTGCGCCGGGTCGACCGGGACGATCCAACGCTTCTGGCCGGGCTTGTCGACAGTCATGGTGGCGGCGGGTTGTCCGTTCAGCGCCAGGCTCATGTTGACTGGTCCGGTGATGTCGAAGGTGGAGTGTGGGATGACAAACTCGAGGAGGAAGCGGACGGGCTTGATGTCCCCGAGTTGAAACCGCAGCTCGACTTTTTCGTTGGCCCATCGCCATGAGGAGCCACGGTCGCCGGGGAGAACGCCGGATAGGACGTAGTTTTCGATGAAGGTGTCGTCCATGGAAACGATTGAGCCGACGACGCGCGGTTCAGCGCTGGGGTTGAAGGCATACTGCACGGGCAGCGAATACCATTCCGGTCTTGTGCCGCACGAACAGATGAGGAGCGTCAGCAAGGCGAGCGGAGGGAGTCGGAGAGACACAGATAGGCGAGTATAGCGCGTATAATAGGCGCGATATGAAGAACTCACTTCCTGATGCGATCACCATTCTGCGCGTTGCCGGACTGGTGGCTTTTGTCTTTGTGGCCGGATTCTGGATTGGGCAGGAGCGCGGAAAAGCCGCGGCCTCAAACCGTGTGTATGAATTGCGCACCTATTACACGCACGACGGCAAGCTGCCGGATCTGCTGGCGCGGTTCCGGAATCACACGACGAAGCTTTTTGAGAAGCACGGCATGAAGAACGTCTGGTACGGGGTGCCGCAGGATCCGGCGAAGGCGGAAGGGCCGGGGAAAGAGAACACGCTGATCTACCTGCTGTCGTTTGAGAGCCGGGAGGCGGCGAAAAAGTCGTGGGACGGGTTTCGCAACGATCCGCAGTGGAAACAGGTGGCAGCGGAATCGGAGAAGAACGGGAAGATCGTGAAGAAGGTGGAGTCAGTGTATCTCGATCCCACCGATTTCTCCGCCATGAAGTAGAGGCGGTGCGGTACCGGAGTGACCTCACGCTATTCAAATTTATCTCGTCGGGATGGGCGGCCTACAATGAAGGAGAGGTGCTATCCCATTGAACCCTGGCATGCTACTGATTCTTGCCGCCGCGCCGCTGCTTGCGCAGCCGGCCAACCCTTTGCTACTTGTGTCCGCCGACTGGCTTGCGGCGCATTTGAACGACCGCGGACCGGTGATGCTTCACGTGGGCACGCGGAAGGGTTACGAGGAGGGGCACATTCCGGGGGCGCGATTGGTGACGCTGGCGGACCTTTCGGTAACCGGAGAGGCGGGACTGCGGCTGGAGTTGCCGCAGGTGCCGGTGTTGGAAGCGGCATTGCGGAAGTTGGGAGTTGGCGAGGCCGGGCGGGTGGTGGTGTATCCGGGTGCGGAGTCAAATGTGCAATCGGCGACGCGCGTCTGGTTCACGCTGGACTACCTCGGATTGGGTAACCGGGCAGCGTTGCTCGATGGCGGGTTGACGGCCTGGAAGGCGGCGGGTGGGAAAGTGACTCAGGAAGCGACGCCGGAAGCCTCAGGGAATGTTACGGCAAAGGCCGCGCCGGAACGCGTTGTGGATGCGGGGTGGTTGCGCACGCGGCTCAACGATCCCAAAGTGCAGGTGTTGGATGCGCGGCTTGCGGAGTTCCATTCCGGGGCCAACGCGGGCGGCATGCCTCGCGGAGGGCGCATTCCCGGCGCGCGCAATGTGCCGTACAACGCTTTGTTGGAAAAGGACGGGAAACTGAAAGCCACGAATGCGCTGCGACGGGCACTGCAGCCGCGCGACGGCGCGGTGACGGCGGTGTATTGTCACATCGGCCAGCAGGCGACGGTGCTTTATTTTGTGGGGCGGTATTTGGGGCTGGATGTGCGATTGTATGACGGGTCGTTTCAGGATTGGAGCCGACGGACGGAGCTGCCAGTGGAGCCGGCTGCGAAGTAGGACAGCGCTGTCATGAGGGGTTCCTGCCGCCGGGGGGCACGGAGTTCAGCGGGGCTACTGCTCCGCGTCCGTAAGCGCCAGCTCTCGAAATTGTTGGCGTTCGGGCTCGCGCGCACGGCGGGTTTTGGCCGCCAAGGCCGATTACCATGAAAAGATGGCTATCAGCCGAAGCCGCAAGGCCCGTGCGGCCAGGAGGCGCAAGCGCCGCATGGATCGTGTCGAGCACGACCTCAGCGACGAGCAATGGACCGCACTTCAGGATGCGTGGGGTGGATGCGCGTACTGTGGAGCAGTCGGCAAACCCTTGCAGCGCGACTGCGTCCTGCCCATCTCCCGTGGCGGACGCTACACCCTCGACAACATCGTGCCGGCCTGCACCTCCTGCAATACCAGCAAGTGCAATGACGAAGTCACCGGCTGGCTGCGGCGAAAGCGCCTGAAGGAAAGCGTGTTCCTTCTGCGCTATTCGCAGATCAAGGCAGCGCTCACGATTCAGTTTGCCCACAACAACGACGGTCCGCCGGACTGCGCGTGAGGATTCTCTTACGTCCTGCTCGTCCACCAGAGGCGGCGAAGCGTCATCCGGATTCAGTGGTGCCTGTCACGGGGTGGCTCACTGTGATTGCAGCCGCGGAATGCGGCAGTCTCATGTACGTGCGGAAATTCTACCCCAGCGCGGACCGGGCCGGCAAGACGCTCGTGCGGCGGCTGTTCTTCTGTGCGCTACCGACTCATGCCGAGTATGACCGGGTGAATGTGGAGGCCCTATGCCGTGCGAAACGGATTGGCACGCGAGACCGCTTCTCTTCTTAAGCCTGGCCAGCGCTAACTGGCTTTTAATTTAATACCCAAGGCTCTTGTCCACCAAATTCTCCAGCGGCTTCCCGTCTATGAAGCGGAGGCAGTTGTCAACAAAGAACTGCATCGATTCTTCCAGCCACCCCGGCGTGTGGTCGGCGCAGTGCGGCGACAGCAACACATTGTCGAGCTTATAAAAAGGGTGGCCCTCGGGGAGCGGCTCGACGTCAAACACGTCCAGCGCGGCGCCTTTGATGCGGCGATCCACCAGCGCAGTCACAAGGGCGGCTTCGTCAATCACCGGGCCCCGGCCGAGGTTGATGATCACAGCGTCAGGCTTCATCACGTCGAATTGCGCTGTGCCGATCATCCCGCGCGTCTCCGGAGTGTTGGGGGCGCAGGCGAGGATGTAATCACACGCCGCGAGCATCTCATTCAATTGCGGAGGCGCGAAGACCTGGTCGATGCTAGGATCGGCGGCGCAGCGCTCCGGATGGCGGCGCATCGCGAGCACCTTCATCCCCATGGCCTTGGCGCGCCGCGCGGCCGCGCGGCCGATTCCCCCGTACCCTACGATCCCGAATGTCCTGCCAGTGAGTTCCTCCACATCGAACGGGTCCCACTTGCCGGCCTGGCGGCTCGCGATCATGCGCGGAAAATCCTTGGCGAAGAACAGCGCCGAGGCAATCGCGAATTCGCCCAGCGAACGTCCGAATACGCCTTTCGCATTCGAGACCGGAATGTCGCTTTCAATCAGCGCCGGAAACAGCACGCTTTCCATCCCGGCGGTGAAGGAATGAACCCATTTCGCCTTGCTGATGATCGGCCACAGGTCGCGCAAAAGTCCCCCTTGACCGATGCCCGCAAGCACGGCATCCGGGGCCGGAGACCGCTCAAATGCTTCGGCGAGGTTGCCGACGATGATGGTGGTTTCGCGAGGCAACTGTTCCAGAAGGCGCAAGTAGCTGGCCGCCGGATTCGACAATACCCACAATGTAATCTCTGTCATGGACTCAATGAACTTAACACACTCGATATACTGAGTACGTGCCCTCCTTTTGTACCTGTGGTGTAGAATTGCCTCCCGACGCGCGATTCTGCCACAAATGTGGAAAGCCCCTGTTCGAACTGGTCGCCCAGGACGAAACACCCGCCACGCCGGTAGTGGATAGCGTAGCCACCCCGCAGCAACCCGCGCCTCCGCCCGAGATCAGCTTTCATAATGCGGTGGCGGTCCGTACGGCATTGCTGACATCGATTGTCGGCTCGGTCTTGTGGCAGTTGCCGATTTCCCCGCAGTTGGTCTGGCTGCTGGCTTCGTTGACGCTGGTGGGCTTTCTCGCAGTGTTCTTCTATCAACGGCGCACCGGGCAGACGCTCAGTGTGCGGTCCGGCGCCCGCATGGGTTGGATCACCGGAGTGTTCAGCTTTGTGATCGCGCTCATTCTCTTCACCGGATTGATGCTCGCGCTGAGCGATGCGCAGGGCTTTGCTGCCTTTCAGAAGGAGATGCGCGCGCAGTTGGGCCAGTCGCAGGATCTGGACCGTGCCATGGAGGCGATGAAGGAACCCGGCATGATGAGCATTGCCATCGTCACAGGACTGGTGATGCTCTTTGTCATGTTTACCGTGTTTCCGACGCTCGGCGGCGTGATCGGGGCTAAAGTACTGGAGAGGGACCGCGCGTGATTCTGACCTTGACTGCCAATCCTGCAATTGACCGCAACATCACTGTCGATGAACTGGTGTTTGAAGACCGGGCTTATATACAGGACACGGTGGAATCGGCCGGCGGACGCGGCATCAACAACTCCTGCGTGATCCATTCGTTTGGCGGCAAGACCGCGGCGGTGGTGACGGCGGGAGGAGAGAACGGCGAGAGGCTGAAGTCGCTGCTGGGCTGCTGCTCGTTCGATGTGGACGCCGTTGCGGTGAAAGCCAAAACCCGGACGAATCTCAACATCATGGACCGTCACGGCCTCACGGTCAAGTTGAATGAACGCGGCGAGCCGTTGACCAGCGAGGAGTGCGCGGCGATTGAGCGCGCCCTGGCGGCCCGATTGCCGCAGGCGAAGTGGATGATGCTGTGCGGCAGTTTGCCTCCCGGCGTGCCTGCCGATTTCTATGCGCGCCAGATCGAGACGGCGAAGGCGCTCGGAGTCAAGACGCTACTCGACGCCGATGGCGAGCCGTTGCAGCTTGGTCTGGAGGCGGGACCGACCGTGGTGTCGCCCAACCAGCAGGAAGCCGAGAGGCTGCTGAACAAAGCCCTGCTCACGCGGATTCAGATGCTGGAAGCGGCGGAGCGCATCCGTATGATGGGCCCCGATATGGTTGTCCTGTCGCTGGGCAGCCGTGGTTGCGTCGGCGCTAGGGAAGGCCAGTTGGTGGAGGCCGTACCGCCCCGCGTCGATGTGGTCTCGCCCATCGGCGCCGGCGATGCACTCGCGGCGTCTTTCACGTGGGCGATGCGCCGCAACGACGATTTCGTCGACGCGCTGCGATGGGGCGTGGCCGCGGGAACCGCATCGGCAACCCTGCCGGGCCTCAAGTTCGCCAGTTTCGACCAGACAAAGGCGATCTACACTCAGGTGCAGATCCGCGACAATCCACGGTAGGATTTCTCAATGCGCATGAAAGACCGGGTTGTAATTGTGACAGGCGGCGGCACTGGAATCGGCCGCGGCATTTCAGAAACGTTTGCCAGGGCGGGCGCCACTGTGGTTGTGAACTATGCTTCCTCCAAAGACGCGGCCGAACAGACTGCCGCTGCCATCAATGCGGATGGCCGTTCGGCGATTCCCTATCAGACGAGCGTCACCGACGAGGCGCAGGTCAAGGCGATGTTCGTTGACGTGAACGAGCGGTTCGGGCGCATCGACGTATTGGTGAACAATGCCGGCTGGAGCAAACGCACGCCGCATCATCTGCTGGATGATCTGACCGAAGAGATTTGGGATCGCACCATGAACACGAATCTGCGCGGTGCCTTCTACTGCATGCGCGCCGCCGCGCCCTATCTCAAGAAACAGCTCGGGGCGTCGATCGTCAACATCGTCTCTATTGCGCCCTACAGCGGGCAGGGGAGTTCGATCGTCTACGCGGCGTCCAAGGCGGGGTTGATTTCGATGACCAAGTCGTTTGCACGCGTGCTGGCTCCCGAGGTTCGAGTGAATGCCGTGGCGCCCGGCTTTGTGCGCACGCGCTTTGCCGGATGGCCGCCCGAGACGTTTGATGAAGCTGCCAAGACCGCGCCGCTGGGTCGCCTTGCGACGCCCGAAGAGATTGGCGAGGCCGCCTTATTCCTGGCTTCTGGCGGCACCGGAATCACCGGCGAAACCATCAATGTGGATGTCGGGATCACGTCCATCGGACGGCGGGTGTAGCCGGCGTGTTCTCGCGCAGAATCGCCTGGTCACTCGAACAGAACGAATACTCGCGTCTGCTCGCGCAGCGCCGCGCCGCCGGCGCGATGATTCTCGATCTGACGGAATCCAACCCGACGCGTGCCGGCTTTGCGTATCCGCACGAGATTCTCACTGCGTTTCATGATCCGCGCGCGCTCACTTACGAGCCTGCGCCCTGGGGCTTGTTGGCCGCTCGTCAAGCGGTGGCGCGCGAGCATCAGGTGGATGTCAGCCGTGTGATGCTCACCGCGAGCACCAGCGAATCGTACGGCTACCTCTTTAAACTGCTGTGCAACCCCGGTGACCTCGTGCTTGCCCCGCGGCCGTCGTATCCGCTGTTCGATTTTCTCGCCAAGCTGGAATCAGTGGATATCGCCCAATATTCGCTGCGCTACGACGGTGTGTGGCACATCGACTTCGCCACGCTCGAGCAGCAGATCACGCCGCGCACGCGGGCGATTCTGCTCGTTAATCCGAACAATCCGACGGGGTCGTACGTCACCTCCCGCGAGGTGGAGCGGCTCGCCGTGATTTGCGTGCAGCACGGGTTGGCGCTAGTGAGCGATGAGGTGTTCTTCGGGTATCCGTTTGGGGCAATGCCATCCATGGATTGGAGCCCGGTGGCGGAACGATCGCTCGTCTTTCAGTTGAACGGGCTGTCGAAGATGGCGGGCCTGCCGCAAATGAAGGCCGGGTGGATCATCATGGATGGTCCGGAGTCTTTGCGGGCGGAAGCCGCCGAGCGGCTCGAACTGATCGCCGATACGTTTCTATCGGTATCGACGCCGGTGCAGCATGCGTTGGCAGCGATGCTACGTCACGGGACGACGGTGCGCGAGCAGATTCAGCAGCGTACCCGCGACAATCTGGCATGGCTTTCGACGGTCGCCCACCCGATGCACACACAGGCGGGTTGGTACGCCATCCTCCGTCTGCCGCACGGCTTGGATGACCAGCAGTTCGTCTTGGATCTGCTGCGTGAGGACGGGGTTCTGGTGCAGCCTGGATTCTTCTACGACTTTGAGCACGACGGCTACGTGGTGCTGAGTCTGCTCACCAGACCTGAGGACTTTCGACAAGGTGTCGAGAGACTGCTCGCCCGGTCAAGCTCCATTTCCTGAGTACTGCTAAGGCGAAATCCGGCTTATTTTCTGATATCCACCTGATAGTTTGAGCGACTCCGATCCGCATATTAGCTACTGAAGGAGTCCGAATGCGCCTTGTTCCAGCCCTAAGTCCACTACTACTCGCCCAGTTGTCCTTCGCACAGGTGATCGCCATCTACCCCGCTCCCACTTCAGTCGAGAGAGGGACAACCCGGCAATTCTCGAAATATGTGGCTGTGTCGCCTGATACCGCGACATGGTCGGTGAACGGAATCCCCGGTGGCAACAGCACCTACGGGACCATCACATCCAACGGTCTGTACGCCGCTCCGGCGGTGATTCCGATGGACAACGTGGTGAAGGTGCGGCTCACCAGCACTCCGCAACCTTCGGTATTCGGCGAATCTGTTGTCACCATCACTCAGCCGAAACCGTGGCTATGGTCCACCTATCCAAGTTCGTTTACCACGGGCACGGCGCGCTCCTTCAGTTTGAATGGCAGTGGATTCATCCCCCAATCAGTTGTGCGCGTGAATGGCGTGCCGTGGCCCACCACATACGTCAATGGCACCACGCTGAAGACCATGGGCGATCTGCCAACGGCGGGTACCTTCCAAGTGACAGTGGCGCAGCCGGATCCAGGAGCGCTGGTCAGTTCCGCAGTGAACATAACGGTGAGTACCGCTCCGGCAACGCCGATTACCGTGACGGTCTCCCCATCGTCGACATCGTTGGCACTGACAGCCTCGGCGCAGTTCACCGCCTCTGTGGCGGGGACTTCCAACACCGCGGTGACGTGGACCGCTTCTGCGGGAACAATTACCCAGGCCGGTCTTTATATAGCGCCGTCTACCATGCCCGCCAGTCCCACGGTGGTGGTGCGGGCGACGAGTGCCGCGGATACTTCCAAGTACGGGCAGGCTTCGATTACGCTGACATCGTCGGGTGGGGGAACAGGCGGCGGGACCCCTGGCAACAACGGCTCCGATCTGACAGCAGGACGGTTCCTGGAGCAGGCTGCGTTCGGACCTACTCCCGCCGAGATCGCCAACGTCAAGTCCCAAGGCATCAACGGCTGGTTGGACAACCAGTTCGCCATGCCGGAGACGGTGATCCCCATCCCCTCGCAGTCGGGCAACGTGCAATCGCAAACGCTGAACCGCCTCTCCACCGCTCCCGATCAACTGCGGCAGAAAATGGCCTGGGCCCTGGGGCAGATCATCGTCATCTCGATGAACAAGAACATCTACCCGAACGAGTACGTGCCCTACCTCCAGATCCTCTCCAGGAACGCGTTTGGCAACTACCGGACGCTGCTGGCCGATATCTCGATGAGTCCGCAGATGGGCAAGTATCTGGACATTGCCAACAGCATGAAAGCGGGCGTTGGGAGCGGCGCGAATGAGAACTATCCGCGCGAGCTGATGCAGCTCTTCACAATCGGGTTGTACCAGCTCAATCAGGACGGTTCGCAGAAGCTGGTGAACGGCCAGCCTGTGTCCACCTACACACAGAACGACGTGCGGCAAGTGGCCAACGCGCTGACGGGCTGGACCTATCCCACCGCGCCCGGCGGCAACATGAATATGAACAACTGGGAGAATTTCTCGCAGCCGAGAATGGAGACACGGCAGGCGAATCATGACACCACGGCAAAGGCGTTCCTGGGATGCAATCTGCCGGCGAATCAGACGGTACAACAGGACATGGACGGCGTTCTCGACTGCGTGTTCAATCATCCCAACATCGCGCCGTTCGTAGCAACGAGGCTCATTCGAGCGATAGCGACCAGCAATCCAACGCCGGGCTACATCCAGCGCGTTGCGGATGTCTTCGTCAACAACGGGGCGGGCGTCCGCGGCGACCTCAAGGCAGTGCTCAAAGCGATCCTCACCGATGCCGAAGCCCGCAACGACACCGCCACGGTGAACTCCGGCCGGCTCAAGGATCCGGTTTACTTCATCGTTTCCTTTGTGCGTACGATGGGCGGTTCATTCCCGGCCACCACCCAGACTCCCTACATGTTTGTGCAAATGGGGCAGGCCATCAACAACCCGCCGTCCGTGTTCTACTACTACTCGCCGATGTACCGGCTCCCTCTCAATCCATCGCTCTATGGGCCGGAGTTCCAGATCTTTACGCCAACCGAATCCGTCGTGGAAGCGAACATGGTGTACCAGATGCTGACACAGCCGGGCAGCGACCCGAGCATCGATATCGCTCCGTTCACCGCCGTGGCTGGCAATACGCCGCAACTGCTCGACCTGCTGGATCAGCGCTTCTTCTACGGCCGCATGGGAACGCAGATTCGCGGAGCGCTCGCCACCGCGATTGATGCCTCCTACGACAACACGCAACGCGTCCAGACCGCGATTTACCTCGCTGTTCTGTCCGGCCAATATCAGACCCAGTACTAACCACAGAGGAACTCACTCATGAATACCCGACGTAACTTTCTGAGAGCGGCCACTGTGGCCGGAATGGCGCGCTTTGGCGCGATCAATGCCCTCGCGCAGGCCGCCGACTATAAGGCGCTGGTCTGCATCTTCATGTTCGGCGGCAACGATGGGAACAACATGGTTGTCCCGCAAGCCACCGCCGATTACAACGCCTACAAGGCGATCCGCGGGAATCTCGCGCTGCCGGGAACGGACGCCAAACTGCTCCCGGTTACCACCACGGGCGGCACTCCGTACGCGCTGTCGGATGGCCTCCAATTGATCCACCCGTTCTGGGCGCAGGGCAAGCTCGCGGTTGTCGCCAATGTCGGCATGCTGGTGCAGCCCACCACGCGCCAACAGTTCACCACCAATGCCGTGCCGGTTCCCACTAACCTGTTCTCCCATTCGGATCAGACCGTGCAGATGCAGGCCGGAATCCCATCGAGTTCCGCGTCCACCGGTTGGGCGGGACGTGTTGCGGACGCGGTGAACGGCATGAACGCCGGCAAGAGTTTTCCGCCGTCGGTTTCCGTTTCCGGACCGGCGCTGTTCACCAAAGGCAACGTGGTTCAGGCGGCGAGCCTCATCCCGGGCTTTAGCGCACAGCTCTACGGCTTCAACATCTGGCCGTCGTCCGCCGCTACCGCGCGCAACACCGCGCTCCAGCAGATCCTCACGTTCAACAGCGGTCTGACAATGGTGCAGGCCGCGGACAAGGTTCGCCAGGACGCGTTGACACTGAGCAACCTGTTAGCGAGCGCCGGTTCCGCCTCACCGCTCACGACGGCCTTCCCGGGCACCAGCATCGGGAATCAATTGAAGCAGGTGGCGCAGATTCTGCAACTCCGTCCGCAGATCGGCTTGAGCCGCCAGATCTTCTTTGCCTCGATTGGCGGATTCGACACCCATTCCTCGCAAGGCTGGCAGCACTGGGACCTGCTCAAGCAGGTTGCCGCCGCCATGCAGTCCTTCTATAACGCCACCGCGGAACTCGGGATGGCCGATAAGGTGACCACGTTCACCGAATCTGAGTTCGGCCGCACGCTCCAGCCGAGCGGATCAGGCAGCGATCACGGCTGGGGAAATCACCATCTCGTGCTCGGTGGAGCCGTGCGCGGCGGCAACCTGTACGGCCGCTTCCCAGTGATGGCCCTCGGTGGGCCGGACGATTCCAGTAATCGCGGAGCATGGATCCCCTCAACCTCCACCGATCAGTTCGGCGCAACTCTGGCGAAGTGGTTCGGGGTGGATGCGGCGGGCTTGAACACCTGCTTCCCGAATCTGCCGCAGTTCCCGGTGACGGATCTCGGCTTCATGGGTTGATGGGGCTCCGTATGATGGCGTGGGCAGCGTACTGAACCGCCACCACAAGGAGGATGGCGTTGTTGAGGCGATGGAGGACTTGAAAGCTGCGAAAACGAACTACACCCAGCGCAGCCTCGACCAAATGCTAACCTGGCTGATTCTTGCGATTCATGACCTCATCGCCCATCCGCCGAGCGAGGAACTGAGGAGGGAACTGAACGCCGTCGTCCACGATTTTTACCGATGGGCTATGACTGGGGCGACCGGCTCACCCAACTAGCCCACGAATATGAAGCAAGCGGTGGGAAGCTTCTCTCCCGAGATGAAATTCTGCGGGAAGTCGACGAGCGGCGGGGAGTAGCCGGGTAGGCTAGCCTGTGGCCATACGTACATTTCTTGACGCGAATGTGCTCATCGAGGTTCACCGCGGCAAAGAAAAGAAGAGGTGCCTGGCAATCATCAACGATCGCCGTAGAATCTTTGTAGCCAGTCCTTTCCTTCAACTGGAAGTGATCCCAAAAGCCGTCTATTATCGCCAACAGCTTGAGATCGAGTTCTATAAAACATACTTCGACAATGTGCGGATCTGGGTCAATGACCTTGAGGCCATCGTCAGTCTCGCTCGCCAGGAGTCCGAACGCTGTGGGCTGGCTGCCTTAGATGCCCTCATGTAGCCGCGGCTCACCTGGCCGAAGCTGAAGTCCTGTATACCTTGGAAGGTTCCACCAAGCCGATTCACCGCACATCACTGGTGCGAGTCATCTTCGTGGATCCCGAAATCGACCCGTCAATCTAACGCGAAGAGCTACACTGAGGCCATCCGGCCCATTTTCCCGGCTCAGACTATGGATGCACTTACACTTCATCGCCTCCACTTTGCTTTCACCATTACTTACCACTATTTGTTTCCGCAGCTCACCATGGGTCTTGCGCTGCTCATCCTGATTCTCAAGACCATCGCTCTGCGCACCTCCAACGATCATTACAACCAGGCGGCCCGCTTCTGGGCCAAAATCTTCGCCGTCAATTTCGCCATGGGGGTGGTCACCGGCATCCCGATGGAGTTCCAGTTCGGGACCAATTGGGCTCGATTTTCCAAGCTCGCCGGCGGGGTCATCGGCCAAACCCTCGCCATGGAAGGCGTATTCTCGTTCTTCCTGGAATCCAGTTTTCTTGGGCTCTTTCTCTTTGGGGAAAAGCGGCTCGGCCCCAAGGCGCACTGGGTCACCGGATTCCTTGTGTTCCTCGGTTCATGGCTATCGGGGTACTTCATCATCGCCACCGACGCCTGGATGCAGCACCCGGTGGGTTACGTGCGCGACGCCGCCGGCAATTTCCAACTCACCAGTTTTTCGGCCCTATTGCTGAACCCGTGGGTGGGATGGCAGTATCTGCACAACATGATCGGCTCGGTGATCACGGCTTGCGGTGTGATGGCGTCGATCGGCGCATTCTACCTGTTGCAGGATCAGCACCGCGAACACGCCAAAACATTTCTCCGCCTCGCTGTAATAACCGGCGCGGTGGCCTCGGTGTTGATGATCTTCCCCACCGGCGACGGTCAAGGGCAGAACATCGCGAAATACCAACCGGCGACGCTGGCCGCGATGGAAGGACTGTTCGATACCGAGCACGGCGCGCCGATTGCGATTCTCGGCCAGCCGGATATGGAGAAACTGCGGTTGGACAACCCGTTGCTCATCCCTCGCGTGCTGAGTCTGCTCACCTATCAACGCTGGAACGCCGAGGTGAAGGGACTGAACGCATTCCATCGAGAGCAATGGCCCGACAACGTCCCGCTGCTCTATTACAGCTATCACGTGATGGTGGGGCTGGGCACGATTTTCGTGGCGGTGATGGGGTTGTCCGTGGCGCTGCTCTACACCGGACGGCTGTTCACAACCCGGACCTGGCTGTGGGTGTTAATGCTGATGCTGCCGTTCCCCTACATCGCCAACACCGCGGGGTGGATCACGGCGGAAGCGGGCCGCCAGCCGTGGGTGATCTACGGGCTGCTTCGCACCAGCGAAGGCGCGTCGATGAACGTGTCGGCGGGCAATACCCTGTTCACGCTCATCGGATTCATGGGGATGTACGCGCTGCTGAGTGTCCTCTTCCTCTTCCTGGCCGGACGTGAGATCGCTCACGGACCGGAAGCCGGGCGCCCCTAAGGAGACTACATCATGGAGACCATCTGGTTCTGTCTGGTTGCTTTGCTGCTGGCGGCGTATGCGGTCTTGGACGGGTTCGATCTGGGCGCGGGGATCATTCATATCGGGGTGGCGCGCAGCGATGCCGAACGTCAGTCGATTCTGCGAGCCATCGGTCCGTTTTGGGATGGCAACGAGGTATTCCTCCTGGCCGCCGGCGGCACTTTGTATGCGGCGTTCCCCACGTTATACGCTTCCTCGTTTAGCGGGTTCTATCTGCCGCTGATGATTGTGTTGTGGCTGCTGATTCTGCGCGGCATCGCCATCGAATTGCGGAGCCATTTGGACAACGGGCTTTGGCGGCAGCTTTGGGATGTAGTGTTCTGTTTCGCCAGCGGGCTGCTGGCCGTGTTTCTCGGGGCCGCGTTGGGCAACGTGATTCGCGGCGTGCCGTTGGACACCAACGCCGAGTTCTTTCTCCCGTTGTGGACCAACTTCGGAGTCCACGGCGAGGTGGGCATTCTCGACTGGTACACGATTGCCACGGGTCTGCTGGCCTTCTTCACGCTGACGATGCAAGGAAGCCTGTGGGTGGCGATGAAGGCAACGGGCCCTGTGGAGTTGCGAGCGCGGCGAGTGGCGAGTATGGCTTTGGGCTTCACCGCATCGCTGACCGTGCTGGTCACCGCGGCGACGTGGAGCATCCAGCCGCAGGTGGCGCGCAATCTCGCCAACCACCCGTGGGGATATTTGTTCCCACTGCTCGCGATGGCGGGACTCGGCGGCGTGCTCCGGTTCCGGACGCGCAACGGTCTGGCGGCATTCGTGGCGTCGAGCCTGTTCATCGCCGCAATGCTGGCGAGCGCCGCGTTCGGCATCTATCCTTATGTACTGCCCTCGAATCAAACCCCGGGCCTGAGCCTCACGATTCACAACACCGCGGCGGGAGCATACGGTCTGTCCGGCGCGTTGTGGTGGTGGATTCCGGGAATGCTGCTGACCGCAGGGTATTTCGCGTTTTTGTACCGCCATTTTCGCGGAAAGGTGCAGGCGGAGGAGCTATAATCGAATCGTGCTCGGCCCGCATGTTCTCGTTGCGCTGGCGGTTTTGCCCGCCTTCCCTCAGGCGCAGCGTCCGATTGACCTGTACCATCCCGCCTCGGAATGGCAACCTTCTACGCAATTCGCGCCAGGCTCGATCGTGAGTGCCCGTATAGGCTGTTCGCCTCCGCCGCAGGTGGTGGTTCGCAGTGGCGGAGTGGATTACACAGCAACGATAGCCAGGGAACCTTGCCAATACCTGCTGCGGGTGCGTCTGCCGGAGAATCTCCCCTTGGGCGACGCCGCGGTCCTGATCAGCGCGGGAGGCATCAGCTACCGCACGGAAATCACGATCGTCCCGACGCGGTTCGGTTTCTTCTATGAAAGCCCGACGCTTGCGAATGGGCGCCGGATGGGGCTCACGCGTCCGGCGATTGCCGGTTCCATCATCACTCTGCGCGGCACCGGAATGGGCCGAGCGAAAGCGGATGACGTTCGTGCCTCAATTGAAGATCAGGTGCCCACCGTCGTGGCGGCCGGGCCTTCATCGGATCCAGGCGTCGATGAGTTCCGGTTGCGACTGCCCGCAACCTTGGCGTTCACCGGCTGCTACGTTCCACTGGAGGTCACCGTCGGCGGGGACCGTGTGGATGCGTTGAACCTCTCCATTGCGCAAACGAACCGCCCGTGCCGCCATCCGCTGGATCTTACGGACGAACAACTCGGAATTCTTGATGCAGGGCGGCCGCTACCCACAGGCATGATCGATACTGAGTCGCCAACCAGGTGGGCATTCTTCTCCGCCTACCCGGAGGCCGTTTCCTGGCTGGTGGGTCCCCAGCGCCGTCGCGCGCGCTATCAATGTTGGATGAACACGGGTGAAGGCGCTTTCGCCCCGAGCGGCGGGCCGGACCTTGGACTCGACGCAGGCAAAGTATCTGTACTCAATCCGGCCGGCGAAACCGTTCCTCTCTACCCCGCTACGACGCCAGGCCCCTGGACTTTTCTGTTCTCCGGAGGCATCGATATTCCGTCCTTCGCCACCACCTTGCAGGTGCCCGCGATCCCTCAGTTGCTGGATTCGCCGTCGTTCCAGTATGGTGCGGATCAGGAGATCAGCCTCCGTTGGGACCCGACTCCCTACGACCCTCAGGATGAGCTCACCGTCACGATTGGCATCCCGGCGGTGGTCAAGGGTGTGCCGGGTGTGGCTATGTTTCCCTCGATGTCATGTATCGTGCCAGCGGGTGACGGCGTGCGCGCGATTCCCATCGGTGCATTGCTCCTGGCCGCACCTGAGCCGATTCGCGGTTCATGGCAGGCCATTCTCTATCTGACCGTTGCCCCCCGTTCCGGTGCAAACCCGACGTTCCGGTTCCGCTTGAGGAATGGAGTGGAGTCTTCCGGATATATCCGGCTCCCTGTAGTGTCCCAGACGTATACGATTCAGCTTCGCGAGGCATCGCAATGAAGGCGATCCTGTTTCTGCTTGCAATGCCCGCGTCTGCACAGTTCCTGCAAACCTCCTCGTTCTATCCCGGCTCCTCGCAGACGTTCGCGCCTGGTTCGCGGATGCGGCTGTCGCCCGGTGGACAGAATTCCTGTCATCCCAGTCCGCAAGAGTACCGCCTCACTGCCTACCTGCTCGGATCGAACACCGCCTTCCCCGTTCCATTGTTCCCCGACCAGCAGTGCTACCTCGACGCTGTGATTCCGATGGAGATTCCTCCAGGCCCGGTCGAACTGGTTCTCACCGGCGGCCGGGAGCCCATTGAATCAGCCACGGTCCATATTGTGCCCTCCGCCATCACTATCGACGCTGATTACGTCGGTTTGCTGAAAGAGTCGAAGCTGCTGCAGCCGGCTACACCCGGTTCGGTGATCGTGCTGCGAACCACAGGCGCGGGAGTCTTGCCCTCGCTCGCTGTTCGTCTGGGCGATGTGGATGTGCCGGTCACGGATCTCAGCCGTTCGCCCGAGATGGAGGGCGTGGACGAAATCGAGTTTGTCATCCCGCCGGGCGTGCAACTGGCCGGATGCTACATTCCGCTGCGTGTCCTGAACGGCGATGCCGCATCGCCGATCGTGATGCTTTCCGTGATGCCCGAGAACAAGCCGTGCGTGCATCCGCTGGGACTCACCAACGAGCAGATGCAGGTGCTGGACCGTGGCGGCAACATTCTCATTGGGTCTCTCTCCATGGTGTCCGGGACATCCGGGGACTCCGCAGCGATGGCTGTCCAGCAACAGGACCGTTCTCTGGTGGCCGCCCGAGCTGGTCCGCAGGTGGCACCCGCTTTCGGTTGTAGCCTGGACCCGCCATTACAACGGCGCCTCATCTACGATCCCTTAGCGAGCAATACAATCGGAGTCCGGCAACTGCAACTCACCGGTCCGTCGGGCCAGGTGATCCCCCTTCCCCAGCCGTCTCCACCTGCGTTCGATTCTGAACCCAAATCGTGGATTGTCCCTGGATACTGGACCCTCTCCGGCGCAGCCACTAACACCATCGATGCGATTCAATGGGAGTTCCGGATTCCTCCCCCTTTGCAGCCGGATATCCGGATGGCTACAGGTCCGGCAAAGGCGGTGGAATGGGAGTGGCGAACAGAGGGCTACACGGCCGGGGACGTCATTTCGGGTTACGTCTGGAGCCCTGGCGGCTCGTTATATTGCCTTGCAGATGCTACCGTGGGGAAGTTCCGGTTCGAATTCCCCGCCGGCCTCGACGCGAGCCCGCTCTCCTTCCGGACGACCCTAACACGTCATGCCTCGGCGCCTATCCTGCGTCCCCTTCGACTCCGGAACGGGGAAAGCGGCGTCGGACTGGTGCACTATTCCATGCCGGTCATTTTCCGGTGACCCCTACTTCTTCTTCGCGTCCCGATGTACTTCCTTCACTGTGTACCCAGCCTTGTTCAGCCGCTTATGAATCTCCGCCGCCATCATCACCGACCGGTGCTGCCCCCCAGTACACCCGAACGATATGGTGAGATAGCTTTTCCCCTCCCGAATATAGTGCGGGAGCAGGTAAATCAACAGATCGGTGATACGCTTCATGAATTCCTGCGTCTGCGGAAACGACCGTATGTAGCGCGCCACACTCGGATGTTTTCCCGTCAGATCCTTGAACTCGGGAATATAGTTTGGATTGGGCAGAAACCGCACGTCAAACACCAAGTCGCTATCCGACGGCACGCCATTGCGAAATCCAAAACTGGTGACACAGATCATCAGTTTGGCTTCTTCGCGCGTCCCCCGGAACTTCTGCGCGATGATCTGCCGCAGCTCGTGAACATTAAACCGCGCGGTGTCAATGGTATGATCCGCCAGTTCGCGGATCGGAGCCAGCAGCAGCCGTTCCTTCTTCAGACTCTTGGCAACCGACTCTTCCCGCCCCAGCGGATGCGGGCGCCTGGTTTCGCTGAACCGCCGGATGATCGTCGCATCATCAGCTTCCAAGAAAACCAGCGTCGTCGTAAGCTGGTGGCGCAACGACGCCACAACCTTGGGCAGTTCCTTCAGCCCGACGCCTTCCCGCACATCCACGCCAAGCGCCGCGCTCTTGATCGACGGCGACGACATCGTCAATTCCGCAAACTTCGGAATCAGCAGCGTCGGCAGATTGTCGACAGAGTAATACCCCAGGTCCTCCAGGCATTTGAGGACAGTGCCTTTGCCGGAACCGCTGATCCCGGTGACTATGATCAGTTCAGGAGGGCCTTCTCGCGGTTCCAGCATGCTTGCGGCGAATTATCCTTCGATGAGATCCACGTGGCCGTCGCGCCGCTTCACCAATACATGCACACGGTCTGTTGTGGCGTCGCGGTATACCGTGTAGTCCCGTTTATCCAGATCCAGCATCGCCTCTTCCATCGTCATGGGCTTGCGAGAGGCGTGGTGATTGACGCGAAACACCTTTGTCGGCGAGTCTTCGCTCCCTATCTTCGCCGCCTTCGCCGATTTCACCGGTACTGCCTTTGCAGCCGCCTTCCTGCCGTTGCTTGCCGGCAGTGGCGTGCCCTCTGCCACCTTCGATTTGGCCGCCGGCCGCCGTTTGGTGTCACGCCATCTGTCCCGGTGCTTGATGATCTGACGCTCCAGTTTGTCGAGAGCGGCCATCATCGCCAGTGTGGCGTCAGTATTCGCCTCCGTCACCACCAGCGGATGGTCGTAATAGTGCACGGTAATTTCCGCGCGTAGGAGGTGGCGCTCCGTCGTGAGTATCACGCGAGCTCCCTTCTCACCTCCGCGATCCAGAAGCTTTGACAGCTTCCCAAATCTGGCGTCCAGCTTCTTTTGCTGGGCGGGGGAGAAGGCTACCTGCCCGGTATAAGTGATTTTCATCAGCTTTCCTCCATTCCATGGAAGGATGAACAACCATACATCGTCAAGTCCAAGCAGAGAATTCACATCCCCGCTGTGGTTGGTCCGCTATCAGTCCTTCCGCCTGCGAACATGCGTCGAGGGGATTCCCATATCTTCGCGATATTTGGCCACGGTTCGGCGCGTGACCTGTATCCCTTCACCCTGCAGCCTTTCGGTGATGTGCTCATCAGTGAGCGGATGCGCGGAATCTTCTTCCTCGATCATCTTCTTCACCCTCCTTTTTAGGATCAGCAGAGGCGTACCACCACCTTGTGGCCCTTGCACTGCCTCAGAAAAGAAGAAACGCAGTTCAAAAACCCCTTGTGGCGTGTGCGCGAACTTATTCGCTACGGCGCGACTGACAGTGGAAGCGTGTACACCAATCTCTTCGGCAACATCCTTGATCATCATCGGACGCAATTGGTCGATTCCATATTCCAGGAACTCGGCCTGCCTCCCGATGATCGCCTGGCAGACCTTGAAGATCGTCTGCTTCCGTTGCTCTATGTTCTTCATCAACTGGAGCGCGGATTGGTAACGCTCCTTCATGTAATTCCGTACTTCCCTGCTCGGTTCCTCGTTGCGGTCGAGCAAGCGGCGGTAGTCAGGGTTCAACCGGATGACGGGCAAGTCTTCATCACTGATCTGGATGATGTAGTCCTCGCCGTCTTTGTAGATGTAAACATCGGGTTGGACAACTCGCGCCCCACCACCCGAATAACGCAGCCCCGGCCGCGGGTCCAGATGACGAATCACCTCGAGAGCAATCTGAATGTGCTCCGGCGGACGCCCCAGCACCTTCGCCAGATCCTTCCACTGCCGCGATTCCAGCAGCTTCATGTGATCGGCGATGATCTGCCACGCCACGCCACCCCGCCCACCGCGGCTCTCCAGTTGCAGCAGCAGGCACTCTCGCGGATCGCGTGCACCCACACCCGCCGGATCGCACGATTGCACCGCCTTCAGCGCCGTTTCCAGATCTTCTGCCTTGTGCTGCCCGGACGCCGCGAGATCATCCAGCGTCTCGGTCAAGTAGCCGTTCTCGTCCAGGTTGCCGACAATCGAATCGGCCGCGTCCCGCACGTCTTCGCTCAACACCATCAGAGCCAGTTGTTCGTCCAAATGCGAGCTCAACGTCACAGGCGACGACAGAAACGTCTCGAACCCGGGCTTGTCTGAAGACTCCGCCGCCGGCGTCTTGTACCCCGGATCGAGGTAATCGTCAAAGTAAGATCCGAAGTCGATCTCATCGAAGCTATCGGAGGATTGCGAGGCAGCCGCATCTTCCGTCGTGGCCGACGCCGTAGCCGCCGGCGCCGCCTCAATATTGTCGAATCCCGTCTCGCTTTCGAACGTGCTCGAGCGGTCAAAATCCGATGGCGCTTCATACGCATCCGGCCGCGCCGCTTCCGTCACCGCTTCGGTAATTCCCGAATCCGCCGGATCGCCATTTCGCTCCGCTTCGAGCAGCGATTGCAACTCCTGCGGCGTAATCTCGTCGCCTTCCCCTTCCTCGAGAAATGGATTACTCGACATCTCCGTCGTGATCATGTCCTTCAACTCCAGCCTGTTCAACTGGAGGACGGTGACCATCTGGACGAGCCCAGGTGTGAGGATCTGCTTTTGGGCTACCTTGATTTGCAGCCGTGGCGACAGTGTACTCATCTTCTGGCTTCATTCTAGCAGCGCTTCCGCTGGAATGGGACCGGAAAAAACGACATCAGTGAAAACACGCCTGCTGCTACACTGACCCCAGGGCTGGAATCGGAATGCGCGCATTGGCTTTGCTTATGCTGTTCGGCGGGCCTCTGCAGGCTCGCTGGTGGAAGGTGGATTCACCACCCCGCTCCGTGCTTTCCGAAGCAGGCGAACGCCAGGCCCGCGACATCCTCGCGAGACTCGAACTCGCCCATCGCGTCTTCTCACAGATCTTCCCCAACACCCGTCACGCGCCATTGCCCGTCACAGCTTACCTGCTTTCGAGCAACCGCTTCCGCTCCGTCCGCACCGATCACCAGACCGCCGGCTTCTACCAGAGCGGGCCCGACCGCGATTCCATCGTCCTGGAAATCGGCCGTCCCCCGCGCATCCTGTTTCATGAGTACGCCCATCTGGCCTTGCACCACAGCACCGGACCGCTGCCCAGTTGGATGGAGGAAGGGCTGGCCGAGTTCTACTCCACTATCGAGGTGGCTGGCACACGCGTCCGAATCGGAGCGCCCATTCCATCCCACATCGGCCTCCTCGCCGCCACCTCATGGATGAGCTCGACGGAGCTTTCCCAGGCCAGGACAGGCAACCGCCACGGCACCGCCAATCCTGTCTTCTACTCCCAGTCGTGGGCCATGGTGCACATGCTGCGCATGCACGAGACCTATCGGGCCCGCTTCGGCGAACTGCTGTCCGCTTTGGCCGCCGGCGAAGCCCAGCCCCAGGCCTTCCAGCGTATCTACGGCCGAGGTTTCCCCGACGCCTTGATCGATCTCAAAACCTACGTCGCGCACGCCAGACTCCCCGTAATGGAGGTTGCCATTCCCTCCGCAGATCCAGCCGCCGTACGCAGCTTCGCCATGGCCGAAACTGACGGTGAAACCGAGTTCGCCCGCCTCGCCCTCCAGACCGGCCACGGCGCCGAGGCCGCCGCCCTCTACCGCAAGCTCACCGCTCTGCGGAACCCGTCCACTCGAGACCTGGAGTCGATGGGACTGCTGGCCTTGGAGCAACGGGACCAGCCCGCCGCTCTCCGCCATCTGCGCCAAGCGATTGCCATGCCAGATGCCGGTGCCGTTACCTATTTCGAATATGCGCTGCTGCTGCGCGAGCACCCTCCTCCCGATTGGACCAGCCGCCAATTGCGCGACGAAGTCACACGCTGCCTGGAAGAGGCCGTCCGCCGCAACCCCGCGTTCGCCGAAGCGCTTTTTCTCCTCGGCACCTTCGCCGCCAACGCCGCCTGTTATGCGGAAGCGGTTCCGCTGCTCCAGCGTGCCGCCGCTATCCTCCCGCGCCAGTCTTCCTTCTGGCACGCGCTCGCCCTCAGCTATCACGCGCTTCACGACGGGCCCAACACGCACCATGCCGCGCAACGAGCTCTCAACGCCGCCCAAACCGCTCAGGAAGTCGAAATGGCCCGTGCCGCTATGCGCCTCTCAGAACCGCAATCCGCCACGCCGCCAGTCCCCGAGCCCGCAATTCGCCCAGCTACCACAACTCGTGCCCAAGGCGTCCTCGAACGCGTCGATTGCCTTGGCAAACCCGCTCGTCTCCACGTCCGCGTCAACGGCAAGCCCACCGCCTTCTGGGTCGACGACCCCGGCGCCGTTCTCCTTAAAAACCAGTCGAGCGTGACGTTCGAATTCCGTTGCGGCGTCATTGCCCCGGTCCCGATTGTTGTGGAGTACACCCCGCTCGCCGACGCAGATCGGCTTACCGTCGGATATGTGGTTGGATTGGAATTCCGGTGAGGATTTTGGTGGACGGCAGGGGATTCGAACCCCTGGCCTCCGCGTTGCGAACGCGGCGCTCTCCCAGCTGAGCTAGCCGCCCACAGGATTCTTCTCAATGATATCATCTTTCCGTTGCGCCCCATGAGACTCCTCCTGTCTATCTCCCTGCTACTCTCCGCCCTCCCCGCAGCCGCGCAGCAGAAAAAACCCAACTTCGTTATCATCTGGGGCGACGACATCGGAGTCTCCAACATCAGCGCCTACTCCCACGGCATGATGGGCTATCAAACCCCCAACATCGACCGCCTCGCCAAAGAAGGCATGATGTTCACCGACTACTACGGCGAACAAAGCTGCACCGCCGGCCGCTCCGCTTTCATCACCGGCCAAAGCGTCTTCCGCACCGGCCTCAGCAAAGTGGGCACACCCGGCGCAACCCTCGGTCTCCAGAAGCCCGACCCCACCATCGCCGAACTACTCAAACCCCTCGGCTACGCCACCGGCCACTTCGGCAAAAACCACCTCGGCGACCGCAACGAGTTCCTCCCCACTGTCCACGGCTTCGACGAATTCTACGGCAACCTCTACCACCTCAACGCGGAAGAAGCCCCCGAACACGCAGACTATCCTGCCGAGCCCGAGTTCAAGACCCGCTACGGCCCGCGCGGCGTCCTTCACTGCCTCGCCACCAGCACCGAAACTCCCGGCAGCGATCCCCGCTCCGGCCCATGGGGCAAGCAAAAGTGCACCGACACAGGCCCTCTCAACAAGAAGCGCATGGAAACCATCGACGACGACATCGCCGCCAAAGCCGCCGACTACATCGAGCGCCAGCACAAGACCGGCAAGCCCATGTTCGTCTGGGTCAACTTCACCCACATGCACTTCCGCACCTATCCCAAGCCCGAAAGCAAAGGCCAATCCGGCAAGTGGCAAAGCCTCTATCACGACGTCATGATCGACCACGACCGCAACGTCGGAACGATCCTCAAAAAGCTCGATCAGCTCGGCATCGCCGGCGACACCTTCGTCATGTACAGCACCGACAATGGGCCGCATTCCAACACTTGGCCCGACGCCGCCACCACCCCGTTCCGCAGCGAAAAGAACACCAACTGGGAAGGCGGCTTCCGCGTCCCCGCGCTTGTCCGTTGGCCCGGCAAAATCAAACCCGGCAGCGTCACCCACGAAGTCGTCTCGCACATGGACTGGCTCCCCACCATCCTCTCCATGGCCGGCGCGCCAGACGCCAAGCGGCAACTCCTCTCCACCTACAAAGCGGGCGACCGCTCCTACCGCGTCCATCTCGACGGCTACGATCTCACCGCCTTCCTCACCGGCGACGCTGCCGCCAGTCCGCGCAAGGAATTCGTCTACTTCTCCGATGACGGCGATCTCGTCGCCCTCCGCTACGACAACTGGAAGTTCGTCTACGCCCAGCAGCGCGCCGAAGGCCAGTTCGCCGTCTGGGTGGAGCCCTTTGTCAAAACCCGCATGCCGGTTATCTTCAACCTGCGCACCGATCCCTTTGAGCGCGCCCCCATCACATCAAATACCTACTGGGATTGGATGCTCGAACGAACCTATCTCCGCGAATACTCGTCCCGCGTCATCCGCGAGTTCCTCAACACCTTCAAAGAGTATCCGCCCCGCCAGAAGCCCGCCAGCTTCACCATCGACCAGTTACTCGACGCGCTCCAGAAGAGCCTGGCGAAGTAAACTCCTATTTCGCCACTTAGCAGAGTTCATCGGCGTTCATCGGAGTCCATTAGGTCCGTTTTTTCTGCCCGAACGCTGAAACTCCACCAGCGCATTCGCATACTTCGCCTCCCCCGGAGCCAGCGCCACAGCTAGCCTCGCAAACCCCAGCGCCTCGTTCAGGTCACGCCCCGCAACAATCACCGCGAGATTGTATGCCGCCGCAGCCATCTTCGGATCGGCCGCCAGCGCGTTCCTGAGCGCCGATTCCGCCTCAGCCGGCCGTGCCATCTCCGCAAGCAGCAGTCCAAGATTGAACAGCACCGCCGCATTGCGAGGCGCCTGTTGCAGCGCCTGCCGCAAAACCCGTTCCGCATCAGCCGGACGGTTCGCCCGAATGTACGCAATCGAGGCATTGGTCAAAGTGCCCACGCTATCGGGCCGCAACCGGATGGCCCTCTCAAAAGCCTGCACCGCATCCGTCGTCTGCTGCCGCCGCAAATAAAAATTCCCGAGGTTCGTGAGCGACACGAAATCATCCGGCCGCGCGTTGTACGAAGCCAGCAACTCCTCCGTCGCCTCCGCCGATGCCGCAGCCCCCAGCGCGGCAGCCGCCCGAACCCGCACCAGCCGGTACTCGTCACGCGACGCATTCGCCAGCACACCCCGCGCCACTTCCGTCCCGTCCTCCGCAAGGCCCGCAACCGCCGCCGCCCTTACCAGCGGATGCGGATCACTCGCCTTGGCAAGATACACCGGCCGCTTCCGGTCATCCTGAGCAGCACGCAGCAACCGCAGCAGCGCCGTCGCGAAGACCGGGTCTTTCGATTCCTCAACCGCCGCCACCATCGCAGGCATCCGGCTCCATTCCCGCCGCCGCGCCGCATCCACCAAAGCCGCCCGTTCCATCACTTCACTCTGATACCAGTTCCCATACCACGCCCGCGCCGCCCCGTCCGCCCACGCCGCACCCTTCTCCGTGTGGCAAAGGTTGCACGCATTCGGCGATTGATACCGCATCGTGGCCGCCGGCGTCGGCGCCCGCATCGAATGGTCGCTCCGCGTCATGCTCGCAAACCGAGTCTTCGGCATGTGGCAATCGATGCACCGCGCCGATTTGTGATGCGTATGCGCCCCGGCTCGCGCCACCAAATCCTGATGACACCCCGCGCAAGCCGCGTCCGGATCGCCGGCCTGCCGGAACCGTCCCGAAGACGTGTGGCAATGCAGGCAATCCAACTGCCCACCGCGCACACAAGCGCTCTGCAGCCAGCCAGTGTAAGTGTAGTTCTCGCCCAGGTCGCGCCCATCGGCGTAGAAATCCGTGCTCTCCAGCGTGATCAGATCATAGTGGTCAAAGAACCGTTGCCCTGGCTCATAGCGTGCTCCAAGCGGATTCATCTTCGCATGACAAGGCGCGCACGTCTCGTTGCGCTCCCGCGTCCCAAGCTCAGACATCCTCACCCGGTGCGGATCGCTCCCGTGACACGTCTCGCAATTGATCCCCGCCTCGGCCCACTCCGTCCGATACGTATCACTCGCCGCATCGTAATTCGCGCGAAGGTCACTTACGTGGCAGCTATAACAAGACGTGTTAAATGTGAACGCCGCATCGGTCCAAGGCAGCGGTGTAGAAACGCTCTCGGGATGCGGACGCACCCCACTCGCCGCAACGTCGTACCACCCTTTCCGGCCCACATCGAAAGCAATCGGCAGCACCTGCAATCGCCCGCGTTCCATCGGCGTCAACAGATAGTACGCGTTCTTCCCGCCCATCACATACGCAACCGGATAACGCCGCCCCCCGTTCTCCATCACAACGCCATCGCGAAACTGGTACGTCGCACGCCCAATCCGGACAGCCGCGCCAGCTCCCCAATCGCGTCCCATCGCCGCGCTATAAGCCTGCATCGCCAAACCATGCCGCGATGTCGCCCACTCCTCGTAGAACGAAGGATGGCACCCCTTGCATTGCGCCGCCGTCAGCGCAGCCGGCTGCAGACGGCGCGAACACCCGGAGCCCAGCAGCGCGAAGATTGTCGCGACAAGGAAGGTGCGGCGCCAAAATCGCGACATTACCGCTCCGGCTCCCTAAATCGTCTGCACCAGCTTCGCCAGCAACGCCGCGCGGTCTGCAATCCGGTCGATCAGAATACTCTCATGCGTGGCATGCGCGCCCTCGCCCACTCCGCCGAGTCCGTCCAATGTAGGCACCCCGAGCGCCGCCGTGAAGTTGCCGTCTGATCCACCGCCCGTCGACGATTCCTCAATCTTCACCCCAAGCTCGCCCGCCAGCTTCTTCGCCGTCTGAAACAACGCGACGACACCCGGCGTCCGCTCCATCGGCGGACGGTTCAACCCGCCTTCCACAATCACCTTGCATCGCTTGTCCGTCGCCTTCAGCGCCTGGAACTTCTTATCCAACCCCGGCTCATCCTTCAAACGCGCAACCCGGATATCCACAACCGCCCGCGCCTCCGCCGCAATCACGTTTGACCGCGTGCCACCCGAAATCACGCCAGGGTTCACCGTGAGGCCTTTTTTCAAATCGGTGAACGTCTCGATTTTCCCGATCTGCCTCGCCAGTTCCACAATCGCTGATGCGCCGGCAGCAAAGTCCACGCCCGCATGCGCCGCCACGCCTTTCACAATCACGTCATAGCTGCCCACGCCCTTGCGCGCAGTTTTGAGCTTCCCTTCCAACCCGGTGCCCGGCTCCAGAACCAGAACCGCGCTGCTCTTCTTCGCTTCCTTCTCCGTCACTGGCCGCGACGATTCGCTCCCCACCTCTTCATCAGAATTCAGTTGCAGCACCACCTTCCGCTTCACCGGAATGTCCAGGTCCCGCAGCGCTCGCATCGCGTAAAGAAAGAACGCCACGCCGCTCTTCATGTCGAGCACGCCCGGACCCCACAACCGCTCCTTATCGCGCCGGAACGGCATGCCCGCCAACGTCCCCATTCCCCACACCGTATCGGAATGACCCAGCGCCAGGATCTGCCCTTTCTTGCTCTTCCCCGGCAGCAGAAACTCCAGTTGCAGGTGCTTGCCATACTTGCCGCCCGGAATGGTGCGCGCATTGGCAAGCCCCGCGGCCTTGATCGCAACCAGATCAACAAACCGGTTGACTGCGGCAATGTTGTCAGAAGGCGACTCGCATTCCACCATCTCTTTGATGAGCTGGATGATGTCGTTCCGGTGGGTCGAAATGTACGAAAGGATAGGGTCCATAATCTGGCTATTAGGGCTGCTTGATATAATAGCGAGTTTGCATGCCTATCCTGGATATTATGGGGATCCGCGAGATCCTGCCGCATCGCTATCCGATGCTGTTGGTCGACCGGATCGTCGAAATGGATCCCGACCGCATCGTCGGCTACAAGAACGTCACCGCCAATGAGCCCTTCTTCATTGGTCATTTTCCCCAGTATCCGGTGATGCCCGGTGTCCTCATCGTTGAGGCCATGGCGCAGGTCGCCGGTGTCCTTATCCTCAAAGACATCCCCGACAGCAAGAACCGCCCCGTCCTGCTCGCCTCCATCAACGAAGCCAAGTTCCGCAAGCAGGTGGTCCCCGGCGATCAGCTTCGCATCGAGATGAAGGTCATCAAGCGCCGCTCCCATCTCGCAGTCATGTCCGGCGAAGCCAGTGTCGACGGCAATGTCGTGGCGCAGGCGGAGCTGATGTGCGTCCTCAGTCCTCCGCAGGAAAAAGCCTAGTCCACCATGGGCGTTCATCCCACCGCGATCGTCGATGGCGCCGCCCACGTGGCCGAATCGGCCGAAATCGGCCCCTACTGTATCATCGGCGCCGGTGTCACCATCGGCGAACGCACCCGCCTTTTGGCCCACGTCTACATCGAAGGCCCCACCACCATCGGTGACGACAACGTGATCTTCCCCTACGCCGTCCTCGGAGTCGCCTCCCCCGATCTCAAGTATCACGGCGAAACCGCCCACACCGCCATCGGACATCGCAACAAGATCCGCGAATATGTCACCATTCACCGCGGCACCGGCGTCGGCGGTGGACTCACCTCGGTCGGCGACGACAACCTCTTCATGGCCAATGCCCACGTAGCCCACGATTGCTCCATCGGCAATCACGTCATCATGGCCAACAGCGCAACCCTCGGTGGCCACGTCACCGTCGAGGATTGGGCCATCGTCGGTGCATTCAGCGGCGTCCATCAATTCTGCCGCGTCGGCAAACACTGCATCATCGGCGGCTACAGCGTCATTACCCGCGACGTGCTGCCCTACTCCAACACCACCACGCCCCGCGATGCCAGAAGCTTCGGCCCCAACAAAGTGGGCCTCGAACGCCGCGGCTATTCCAGCGAAACAATCCAGGCCCTCCACAAAGCCTTCCGCATTCTCACCCGCGCCAATCTCAACACAGCGCAAGCCATCGAACGCGTGCGCGCCGAACTGCCGGGGAACCGGGAAGTAGAGGAACTGATCAATTTCATAAAAAGATCCGAGCGCGGTGTCATCAAGTGAAGTACGGTCTCATTGCCGGCAACGGCCGCTTTCCGATCCTCGCCCTCGAGGAAGCGCGCAAACTCGGCCATCAGGTGGTGGCTATCGGAATTAAGGAAGAAGCCTCCAAGGAAATTGAAGCGCTCGCATGGCAGTGCCACTGGATCTCCCTCGGCCAGTTGAGCAAACTGATTGACATTCTCAAAGCGGAAAATGTCTGCGAACTCATCATGGCCGGACAGGTGAAGCACGTCCAGATCTTCTCTTCCATCGCCCCCGATTGGCGGCTCGCGAAACTCCTATTCTCCTTGCGCGAAAAGAACACCGACGCCTTGATTGGCGGGGTCGCCAAGGTCCTCGAAGACGAAGGCATCCACCTCCGCGACTCCACCGTCCTCCTCAAACCCCTCCTCGCCGCCGAGGGTCCCATCGCCCGCCGCAAACCAAACGACGACGAAGAGAAGGACATCCGCTACGGCCGCCGCATCGCCAACGCGCTCGCCGGCTTCGACATCGGCCAGAGCGTCGCCATAGCCGAACGCGCCTGCCTCGCCGTGGAGGCCATGGAAGGCACCGACGAAATGCTGCGCCGCGCCGCCTCGCTCGCCAATGGCCGCGGAATCCGGCTCGTCAAAGTCTCGCGCCGCCGCCGTCACATGCTCTTCGATGTGCCCGTAGCCGGCCCCCAGACCATCCGTACTATGAAGGAAACCGGAGCCACCGCGCTGGCCGTGGATGCAGGCCGCACGCTACTCCTCGATCGCGACGAATTGCTCGCAATGGCGAACGAAGCTGGGATCGCCGTTTGTGGATATACACCGGAGGAAACCACTTCATGAAACGCATCGCTGTCATCGGCGCAGGCGCATTTGGCCGCAACCATCTGCGCGTCGTGCGCGAATCGGAACGCGCGCACCTCGCCGCCGTGTTCGACATCGACCCCGAACGCACCGCCGCCGCCGCAAAAGAATTCGGTTGCGAAGCCGCCCCAACACTCGAGTCCTTGTTCGGCCAGGTGGACGGCGCCATTGTCGCCACCCCCACCACTACGCACGCCGATGTCGGCTGTGCCCTGCTCTCTGCCGGCATCGACGTGCTGGTCGAAAAGCCGGTAGCCCAAGACCTCGCCTCCGCCCAGCGCCTCATCGATGCCGCCGGCACGGATCGCATCCTCCAGGTGGGTCACCTCGAACGTTACAACCCCGCCGTACTCGCCCTACGCAAAATCGTCACCATCCCGCTCTTCTTTGAAATCCACCGCATGAGCGTGTTCACCCCGCGCTCCCTGGACGTCGACGTCGTACTCGATCTCATGATTCACGACATCGATCTCGTCCTCGATCTGACGAAACAAAGCCCCTGCGAAGTCCGGGCCGCCGGAATCTCTGTCCTGTCCAAAAAGGTGGATATCGCCAACGTCCGCCTCGCCTTCCCCAACGGCTGCGTAACCAATCTCACGTCGAGCCGCGTCTCAACTGAGAAGGTGCGCAAGATGCGTCTGTTCCAACCCGGCCAATACGTGTCCATCGACTACGGGCGTCAGGACGGAATCGCCGTCGCCGTCTCCCCTACTCAGCAAATCTCCTTTCAACCGCTCAGCACCACCAAAGTCGAACCCCTCAAAACGCAACTCGACACCTTCCTCGATGCTATGGAGACGCGCACTCCCCCGGCGGCCGGTGGACCCCAAGGGCTGCACGCACTCCAGGTTGCCCTCGACATCCTTGATAAAATTGAAGAACACACGGCCCTTGTGGCCAGATCTCTGGAAACTCAATCTCCGGCATCACAATGAAGTCTGTGGCCGAACCTCCGGTAACTCCCGATCTCGATCTACTCCTCCACCTCGACCATCGCGAAGAAAATCGCCGCCTGGTTTCCACCGCTTCTCTATCAGTAATCCTCCACATCGTTTTCCTCGGCTGGCTCTCCACCGTGCAGTTTGAGGCCACGCCGCCCCGCACGATCCTCACGGAGATTCAAGCCAGGCGCGTCACCCCTTTGGTGGTCCCGCCCGACGTGAAAGACATCTTCACCCAGAAGGCGCCCAACACCCGCAAACCCGCCAAGGAGCTCGACGTCCAGGGCCTCGCCGCAAAGGAAGTTACCAAAGCTCCGCCCGCGCGCGCCGCCATCTCGCCGAAGCCCAAGCCGGGCACCCCCGCACCATCATTACCGGACGCCCCGCAGATCGCCGCCGCCGCCCCAACTCCATCGGCCCAACTGCCGCCGCCCGGCATCGGCAATTCCAATCAACCCCCTCCGCCGCAAATCGAGCCCGTGGAAAAACCCAAGCTGACGTTTGAAAGGGTGACCGGCGCGGGCATGGGTTCCGGCTCCTCCAAGGGCGCGCAGTCATCGCCCAACGTCCCCATCCCGCTGCCGAAAACCTCCGTCGCCGATTCCATGGCCCGCGTCATGAAACGCCCCGGCGGCGGTCTCGTCGTCGGGCAGGATCTGGACCCCGCGCCCTCCATCGGCGAAAGCCTCGGCCAGAAGCAGGCGCCCCCCCGCATGGGAAGTCAACTCGAACTCCTCAGCGATCCCCAAGGCGCCGACTTCCGCCCCTACCTGTTAAAGGTGCTCGCCGCTGTCCGACGCAACTGGTTCGCCGTCATCCCGGAAAGCGCGCGCTACGGCCGTCGCGGCAACGTCGTCATCCAATTCAGCATCAGCCGCAATGGAGGCGTGCCAAAACTGGTCATCGCCATCCCCTCCGGCGCCGAACCCCTCGACCGCGCCGCCGTCGCCGGCATCAGCGCCTCCACCCCCTTCCCACCCCTCCCCGACGATTTCCGCGGCGACACCGTCCGCCTCCAGCTCTCCTTCGTCTATAACGGCCAGCGGTAACATGCGAGGGCACCCATGAAATCCCGCCTCGACCCATGGCCTGCCGACTACGAAGCGCCCATCCAGCTTGACGACGACGCCCCCGCAATCGGCGCCACCGTCGACGAATTCGGAAACCGAAATCCTTGTTCCACGAAATGCCGGTCGAACGCGAAAGCCACAGTTCTCGGGAGGTTCCGCATCGCAGCGAAACTTGTACAATCCACCAAACTCAGCTTCCGCCTTCGCCCGGAGAGCAAAGCGCCCATCGCAGTCGCGTGCAGCCGCGCGTCCACCCACTCAATGTTGGATCGTCCATTCCGGCTGCAAAGCGCCACTACTCATAGAACGCTCCGGATCGACCGCTTGTACACCAGTCAGGCATCAACACAAAATCGCCGGCCTTTCGGCATCGTTGCCGCAGGCGTAATCTTCAACGCGTTCGGCAAGACTTGGTGATATTCTATTGAACGATCGCCAGCAGTTCCTTGCTAAGCCAATGGCAACGCGAACCCTCGCCAACGAGTTGGTTCTTCGGAGTTCGGCTCCGCCGTCCGCGCTTCCGCTCGATTTTGCCGAGCGAGGAGTTCGCCGCTTTGGCTGGCTGGCGCTCGGCTTCGCGCTCACGCAGGTCCTCGTTCTCATCATGGGCGCCAACGTTCAGCCGGGATGGGTTGACCCGTACTCCGCGCCGCCAATCTATCGTCTTGGCTTGGTGTTGGCTGCCCTTCTCGGCTCTGGCTTTTGCGCCCTGGCGTGGAGCCAGGCGATCGCGGCACCCCTGATGTTGGATCTGGCGCTGGTGTTCGAAGTGTTGGGCGGCCTCGGGATCGCGGTCGCGGAGAATGCGATATCCTGGCCGGGCGGCACGCCGATCCGCGGTGTGTCGTCCCTTGCGGTCTGGATTGTCTTCTTTGTGTTGGCGGTGCCCGCCACGTCTGGAAAGAGTCTGCTCGCATCCACCTCAGCGGCGCTTATGGGTCCGGTTGGCCTTGCATTGAACATTGCAGGTGGACACGTGTTGAACCCGGCTCCGAGCCAGTGGATCACGCTGTTCCTCCCGACGATTGCGATGGCTATTTGCGCATCGGTCGTCGCGCGGTTCGTCTATCATCTGACGGGTCAGGTGAGCAAGTTGCGAGACTTGGGTAGTTATCATCTGACCGAAGAGCTCGGTGCCGGAGGAATGGGTGAAATCTGGATCGCCGAGCACGCCCTCCTCGCCCGGCGCGTGGCAATCAAACTGATTCGCCACGAGGCGCTCCAACGCGGCGACATCCGTGCCGTGAAACTCCGTTTTGAGCGCGAGGCTCAGGCGATCGCCAGCTTGAGTTCGCCCCACACGGTCGAGCTTTATGACTTCGGAGTAACGGAAGAGGGCACTTTCTATTACGTGATGGAGCTTCTGGAGGGTATGGACCTAC
Source organism: Acidobacteriota bacterium (assembly GCA_016213775.1). Taxonomy (GTDB): domain Bacteria; phylum Acidobacteriota; class Terriglobia; order Bryobacterales; family Bryobacteraceae; genus CADEFT01. The sequence continues at coordinate 40,389 of JACQZR010000146.1, forward strand.
AGAGGCTGGTGCGCGACTTCGGACCAATGCCGGCGGCGCGTGTGTTGCACGTGACGGCACAAGTGTGTGACTCCCTTGCCGAGGCCCACGCGAAGGGCATTGTGCACCGCGACATCAAGCCCTCCAACATTGTCCTCTCCGTTCAGGGCTGCACATACGATTACGCCAAAGTCCTGGATTTCGGGTTGGCCAAGGCTGTGGTGGTGGAAGACCACGAACCGCTCACCAAGCCTGGCACAACACCTGGCACACCCGCCTTCATGGCCCCAGAGTCAGCTATCGGCCTGGATAGCCTGGACAGCCAGGCGGACGTGTATTCGCTTGGGTGCGTTGCCTATTACCTGCTCACAGGGGGCCTGGTGTTTTCGGGAAAGGATGAGCTGGCGATGGCAGTGGCCCATGTGAACGAAATTCCGGCGCCGCCATCCACGCGAACTGAACTACCCATTCCTCCCGAACTCGATGAATTGGTACTTCGATGCCTTGCCAAAGAACCTACTGCCAGACCTCACGGCTGTCACGAGTTGGCGACCTTGCTTCTGCAATGTGGTGCCGATCGGCCCTGGACTCAGCAGGACGCCCGGTCGTGGTGGGAGACGAACCGGCCGCCGGTGGCCCATAGAAGCGAATTGAGGCTTCGGCATCGCGCCGACGCGGCCCTATCAGCACCGCGACAAGGCCAGGTTGAATCGTAGTTATGCGCCTTAGAACGTCACCTTCGGACTTTACACCCGGCCTGTTCGGCGGCTCCAATCGACCCGCAATTGGCGAGTTCCTCCCGACCTGTTCGCATCGGCACAACGACTTCCGTCGTAACACGTGCGCCTCCGCGCCTGCACTTAACCCGCGTCCGCGGCACTGCTGCGATTGCCAGCCGGGATGACGGGTCGTCAGGTACGAGCCGGAAGCAGATGTCCGCAAACCCGAAGTAATCATTCACGCGCGGTTGCCCCCTATTTGGGAAACTGAAATCCCTGCTCCACGAAATGACGATCAAACGCGAACGCCGCCGAGCAGCGGTGTTTACGCATCACGACGAAGCTGGAACAATCCACAAGACTCAGTTTTCGCCGCCGGGCCGAGAGAAGTGCTGTAACGGAATCCGCATGAGTGGGAGCATCAATGCACTCCACCGATACCAGCGGCAGAAGATCGTCTAAAAGCGTGCTCACGGCATCCATCCCCAACCGGCTCTGGACCAGGGTACAGCTCTCCACAAGAACGTAGTTCGTAGTGAGCATCGGAGCCCCAGCTCCGACAAGGCGAAACCAACACAGCCTGGCGGCTGCATGATTGTTGTCACCGCGGTCCAGAATTGCGAAGAACGCCGATGTATCGACAAATATCAACGCTTGGCTATTGCCTCAACCAGATACCGGTCATGATTGGCACTGATGTCCTTCGAGCCCGACCGGTAGCGTCCGGCGGCCTGCTTGGCACGCGCTACGACTTCCGCTGGCCACTGCATCCGTTCCCGTTCAACCAACTGATCAACACTCTTCCGGATCAAAGCAGCCATTGACTCGCCTCGGGACGCGGAGATGCGCTTCAACTCAGATGCTTGATGCTCCGTCAGTTGAATTTGGGTTCTTACCATGCGATTACAGTGTAGCAGACAGGTGATTACATGATGTCACAGAGTATCGTCATCCCGCGGTATCCTGCTAACGTGCAAGGGCCCATGAAACTCCGCCTCGACCCGTGGCCCGCCGAACTACGAAGCGCCCATCCAGCTCGACGACGACTCCCCGCAATCGGCGCCGGAGTCGACCCCACTGTCGAATCCGGCTGCGCATTCTAGGGAGATTTGCGGACAACCGAACATTATGAGAGGAGCTGCCATCCATGGTAATCCCTGAAGTAATGAGAGCGGCCGCGCAGTCGTGTGCAATCTCGTAATGTAAACTGAGGTTGGGACTCGATCCTATGAACCAGTATCTGGAAATGCGCAACGACGCCTACTACATTGCGGGAACGAGGATCGGCCTCGACGTGATCGTTCATGAGTTCCGCAACGGAACCTCCACTGAGGCGATCTTTGACGCCTACCCGGCCATCGGCTCACTCGCGAAACTATATGGCGCCATCACCTTCATACTGGAGCATCCCGGCGAAGTGAATGCCTACCTCTCTCGCCAGGAAGAGCGGTTCCGTGAGATTGCCGCAACCCATCCATTGCCAGCCGAAATGCTAGCGCGCCAGGTACGAGCCCGGGAGCAGATGTCCGCAAACACGAAGTGAAGATTCGATTCCAGGCCGATGCCGATTTGAACCCACAAGTGCGGCGCGGCTTGCGTGTGCTGCGGCTGGCAGCGGCCGACAATCGCGTACTCGTCACGCGGGATGTCGCAACGATGCCCGAACACTTCCTCAACCTTGCCAGCCACAGCAACTCACCCGTCATCATTCTGTTGCCCTCGTCCCGGTCGATCGGGATGGTAATTGAAGGACTCTTCCTGATATGGCTAACGGAAGCAGCAGACGACTTCCGCAATCAAATCCGATGGCTTCCCTGACTGACTTGCTAACATGCAAGGGCGCCCATGAAACTCCGCCTCGACCCGTGGCCCGCCGACTACGAAGCGCCCATCCAGCTTGACGACGACGCCCCCGCAATCGGCGCCACCGTCGACCACACCGTTGAATCCGCCACCTGGCACGCCATCGCCCCCGAACCCGCCACCGCCACCGCCTGTTACTTCGTCGACGGTGTCCGCCGCGTCGAAGCCCGCGTCATGGGATCCTTCGACGGCATCCTCACCCACGGCCTCATGGGCTCTCTCTCCGCCGGCTTCGTAAAAGCCGAAGGCCCCCGCGCCCGGTTCGGCGACATCATCGTCAACCGCTACCTCATCCTCGGCAAGGGCCAGCGCGAAACCATGCTCGACTATGCCCCCCACTCCACCACCGACAACACGCCCAACGCCGTCCTCGGCGAACTCCAGAGCCTCATGCGCACCGCCGAAACCCGCATGGCCGAACACGCCGCCGGCAAAGGTGGCTGCGTCTTTGTAGATGGCCCAAGCTACCGCGCCACCGGCGCCCAGGATGTCGTCGGCGTCATCAAGCGCATCTTCGAAGCCTACGTTTCCGACGACCGCTTCGCATTAGTGGAAACCCTCCGCCGCGGCGGACGCACCCCGCTCTTCTCCATCGCCGACGGCGTCTATGACCGTTACTCGTGCTTCCTCCGCCTCGCCGATCCGCGCCCCATCGACCATCCGCTCGCCGGAATCGTCCGCGTCGAAATCGGCGCAGCCGTGGGCCTGCAACGTGCCCGCGAACTCGCCTCGCTCGCCGCGTCGCTGCTGCCCAGGTTCGCTTCCACCTCCCAGCGCGACCCGCGCGCGCCGCAAAACCTCCTCCCCGGCGGAGCCCTCGAACAGGAGATGCGCCGCCGCCTCGGCGATCCCGTCCTCCTCCGCCGTGGTATAGAGAAGAGTCTGCATGAGCAAAGAGATCGGTAAGGTCCTCGGCACCGCCGACGCGCAGCCGCTGGACTTCTGGATTGCCACACCGCCCGAACAACTCGTCCAACTGGACGACGTAGTCCTCGTCCGCCGCGACGCCGGCAACGAGGGCAAAGTCACCCTCTACGGCATCGTCGATCAGGTGATCGCCCGCCATGAAGGCGCGCGCCTCGACACCGACGTCTTCCTCGCCGCCGATGGCGTCCTCCCTCTCACCCATTCCGTCAAAGCCCACGTCACTGTCACCCGCGTCGAGCCCGAGACCTTCGTCCCTCCGCTCCCCGGCGAAGCGGTCTTCCGCGCCACCGGCGACGATCGCAGCAAAGCGCTCTTCTTCGACGGCATGACGCGCAAGTTCCCCCTCGGCCTTTCCCGCGACGGCGAGCCCGTCTACGGCAACTTCGAATTCCTCGATGGCAGCCGCGGCGCGCACATCAACATCTCCGGCATCTCCGGCGTCGCCACCAAGACCACCTACGCCACCTTTCTCCTCTACGGCATCTTCCAATCGGACCTGCTCGGCGCCGAAGCTGCCAACACCCACGCCCTCATCTTTAACGTGAAAGGCGAGGACCTCCTCTTCCTCGACAAGGCCAACGTCAATCTCAAGCCCGAACAGTCCGCGCTTTACGCAAAGCTAGGTCTCCGCCCCGGCGCATTTCCCGATGTCTCCATCTACGCCCCCGTAAAGAAGGATCAAATCGAAATGATCGCCGACACCGGCAAGCGCGGCGCCGGTGTCACCGCCTTCTGCTGGAGTATCGAAGAGTTCTGCCGCCAGCGCTACCTGCGCTATCTGTTCACTGAAGCCGACGACGAAACCAACCAGATCTCGTTCGTCGCCGAACGCGTCGAACAGCAGCTCGCCCGCGAAGTCCCCCGTGTCGATACCTTCGAAGACCTCGCCGCCTACATCGCCCTGAGCCTCGACACGTGGGCAGGTGGATACACCGCCGGCACCCGCGCCGCCTTCGAGCGCCGCCTCCAAAGCGCCATCCCCCGCGTCGGCTATCTCATCCGCGGCAACGTAGCCAATCAGTATGACCACACCATCAACTGGCAGCGGTCGCAACTCACCGTCATCGACATCCACAATCTCCACGACCGCGCCAAGCGCTTCGTCATCGGCGTCGTCCTCCGCCGCATGTTTGAGGACAAGGAGCAGCGAGGCTCCCGTACGCCTCTCGCGTTTGTCGTCCTGGACGAGCTCAACAAGTACGCCCCGCGCGAAGGCCGCAGCCCCATCAAAGAGGTCATCCTCGACATGGCCGAACGCGGACGCAGCCTCGGCGTCATTCTCATCGGCGCAGAGCAGACCGCCAGTCAAATCGAGCGCCGCGTCGTCGCCAACTCCAGCTTCCGCGTCGTCGGGCGTCTCGATCTCGCTGAAGCGCAGAACAACGAATACGCCTTCCTGCCGGCCACCAGCCGTGCGCGCGCCGGCATTCTCAAACCGGGCACCATCATTGTCAGCCAGCCCGAAATCCCAACCCCGCTGCTGGTCCAGTTCCCCTTCCCCGCCTGGGCCACGCGCTTTGAAGAGGCGGAGAAGCCCGCGGCCAAACGCAATCCAATCCCCAAGTAACTATGCGCTTCCTCCACACAGCCGATTGGCACATCGGCAAATCGCTCCGCGGCCGTTCCCGCATCGACGAACAGTCGCAAGCCCTCACGGAAATCCTCGACATCGTCCGCCGCGAAAAGATCGACGCCGTCCTCCACGCCGGCGACCTCTTCGATTCCTTCAGCCCACATGCGGAAGCCGAGCGCCTCGTCTACCACTTCTTCGGTGATCTCGCAAAACTCGGAATCCCCGCCGTCGTCATTGGTGGCAATCACGATCATCCCCACCGTCTCGAAGCCTTGCGCCCCCTTCTGGAACCGCTCCACATCCACGTCCGCTCCGCCGTCAAAGGCCCGCAAGAAGGCGGCGTGATCCAACTCGACATCCGCGGCGAACAGGCCCACATCGCCGTCCTCCCTTTCTTGCCCGAACACAAACTCATCACCGTCGAACAAATGATGAGCAACAAGCCAGCGCGCTTTGAAGGCTACTCCGACCGCATGGCCGACATCGTCGATTTCCTCTGCGCGGGCTTCTCCGCAAACACCGTCAACATCCTCCTCGGCCATTTGTTCGTCATGGACGCGAAAGCCGCCGGCAGCGAGCGTCCCATCCATCTCACCAAGCCCTACGCCCTCTCCGCGCCCCGCTTCCCCACCACCGCCAGCTACATCGCCCTCGGCCATCTCCACAACCCGCAGGACGTCCCTGCCCCCAGCCCCACACGCTACGCCGGCTCCATCCTGCAAATGGATTTCGGTGAAGAAGGCCAGTCTAAACGCGTCATCATCGTCGATGCCGCCCCGCGCAAAACCGCCCGCATGGACAGCATCGCCCTCACCAGCGGACGCCGTCTGCGCAGCGTCAACGCCAACCTCCTCGAAGTCCAGCAAAAGCAGAAGGAGTGGAACAACGGCGACCTCCTTCGCGTCACCATCCAAACCGAAAAGCCGCAGCTCGGTCTCGCCGACAAGGTCCGCGAAATGCTCCCCGACGCCGTCGAAGTGCGCGTCGAATTACCCAAGCTCGAGACCGCCACCGAAGAGCCGCTCCAAACCCTCAAACCCGAAGAAATCTTCGAGCGCTTCTACCGCGCCCGCAACGAAACCGAAATGCCCGACTCTGTCCGCCAGGCATTCGTCGAACTCTACGAGGAGACCTCCCGTGCGCCCCGTTAGATTAGAGTTGGAAGGCTTCACCAGCTTCGCCGCCCGCAGCGAAATCGACTTCGCCAATCTCGATCTCTTCGCCATCACCGGCCCCACCGGCGCGGGCAAAACCTCCCTCCTCGACGCCATCCTCTACGCGCTCTACGGCATCACCCCGCGCCTCGGCGAAAAGGAAGTCGAGCGCCTCATCCACATCGGCTCCAAGAGTCTCCACGTCTCGCTCACCTTCTCCATCCTCGGCCGGCAGCATCGCGTCACCCGCATTCGCAAGAAGGTTACGGAAGCCAAACTCGAAACCTGGGAAGACGGCGAATGGGTCTCCAAAGCCGGCGGCGTCAAAGACGTTCAGCGCCAGCTCGCCGAACTCCTCGGACTCGACTTCGAAGGCTTCACCCGCTCCGTCATCCTCCCCCAAGGCGAGTTCGACAATTTCCTCCGCAGCGATCCCAGGCAGCGCACCGAAATGCTGAAGGACCTCCTTGGCCTCCGCATCTACGAGTTCATGATGAAGCGCGCCAACGAAAAAGCCTCCGAAGGCAAATCGAAAGCCGAAGGCCTGGAGCAGGCACTCGCCGGCGTCTACGCCGCCGCCACCCCGGAGCTCGCCGCCCAACTCGCATCATCCGTCAAAACGCAAAAGGAGCAGCTCGCCGAATACGACGCCGGCTACGAGCGCCTCAACGAACTCGTCTCCCAGGCCGCCGAGCTCAAGCGTCTCCGCGCCGAAACCACCCTCCAGCAATCGCGCCTGTCCGATGCAAAGAAGGACCTCACCACCGCCCGCGAAGAAGCCGCCTCAGCCCTCCGCACCCGCGACGAGTGCGACCGCCAGCTCGCCGGCATCGACAGAAGCCTTCAGGCCACCGGCTACAACGAAACCACCTGGACCGAGCTCACCAACTGCGTTCCCCTCGCCCGCCAGCAAACGCGTCTGCAAACCGAGCTGTCCGCCCACCGCAAAGAAAAACAATCGCGCGCCACCGAGCTCACCGCCAGTGAACAAGCCGCCTGCGACGCACAAGTCCTCCTCGACACCGCCCGTGCCGCGCTCGACGACGCTACCAACGGCGTCTCCACCGCCGAAGCCACGCGCGCCAACCTGCCCTCCACCGATCTCCTCCGCAAGCAGCTCCGCGACCTCGCCGCCGCCGAATCCGCCCTCACAGCTCTTCCTCCCGCCGACGCGGTCACCACGCAGCTTGCCGCCGCCGAATCCGCCTACGAACACCTTCGCACCCTCCATTCAGCCGGCGAAATCCGCCGTCATCTTAAGGCCGGCGACCAGTGCCCCGTCTGCGAGCAGTCCATCAAGAAACTCCCCGCCGCCACCGCCCTCGGCGCATTGGATGATGCCCGCGGCGCGCTCGAACAAGCCCGCCGCCTCCACGCCGAATGGACCCAGGCGAACCGCCGCCTCCAGGACCTCCGCGCCGGCTCCGGCAACCTCACCGTCCAGGATCTCCACACCGCCGAATCACTCGACGCCGAACTCGCCGCGGCGCGCAAGCGCGCAAATTCCGCTCGTGATAACGAAGCCGCCGCCTCACGCGCCGCGCAGCAAGCCACGCATCAAAAGCAACTGCTCGAACAGCAGGTCGCCGCCGCCGACGACCTCATCCGCAAAGCGCAAGAGCAATTCCGCGAAACCGCCCGCCTCCTTGCCGAATACCCCAACTGGGCCCCCCTCCCGCTCCTCGAATTGGAAGGCTCCCTCGACGAGCAGAATGCCGCCAAGTCCCGTCACCAGGCACTCCAAAAACAGCGCCACGATGCCCAAACGCGGCTTAACAAATCCCTCGTCGACACCGCCGATCTCAAGGGACGTGAGCTCTCCCTCGCCAACCGCATCACCGAGCTCGAAGCCTCCCTCGCCGCCGGCCACGAAACCGCCAAAAAGCTGGAGGACACCCTCGGCGTCAATGCCGATTGGGACCGCCTCCAGGCCAGCATTCGCCAGGTCGGCGCCATTCGCGACAAACTCCGCGGCGAGATCATCCAAACCGAAGGCCGCATCATTGAGACCAAGCGCCTCATGGAAGAGGGCGCCCAACGCCGCGAGGAGGTCGCGAAACTCCGCGCCGAAACCGCCGTCTATCACGAGCTAGGCCAATTGCTCAAGGCCAACGAATTCATCGCCCACGTGCAGCGCGAAGCCCTCAAAGGCCTTGCCCGCGCCGCCAGCGAACAACTACAACAGCTCAGCGAAGGCAACTATACTCTCACCCTTGGAGAAGACGCCAACGAGTTCTACGTCGTGGATCATCGAAACGCCGGCGCCCAGCGCAGCGTCAAAACTCTTAGCGGCGGCGAGTCCTTTTTAGCATCGCTGTCCTTGGCGTTGGCCCTCTCCGAAGGGCTCGCCGGCGCGGCCGACGAGCGAGCTCGTGCGCGCCTCGATTCCCTCTTCATCGATGAAGGGATTTCCTCTCTCGATCCCGAAACTCTCGACACCGCCATCACCGCCCTCAGTTCCCTCGCCGACGGCAAACGCATGGTCGGAGTGATCTCCCACATCACCGAGCTCGGCGAGCGCCTCCCCGCCCGCATTCGCGTCACCAAGGGTTCCAACGGCAGTACCGCCATCGTAGAATCAGCAGCGGCTACCCACGGCGCTGGAGGCTAAAGATGATCTATTCCGAACAAGACAGGCAGCACATCCGCACCGCCATCCTGGATCGCGCACGTCACGATGCGCGAATCACCGGCGCGGCAATCACCGGATCCGCGGCCGATGGCAAAGAAGACCAGTGGTCCGATATCGACCTCGCCTTCGGAGTTCGCGAAGACATGCCCGCCGTCCTCGCTGATTGGACCGCCTACATGTACGCCGAACACGCAGCCCTGCACCACCTCGACGTGCTCGCCGGCCCCTGGACCTACCGCGTCTTCCTCCTCGGCAACACCCTGCAAGTCGACCTAGCCTTCGTCACCGAAACAGAGTTCCGCGCCCTTGCTCCAACTTTCCGCCTCGTCTTCGGCGAAGCCCAACAACCCGGCAGTTTCCCATCCCAATCCCCAGAGTCCCTCATAGGCTTCGGCTGGCTCTACGCCGTCCATGCGCGCACCACCATCGCCCGCGGCAAAGTCTGGCAGGCCGAGTACATGATCAGCGCCCTGCGCGACACGGCATTTACGCTTGCATGCCTGCGCCACGGCCTCCCGGCCGCCCACGCTAAAGGCGTCGATCACTTGCCCCTAGAAGTAGCGGCGTCATTCGAAGCAGCATTGGTTCGCAGCTTGGACACCGCCGAATTATCCAGAGCGTTCCGCCATGCTGCCAACACCTTGATCCGCGAAATCCAAATAGTGGCGCCCCACCTCGCACCGCAACTCGCATCCAGCTTGGAATCCATTGCCTCCCCCGCTATCCTTAAAAAGGAAGGTGCATCATGATTCTCACCATCGAGATCCCCGATCACAAGGCAGCCCGCTACAAAGACTACGCCGAAGCCCGCGGCCAAACCCTCGATGCATGGCTCCTCCAGCTCGCCGAGCAAAGCGTTCCCATCGAATCCTTCGCCCATCTCCAAACCACCAACCCCGAGGAATGGCGGCGCCGTTTCCTCGCCTGGGCCGACAGCCGCGATCCCAATGTCCCCGTCCTCCCCGACGAAGCATTGACCCGCGAGAGCATCTACTCCGACGACTGATAATCCCGTGCTGATAGACACCAGCGTACTTGCTCGAATCCTGCAGCCGCGTCATCCCGGCGACGCCCAGCTCCTCCGACAACTGCAGGCTCTCCCCATTCAGGGCACTGCCCTCTATATCGTCTCTCAAAACTTGATCGAACTCTGGGTTGTCGCCACACGCCCCATCGCGCAAAACGGACTGGGCCGCTCAATCCCTGAGGCGGCCGCCGCCCTGCACCAGGCTTCTCCAGATTCCCCAATCTCCAAGTCCTACACCCCGCCAGCCTCCCTTAATTCCCTTCCGGCCGCTCCACCCTCTCGATCACATACACCGGCACCACCCCTTCGCTCGACTCCAGCCGCAACCCCAACTGCCCCTGAATCGCCGTATTCAACGCCGGACCGCCCTCCGCCACCGGTGCTGCCCCTCCTGCCTTCTCGTCAGCCAGCGGACCACCGTTCCCCTCCGGTGTCCATCTCATCCGAAACGCATAAGTCCCGCTCAGCCCGGTTTGATCCACCACACGCCGCCCCAATTGACCAGACAGATACGCGGCCAGGTTCTTCATCTCCACCTTCTCCGCCACAATCTGCCCCGGCATGCCGCTGATCCCATCGAACCCCTCCGTCGACGCCTTCAGCTTGTGCCCGTTCTTCTCCACCCGCAGCACGAGCACCGCCGCCTCCTTGCGCTCCTCCCGAACCACCAAGCGAAACCGCTCCGCCAGCAGACTCCGCATTCGTGCCCGCATCAGCTTCAACCAGCGCTCCATCGCCGCTCCGTCGCCGGCCACCAACTCCTCCCCCTTCACCTCAATATCGAAGCCCTCCGTGTCCACCCACGACGGTCCCCCCACCACCTGGAACTTCTCCGCATCGTAAGCCTGCATGATCAACTGCCGCAGCCGCGCATTCACAACCCGCTGCCCTCCGCCTGTCCGGAACTGAATCACCAGACCCCGCGCCCCAGGGTCCGACCGCTTCACCGACACCACTTCGAAAGTCTCCGCCTGCCCCCGCAGCATACCCACCCCAACAGGCCCGACCACGGCCATCAGACCCAACACCACCAACCCCAACTTCCGCCCCCGCGACAGCCGCACTCCCATTCTCCCCGCCATAATCTCCCGAATCCTGCGTTTCAAATTCGACCCCGTTACCCCAGCCGCGCACCCCAGTGGCGACCGCAAGTAATACCGGCACACCGCCGCAATCCCCGCCGCGTACTCCCGTGGATCCAGTCCTTCCCCCATCACCGCCTCATCGCAAGCCCGTTCCCGCTCCTCCAACAACCGCAAGCCAATCCACCACACCGCCGGATGGAACCAGAACACCGTCGCCACCGCCATATGGACCGCGTACGTCAGGTTGTCCCAACACCGTACATGACACAGCTCGTGCGCCAATACAGCCCGTAACTGTTCCCCCGGCAACACCCGCGTCAGTCCTTCCGGTACCAGCAGCAGCGGCCGCACGATCCCGAATACTCCCGGCTCCGCCATCCGGTCAGTCACCCTCACTGGCACGGCGAAGTCGAATCCCGCGGGCGTCGAACCCACCGCCATCGTCCGTAACCGCAACCACGCCACAATCAACCGCACCGTCAGAACCACCACGCCAATACCCCACACAATAGCCAGCGCCAGCGGCCATTGCGACTCCTCCACCGTCACCGGTGCAACTACCTCGGGCCCCGGCGAAAACGTCGCCGTGATCGCCTGAACCGTCGCACCCGTCACCGCGCCCCGGACCGGAAAATCCACGCGGTCCCCCACCGCCACCAACAAGGAAAACGGCACCAGAAACTTTACCGACGCCGCCAGCCAAAGCCAGTACCGCGTCCTCGCGGCGTTGTCTCGCAGCAGCCGGCAAACCACCGCCACTGCTACGGCAAACACCGTTGATTGCCACAAGTGGCTGACTACCTCCGCCATGTTCAATTCTCCGTCGGCTTCTCCGCTTTCACGATCACCTGCACATTCACCGGCCCCCTCTTCGATTCCAGCCGCATCCCCAACTGCTCCCGCACAGCCGTCTGAATCGTTGGACCCGGCCCCCCATCCCCTGTCCACTTCAGTTCATAATCAAACCTGCCCTCCGCGCCGGTCTCATCAATCACCGGCTGTCCCAGAATCATTCCCAACGTTGCCGCCAGATCTGGCGCCGTCACTCCACGTCCCCGCGACATCCCCACTCCGTCATTCCGGTTGATCGTCGTCGCCCCCGGCCCGGTCGGATTCGCAGTCAGTTTGCGACCGTTCCTCTCGCTCCGCAGTGCCAGTACCGGCATCTCCTTTGTCTCCTCCCGCAACACCAGCCCGAACCGCTCCGCCAGTAAGTCCCGCATCCGCAGCCGCGTCCGCCGGTCCCTCACCGTTAGCGGTTCGTCCGGCGCGTCGTACTTTGCAATCAGGTCATACCGGTCGTGCTGCATCCATGGTTGCGCCCCGCTTATCTGGAACCTGCGGATGTTATACGCATACTCGATCAACCCGGTTAGACTCATGTTCCGGATCGTCACCCGGTCCTTGTCGGCATTCACCGTCGTCCCAATCGCCCCCGGAGCAGTCGGCCGGATCGATGCCACCTCGAACTTCGGCGCCTCCGTTTGCCCCAATAACATCCCCGCCATCGCCACCAAAAACACCGTCTATTGCCACAAATGATTCACGGTTCCCATCGCGTCAGTTTTCCGTCGGCTTTGCCACACCCTCAATCACGTAAGTCTTCACCGGCCCCTTCTTCGACTCCAACCGCAGCCCAAGTTGCTCCTTCAACGCCGTATAGATCGTCGGACCACCATCCCCCGCCCCATCCGCCGTCCACTTCATCTCCACCGCAAACAAACCCGCAAGCCCCGTCTCATCCACCACCGGCCTCCCCAGCTTCCCACTGAGCGTGACAGCCAGCCGCTCCATCGTCAGTCCATCGCCACGCAACACGCCGCTCCCATTGTTCTCGTTGACGTTCATGTTTCCCTTGCCATCCGGATCGGCCTTGAACTTATGCCCTCCCCGGTCCACCACTAATCCAAAAATAGGCAGCTCTTTCGTCTCCTCGCGAAGCTTCAACTGGAAGCGTTCCGCCAGCAAATGACGCAGCCGCGCCTTGATCCGCGCATCGCGCGACTTCTGTCTGCTCACTTCGCTCGCCGTGACATTGTCCTCGCTCGCATCATAGTTGGCCACAATGTCATACCGCTCAGACAGCACCCACTCCGGCCCGCCGGTCAGTTGATACTCCTGCACACTGTACGCGAACAGCACCAACTGCCTCAGCGTCGTGTTGCTCGTCGTCATCCGAGCCTGACTGGTATGCATGCTCGAACTGCTCCCCCTCCCCGGCGCCGCCGGCCGTATCGACGCTACCTCGAACTTGAACCCGTCGGTCGCGGTCTGCCCTTGCAGTCCGCCAAGAATCAACGGCACCGCCACAACCACAGCCACTCCGCAACACAGCAGCGCCTTGCTCCAGCCCTTCAGCCCCGCAGGCATCGGATCTGTCAGGATCGCGGCTATCCGCTTCCGCAAATCCGCTCCGCTTACACCAGCGGCGCAAGGCAGCGGGCTTCCAACGTAGTGCTTGCAGACATTCAGAATCCCCCGTGCATACTCGGCGCGCGCCTTCCCCTCGGCCACTACCGCCTCATCGCAGGCACGCTCCCGCTCCTCCACCAGCCGCGCCCCGATCCACCAGATCAGCGGATGGTACCAAAACACCGCCGTCGCCCCCATGTGCAACGCCGCTGTCAGGTTGTCGCGATGCCGCGCATGCGTCACTTCGTGCGCCAGTACCGCTTCCAATTGCTCCGGAGTCAGCTTACTCGCCAGACCCTCGGGAAGCACCAGCGCTTGCCGCCATATTCCGAATACCCCCGGTTCCACGTCGGCTCCTGTTTCATATACCGGCACCGGAATCCCCAGCCATACCCTTCGCGCCGTCCGCCGGATCGCGCGCAACCGGATCCATTCCCGCAGCCATCGCCCCGCTACAACAGCCGCTCCCACTACCCAGATCACTGGCCACGCCGGACGCCCCGTCGCCGGTGCGTCCTCCGTTACAACCAGCGCCGCCGGAGCAAACGTACTCGTAATCCGCTCCACCGTCTGCGCCTCTACTTGAGGTCGCGTCGTCGGCCTCTCCACGCGCTGCCCCAGGCTCACCAGCAGCGAAAACGGCAACAGAAACTTCACCGACGCCGCTAGCCATAACCAGTACCGCGTCCGTGCATGCGTGCCCCGCATTGCGAAACACAAGCAGCCAATTACCACCGCGAACAACGTCGATTGCCACAGATGATTCAACAGCTCGCTCATAGCTACCTCTCTGTTTCTTTGCGTGCCAGATCCTGAATGAGCTTCTCCGTTTCCCGGACATCCTCCAAAGTCAACTTCCCGGTCTCCACCAGGTGCGCCATCACCGGCTGCGTCCGTCCCCCAAACCATCCCAACAACTCGTCAATCAGGCGCCCTCGTCCTTCCTTCCGCGTCAACACCGGTTCAAAGATGTGCGCATTCCCGATCTTCCGCGTCCGCCGCAGCGCACCCTTGTCCTCCAGCCGGTACACGGTCGTCTGAATCGTCGTGTACGCCGGCCTCCCCTCAGCAGGAAAAGCCTCCTGGATCTCCCGAATCGAAAGCCGCCCGGTCTTCCAAAGCGCTTCCATGATCTGCAGTTCCAAAGGCGTAAGTTTACCGTGCTCCATCAGCATCTACTATATACGTATGTTTTACAACGACGCAAGTCCAAAATGTCAGTCACGAGGATTTTCAGAAAATTTTTCGCTTGTTTTCTTAGAGTTGCGGATAGAGTTGGAGTCGCTGCGAATTGGCGTTTCTCTAAAGTGGAACCAGAAGGGACACGACATGAAATTCTATCCGATTCCTGATCCGCGCAGCGGCGCGGTCACCCCTCAAATGTTGGCGGACTTGCAGCAGATCGGCATTTTGCCGCGGAACATAGGCGCGTTTGCCAATGCGTTTCACTGGCAATCCGTATCTCCGGTCCTGCCTCCGTTGGAAGGCAGCGGCCCGAAGTTCTGGAGGGACAATGCAACCTTGTGGGATCAGCGGTCAACATACGACTATCTGATGCTGGCGCGCAACGCCGATGGCAGCTACGCGAGCCATCCAGTGGACTCCGTTCCAAATGGCGACATCTACTCGCTGCAGACGGTGAACTTCTACCGCGAGTATGGTTCGCACTTTTCGCGGATTCCGAGTTTTGTGGTGAAGACACTGGCACGCGAAGATGCCGGCCGGCTGAACTTCTCGGCGGGGCAGACGGTGGATTATCCGATTGGAATTTACCTGGACAACGATCCGACCGCGGCCAATGGACGCCGGGCGACTTTCCCGCCGAACATGGCGATGCGGTTCAATCCGCAGACTGGTCAGGCGGAAGCGTTCTTCGTGGAGGAGTATGTGAAGGCTCATCCACTCGATTACACGCCTCGTGATCCGAACGCGGGACGGCGCTTGAGTGACGGAGAATTGGTGAGCGCTGTTGGGCTTGTTCTGGGTACGACGATGGAGGTTGCGAAAAAGGCGGCGGCCATCCGGCAGTTGGCTGCCTGACGAAAACGGATCTCGGGACACGGGAGAGATCCGGCATGAGGACAGGGCGATCTTGGGCGGTCGCCTTGTCTTACAACCTGACTTTTGGGTGACGGTGCGCTTCTGAGAATCGGCGCACCGTTTCGCTGTCTACGTTCCGGCGGCAGCGATCATAGCAACCCGTGCGTTGGGGAGCGCGCGGGTTTTTGCAGGCGGGGCGGTTTGAGCGGCTGCCCCGCCTATTTTTTCGAGTTTCTATTGGCGGTGCGTCTTCTGAGATTCGGCGCACCGTTTCGCTGTCTGACCGTTACGTTCCGGCGACAGCGATCATGGCAACCCGCGCGTTGGAGAGCGCGCGGGTTTTTGCAGGCGGGGCGGTTTGAGCGGCTGCCCCGCCTATTTTGCCGGGCTACGTTCGAACTTGACGGCCATGACTTGAGGGAGACATGGCTGTCAATAGACGTGCTTACTGGGGGGTAAGCACGGATCCGGCACAGCGACGGTTCTGCGCGGTTGAGGCAACTCCCCGGAACCGTCGCTGCCGATGGGTCACGATGCTTCACGACGCCAAGTCAAAGACAGGCGAAACCACGGGGCATGGCTGAGCACTTGCGCGCCGCGGCAATCCGCATGTCCGGCCAGACGCTGCAACTCCTCGCGGTGAAATCCTGCGTCCACCGAAACCGGTCCGTCATGGAGAGTAACGGGGCTCCATTGAAAGAACCAATGCGAGGCCGTAAGGAATCGGCGAGCCGCCCAATGCCTTTCCAAATCAATGCAAATCACCGACTGGCGGCTTACGCGCCTCATCTCGCGCAGCACCTCCACCACCTCGTGATCGGGGAAATGATGGAGCACAAGATTACAGCAGACCACGTCGAACGACCTCTCGGCGAACGGCAAGCGCAGCGCATCCGCGCCCAGACGGCAGCCGGCGCCGTGATGCAGATTGCGTATGCTTTTATCGGTTGAGACGATGTTCGCGCGGGGGTACCGTCGGGCCAGCGAAAGCTGCAGCGGGCACGCACCAGAACCTATATCGAGCAGATGAAACCGGTCAGTCCGCCGATACCAGCGGGAGATCAGGGCGAGAAAAATACGCTCTCCACCGAGATAGCGATGGATCCGCAGCAGGTCCCGGAGATTGCCCTCCGCCTCGCTATCGGAAGCCGTATCAAGCAGTTCCTGTTGAATCCGCCGCCCATCCAAAGCGGTAAGCCCCATGAGCCTATGGTAAGCTGTGCCGAGTGGATATTGTTACTGGCAATCTTGGCTGGATTGAAGTGGTCTGCGGGCCGATGTTCTCCGGCAAGAGTGAAGAGCTGATCCGAAGGTTGAGGCGCGGGATGATTGCGCGCAAGCGGGTGCAGGTGTTCAAGCCGGTTCTCGACGACCGCTATTCTCACGATGAGATCGTGTCGCACGGCGCTCAGCGGCTGAAAGCGGAAGTTGTGGATGGCGCCCGCCGCATCCTGGAGAGGCTGGATTGGCGCACTCAGGTGGTGGGTGTGGACGAATCGAACTTCTACGGCGAGGACCTGGTGGAAGTGGCGCAGCAACTCGCCGACAGCGGCAAGCAGGTGATCATCGCCGGTCTGGACACGGATTACATGGGCCGGCCGTTCCACCCGATGCCGGAACTGCTGTGCGTCGCTGAGGCCATCACCAAGACGCTGGCGATCTGCATGCGGTGCGGGAATCCGGCTAAGCATACGCAGCGGCTTGTCGAGAGTAACGATCTGATTGTTGTGGGCGCGGCCGGCATGTACGAAGCGCGGTGCCGCCGTTGCTTTGAACCCGGTATCCCCCGGCAGGAGACTTTCGAGTTCGCGCGCCCGCGGGTAACGGCGGCTCCCACTGAGAACGGCTGAACCTGCCACCGGACACGCGTGATACGATAGTGGTTGTTGGCCCTTTGAGCCTTCCCGAGGTCAAACCAAATTGCGCAAGTTTATCTTTTGGGAGTTTCCGCGTTCCTCGTGGCAATATGAACTCGTTGTGACGTTGATCCTCGTCTTCATTTTCCTCATGCCCAGGGCTTGGTTCCGTGACCAGCCGCGAGCGAACAGCGTGATCCTGATGCCGTCCGGGAAGGGCCAGCCCCACTTCTGGATCGAGCCGGATCTGCTCTTGGGAGTGGAAGGCGACGCTCGAATCGCCAAAGCCAATGAACTGTTTCGAACCAAGACGGGCAAGTCGCACAAAGTCACACGGGTGGAGCCACTGTTGGATTCCGAACAGGAAATCCGTGGGTACATGGCCTACGTAACCGAGTAGGAGCGGCGAACATCCCTCGTCATAGTATGCGATTCGCCACCAAAGCCCCGATTTCTGTCTGCCTGATCCTTACTGCCTTCTCGATGCAAGCGGAATCACTTCCCGATGTGTTGAGTCGCATGGATAAAGCGGCAGCCTCCTTTCGTGGGCTTACGGCGAAACTGAAGCGAACCACCTACACTGCGGTGATCAAGGATACGACCGAGGAGTCCGGGATGATCGCGCTCAAGCTGGGCAGGTCGCGGGAAATGCAAGTGCGCGTGGACTTTACCAGCCCGGATGTCAAAACTTGGGCGTTCCGCGGGCGCAAGGCCGAGCTGTTCATCCCCAAGATCAACACGGTGCAAGAGTATGACTTGGGGAAACACGCCAAGCTGCTCGATCAATTCCTGCTGCTGGGATTCGGGTCGCGCAGTCAGGACTTGGCCAAGAGCTACACCGTGAAGTTGATCGGCGAGGAATCCGTGGACGGCCAAAAGGCATCTAAATTAGAGTTGACTCCCAAGAGCGCGGAAGCGCTGCAACACCTGAAGAGGGTGGAAATCTGGTTCCCGTCCGCGGCCGGAACGCCAATTCAACAAAAGTTTTATCTTGGATCGGGCGATTATATGCTGGTGCAGTACTCCGCTATGAAGCTGGAGCCCGAGCTGGCGGATTCAGCGGTCCGGTTGTCGCTTCCCGGTAATGTGAAGCGCGAATACCCTGGCAAATAGGCCCTACGTACGGTTTTAGGAAAGGCGAACGAGTAGTAGACGAATGGAAGACAGATCGAGGGGCATGTTGCCCGAGAAACTAGCTGAAGGCCAAGAGCCCACCGAGACATCCATGAAGACGGAGTTGAAGACGTCCGAAAAGAGCGGGCGGTTTGCATTCCTGGATTGGACACGTGGCTTGGCGGCGATCATCATGCTGCAGGGCCATGTGTTTCATTCCTTTACCAGGAGCGACCTGCGGGACCAGGACCTGTTCGTCCTTTCGCAGTTCGTTGGCGGGATGCCGCCGGCGATCTTCCTGTTTCTCACCGGTGTCACTTTGGCCTTCCTGATGGAGAGCCGCGAGCGCCAGGGCATGGAAGCCTGGGGGCGCGTGCGTGCCGCGATGTCGAGGGCGGGCTACCTGTTCGGATTAGCGGTTCTGTTCCGGCTGCAATTGTGGTTCGTCTCTTACCCGCAGAGTGACTGGACGTCGTTGTTCCGCGTCGACATATTGAACAGCATGGGTATGAGCATCGCGGTGATGTCGATCATGGCGGTATTCACGACGATGGAACGCGTAAGGCTGTGCGCGATTCTCGGGTTGGCCATCGCCGGAATCTCCCCGTTGATTTCGCTGCTCGATACCAGTGGGATTCATCCTTTTGTGCGCAACTACTTCGTGCCGAACGTGGAGAGTTTCAGCTTCTTTCCATGGGGCGCGTATCTGGCGTTTGGGATGAGCGCGGGCAGTGTATTGCGGCTGGTTCCGAAAGCCGAGCTACACCGGGTAGTGCAATGGGCGGCATGGTTTGGGCTGGTGCTTGTGATCGGCTCACAGTACTTCGCCAACCTGCCCTATTCGATTTACCCGAAGACGGAATTCTGGCTCAACAGCCCGACGCTGGTGCTAATCAAAGTGGGCATCATCCTGATCATCAGTTCGTTCGCGTACCTCTGGATGAACTACATGGTGACCGGTTGGAGCTGGGTGCGGCAATTAGGCACCACCTCGCTGTTGATCTATTGGGTACACACGGAACTGGTGTACGGGCGCTGGTTTGGACCCTGGAAGGACAGTCTCTCCACGGGGCAAACCGTGGCGGTTGCAGCCGTGGTAATCGGGTTGATGGTAGGCATTTCGCTGCTGCAGAGCCACTGGGCGCAGGTGAAGGAGTGGCTGGGGATCTCTCGCGAAGGCCGATCGCCGCTTCCGGAAGCTGATTAACACATCGCCCTAAGAGTGTGGTTGCCCGTACCGATAAGAGGGACAGGCACGCACGCGGAGGGCATCGGATGGAAGTAGCGACACCTAGCATTGGCAGAGCATTGGAAAAGCACAACGCGTGGCTGGAAAAGCGCGAGGGCGGCGTACGGGGTGATTTTAGCGGCCAGACGCTGAGTGCTACGAAGCTTCCAGGGGTTGTGTTTCGCAAGGCTCTGATGCGCCACACCTATTTTCTGGAGTCGGAACTTACCGGATGCGACTGCTCGGAGGCTGCTCTCGAAGGGGCCGACTTCAGTAGTGCGAGTCTTGGTGGTTCTGATTTTTCGCAATCCGATCTCACCGATACCCGCTTCGACAAAGCGTGGCTTGCCGAAGCGAACTTTTGCGAGGCACGATTGCGCAACGCTGCTTTGCGGCGAACCATGCTCCGCCAGGCGCGATTTCAGGATGCGCAGATTGTGTCGTGCGACTTCGGTTGGGCCAAGGCGGAGAAGACGGCGTTCCACCATGCGCGGATCTTCGAATCCGCGTTCGGGCAATCCGAGTTCAGCGCCGCGCTCTTCTATCACGCCAAGATTCAGCTTTCGCGCTTCGTGTCCGCCGAGTTGGAAGACTGCAATTTCTCGATGGCCCAGATTGTCGATTGCGACTTCTGCAATGCCTCGCTAGTGGACTGCAAATTCTCCAAGGCGGATCTGAGCAGGTCGGTGTTCATCCGCGCGCAGCTCTCGTTCTGCGACTTTCGTGAAGCAACATTGAAGGGGGCCAACTTCCGCGACGCCTCCCTCAACGGGTCGAGGTTCGGCGGCGCCAAGCTGTTTACGTGCGACTTCCGCGGGGCAAATCTGCGCGGGGCCCGCGAACTCACTCAGGAACAACTGGCGCAGACTCTCACGGACGAAGATACTGTGCTGCCGAACGGATCCACAGGGCCATACCTGAAGATGTCCGGCGCCGAGCGTCTACGGTAAGGCCTTACCGCAATCCATCCACAATTTTCTTCGGCGCGCGGAAAGCGGTTCCGTGGCGCGTCCCTTTCGGAAAGTCGATCTGGCCCGATATGTCTTCCCAGTTCTTCAGATCCGTGGACCGCACGGCACCGTACTTGTGATCACGGTACTTGTCAAAATAGATGTACCAGGCGTTACCGATCTGAATTGGGGCCGGGCCCTCCGCCCAATAGTCGCCGGTGACCTTCGCGGTGGGGGGAGTCCACGGGCCGTTCAGGGAATCAGCGAAGGTGAGAAACAGATTCTTCGCCGGCTGCGGTGTTTGCGTTTCGTTCTTTACCACCATGGCGTAGCCGCGCCCGTGCGGAAAGATGGCCGCGTCGATCACCACAAAGGCAGGATCGTAGTAGAGTTTCGCGGGTGTGAAGGTCTGGAAATCCTTAGTCCTCACTTCGTAAATACGGTGGTTGTTCTCGCGACTGGCCGTTCCCAGGGTTTTGGGGAACCGTCCGCGAATGGTAGTGGCCCAGATGATGGTGAACTGCATCGATGGCTTGTCGTAGAACAACTCCGGCGCCCAGCAATTGAGGATGTCGTTTTCAGGAGCGTCAGTGCCGGCGAACACCTCGATGGCACGCTGCGGGGACCAGATTTTCAGGTCCCTGGAACTGGAGTAGCCGATAGTCTTGCCCTGCCACGATGTGGTCCAAACCATATGGAAGGTGCCGTCAGGACCGCGTAGAATCGAGGGATCGCGCATCAGCTTCGATTCGCCCACCACAGGCTTCAGTAGGGGTTTGTCGTTGTTGAGGGCACGCCACTTCAGGCCATCGTCGCTTGTAGCGAGATAGAGCCCATCCTCGCCGTTGTTGCGAAAGAACGAGAATACGAGCGGATCCGCGGCCAAGGCGGAGCTGACGCAGAGCATAAGCAAGGCAGAAGTGCGCACGAGGGCATTGTAGCGGAACGCGTCCCGGTTCACTTTCGCCGGGAAAGTCCGGAGCCGGCCAGACCGGCAAAGAGACCGAACAGCAGGAACGCCCCACCACCGGCGGCGAGAAACCAATCCTCGTCGCGAATCCCCGGTTCCAGCACTGCGTCCCAGGGATTGCCGGGATGATAGTGTACGGTTACGGTCTGGCCGGCTTTGAAGTGATAGCTGATGTCCGTTTCCCACGTGTCGTGAGAGCTATCCGGCGGCGGGAAAGCGCGGCGCACCCCAAAGTAAGTCTTGCCGTCCACCACGAATTGGTAGATCAACTGCGGTTCTTTCGTAGTTGGCGTTTGGTGCGGAACGATGTGGCCTTCCACTGCCGTCCACTTCTGGCTGGACCAGCCCCGCCATAGGATCCGGCCACCGGGGATCAGCAAGGCGATGCCTATGCAGCAGAACACGGTGACGAACATCAACAGTGGTCCCTGCATTCCGGCGGAAAGCCTGTTGTCCAGAACCAGCAGGCACGTACCTACTGCGATCACCACAAGCACCAATCCGATGCCGACGAGAAGTACGACACCGGAGCCGATCCCCGGTTCCAGAACAGCGATGGCGGGATCCTCCGCGTCATAGTGCAGCTTCACTTTCGACCCTATGGGATGCCGCAACTGCAACATCGCGATCTCCCAATTCGCCAGGTCGCTGACAGTGACGCCGTAGCGCAAACGTTCTGACCGGTAGGGGAACTTATCCACTTCATACGCGAACTCCACCTCGCGAGGGAAGGCGCGAGGATCAGGGGCCCGATTCGCGGACAACTGAACCGTCGCGTCGACGGAGGGCCAACTCGCAGCCGCAAAGCCCCGCCAGGTTTGACGGACACCGGCGCCGATCAGGAGGAGCCCGGGAACGCCAAAGAATATGACGATCAGGGCCGCTGCGAATACCTTGACGTTCCAGCCGTGCATAAAGGAAAAGGCCGAAGCGGGTGATGACCGGCTCCGGCCTGATTGAAAAACTGGTACGCCCGAGAGGATTCGAACCTCTGGCCTTCTGCTCCGGAGGCAGACGCTCTATCCGGGCTGAGCTACGGGCGCGTTAGTTCCATTGTATACCACGCGGGGTTGCTGGACGTTGACATGCGGCATGGCGGCACGTTCTCATATCCTCATGCTCATAGTGCAGGTTTACGTTCGCGTGAAGCCGGAGTACGTGGAGGAGTTTCGCGCGGCCACTTTGGAAAACGCGCGGCAGAGCGTATTGGAAACGGGGATTGCGCGGTTCGATGTGCTGCAGCAGAGCGACGACCCGACGCGTTTCCTGCTGACCGAGGTGTATCGTACGGCGCAGGCTCCGGCTGACCACAAGGAGACTGCGCACTACAAGGCGTGGCGCGATCGCGTGGCGGAAATGATGGCCGAGCCGCGCAGCAGCACCAAGTACGCAAACGTGTTCCCGGACGAGCAGGGCTGGTAAATGCAATTCGAATTCGCCACCGCGGGACGAGTGGTGTTTGGCGCGGGGTCAGTGAAGAAACTGCCGGCGGCAGTGCGTGCGTTTGGACGAAGGGTACTAGTGGTGACGGGGCGTGATCCGGACCGCGCCGCTGGGGCGATGGAGTCGATGCGCCGCGAGTCCATCACGTGCAGTCCCTTCGGCGTCAGTGGCGAGCCGGAGTTGGAGCGGGTGTCTGAGGGAGTCGCCACGGCGCGAAACGAGAATTGCGACGTAGTGGTGTCGATCGGCGGAGGCAGTCCGATTGATGCCGGCAAGGCGATCGCGGTGCTGCTGACAAATCCCGGTGGAGCGTTAGAGTATCTGGAAGTGATCGGGCGCGGGCGGCCATTGACGGAAGCGCCGGTGCCATTCATCGCGGTGCCGACAACGGCGGGCACCGGATCGGAAGTGACGCGCAACGCCGTTCTGGCTTCACGCGAGCATCAGGTGAAGGCGAGCCTGCGCAGTCCGGCGATGCTGCCGCGACTCGCCATTGTGGATCCCGAATTGACGAATGACCTACCGCGGTCACTGACTGCTTCCACCGGGCTCGACGCGTTGACGCAGTTGATCGAGCCGTATGTCTCCATTCGCGCCAACGCGATGACGGACCCGTTGTGCCGCGATGGGATTGCGCGCGCGGTTCGCGCCCTGCCGCGGGCGTTTCGCAATGGGCGCGATGTGGAAGCGCGAAGCGAGATGGCGTTGGCGAGCCTGCTTGGGGGAATGGCTTTGGCCAATGCGGGTCTTGGGGCGGTGCACGGATTTGCCGCGCCCATTGGGGGGACGTTCCACGCGCCTCATGGAGCCGTGTGCGCCGCGTTGCTGCCGCATTCGGTGGAGGTCAATCTTCGCGCCCTGCGCGAACGCGCTCCGCAGTCGCGCGCAATTGGCCGGTACGGCGAAGTGGCGGCGATGTTGACCGGCAACCCGAATGCGCGGCCGGAGGATGCCATTGATCCATTGCTGGCTTTGTGCCGGGAGTTTGGCGTCCCGCAACTGAGCGAGTACGGGATCGGCCCGCAGCACGTCGATCCGCTCTGCGCAAAAGCCTCCGAAGCCAGCAGCATGAAGGCAAATCCCATCGTGTTGACCCGCGCCGAACTGGCCGGCCTCCTGACAAGAGCGATATGAAGCCTTCTGAATTTGACCCGAGCGAGTTCCCGCGCGGAGCATGCCATCGTCTGACGCTCGATCCAGGAATTCCCGTGATGCTGATTCGTGGCGCGCGCGAGGGCAAGGTACTGGTAGCAAGCGCCGGTGTTCACGGGGATGAGTACGAGGGCGTTCGCGCGCTGTTTGAACTGACTACGTGGCTCGATCCAGCGCGGATGTCGGGAGATCTGTTGTGCGTGCCGGTGGCGAATCCGGAGGCGTTCTGGGCAATGAGCCGGACGAATCCGGTGGATGGAGCGAACCTGGCGCGGGCGTTTCCGGGACGGGTGGAGGGCACGCTCACTGAGGCGATTGCGCACACCATCAGTACCGCGATTCTGCCGCACGCCGATCTGTACATCGACCTGCACAGCGCGGGCGTTCGTTACGAGATGCCGGCACTCATCGGGTACTACACGAGCATGCCCGCAGCCGCCGAAGCCGCACGTGTCTTTGGCGCGGAGGTGATCTGGGGGCATCCGGTTGTGGCCGATGGGCGGACGGTCTCTCGCGCCACCGAACTCGGCGTTCCGTGGCTGTATACCGAAATGCGCGGTGCGGGCCGTGTGCATGCAGACGATCTCGCGATGCTACGCCGCGGCCTGCGCAATCTGCTGCGCCATCTGCGGATCATCGAAGGAGAGCCGGAGATAGTGACTCCGCGGTGGCGGCTTCACGGCGATGGCAACATCGACAAAGGCCTGCTGAGCGGCAAACGCGGCTTTCTCATTCCGCTGGTGGAGTTGCTGGACACGGTGAAGCAGGATCAGTTGCTGGGGTCGCTGCACGCCATCGACGGAACAAAGATCGAAGACTATCGCGCCCCCTGTGACGGTGTCGTCGTCCTGATCCACGCCTGCCCGCTCGTGCAACCTGGCGAGCCACTTTTTCTTCTCACCGAGGTTCATGAATGAAAGGTTTTGCGACGCTGGATTTCTTCGCAGTAGCGTTCTACCTGCTGGTGATCGGGCTGATAGGCGGATCGTTCTATCGAAAGAAGGCAACGATGCAGGAGTTCTTTCTCGGTGGTCGGACCATGCCGTGGGTTGCCGCCGGGATCTCGATCATCGCCGCCGACCTCAGTGCAATTTCCGTGATGGGTGCTCCGGCATGGTCGTACAAGAACAACATGCAACTCATCTGGTCGCCGATTGCCTATCCGCTGGTTGCGCCCATCGTGATTCTGGTGTTCGTGCCGTTCTATTCGAAGCTGAACCTCTACACGGCCTACGAGTATCTCGAACGGCGGTTCAGTTTGAACGTGCGCCTGCTGGTGAGCCTGATGTTCCAGGTTCTGCGCGGCTGGCACGTCGCTGTCGCGCTCTACGGGCCGGCACTGGTGATGAACCTGATCATGGGGATTCCGGTGTGGCAATGCGTCCTGTGGATGGGCATGTTCACGACGTTCTACACAACGCTGGGGGGCATCCGCGCCGTCATCTGGACTGACGTGATTCAGTTCTTCACAGTCGTTACCGGGATCGGTCTGATTGCGATCACTGCGATCCGGCAGGTGCCCGGGGGACTTGCTGGAACATACGACGCGGCGCTGAAGGCCGGCAAGCTGAGCATCGTCAACTGGACCGCTGACCCGACGCAACTCACCAGCACCTGGGCACTGCTGCTTGGTGGCGCGGTGATGTGCATGGCGCCGCTCACTACTGATCAGGCCATTCTGCAGCGGCTTTTCACCACCAAGTCCACCAGGGATTGCTCCATGTCGGTGAAGCTGCAATCGGTGCTGGTGGTGCCGATTCTCTTCGCGCTCTACATCACCGGCGTGGCTCTCTACTGCTTCTACGATGCGCACCCGGACAGACTACAGGGGCTCACCAACAAGGACGCCATCGTGCCGTTCTTCGCCGTGCGGGAATTGCCGACTGGATTATCGGGGTTAGTGGTGGCCGCTATCTTCGCGGCCTCGATGGCCGTGATGTCGGCGGGTATCAACTCACTTACGACCGCGACCACGGTGGATTTCTATCAGCGCGTCTTCCGGCCGAAGGAATCGGCGGAGCATTACGCCATGGTGGGGCGCATCGGTACGCTTGGGTGGGGCGTCGCGACTACTCTTACTGCGTTGCTCACCGAGAAGGCGGGAGATCTTGTGCTTGCCTACAACCGGCTGAGCGCGGTGGTGTCGGGTCCTATGCTCGGCATTTTTCTCCTGGGTACGCTGACGCGGCGAACCACCGGGCCCGGGGCGCTGCTGGGCGCCGTGGCGGGCATGCTCGCAGTCGCGATCGTGATCGCCTTCACAAGGTGGAGTTTCTTTTTGCAGGGTCCGATCGGAGTGGCGGTTACGTTCGCGGCCGGCTACCTGGCCAGTCTCGCGCAGCCGGCCCCGGCTAAGTCGCAGGTGGAAGGCCTGGTGCATGGGACGTTGTAGTTAGGCGCTAATCCGGCGCGCAACGAGAATTTTGTTCTCGTAACGCATCTTGTCAGGCTGCGGCTTTCATTCTGGCTTCTGGCTCCTGACTTCTGGCTCCTATATCCCGAAGGGATATCAAGGCGAAGCCTTGCCTAGTTAGAACCCTGTGCCATGATGTTAGTCATGCGCCTGCTCCCTCTCCTGCTGCTTCTCTCGCTGCCGCAACCGCTGGTGTCTCAGCCGGCGGCGCAAACAGCGCCCGCCGAAACCTCGAAGAAGGGCCTGTATTGGAAGGCGACTTCCGGCAAGAACTCGCTTTTTCTGCTGGGTTCCATCCACATCGGCAACAAGGAAATGTACCCGCTGGCGAAGGAAATCGAGGAGGGATTCGACGGCTCGTCTGTTCTGTTTGTCGAAGTGGACATGAATCACATCGACATGATGAAACTGCAAACCCTCGTGATGGAAAAGGGAATGTACAAGGACGGGGACTCGCTCTGGAATCACATCTCTCCGGAAGCACGCAAGAAAGTGGAAGCATTCTGCGAGCAGTCCGGTTTTCCTTCGATCGCGGCAGGCAAGATGCGTCCTTGGATGTTCTCGATGTTCGCCACGATGTGGCCTCTCATGAAGAAGGGCGGCATGGACGTCAACCTCGGCATCGACATGTATTTCATGGGCAAGCAGGAGAAGATCAAGGACCGGATGCGCGTTCAGGAAATCGAGACCGCCGAGCAGCAACTCGATATGCTGGCGTCCCTGGATGGCAAACTCCAGGAGGCCCAACTTGTCAGCGTGATGGAAATGGCATCTGGCGCGGGCAGGATCGAGGAGATTCAGAAAATCTGGATAGACGGAGACGGAGATAAGCTGGATCAGCTTATGACGCAGATGTCGGGCGGGGAGACGATGAAGGTGCTGATCACGGACCGCAACAAGAAGATGGCGGATGCGGCCGAGGCGTTCCTGAAAGGGGCGGAGAAAGCGCAGGGCTTCTTCGTCGTAGGCGCCGCGCACATGGTGGGGAAGGAAGGCATCGTGCGGCTGCTGGAAAAGAAGGGCTTCGCAGTGGAACGCGTTGCATTGAGCAAGTAGGCCCTTGTCCGGGCCAATGTGTGCCGCCACTCGCGGCAATCGCGCACGCCCCCACGCAGGGGGTCACGCCAGCAGATCTTCCAGCTTCGCGGCAGCGCGGTCTTTCACCTGTTGATAGAGATTGTTCCCATGGGCGTCAATGGCCACGATCAACGGGCCGAAATCCTTCACCCGGAACTTCCATAAACATTCCGGCATCAGGTCTTCCCACCACACTTGTTCGATCTCTTCGATCTGCATCGTTGCGAGCGCCGCAGCTCCACCGACGATGGCCAGATAGACACCGCCGAAGCGTTGCATCGCGGCAACACTGCCCGCAAGCAGCCCGCCTTTGCCCACCACCGCGCGCACGCCGTATTGTTCCAGCAGGCCGGGAACAAACCGGTCCATACGAGTGCTGGTGGTGGTCCCGATGGAGAGTTTCTCGTAGCGGCCCTCAGCGAGTTTGCGCACTCCCGGCGCGGTGTGCAGGCAGACGCCGCCCGTCAGGTCCGCTGGCGGCGCGATGCCTTGGTCGAAAATGCGAATCTGCGTAGCGTCACGAATGCCAAAGATCGTTCCCTGAATGGTGACCGTGTCTTCCAACTGCAACCCGCGCACGGCTTCTTCCGTGAGTGGTGTGTACAAAACGTGGTGTGCCATTAGAGGAACCTCACCTCGCCTGCCCCGTTGATGACCGCTTCGGCGCGTTCACCGCGCCAGCACTGCATGTTGACAGCGACGGGATTATGGCTGATGTGCGTATGGGCCCACTCGACGTGCACGGCGAGCGCGGTAGTGGCGCCGCCGAGGCCTTGCGGTCCGAGGCCGGTGCGGTTGATGCGATCGAGCAGCCAGGCCTCCAATTCAGCAATCACGGGATCGGCATTCCGCGTGCCGATCTTGCGGAAACAACTGGCCTCCTTCGCCAGCGCCATGGCCACGTCGGAAGTGCCGCCAAGGCCCACGCCGACAATCACCGGAGGGCAAGGTTTTGCGCCGGACTCGAGGACGCATTCGAGCACGTAACGCTTCACACCTTGCAGCCCTTCTGAAGGGTTGAGCATTTTGAGGAAGCTCATGTTTTCCGAGCCGGAGCCTTTGGGCGCAGCGCAGAGGTAGAGTGCCGAGGAGCCTTCGCGGAACTCGATCTTCACCACCGGAATGCCATCACCGGTATTGGTGCCGGTGTGCTTGCGGGTGACAGGATGGACGGTGTTGGAGCGTAGCGGATACTCCTTGGTGGCGCGTTCGCAGCCTCGCCGCAAACGCCGCTTCAGCTCGCCGCCATTGATCATCAGATCCTCACCAATCACGGCTTTGAACACTGGCAGTCCGGTGTCCTGGCACACCAGGGTATCCTGCGCATCGGCGGTGCGGACGTTCTCCAGAATGGTGAACATCACTTGTTCCGCGGAAGCGTTGCCGTCGCGCTTCTCTGCGTCGAGCCCGCGCTGCAAAGCGGCTCGCACATCGGCGGGGATATCCTTCAATGCACGCAAATACAATTCGCGTGCGGCCTCTTCGACTGCTTCGTAGAATGCTCTCATCCTCATGCACCCGGCGGACGCAGCCGCGGGAATTCCACGGGTTCCAGGTCCGCTTTCCATTGTCCGTCAACGCGCCGCCAGACGATGTTCTTCAACCACTCCTTCTGCGGGGTGGGGTAGTCCTCGCGGTAGTGGGCACCACGGCTTTCCGTGCGTAACAGAGCGCTCGCGGCCACCATGCGGCCTACCACGCTCAGATTCACAACGTTGGCGATTTCGTTCCAGGCCGCGTTGGAAGTGAGTCCTTTGCCGGGCCTGGCCTGGGCCGCGCGCCCGGCAAGGTGATCCAGCTTTGTGATGGCATCGCTGAGGCCAGCGCCATCGCGGACGATTCCCACCTGATCCCACATAAGATTCTCCAACTCTCTGCGGATGGCGAAAATGCTCTCACCGGAATCCTTGTCAAACGGCCGCAGCCAGCGTTCGCAAAGTTGCCTCGCCAACCCTGGCGAGACGCTGCTTGCGGACTTGCCCGCAACATAGGCGGCCATGGAATCACCGGCGCGCGCGCCGAAGACAATCGAGTCCGCGACTCCGTTGCCGCCGAGGCGGTTGCCGCCATGCACGCCGCCCGCGTCCTCGCCTGCCACAAACAGACCTTCGAGATCGGTGAAGCAATCGGTGTCGATTTTCAGGCCGCCCATTTGATAATGCGCGCTGGGAGAGACCTCGACTCGCTCGTTCACCAGGTCGAAGCCGTAGTCGCGGCATCGCTCCACCATGCCGGGAAAATTTTCGAGGATGAACTTGGGGCCGAGATGCGAGATGTCGATCCACACTCCGCCATTCGCGCTGCCGCGGCCGGCGCGGATCTCCATGAAGCTGGATCGTGAGATGACATCGCGTGTGGCCCGCTCTTTTTTCGCGGGGTCGTAACGCTGCATGTAGCGCTCCCCTTCGCCGTTGTACAAATAGGCTCCGGCGCCGCGCAGGCCTTCTTCCAACAAGCCGCCCGTAGCCACGGAATTGCCCACCAGCAGACCCGTGGGATGGAACTGGAGCATCTCCATGTCGACGAACGACGCGCCCGCACGGTGCGCCATCGCCATGCCATCTCCAGCCTTTTCGAGCGACGGCGATGAGATGCGGTACATGGTCGCGCCGCCGCCGGTGGCCACAAGTGTGGCCTTCGCGCGGACAACTAGGAACTTGCCGGTACGAATGCCGAACAGCAGCGCCCCGCGCACGCGCCCATCCTCCACCAGCAGATCGAGCCCTCGCGTTTCCTGCAACACCGTGATGCCCGATTCGAGCATGTAGTCACGCAGATTCGACATGATCTCGATGCCCGTCAAATCGCCCTTATGCACGGTGCGATCGAAGGATTGGCCGGCGAAGGCTTTCTGGTGAATCGTGCCGTCGGGATTGCGATCGAACAGACAGCCGGCGCGATTCTCTAATTCAACGATGCGCTCCGGTGCTTCCTTCACCAGCGTCCAGGCGAGTGACTGATTGTTGATCCAACCGCCGCCCTTCACCGTGTCGAGAAAGTGTTTGTCGTAAGAATCGTTGGGATGGAGGACGCAGTTGTAGCCACCCTGCACCATGCGCGTGCAGCCGCTTTGCCCCAGCAGACCTTTCACGGAAACCATCACGCGTAGTCTGGGGCTGTGCAACCGCGCATGCATGGCTGCCATCAGGCCGGCGCCACCCGCGCCGAGAATCAGCAGATCGGTCTCGAGCTCTTCCATGCTGTAGGCCGGTGTCACAGGTTTCGAAACGCCTCGATTCCCCACCAGGCCCACACGCCGCCCACAACGATCAACACGGCGGTGACGATGCGCGCCGCGAGGGGTCCGATGAAGCTGTAGTCGAGCACGATGTTCCTTACGCCACTCAACCCGTGATACAACGCGACGATCAGGAACGCGATGTCGATCCCCTGCCAAAGGGGCTGCGAAATGCGCCCGCGAATGGCCTCGTAGCTGAGGCCGCCACGCAACAGTTCTTCGCTGGCGAAGTGTTCCACCCAGAAATGGGCGATCAGCAGAAACAGCAGCAGCGCGCCGGTAACGCGTTGCAGATACCAGTGGAGGACGGGCTTCATTTCCCCAGCACCCCGTGAAGAAACATCGGCGCCGCGCCCAGGAGAAAAAGCGCCGCGCCTCCGGCCACTGCGAGTCCCCAGAACAATTGTTTTTGCCGCTCATACGCCAGCCCCAAGTCAATCAACGTGACGCGCACGCCGTTCAGCGCGTGCAGAATCACAGTGGCCAGCAGTCCGATTTCCAGCAGTTTGAACAACGGGCTCTTGAACGTAGCCAAGGCCGCGTTGAACGCTTCCGGTCCCTCGCTCAATTTGTGAATCGTCATCACGTGCAGCAGCAGATAAAAGAGCAGCGCCACGCCCGTGACACGCTGCAAGATCTGTGCCAGCGAGTTCACCGCATCAACCTCCCGGGAAACAGAAGCCCCCGCTTGAGCCGCGTGATCGTATCGGTGAGATTGATTTTCTTGGGACACACCGCGCCGCAGTTGAATTGTGTATGACAGCGCCAGACACCACTGCGCTCGGCATTGATCCGTTCCACGCGCTCTTTCTTTGCGCCATCGCGCGGATCAAGGATGCGCAGAAACGCGCGGTTGAGTGCCGCCGGTCCCAGGTATTCGCCGCTGGTGGCCTTGACGCCGCATGCCGCAAAACAAGCGCCGCACGTGATGCAGTCCCGCTTGCGCGGAATCGCCTGCGCGAATTCGGAAGAAGCCGGAATCACCGCCGGAGTCTTCGCATTCGCATCGGCGGGCCGGAAGGCGGGCAACACTTCCTTCCACTGTTTGAAGAACGGATCGAGGGAAACCACCAGGTCGCGGATCACCGGCAAGTGAGGTAGAGGGGCAAGCCGCAACACACCCTTTCCCAATTCCTTCGGCCGTGTCTTGCACGCCAACCCAGGCACACCGTTGATGGACATCGCACAGGTGCCGCACATCCCTACACGGCAGGCACATCGGAACGACAGCGTTTCATCGTGTTCGCGCTGGATCTGAAACAACGCGTCGAGCACGGTCATTCGCTCTTCGAGTTGCACCACGAACCGCCGCACGCCGGCACTGATGCCATCCTCGGAACGGCTGACCTCAACGCGATACTGATTCAGATCACGATCCGCCACGAATCTCCTCAAGCACGGTGGGCCACTTGGGGCCCCAGCCGAGCATTCTACCTGCCTTGGTGGTCATGATGCGCTGATCCATCACCAGCGCATCGGCCAGCGGACCCATCTTCCTGCGCGCCTCTTCCAGCGGAATCGACTCCACCCGCGCCTCGTGCATGGCCGCCACCGTATCCACGATAGTGCGCACCAGGAACGCCGGCCCATCAGCGGCAATGAACAACTCGCCGCGCGGTGCCTGCTCGACAGCCCTTACGTACAACTCCGCCAGCGCGTCCACATGGATAAAGCACCAGTGGTTTTCACCGGCGCCGACAAAGCGAATGACCCCGGTCTCCTTGGCCTGCTTCACCATCTCGCCGATCGGCCCGCCGCCACGGCCGAAGACGCGCGCCGGTCGGATGACGATGCCGCTCACTCCCACTTCCACCGCGCCTGTGACCATCCTCTCCACGGCCGGCCGCCACTTCACCATATCCGGGGGACGCAGCACCGCAAGCTCCGCGGCCACGCTTCCGCGTGTGTCGCCCATCACCCACGTACCGCTCGTGTAGATGAGCGTCTTGCCCGAATCGCGCAACGCGCCGATCAAAGCCGTCACGGCTGCCTGATCCAGCTTTGCCGAATCCGGACCCCACTGCATCGCCGTGTGAATCACGGCATCCGCGCCAGCGGCGGTTTTCGCGAGTTTCGCCGGCTCCTCCAAATCCCCGGGTACTGGCTCAATCCCACGCGACTTCAACTTTCCGGCCGTCTCCGCCGATCTCGCCAGGCCCATCACCTGATGCCCGGCCTTGATCAAATACTCCGCCGCAACAGAGCCAATATACCCGCTGGCTCCCGTAAGGAAAATGCGCATCCCACGATTATCCGCAAACTACACCACGCTCGTCTCGGTCCAACGGAATCCTGAGCGTACTCCCTACTTGCGGCCGGGCCAACCAGGGGGTCGGCTGCGGGCCCGGGCATAGGCGTTAAAAATAAGCCCGATTCTCCGGTTCGGACATGATTGTCACGGATTGGTAAACCCCTGGCGACTACAGGTGACTATTCGCCGATTCGTGCCATATCAGCACCGTTCAGTCGAGATTGGACTCGAAACGCTCGGTGCAAAGTTAGTCATGGTGGAGTTCAGAAATAGTGAGATGTTCACGCAATCTGCACTCGTTTACTCTGCATTTCGGCTCTTTCGAGATCTGCGGAGAATTGATATACTTGACCACCGAAGCCGAGGAACTCATGAGGGAGATTCAGATTAGGCGCCGCGGCCGCCGGTGCATCGCCGTGATTCCTGTTGCACTATTCCTGGCAGGTTTGGTGAACTCCAGCCATGGCCAAACGTGGACCAGCCTGGGCCCTGCCCCGCTAATCGGTGGAAACGGTCCGACGGGCCGGATCAGGAGCCTCGCGGTGGACCCATCCGATCGCAATCACTGGATCCTTGGGGCAGCAAGCGGAGGTGTGTGGGAAAGTCACGATGGCGGAGCCAGTTGGAACCCCACCATTGACTCCCAACCCAACCTCAACATCGGCTCCGTGGCCTTTGCCGGGAGTGATCCGAAGGTTATCTATGCCGGAACCGGAGAGGCCACCTGGGGATTCGAGTCACACACGGGACAAGGAATCTTGAAATCCACTGATGGCGGAGCAACCTGGTCGGTGCTGGGCGCCTCGACTTTCTTTCGAACTTCCATCGGCGCCATTCGCGTGGACCCCGAGAATCCGGACGTCGTTGTCGCGGTGATGTCACGGGGAAGCTCGGGGCGCCTCAATGAGCAGACAACCGGCCCCCCGCCATTCGGTCTCCAGCGTTCGACTGATGGAGGTTTGACCTGGACGCGAAAGCTCGCCGGCGAGTCCACAGCCCTGGAGGTAGATCCGTCCAATTTCAACCGCCAGTACGCGGGCATGGCCCTACCCGCCTACTTTGGCCCGTGGAACACTCCTGTGCTCAGCGGCTTGTATCGCTCCACCGATGCGGGCCGGAGTTGGTCGATTGTTACCGGCCCATGGAGTGGATCGAATATTGGACGTCTGGCGATCGCGATCGCACCCTCCAATCCCGATACGGTGTACGTCAGCGTACAAGGAGCTTCGGATATCAGTGGCCGTCTGCTTGGCCTGTATCGAACGGATGACGCGTGGGCTGGCGCGCCCACCTGGATACAGGTCCCCATGGGCGGAAACTGGTCGACTCCCGGGTGCCCAAACTGCGCCGACTATTGCGGTCCGCGGTGCTTCGAGTTACCGACGCTCTCCGTGGATCCGTCCAATCCGGGAACGCTTTTTGCGGGTGGAGTTTCGCTCTGGCGATGCGATCACTGCGACAGCAGCGCCTCCTGGACAGACGCCGGTATTGACGGACAGGGCCGCCGCAGCCTGCCTGCCAATGATCACAGCCTGACATGGGCGGGCGATCGCCTGATCGCATGCACAGACACTGGATTGTTCAGCACTGCCACGCGCGGCGCGCCCTGGCAGGACCACAACCGAGGACTAGGGGTCGCGCGGTTCCTTGCAGGCGACCTGCACCCTACCGATCGGAATATCATTCTGGGTGGTGCAGTCGATAATGGCGGCGCGCTGCGGACAGGGGATGGCTCGTGGCGCTCTATTGGAATAGGGCTGGCGGAGGCTGCGTTCTCCTCTGCGAATCCGAACACGAACTGGATGGTCTCGGTCACGTCGCGCATCTCTCGGACTTTGGATGGAGGCCGCACGTTTGGCGGCGCCGACGGCGGCATTGATTTCACCGGTGGGGCGCCCGTTCTCCCGGTAAGAAAGTGTCTGGCAAACGATGACGTGTTGATAGCCGGTGCGAGCCGCGTATTTCGCACAGACAACTTCTTTCAAGCGGGAAGCCCTTTGTGGGTTGCGAACGGCCCTGCCGGCTCGGCAATTTCAACGATCGCGATCCAGGCGGGGGAGGACTGCAACACCTACGCCTACGGAACCATGGCGGGAGAGATGCGGATCACCACGGATGGCGGCGCCACCTGGGCCGATCCCGATCCGCGCAGAACACTCCCCTTTTGCGGAAATCGACCAGGGTATTGTGCCCGCGCAGTAAGCGCGATCGCGTTCGACCCTGGCTCGCCAAAGACGCTGTATGTTGCTCTTTCCGGGTTCGATGAAATTGCTGCCAAGCCGGGCCATCTGTTCAAGACCCTCGACTGGACGGCCGCGGCGCCCGTGTGGGTAAACGTGAGCCCGCCAGTCAACCTGCCGGTCAATGTGGTGGCGCTCGACCCTGAAAATGCGAACTCGCTGTATGCTGGGACGGATTCTGCTGTGTGGCATAGCCCGGACGGTGGTACTACCTGGGAGTTCCTCGGCCCCGCCACGGGGTTGCCGAACGTTCCTGTTTTCGATCTGAAAATCAATCCCGCCACCAACCGGATCGTAGCCTTCACCTTCGGCCGCGGCGTTTACGCGCTCGATACGGGCACGACGCCGCCAGCGGGGTCCATCATTACATTTCCTCTAACGCAGTCAGCCTTACAGGCGAGCTTGAATTCACCGTTCGCGCAGATGCTCGCGTCGGGAGACGCCCCGCGCGATGGGTGGTCGATTGTAGGAGGCGCTCTGCCGCTCGGCTTGGCACTGCTGCCCAGCGGCGAGATTGTGGGAACGCCCTTGACCGCAGGTGTTTTCACCTTCACGGTTGTGGTCATGGACGGGGCCTTGAGGGGGGCTTCTAAGACCTTCACCATTACAGTCGGCACTTCCGGCGCATCGCCAGTCTGGACTAGTATCGGCCCCGCGCCCTTATACCAGCAGCAACCGAACTCAGGGCGCGTGGCTGCGATTGCGGTCGATCCAAGGGACCCTGCCCACTGGCTGGCCGGGGTAGGCAACGGCGGGCTATGGGAGACTCGCGACACGGGCGCGTCCTGGCGCCCCATCGCCGACTCGGCGCCAACCTTGGCGACGGGAGCGGTCGCGTTTGCTCCGAGCGATCCAAGCATCATTTACGCTGGCACAGGCGAAGGGGTGTTGCATGGCTTTACCAAAACTGGCCATGGCGTTCTGAAATCGATAGACGCCGGAAAAACCTGGACCGTGCAAGGCGCTAGGAATTTCGCGCGGGCTTCCGTCAGGCGCATTCGCGTGCATCCGGCAAATCCCAACGTTGTGTTGGCAACGGCATCTCGCGGGGGGTACGGGCGCGAGAGCAATGAGGGCGTGCCCTCTTCTCCGCCATTCGGCGTGCTGAGGTCGACAGATGGGGGCGCGAACTGGGTCCGGACTTTGGCTGGAGCGGCCACCGCCCTGGAGATCGACCCCACAAACTTCAATAATCAGTACGCAGCCATCGGCGAGGTCCGCACCCCAAACGGTCTTAACAATGATGCCGCTGGAAGCGCTCTGAACGGCGTGTACCGATCCACTGACGGCGGCCAGACCTGGACCCCGATTGCAGGTCCATGGGGAGCCTCGACGCCGTCGCGCGCCACAACCGGCCGCATCGAGTTGGCCATAGCGCCTTCGAATCCACGCGTGCTGTATGCGAGCATGGCGGTCGCCCCCAACGGGGGACCGAACGCGCCCCCGCTCTTAGGTCTGTACCGGACCGACAATGCCTGGGATGCTACGCCGACGTGGATTCAGATTCCCACAGGCGCAACCGGAGATGGCGGTTACTGTGGCCCGGAAAAATGCAACTATTCCCACGTGATTTCGGTTGACCCATCCGATGCCAACAGGCTTTTTGCTGGGGGCGCGGAGCGAGGCTTGTGGCGCTGTTCGAATTGTAACTTCATGCCGGTCTGGACCAATGCAACCGAAGCCACGGGAATACACTCTGACTACCATGCCACCGCATGGGCGGCGAATCGATTGATCGTAGGCAATGACGGCGGCGTCTGGAGCACGGGCAATGGTGGAGAGTCGTGGCAGAACCACAACCGCGGGCTTTCCACCCAGATGTTCTATGGCGCCGACTTGCATCCAACCGATCCGGGTTTCATGGTGGCGGGCTTCCGGGACTTTCAAGTCGCCGTACTCGCCGGCGGCGTCTGGCTGACATTACCCAGTCCTAGGATATGGGGTGAAGCGGAAGTTGCAGTGTCGTCCAGCCGACCCGACACGGACTGGATGGGTGCCCGGATATGGGGCTCGATAAGCCGCACTACGGACGGCGGTAATTCAGTCGTCCCGGCCGATGAGGGAATCGACAAGACTGCGTCCGCCTTCGTTGCGCCGGTGCGCAAGTGTCCCAGTAATGACAACGTCTTCCTGACCGGTACGAACCGCATATGGCGGACGGACAATTTCTTCAATTCGGCGGCACCCACGTGGGCTGCAAACTCACCGGCGGGCCTCCCGAATCGCGAAGGGTCTCCCGCCACCATCCAGGCCATTGCCTGGTCGCCTTCCGGCACCGCATGCACCACGTACGCCTATGGAACTCTTGGCGGCCAGGTTCAGCTCACCCGTGACAGCGGAAGGACCTGGACCGATCTCGATCCCAGCAAGAGCCTCCCGGGCCGCGTGGTTAATTGGCTGGGGTTTGATCCGGTAAATCCCAACATCCTCTACGCCGCTGTATCCAGCTTTGACGATGCGACTCCCGGAAAGCCGGGCCACGTCTTCAAAACTACCAACGCACTTGCGGCTTCGCCAGCATGGGCGAACGTGAGTCCTCCACAGGACCAGCCGTTCAACGTCGTCGCCGTGGACCCTATCAACCCGCGGGTGGTGTATGCAGGAAGTGATATCGGGTTGTGGCGCAGTAACGACGCTGCCGCGACATGGCTTCGCCAGGGGCCCGACGTGGGCATGCCCATCGCGCCGGTCTACGACATCAAGATCAATCCCGCCACCGGCAGAACAGCGGTGTTTACGTACGGACGCGGTGCTTTCGTCCTGGGGCCGGAACTGGTTGCGGTGGGCCCATCGCCCGATGGCAGCGCGACCTTCATTGGCGGCCCGCTGCGTGCCGGCGCTCTGGCGCAGGTGCAGGGTTCGCAACTCTCTGGAGTGACGGCGAACTGGCAGGTTCCTGCCACAGCGGATCTGGCGAATCCCCCCTTGCAACTGAACGGCGTCGAAGTGCGAGTGAATGGGATTCGGGCGCTGGTGTACTCGGTCAACCCTGCGCGAGTTACTTTCCAGACTCCGCCGGGCGTGACCGGGCCGGTCACAGTGCAGGTGTTCCGCGACGGAGTTCCCAGCAATAAAGTGACTGCGGCCGTTGTGCCGGCGGAATCCGGGGGCCTGCGTCTATCGACTCCGCTGGTCACGAAACGGAGTGGCCCTGTGTGGAGGGGGATTGGGCGATATCTCGTTTTCTTCACTGGAACGAAAAGAAAAGCGGCAGCATTCCGGCATTGAGCTTCAAACCTGGCGCATCAATATCGCTGGCGGCGCAGTGTTTAGGATAAGCTCTGATCACCCTTCTTCTGACAGATATGTCTGCTCCTCAAGATTCTGTGTCCGTGGTGGAGATTAGGGGAGCGGCCTGTTTAAACGCCAATGTGCGGGCCCGCGGGGGGCCCGCCCCAGTGTGCCCAGCATGGGCAGAATCTTGTTGGATGAAAGGAGCCAACCGGAGCCGATGACAGGCAACCGTAGCGAAACGCAAGGCGTAGCCGCGAGGTGAAGCTGAAAGAAGCGCGTAGCAAACCTTCGACCG
>JACQZR010000145.1 GCA_016213775.1 Acidobacteriota bacterium
CAAATGTTTTTTACGGTGGTCGTTTCAACCCTCGGTGGCTTGACTATTCCCCAGACCTTGCCAGTCGGGGAGTGGCTGCGGGCGAGTTTGGATTAAAGAGCCGGTTCGGCCATCATTCCCCAAAACTGTTAAGCACCCGCACGGCTAGCACCGTGCAGCGTGCTCGTGGTGAAATAGCACTTGTCGGGTTGGAGCACGAGCTGCGGCAAACCGCCGTTGCGATCGAGCAGCGCCGATCTTTGCTCATGACCGGTCCGATGGGTGCGCGTAAAACTCGTGTTGTGCGTACTGTCCTTCAGCATACCCGGAGGGCAGTGGTGTGCATGCGATGCGCATCCACGCTGCATGACATTCTCGTTGACCTTGCGATTGCGCTAACACGGCAGCGGCATCCTGTCCTGCTGAGCCATACAAAAGGAATTGTGGACGCCGAGTTGCGGTTGCGAACGGAGACGAGCTGCCATTTGAAGGGTGTCCTTTGGAAAGCACTGGAAACGGTTCCATGGCCGGTGGTTCTCGATGATGTCCGGCAGGCCGGGTTTCAGACCTACCGGTTCATTCAGCGTCTCTATCATTCCCCTGGAATGTCATTCATCGCCGTGGCCAGGGATACCACGTCTCTGGGCGAGTTGCACCGGCTGTTCTGGGACCCCCGGCAGGAACTGAAAGTCGGCCCACTCAGCAAACCGCAGGCTCTCCAACTGTTCCGTCTCGCCGCGGAGCATTTTCAGCTTTGCGGCATCGACATGGAGTCTTTCGAGAAGCAGGTGATCGACAGCGCCAAAGGGAATCCCGGCGAGATCCTCGACATGTGCCAGCGCGCCACGCGGGAGGAGTATCGAAGCGGACGATACGTGAAGTTTGCGCCGCTGCGAATCGACACCATCATGCGCTTCCGCTCGTGACCGATTTGGCCAAAGCAAAGCGCCTGGCTTGGCAGCCCGTGATAATAGTCGTTCGCTCACGGTATACGCGCCGTAACGCACTGAATCTACCCCAGCCGCGCGCGTAAGCAAGCGGTTTTCGGAATTTTTCACAGACTCTCAGCAAGCGGTGTTTTGTGACTTCTGCCACGGACTTATGGGCTTGGGCTAGCGCGGTGCCAGAATTCGGCCCAATTGCGCGCGATACCCGTCGGCATACATGTCAAAGCGGTGCTGGAGCGTAAGCAGCGTGCGGCGCAGCCATGCTTCGAGCAGGCGTCCGTGGGAACTGAACGCTTCGTGAACCGCGGCGCCGCACACATCTTGCAGCTTACGCTCGATGGCGGCTTCGGCAAGCCGTTGGTTGATCCGCAACACAAAGGGCCGGGCGACGTCCGGATCGTCAAGGTAGAGATCGATTTGCGGCATTCCTCTCACCAGACCTGCGAGGTCGTCCGGCAGTCCGGCGCGATCCATTGCAATTGCGTCCGAGGTTTCCCGCAGGCAAGCATTCAGGTTCCGCGCGAGTTCTTCGAGAGCAGAGACCATCTCCCTGGCAACCGTGATCGCTGAGGTGATGACGGCGTCCCGCACAAAGCCGGACGGCAGGCGGGAAGAAGTGTCTCCAGTCCAATACTGAACAGCTTGGCGAGCGGCCCATCGCAAAGCGACCGGAGCCAATTGGCGAATCTCGTCGCAAGTCTTCAGGCACGCTGCCTCCGCTGTCTGGAACTCGCCTGCCGCGCGGCGCAGTTGCACTTCCACCCGCTGGAGATGGGCGAGCTGGTCTGGAGGGACGGCCTCACTCCGACGCCGGACCGATTCCAGCCCCCGGTCGACGGAATAGCGGAGCGATTCGATCTTGCGATGAAGGGATACTTCGGCGAGTTGTTTGTGCTTTTCCTGCAGCGGGGCGATTTCCTGCTCGAACCAGCGATCGAGCAGCGCTTCGTGGTCGCCGACCGTGCTGATGGGGGCAACCGCCACCTCAAGATTGAGATCCGATACAAGCTTGTCGTGGACATAGCGAAGTGATCGCTCGACGTCTGCGCGCGAAAGCAGATCCACTTTGCTCAGCACCACACGGACGGCCGCTCCGGATTCGTGCAGCATTTGAACGGTGCGCACATCCCCCGGGGTCAGGCTGGAGCTGGAATTCACCATCACGACACCGAGGTCACAATTTGGCAAGTAAGCCAAGGTCTGTTGCGAGCCCGCAGTTGCCAGGGATCCGAGGCCCGGGGTATCGACAAACACGACACCTTCCCGCAAACGGGGAGCGGGGTATTCGACCTGCACCTTCCACACTCCTTTGGTGTTGGCCGGATTCTGCTGTTCAGTAACAAACTCGGAAAGTTGGGGCAAGGGGAAGTTCTCCCCTTTGTAGCCGGCGAAGGCCACACGGAGCCTCGGCTCAGGGCCGAACAAGAGGCGCGTGGGAACAGCGGTGATCGGCGTGGCGCCCACCGGGAGAATATCAGCGCCCAGGATGTGATTCAGCAGCGACGATTTTCCGCAGCTTACCTGGCCGAAGACAGCAATCTCGAGGCGCTGGTCTTCCATGCGGTCGAGAATCGCTTCGAGCGACGGCCGCAACTCGACCAAGCCATGTTTCTGGATCGTGTCGCCGAGGTGTTTCAACGCCCCGGCATGATTCGTATCCGTCGCGATCCGGCTCATCCGCTCCTGAAGATCCGGCCCGCCGCCAATGTAGCAGTCGAGGCGGTCCACCAGCCCTTCCAACTCGGTGATCAGACCGTTCAGTTCGGGCAGCAGATGCGGAGGAATCTCTCCGTATCCGGCCAAGACTGCCGGGCGGGTCTCTTGGATCGCGATCCGCACAAATGCCAGCGTCACGCGGATGGAGTGGATGGCGCCGAACCGCGGCGGCTCCGGCGTCATGCCAAAGCTTTCCAGCACTCTTACGATTTGAGCGCGGATACGCGCCAAATGGTCTTCCACGGTTCGGCCCTGCGCCGGGCTGAAGTCGACTTCGTATTTCGCAAAAGGGGACTTTGACGAAGCACTGTGAAGCACCGCTTCAATCTCCGAGAGGAGCTTATCGGCCTCCTTGCAAGAGATCAGCAGATGGCGTTGATGAGACGAATTCAGTCCTGTGGTGTCCATGTCACGTGGTGATGCCGGAGTCGAGATATCGCTGGCGCCCCGCTGAAACAACCTGCCGCGCATCGGCGAGGCTGTGCCATCCTTCCATAACCATCGCTTCGCTTTCCAATTCCTTGTAGATGGAGAAGAAATGCCGGACTCCACGGAGGACTTGCGGAGAAACGTGATCGATGGCGTCGATTGGTTCGTATCGCGGGTCGCGCGTAGGAACCGCAACGGTCTTATCGCCGGTGGCCGCGCCATCCATCATCCGCAGCAAGCTGAGTGGCCGTAACTCGACCACGCACCCCGGAAAGCTGGCGTGGGTAGTTAGGCACATCACGTCCAATGGCTCCCCGTCTTCGGCGATGGTGCCGGGGAATAGAGCGGAGGATCCAGTCGAAAGAGGCCTGCCTTCGGGTCATACTCGTACTTGTTGGTCGAGCCCTTTGGCACTTCGACCACCATGCGCACCAGGCGCGGCAGTTCGACCCCAGGATCCAGATCAAACAGAGAAGAGTTCGCTTGCATAGACTAGCCTTGCCGCATGGCCGCTTGCGCTGCGCTCAATTTGGCCAGGTCCTCCTGTATCTGAGATGATTCCCCACTGGTGCGCGACAGAAGCCCGTCGAGAGTCGTCATCCATTCGTCGAGCCGATGATTCGCTTGCGCCAGCAAGTCACGTAGCGCTACGTTGACGCTTTCTTCCCACTGGGTGGCGAGGCGGGAAAGATTCTTGTAAACCTCATAGGGCATCTTCCGGTTGGCAAGATGCCGATATACGAGTCCGCCCACCAGCGACATCGGGATGATCATGCTCAGCAATTCCCAATTACGGTCGAAGACTTTGCCGATATTGATGTCGGGTGTGCGGGGATCGGTGATCTGCATCTCGATCCCGGTGGTCCGCAGACGAACGCCGTAGGCTTTGAAGGTACGTTCGGAAAGCCGGTTGCGGAAGTCCTGCAAGGAACGGACCAGTTGGGATGACGCCTGATCCACTGGACGCAGGAAGACGCTGCGATTGGCGGCGGAGATCTGTGCGAGACGCTGGTGAAGCGAGTGTTCCAGCCACTCCTGAAAGGCGGGAATCATCATTGCAAGACTCTTCCATTGGGGATAACGGGCGCGCAGTTCATCGGCTAACGCGGCCTCGATCGGAGATTGACAGGCCTCGAGAACGGCGGCGATGTGCTGCCGTGAGCCACCTGCGGCGTGCAGCGTAATCAGGCGAAGCTGCGTCTTGAATTCCGCGAGCGAGTCCTTCTCGCCGAGCACCAGTTGATTGAGGCCGGACCGCTCGCTGTCCGTGGCCTCGGCCGCGCCCAGAGCGAGGCGGAGTGAGTCCTCACACTCGTTTAACAGGGTGGACGTCTTGTGGCTGAGCACCAGCGCGCGTTCCTCTTCGAGCCGCCGGACCGCGGGAATCAGCAGTTCCGACTCGACTGCGGCATGGAGCGATTCAAAACCTACTCTGGAGGAGTAC
The DNA here is from genome assembly GCA_016213775.1 of Acidobacteriota bacterium. Classification (GTDB taxonomy): domain Bacteria; phylum Acidobacteriota; class Terriglobia; order Bryobacterales; family Bryobacteraceae; genus CADEFT01. The sequence goes on from JACQZR010000145.1 coordinate 4,516, forward strand.
GGGAAGACCGGAGGCGCGGGATCGAGTTGACGGAGAAGCTGGTCTCGCACAAAGGAGAGCACCTGCCCGGAATCATGGCGATCGAGCAGGTCAAACTTCGTCAGAAGGACCGCCACCCTGGGAGTGAACTCGTACAAGGTTTTGAGCAAAGCGACATCGTGATGGGACAGCGGGGGATCGACTCCTACGGCTATCAGTGCCAAATCGACGTTGGGCATCCATGCACGGGCAGTCTCTGTGTTGTGCGCAAAGACGCTGTCCAGGCCCGGCGTATCGACGAAGCAAATGCTGGGGAAACGAGAGAGGTTCCCAGACTCCACGGTTGCTGATTCCACCTCTTTCACGTTCTCCGGATTCTGTGATTCCGTCACGTATGCCGGCAGATGCTCAAGACCGGGTTCCATCGTACGGCCATCGAGAAATCGAACCACCATCCGGGGAGCGCTGCCGAAGCGAATTCTGGTGATGACCGAGGTTACGGGGGTGACTCCCACTGGAAGAAGATCCACGCCCATCAGGCGGTTGAGGAAGCTGCTCTTGCCAGCTTTAAAGCGGCCAATGACGGCCACCTGAAACTCCTTCCGGCGAGCGGCCGCGCGACAGGCTCCCAGCAGCGGCCGGATGGAATGAATGGCGTAGCGGGCGGAGAGATCCTCAACCAGTGCGATCGACGAATCGGTTTGCGTCTCGATCTGCATTGCTCAGCGCCCTCGCGCCAGGAATGCGCCAAACCAGACACCCAGGTAGCCCACGATGACGCTCACGAACACGTTCAACAATGCACTCCAATGATTCCCGCTGCGAACGGCTTGATAGGTTTCATATTCAAAACTGGAAAATGTCGTATAGCCGCCGAGTCCTCCAACCACCAATAGCAGTCTCCAGTTTGGATGAGGCTGCAGGCGTTCGGTGAGCACTGTCATGATGACGCCGATCAAAAAACAACCGGACACGTTGACAAAGACAGTGCCAAGCGGGAAGCGTCCCGAAAAACGCTGCGTGATGACGGTACCCAGAGCGTAGCGGCTGAGCCCACCGGCCGCAGCTCCGAGCATAACCATGGCGTATCGATCCAAGGCAAAGCCTCCGAGTGTTTCGTCTTGTCGAGATTGCTGGAAGAGGAAGGGAAACCCCTACAGCCAATCTGTAGGAGTCATTGGCAACGCCTGTTACTGGGGGGTTGCGGTTAAAGCGGACTCCACCGCTTTCAAGCTTCAGAATAGCGCACTACAGGAATTGGATCAAAACTCAAACAACCGGCATTCTGTTTGGAGGGGTACCTGCAATCAACCAAAGAACGAAGGAGTTTGTGTGACCGAAATCATCAAAATAACAGGCCGGGAGATTCTCGACTCTAGAGGCAATCCGACAGTGGAAGCTGATGTAAAGCTTGCTGATGGAAGCTTCGGACGCGCCGCCGTTCCCTCGGGTGCGTCCACCGGTGAATTGGAGGCAGTAGAACTGCGTGATGGTGAAAAGACGCGCTACCTGGGTAAAGGCACTCAGAAGGCAGTGGCGCACATCAATGGCGAGCTCGCTGCCGCGGCGGTTGGTATGGATGCCACAAGGCAGTGCGAGCTGGACCGCAAGATGGTTGCCCTCGACGGAACGCCCAACAAGGGCCGGCTGGGCGCAAATGCCATTTTGGCGATCTCGATGGCGGCCGCGCGCGCGGCGGCGCAATCCCAGAAGACGAGTCTCTATCGCTATCTGGGAGGGGTATCAGCAACGTTGTTACCGGTTCCCCAGATGAATATCCTCAACGGCGGCGTCCACGCGGACAACTGTGTTGACCCGCAGGAATTCCTCATCCTGCCTGTGGGCGCAAGCCGGTTTTCCGAAGCGCTACGCATGGGCGTTGAGGTGTTCCACACCTTGAAAGGTGTTTTGAAGAAGCGCGGCTACTCCACAGCCGTTGGCGATGAGGGCGGGTTCGCGCCAAACCTCAAATCCAATGAAGAGGCTGTCGAGGTGATTTTGGAGGCGATCACGAAGGCTGGCTACACACCGGGAAGCCAGATCGGCATTGGACTCGATCCCGCGGCCAGCGAGTTCTACGACGCTGAAGCCGGCAAGTACATCTTCCGCAAATCGGACAAGAGCGAACGAACCCCAGAGTAGATGGTGGAATTCTGGGCCAACTGGGTCCGCCAATATCCGATCCTCTCCATCGAAGACGGCATGGCGGAAAACGACTGGCGCGGATGGAACCTTCTCACGCAAACGCTGGGAGAGAAGATCCAGCTTGTGGGTGATGACATCTATGTGACCAACACGGCAATCTTCGCCAAGGGGATTGAGCAGGGCATCGCGAATTCCATCCTCATCAAGTTGAACCAGATCGGTACCGTCACCGAGACTCTGGAGACCATCGCCATGGCAAACGCCGCAGGTTACTCCTCTGTTGTCTCCCATCGCTCCGGCGAGACGGAAGATCCCTTCATCGCCGATTTTGTTGTTGGCACCTCGGCGGGTCAGATCAAGACGGGCTCAGCCAGCCGCACTGATCGCATCGCGAAATACAACCAGCTTCTCCGGATAGAGGAAGAACTGGGCGCAGCGGCCCGATTCGCCGGCCGGACCGCCTTGAGCCGCTAATCGCGAGCGCATTTTCGCTCACTTTTCCATCATTGCGATACAGCAACGGCTTTTCAGGTGGTGGGCTTCACGGACGTTCCAACATCTACGGAGCACTTCGATCGCGGGTTGCGGCTCGGGTCGCGACTGTGCGATATAGTAGAGCGTTTGCAAGCTCTATGGCGATGGAGTCTCGCCATCAACCGTCTCAGCGCAACTGGGAAGGATAGCACCATCGGTAAGAGTTTTTGTGTGCCGGAATGTTCGCAGCGCAAAGCGTGCGGCGCGCCGCCAGGATTAGTCAGCACAGCTCGCGCCGCACTCCGTTTTGCGCGATGACCCTCAGAAGTCAAGGAAATGGAGCGTGCACAGATTGATCCGACTCGCAGTGCTTTTCGCAACACTCACGAGTGCCCTCTGGGCGCAGCAGCCGGGAGCCGTGCTGACCCTTGCCGACTGCATCCGGTTGGCCAATGGCGTTCCGTCGGCGGTGAGCCTGGCGCGGCAGGAGCGGGAGATCGCCGGTCATGAGCAGACGATTGCGCGCGCTGGACTCCTGCCTCGTGCGCAGATCAACAGCGGCTTTACCTACAACAGCCCCACGGGTGACAACCGGTCCAACTTCAGTTTTGTAGCCTTGAACGGAGTGCGCGAGTATGTCGCCCTCGGCTCGTTGATTCAGGAGTTGGACATCTCCGGCCGCTTGCGCGCCGATCTGGAGCGGGCGCGGGCCGTGGATCAGGCGGCCGGGGTCAGTGTCAGCCTGGCGCAACGCGATTTGCGGCGAGCGGTCACAAATGCCTACTACAAGCTGTTGCTCACGCGCCGCCTCGCGCGGGTGATTGAGGACGCGTTGGGTGAGAGCGCGAGTTTCGAGAAGCGCGCCAGGCTCTTGTTCGAGGGCGGCGAGGCTGCCCGTGCGGATCTGATCAAGGCGGCCGCGCAAACAGCGTTTCAGCGCCAGTCGCTGAAGTCGGCGCAATCGCAGGCGGGGATCGCCAACCAGGAACTCGCTTCCTTTTGGACCAGTGGCGCGGCGCCGGAATTGAACATTGAGGACGTGCTGGAGAATACTCCATCGGCTGTTGAGCCCGCTCCGGCCAACGCCCCGGCCAACGCCCCGGCACCCTTCCTCAGGCGGCTCGAGTTCAACTGGATGGATGCCCAACGCCGCGTGTTTGAAGCGGAGGCCAAGCGCTCGAGAGCGGCGTTGTTTCCACAGGCGAGTGTTGTCTTCGAGTATGGGATTGACTCCACCGCTCTGCGCGCTCGTGACCGTGGCTACATGGCGGGAATCAACCTGACGGTGCCGGTCTTCGACTGATACAAGACACGCGCCACGACGCGCCAGTTGCAGTTGAAAGCGCAGCAGATGTCCACAACCCGGGCGATCTCCGAGCGCACATTTTCCGCCGAGTATCAGAATGCGCTGCGCCGGGTGCAGGACACCTATGAACTGATCGCGCTCACCGCCGAGCAGATGAAGCTGGCACAGGAGGACTTGAGTCTCAGCCGTGTGCGGTATGAAGGCGGCGAAGGTTCAGCCCTGGACGTCGTGACGGCGCAGAACGGGCTCGCACAAGCGCGCTCCAACCACTACGCCAACCTGTCGAGCTATTGGCTGGCGAGACTCGATCTGGAGGTTGCATCCGGGCAATGACAAAGTATCTCAGTATAGCTGCGGCCTGCCTGGCCATATCCGCCTGCGGCGGCAAGCACGAAGAAGAGGCTCCGGTGAAGCCCGTGGTCACGGTGAAGGTGGCGCGTGCGGAAATGGCGGATATCCGGCGGACGGTGCAGAGCCCGGGAACTGTTTTCCCGCGGGAGCAGGTGAACATTGCTGCACGCCTCACCGCGGTTGTCGAATCGCTGGGGGCACGCAAAGGAGATGCGGTATCGAAAGGCCAGGTGTTAGTGCGGCTGCAGAACCGCGACTTGGCCGCGCAACGCCAGGAAGCGGTCGCCGGAGTAGCCGACGCCGAAGCAACGTTCCAGAAGATGACATCGGGTACGCTCCCCGCGGATGTCGAGCGCGCGCGCGGCCAGGTGATCTCCGCCGATGCCGCTCTGAAGCAGGCACAGAAGTTCTATGACCGCCGCAAGGATCTGTTTGACAAAGGCGCCATACCAAACAAGGACGTCGTACAAAGCCAAACAGATCTGGCACAAGCTAAGTCCGCTCACGACGTTGCTTCAAAGTCGCTTCAGCTTCTGGAAAGCCAGTCGCGCGAGAAGGATATTCAAATAGCCCAGAGCCGTCTGGATGCCGCCAAGGCCCGGCTGGCGCTGATTGAAGCACAACTGGCATTCGCTGAAATCCGCAGTCCGATGAACGGAACTGTCACCGAGCAGTTTCTATACCCGGGAGACATGGCGAAGCCGGATTCACCCATTTTCACTTTGATGGATCTCTCGGTAGCGATCGCCCGCGCGCAGGTGCCGGAATCGGAAGCCGCTGGCGTGAGGCTGCAACAAACCTGCTCTTTCACATCCGGCGATAGCTCGGGCGCCGCGCATACGGGCCGCGTTGCGGTGATTAATCAATCTGTGGACGCGGCACGCCGCACAGTGGAAGTCTGGTGCGAAATACCTAACGGCAGCCATACCCTTCGGGGCGGCACATTCGGTTCCGTCACCATTGCCACCGGAGCGGCGTCCCGCGGCATTCTGGTTCCACTCGCCGCTGTCCAGTTTGAAGAAGGCACACGCAAGGGCGTGGTGATGGTTGCCCTGGCCAGCAACAAGGCCGAGAAGCGCGAAGTGGAAGCGGGGAACACTTACGGGGCGATGGTCGAGATCCGTAAGGGCGTCAAGGAAGGCGACCCCGTGATTATCGAAGGCGGCTACAGTCTGCCCGAGAATGCCGAGATCCACTGGAGCGATGGAAAGAAATGAGCGGCCGCCTCGCCAATTTTGTCGAAGCGCACGGCCGCGCGCTGGTTCTGATTGTACTCAGCTTCGCTCTCGCAGGCGCGGTGTTCACCTTCCGCCTGCCGATCTCCATATTTCCCCAAACCGATTTTCCCCGCATCGTGATTCTCGTCGATAATGGCATCGCGCCTGTCGACATTCAGATGCAATCCGTCACGCGCCCCATTGAAGAAGCCATCCGGTTGGTTCCTGGCATCACCAACGTGCGCTCGGTGACGGGCCGCGGCAGCTCCGAGATCAGTGTGTTCTTCCGGTGGGACGTGGATATCCTGCACGGATTGCACCTGGTGCAGGGCCGCATGGCGCAGATCATGCCCTCTTTACCGCCCGGCGCGAGGTTCTACATCAACCGCCTCACGTTCTCCGTGTTTCCAATGATTGGGTTCAGCATTACATCACCCGGCCGTTCTACGGCGGAGTTATGGGATCTCGCTTACTACAACCTGGCGCCGAGGCTCTATCGGCTTCCGGGCGTTGCTGAGACGCGCATCGTTGGTGGACGCCCCCCCGAGGTTCACGTCGTAGTGAATCCGCGGAAGCTGAATTCCTATGCTCTGCCGCTGACCAAAGTGGTGGATGCGATCCGCAATACGAACACGATCACAGCCGCGGGCATGATCCAGGAGAACTATCACCTCTACCTGACTGCGGTGACTGGATTGATGAAAGAGCGGTCCGAAATCGAAGACATCGTGGTGGACGTAGTGAAAGGAACCCCGGTGTTTATTCGCAATCTGGCAACGGTGGAGCCGGGCGAAAAGCCGGTCTACAACGTGGTCACGGCGAACGGGCGGCCTGCGGTGCTGGTGAATGTGCTGCAACAGCCGGATGGCAATGCTGTCGAGATCGCCGATGCGGTCAACAACGAACTCAGCAACATCAAGAAGGGTCTGCCATCAGACATCGAGCTATCAACCTTCTATGACCAGTCAATTCTCGTGCGGGACTCGATTTCCGGAGTGACGGAAAGCATTCTCATCGGCCTCGCGCTGTCGATCGCGGTGTTGGTCGGATTTCTAAAAAGCTGGCGTACCACGGTGGTGGCGGCACTCGTGATCCCGGCCGCCGTGATGATCGCGGTGGTCTTCATGAAGCTCTTCAACATGAGCTTCAATCTGATGACACTGGGCGGCATTGCGGCTTGTATAGGTGTGGTGATCGACGACGCGATCGTGATGGTGGAGAACATCATGGTGCACATGTCCATGGGCCAGCAGCCGAGGGAGGCCGCGATGAGTGCGATCAGCGAGCTCACACCGGCACTCATCGGATCGACGCTGACGCCAATCGTGGTGTTTGTGCCGCTGGTGTTTCTCGGCGGAATCACAGCGGTGTTTTTCCGCGCCCTCGCCATGACGATGGTGACCGCTTTGATCGCCTCGCTCTTCCTCGCCATATTCTTTACACCTGTGCTGGCGAAGCTCTTCCTCAAGGCGAAAACACACGGCGGCGCGACGACCTTGGAGGAGGCCGAGCATGCCGGTGAAGGCCGCCTGATGCTGTGGCTGTCCGCCCGCTACGAGTCGGCGCTGGGAGCGGCGCTGGCACATCCTGGATGGATCGTCGTGTTGAGTGTCCTGATTTTCGGCGGAGCAGTCGGTCTGTACTTCAACCTGGGCAGCGGATTCCTCCCTGAAATGGACGAAGGCGCTTTTGTCCTTGATTACCGTATGCCCGCGGGCACCTCCCTCGAAGAGACGGACCGCATCCTGCGCCACGTCGAAGCAATTCTCAAGGAAACTCCGGAGATCGAGAGTTTCTCCCGCCGCACCGGCGCCCGGCTGGCACTGGCAATCGCCGAACCCAACACCGGCGACTTTCTGGTGAAGTTGAAACGCGAGCGGAAGCGCGGTGTCGAGGAGATCACCGGTGAATTGCGGCAGAAGATTCTCGGCTCAGAAGGAGCCTTTGAAGAACTGGAGTTCCCGCACATTCTCGAAGACCTGATCGGGGACCTGGCTTGGTCGCCTCAACCCATCGAAGTCAAAATCTACAACGACGACGAGGAGAAATTCCATGCCGTAGCTGAGGATGTGGCCAGGTGGCTGCCCAAAGTGAAAGGGGTAGTGGACGTCACCAATCAGACGATCCTCATCGGGCCTGGCGTCAACTTCCGCGTTGATCTGGAAAAGGCCGGGCGCGCCGGATTCGGCGTCAAAGACATTGCCGAATTGGGAAGCGCGATCCTCGACGGGGAGGTGGCATCGAACATGATCCGCGGGCAGCGCCGGATCGGGATTCGCGTACGCTATCCGAAGGAATTCCGTTCGTCGACTGACAAGCTGAAGAGTCTCCTCATCACCTCGCCCACTGGGTCCACTCTGCCGCTCTCTAGCGTTGCCCATGTCGAGACGGATGCCGCGCAGTACGAGATCCGGCGCGAGGACCTGCGCAACATGTCGGCCGTCACCGCGCGGCTGGCTGGCCGGGACCTCGGCTCTGCAATGGACGAAATCCGGAAGCGGCTTTTCAAGGAAATTGCACTTCCGTCAGGGACGGAAATCGATTTTGGCGGACTGTACAAGATCCAGCAGGAGTCGTTTAGAGGCCTGACTCAGGTGCTGCTCATGTCTATTCTGCTCATTTTCATCATTCTGGTGTTCGAGTTCCGTTCGTTCTCCCACCCGATTGCAATTCTAGTGGCGACTCTGCTTTGCGGGTCGGGTGCGCTGCTGGCTCTGTTTCTCACCAAGTCAACGCTCAATATCAGCTCATTCATGGGGGCGATCATGGTGGTCGGTATCGTTCACAAGAACGGCATCCTGATGCTCGATTCCGAACAGCACTTCTCCGGGCTAGGCATACCGTTGCGGGAGGCGATCTTTCAGGCAGGGCGGCGCCGGCTCCGGCCAATTCTCATGACTGCCCTGGCGACCATTTTCGGCATGCTGCCGCTTGCGTGGGGGGTCGGATCCGGTGCACAGATTCTCCAGCCACTGGCAATCGCTGTGATCGGCGGCGTTACTGTCTCGATGGTGCTTTCTCTGATCATTACGCCTGTTCTCCTCCACCAGTTGCGCCGCTCGCGGACTCCATGAGGCCAGATTGTCTGCTTGCCCTCCATTCAGATGTGCGACAAATTTATCACGCAACGCTCCGGCGGCGTTTCAGGCGATTCTCTGGCGCATGGCCCGGCGCCACTTTGTGGACGTTGTGAAGAGCTTTCCCTCAGAGTGCCGCACGGGCCACATCAGTTCAGAAAATCCAAATTTATTTTTCCTTCCAAATCAACAACATCCATCCGATGTTGTCGGGCCTCGCTTCGGTGCCCATGCTCCGCTTAAGTCAGGAGACACCACAATGTCCATCTCTGAAGCACATTCCGAAGCCGCCCGCCGTAACGGCGCACAGTCCCACGGGCCAGTCACCGAGGAAGGCCGCCGCCGCTCTTCCCAGAATGCCCGTAAGCACAATTTCTTCGCGTCCTACGCCACGCTGCCTGACGAGGACCGGGCTGAATTTGGCACAATTCTCGACGCTTACAACGAGGAGTATTCCCCGGAAACCATCACCGAATCCCACTTCGTTCACGACCTCGCCGACGCCGAATGGCGGCTCCAGCGCGTCCGCACGCACCTCGCCGACCTGCAAGTGATGGCGATGACAAAATTCCAGCCGGCGAAATCCAGCGCCGAGGCATTCCACTACCTCGCCAAGGACGGACCGACCCTCGGGCTGCTCCTCCGTTACGAAACCAAGTTCCAGCGCCAATACGACAAAGCACTCCAGCAAATCCTCGCGCTCCGCGACCGTCGCCCGACACCCGTCACGGAAACCGCCGAAGCCCCGAATGTCGCCGCGCCTCCACAGGACCCGGAGGCCGCTAGCAATACCCCTGCCGCCGAACCTCCGCCTGATCCACTGCCAGCCGTGATCGATTGCCGCGAGCCTGGTACCGATTCCTGCATGACTCCGGCCGAGGCGAGGGCCGCCGCCGAGCGTTACTACAAAGCCTGGGAAGAGTTCATCTTTTCCCCAACCCCCGGTGAAATGATGGGAATGGATGTTGCTTTTAAACGCGCAGAGGAGATCATCAAAGCGCAAAAAAGCAATTTGCAGAACGAACCGAAGCCGGTGCCAACCCCTACTCCTGCCGACGATTCCGAGCCGGCAAAACCGATCATCCTCACTGGCCGTCTGATCACACTCGACAGGAAATGAGAACACGTTGCCACTACAAACTGTTACAGTATCGTTTATGCAGGTTGCGGCCACCAGAACCGTTCCTTGGGCTCAGGCCGTGTGCCGTCCCAGCGAGCGCTTGATCCTCGGCTACTTCCTATACATGGCAGCCCTGGCAACAGTGTGGAAAATCAGCGGGATACGTCTGTTCGGCGCCTGGGCCTTTCCGCCACTCCTTTTTCTCGCCTGTGCCTGGGAGACTCGTGCGGGAAACCGCTGGACGTCCATGCTGCGGGATTGGCTTCCCCTCAGCCTCATCCTCGCGGGCTACTATCTGCTCGATCTAATCACCGGAGCGCCGATCGTTTCCCTCCAGGAAATGTTTATCCAATTCGACCGCATCCTCCTGAACAACCTGGGCTTGCAGGCGGCCGTGGAGTGGCTCGGGCCAGTCATACCCTGGGTCCTGGAACTCGTTTATCTGCTTCTCTATGCGATTCCACCGGTCGCGATGGCAGTTATCTATCTCTGTGGAAAACGAAGCGAAGCCGGACGCTTCCTGCTCGTGTTCTTCGCAGGCACTTTCGCAACCTACGCCGTGCTGCCGCATTTCCCGACTCTGGCCCCGAGAGTCGCCTTCCCTGACGTCGCCCCTCCGGGCTATACCCCTATCTGGAGAACAGTGAACCTGTTCAATCTGACGAACCTCGACATTTCGACGAGCGTTTTCCCCAGCGGGCACGTCGCGGTGGCGTTCTCCGCGGCATTCGGCTTGTGGGAGGTACTATCTCATCGCAAGCTGCTCTGCGCCGCGTTCTTCGGCGTAGCGGTAACCGTTTACATCGCGACCGTTTATTGCCGGTACCATTATGCAGCCGACGGCGCTGCCAGCATCGCGATTGCGTCAACAGTGTGGTGGATTTCTCACCACCTCGCATCCCAAACAACACCTTCATCCAAGGCGTAGAGGATACCTTCGCTATTGCCTAGTCCCCGTTCAGCCTGAATCATGACCGTTCAATGAAGTTTGCTTGCGATGCTGGATTTCCCCCGCCAAACTGCTACATACTGGGTAGCGTAGCTTCGTTTGAGTTTTGACTTGAATGGGGCTGCCTCAAGCCGATGCGTCCGTTCGCCAAACTGGGATTGCCGAATGACGCTATGGGAAGGTAGGGGTGTTTTTGGTGGATTGTGAAATGAGAGTTGAGGGTTTTCGGAATCAGGTGACTGACGGAGCCATTAGACGCTCCTACGAATTCCCCGTGTGTTCTGAGAAGAGAGGCTAACACAATGAGTACACAGCCCTTTGAACCGAAGCCGAATCTGGGATCGGGTTTGGTTCAGATCAACGATTCGGTGGAAGAGATCATCCGGCGCCGTTTGGCGGAGGAACGCGCTCGCCTGGAACAGGAAGCGGGCCTCGAACAGAAGGATGTCCACCACTTCAAACGTCCGACGGAGAAAATGTGGACCGCCAATCAGCGCGGGCATACCACTCTCCTGTTCGGCGGTTTGACCTGGAAACACGAAAAGCTCGTTCACGGGGCGTTGGAAGGGCTTGGCTATCTGGCCGAGGCACTCCCCACCCCCGACGTGTCGGCATTTCAGCTCGGCAAGGAATACGGCAACAACGGCCAGTGCAACCCGACCTATTTCACGGTTGGCAACCTGGTGCAGTATCTGCAGAGCTTGGAAGAACAAGGCTTAACCAAGCAGGAAATCGTGGATCGGTACGTGTTTTTTACCGCAGGTGCGTGCGGCCCCTGCCGCTTCGGTATGTACGAGGCGGAATATCGGCTGGCTCTGCGCAATTCCGGCTTCGAGGGGTTCCGCGTCCTGCTGTTCCAGCAATCGGGCGGGCTCTCCCAATCCGATGCCGAGGCCGGTCTGGAAATGAACCTCGACTTCTTTCTCGGCTTGTTGAACGCATTGAACTGTGGCGACGTCCTAAACGAAGTCGCCTATAACCTGCGGCCCTTTGAAACCCGCGCTGGATCCACCGACGAAACGCTGGACCGCGTGATGGACTACATGCAGGAAGTCTTCCGCAAGCGCCAACCCTGGAAGGTGGGTGACAACCTTGCACCATTCCTGGCTGGCTTCAAGGACTCCGCCGAGTACATGGGCAAGTTCATCAATCAGCTTGCTGGCGACGACATCACCGCTTCTCTAAAGCACTGCCGGGAAATGTTCGATGAAGTGGAAGTCGACCGCCTGCGCGTGAAGCCCATCGTCAAAATCACCGGCGAGTTCTGGGCGCAGACCACCGAGGGCGACGGCAACTTCAACATGTTCCGTTTCCTCGAGCGCGAAGGCGCACAGGTTCTGGTGGAACCCATCGGCACCTGGATCATGTACATGATTCACCAGGTGATCCAGAAGTACACCGATACCAAGGGTCTGGATGAAGGAGCTGTGCTGCCGCCCCTCTGGAGACTCGACAAGCGCGCCAGGATCGAATTCAACTTCCGCAATAAAGTGGCTAAGCTGAAGCTCGCCGAAGCCATCTTCAAGCGCGAGTATCATCGCATTGTGAACGAACTCGGCGGCATCGCCCATCACCTCGCGGATCAGTATGAGTTGCAGCGCATGGGACATCCCTTCTACAACTCGCGCGCCGGCGGTGGCGAAGGCCACTTGGAAGTCGCCAAGAATATCTACTATTCCAACAAGGATCTGGCCCACATGGTGCTCAGCCTCAAACCCTTCGGGTGCATGCCCTCCACTCAGTCGGACGGTGCGCAGGCGGCGGTCACAGGCCACTATCGCGACATGATCTTCCTGCCCGTGGAAACCTCGGGCGAAGGTGAGATCAACGCTCATAGCCGCGTCCAGATGGCGCTCGGCGAAGCCAAGAACAAGGCGAAGCTGGAATTTGCCGCGACGCTCGAAGACATCGGACTCACACTCGAACAGTGCCGTGAGTTTGTCGACGCGCATCCGGAAATGAAGCGGCCTATGTATCATGTCCCCCATGCCAAGGGCACTATCGGTATGGCCGCGAACTTCGCGCGCCACATCCGCGCCCGCATGGACAAGGAAGGCTGGCAGCCCAAACTGCTGGTTGCTGCCGCCGCGGTAAACTAATTTCCAGCGATCATTAGCCCCAATCGGATTGGTTCTTTTCTGAAGAAGGTCGAATAACAATGCAAAAGAAGTTCATGATCGGCATGGACGTGGGCTCGACTACCGTTAAGGCGGTGGTCGTGGATGCTGCCACGGACGAGATCCTCTGGCGCGACTACCAGCGCCACGACACCAAGCAGCCCGAGAAGGTCTACGAATTCCTCGAACGCTTCGAGAAAGAGATCGAAGGCTTCCGCGCCGAGGATTCCCGTATGTTCATCACTGGCTCCGGCGGCTCGGGAATGACGAAGTACCTTGGCGCCAAGTTCGTCCAGGAAGTGAACGCCGTCTCGCTTGCTGTGGAGAAGCTCTATCCGGAAGCCGGCAGCGTCATCGAATTGGGCGGTCAGGACGCAAAGATCATCATCTTTAAGGAGGACCCGGAAACGGGCCGCAAGAAGAAGATACCGTCGATGAACGACAAGTGCGCAGGCGGTACCGGCGCCGTCATCGACAAGATCAACGCCAAGCTGCGCATCCCTTCCGAAGACTTGTGCAACATGGGTTACAAGGACCTCAAGCTTCACCCTGTTGCCGGCAAGTGCGGTGTGTTCGCTGAGACCGATATCAACGGGTTGCAGAAGAGCGGTGTGCCGCCATCGGAATTGATGGCGTCCCTGTTTGAAGCGATTGTGATGCAGAATCTCTCGGTTCTGACGCGCGGCAATACTCTGCGTCCCACGGTTTTGCTGCTCGGCGGTCCCAATACCTACATCACCGGTATGCGCGATTGCTGGAAGCACAACATTCCGAAGATCTGGGAAGAGCGCAACTACCCTCTGCCCGAAGGCGTTCCGCCCGAGGATCTGATCAAGACGCCGGACAACGCGCAGTACTTCGCCGCCATCGGTGCTGTGGAGTTTGGCAAAACGGAGGACGAGAACGTCGGCCACTACATCGGTGCCGAAAAGATGCATTGGTACATCACCGTCGGCCGCGAAGAGGAAAAGAAGAAGCGCGGCGGCGGCGGAGGCCTGACCAAGTCCGAACAGGAACTCGAAACCTTCAAGAACAAGTACCGCCACAAGAAGTTCGTCCCCACTACCTTCCAGCCAGGCGAAGTCGTAGAAGGCTTCATCGGCGTGGACGGTGGCTCTACTTCCACCAAAGCTGTCCTCCTGTCCAAGGATAAAGAGCGCCGCATTCTCGCCAAGGCCTATCAATTGTCCAAGGGCAATCCTATCGAAGACACGATGGAGATCTTTGCCAAGCTGGAAGAGCAGGTCACCGGCCAGGGCGCAACGCTGAAGGTTCTCGGTGTCGGTACCACCGGCTACGCCAAGGATATTCTGCGCGACGTGATGGGCGCTGATGCCGCCGTCGTCGAAACCGTCGCCCATACGCAGGCCGGCCTGCATTTCTACAAGAACGTCGATGTGATTTGCGATGTTGGCGGGCAGGACATCAAGATCATCATCCTGAAGAACGGCCGTGTAAAAGATTTCAAGCTCAACACCCAGTGCTCGGCGGGTAATGGCTACTTCCTCCAGTCCACGGCCCAAGGGTTCGGGCATCCGGTGGAAGAGTTCGCGGACATCGCGTTCGGCGCTAACGGCTTCCCGCAGTTCGGCTATGGCTGCGCGGTGTTCATGCAGTCCGATATCGTCGATTTCCAGCGCCAGGGTTGGAAGCCGGAAGAAATCATGGCCGGACTCTGCAACGTGCTGCCTAAGAATATCTGGCTCTACGTTTCGCAGATTCCTAACCTCTCCGCACTTGGCTCCACCTTCCTTCTCCAGGGCGGCACGCAGTATAATCTCGCCGCTGTGAAGAGCCAGGTGGATTTCATCGAATCGCGTTTCAAGGGCAAGGAAACCGCGGCGAAAGTGATTGTTCACGAACACTGCGGCGAGGCTGGCGCCATCGGCGGCGCTCTCGAAGCCGGCCGCCTCTGGGACAACGGTCGTCAATCGACGTTCATCGGCCTCTCTGCTATCCAGGCCATCTCGTTCAAGACGACCCGCAACGAACAGACCCGCTGCTACTTCTGCAAGAACAAATGCCTCCGTACGTTCATCGATGTCAAGACCAACATGGTGAACGAGAATGGCTATGTTCCCAAGAAGACCAAGGTGCCGCTGGAACTCGGTTCCCAACGTCTCATCATCGCCACCTGTGAAAAGGGAACGGTGGAAGATATCAGCGACATGCGCGGAATCAAGGGCAAACTCGACGAAGTGAAGAAGGCTAACCCCAACTTCGTGGAGATAGCCGCTCGCCAGGTCTTTAAGGTGCAGGACGGGCCGATTGTCGCCGATCCACTGCCGAAGATTCAGTTCACAGCGGCCCAGAAGAAACGCGCCGAGCTGATGAAGAAGCGCGGTGAGTTGCGCATCGGTATGCCGCGGGTCCTCAACATGTACTCGCAGGCGCCGGTCTTCACGGGTTATTTCGCATCGCTCGGCATAAAGGCCGAGAATATGGTCTGGTCGGATTACACCTCGGAAGGGCTGTACAAGGAAGGGGCGAAACGCGGATCCATCGATCCCTGCTTCCCCTCCAAGCTCGGCATTCCGCACGTCCACAATCTGCTCTATACGCATCACGCCAAGAAGCCGCTCGACATCATCTTCTTCCCGATGATTGACTGCCTCACGTCCGATCTGCACGGCGCGCAGGCATCCCGTTCTTGCCCCACTGTCGCCGCCACTCCGGAAGCAGTCAAAGCAGCCTTCACTAAAGAGGGCGACTTGTTCAAGGAGAAGGGCGTCAAGTACATGGGGACGTTCGTCAACATCTCCAAGACGGACATGTTCGAGCGCCAGATGTATGAGGATTTCAAGGACATCCTCGGCCTGTCGCCGGAGGAGAACGCCCGCGCGGTGAAGGAAGGCTTCAAGGCGCTCGATTACTTCAATAGTGTCCAGATGCGCGGCCACGCCCGCGAGGTCCTGGAGCAGTTGGAGCGCGAGAATCGCCTCGGTGTCGTCCTGCTGGGCCGCCCGTATCACAACGACCCCGGATGCAACCACGAAATCCTCGAAGAGTTCCAGAAGCTCGGTTATCCGGTGTTCACACAGGATGCCCTGCCGATTGACGATGACATTATCTGGAAGCTTTTCGGCCCCGAAGTGGAGTCCGGCGAGATCCCGCATCCGATGTCGATTTCCGATGTCTGGAAGAACAGCTATTCGGAAAACACGTCACGCAAAATCTGGGGCGCCAAGTATGTCGCGCGCCATCCGAACCTGGTGGCGCTCGAGCTGTCGAGCTTCAAGTGCGGCCATGACGCGCCCATCTACTCCGTCGTCGAAGAGATCGTCGAACACTCCGGCACGCCGTATTTCTGCTTCAAGGACATTGATGAGAACAAGCCGACCGGCTCCATCAAGATCCGTACCGAGACCATCGGCTACTTCCTGAAGCGCTATCGCGAGGACATGGTCGTCGCTACACGCAAGAAGACCGACATCGAGCAGCAGCTCGCCGACTTCGAACAGCGCCTCCGCCGCCAGTTGCTCAAAGAGAAGCTGGAGAAGATGCATTCGGACGAGAAAGTGAAGCTCTCGATGGATCAGGGTGTCATCCCGCAGATCCATGTGTCCCTCGGACAGTTGGCCGCCAGCCGGCCGCCGCAACAACCCCGCGTCAGCGGGGATTAGGCATTCGCCGCCTTTACACCTTGGCCGGCTTCGGAAAACTCGCCCCCACCTCCTTCAACCACGCCATCAGACGCGCCGACAACCGCGCCCGCGTCTCTGGTTCCTGCTGTGCCAGGTTCTTCGATTCCGCCAGGTCCGTATCCAAGCGGAACAACTCCTCCCGGCCGTCTTCGTAATAGTGCAGCAGCTTCCAATTCCCGCTGCGGATCGCGCTCACCGGAGTAGTCGTTGCATAGTAGTGCGGATAGTGAAAGAACATCTCCTCGCGAGCCAGCCGCCCCGCCGGATCCTGCAACAGTGGCACCAGGCTCAGCCCATCGTGCGTCGGCCCACTCGCTCCCACTAGCTCCTGCACCGTGCCGAACACATCACTCGAAATCACCGGAAAGCCGCAAGTCTTCCCTCGAGCCATCCCCGGCGCGCGCACAATCAGCGGCACCCTCACACCGCCCTCATACGCCGACCCTTTGCCCGACCGCAACGGAGCATTGTTCGTCACCACCTTGCCCCTGTTCACCCCGATATACCCGCCGTTGTCGGAAATGAAAATCACCGCGGTGCGGCCGGCCAGATTGCGCCGATCCAGGTGCGCCATCACCCTGCCTACGCTTTCATCCAGACTGTGCACCATAGCCGCATAGTCCGCATTCTGATGCTTCATCCCCGGCTGCAGTTTCTTCTTGTAGTGCTCCACCAACTCCGGCTTGCCCTCAATCGGAGTATGCGGCGCATGATGCGCCAGGTACAAAAAGAACGGCCGCTCGCCCGCCATGTCCATCACGCGTAGAGCCTCATCGGTCAAGCGGTCCGTCAGGTAGTCGCCCTGTTTGCCGCCCACCAGTCCCGGCACATAGCGGTACTCCCGAAAATTGCGCGCCCCGCGATAGGGAAAGAAGAACGTCTCCGGCGCGCCCCAATGCGTCCCACCGATATTGACATCGAACCCCTGCGTCTCAGGGTAGAAATCGCCGTCGCCCAAATGCCACTTGCCGATGCTCGCCGTCAGATAGCCCTTCTGCTTCAAAAGCTCGGCCAGAGTCAGCTCCGCGTGCGGAAGATTCGCCACCGAATCGCCCTGCGTCATCTTCCTCCCCTTCGGCGATTCAAACGACCCCTCCCGCCAGATGGTGATCCGCAATCGCGCCGGATGCTTGCCTGTCATGAGGGATGCCCTCGTCGGCGAACATACTGGGGATGCCGAATGCGCATCGGTGAAGCGCACACCTTCCGAAGCCAGTTTGTCCAGATGCGGAGTCTCATGCAGATCCGCGCCGTAACAGCCCAAATCAGCCCAGCCCAAATCATCCGCGACGATCAGCACAACGTTCAACGGGCGGGCCTGGCTTTGCGCCATCCCAAGTCCCGCAATTGATCCAAGAAAAGCCCGGCGGTTCATCCCGACCATCATACGGCACCCATATGTGAGGCGGCCAACCCTGCCTCCGCCGTCTTGTGGGGCAGACGACCTCGTCTGGAGTTTGGACAGTCAGCCGTCTTGTGGGGCGGCCAATCCTGGCCGCGGCTGGCCTTTCCAGGCCAGCCCTGGAGTTTGGACATTCTGTCGCCCTGTGGGGCGGGCCTCAGCCTGCGCGGGCCGCATCCTCCCGTCTGCGCGCCAGCCCTGGTCGCGCAAGGTCAATCGCATCCGGTTTTTCGCGTCAGGAAACCCCGGCGTTCTTCATACCATCCAACGTCGCCGAAAGCTCACTCGAAGGTGTGCCGCTACAACCGGATACTGGTACACGCTCCCGGGTGTTGATCGAGAAAGCCCGGTTCAGGCGGAAGTGGAGCGTTGGCGCGCATCTGCACCGCCCGATGGCACAACTGGCCACTGAGAATTGCAGTTGCTCTACTTCCATTTGACATCCTAATGAGGATGATGCCAGACTGTATTAGAATGCCTAATGAACAAAAGGCCGGAGTGCTTCAGGGCACGCTGGACCTGATGGTTCTCCAGACCGTCGCCACCCTCGGACCGCTGCATGGCTACGCCATCAGTGCGCGTATCGAACATGTATCCGGCGGGGCCATTCAACTGAACATGGGATCGCTCTATCCTGGCCTCCTGCGGCTGGAGCAGCGCGGGTTCATTCGCGCGCAATGGGACCGCACCGAAACAAACCGGCGCGCCCGCTACTACAGCATCACGGCGGCCGGCCGCCGGCAGCTCCAGACGGAGAAAACGGAATGGGCCCGCATGACCGCCATCATACAGGCGGTGCTCAAAGGAGATGCGTCATGAGATTTCGTTTGCGCGAATGGTGGCTGCGGTGGCGCGAATCCTTTCGCCATCGCGACGGGAGCGAGACCGAAGAGGAGCTTCGGTTTCACCTCGAGATGGCGGAACAGGATGCGGTGCGCCGCGGTCAGGATGCGCGGGAAGCGCGTCTGCGTGCAGGTGGCGTGGCGCAGGCAGCCGAAGCCGTGCGCGATCAATTCATCATCCCCTGGCTCAGCGACTTCCTGCGCGACAGCCGCCACGGCGTTCGTTTGTTGAGGAGAAGTCCATTGTTCACCGCCGCTGCGATTGTGTCCCTCGCCCTGGGAATCGGCGCCAATACCGCGATCTTCACCCTGATCGATGCCGTACTGCTGCGGATGATGCCAGTCCAGGAGCCCGGCCGTCTTGTGCAGTTTGGACGCGACCTTTCCTTTCCGAAGTTTCGTCACTTCCGTCAGGAGCTCCGCTGTTTCACCGATATGTTTGCCCACTCTTCGCTGGGACGCCGCGACATTATCTTTGACGAAGACCCGGAGCCGGCGAGCCTCGAATTCGTATCGGGCAACTATTATTCGGTGCTCGGTGTTTCCACGTTTGCCGGACGGACCTTTGATTCCGATATCGACCGGAGTCCCACAGCGGTTGCGGTTATCAGTCACGCCTACTGGAAGCGGCGGTTCGCCCTGGACCCCTCCGCGATCGGCCGGGCTTTCCGCTGGAACAGCCGGTCGTTTACGATCATTGGTATTGCCTCACCCGAGTTCACCGGCGTCGTTCCCGGTAAACTCGCCGAAATCACGCTGCCGCTTTCGATGGCCGGCGAAGTCCTCGGTGATCCCGGGAGGCTCACCGGCTATCAAGTCAACTGGCTCGAGAGTATGGGACGGCTTCGCGCCGGGTACACGATCGAGATGGCACAGGCCGAAGTCGCAACCATCTATTCACGGATGATCCACACCGAAGCGGAGCAGCAAAAAGGCAACGAGTTTCAACGGCGGAAAATCCTCGCGCAACGGATGCCGCTCGAAGCGTCGGGAAATGGATTCGATTTCCTCCGCTTCCGTTTCGCCGAGCCACTGCGGCTTCTGATGGGGATTGTGGCACTGATCCTGCTGATTGCCTGCGTCAATCTCGCTAATCTGCTCCTGGGGCGCGCCACCACGCGGCGGCGCGAGATCGCCGTCCGGCTGGCAATGGGCGCCGGACGCGGACGCGTCCTCCGCCAGATGCTGGCAGAAGGCATCCTGCTGGCGGCGGCCGCGGGCATCCTGGGCGTGTTGCTGGCCTGGTGGTCCGCCAATGCACTCGTGACGATGATGTCCAACGGCGGCGAGCCGATCGCACTGAGCCTCCGGCCGGACCTTCGCGTGCTGGCCTTTGCCGCCGCCATCTCCGCCGTGGCATGCCTGCTGTTCAGCCTCGCACCGGCGATTCAAGTGACGCGCCACGGAATCCAGCCCGCGTTGGCCGAGGCCCGTTCAGGTGCCCGTTGGCGCTGGGGCAGAGGGCTGATTACCGCGCAGGTGGCGATTTCCGTACTACTGGTGATCGGCGCCGGCCTTTTCGGCAGCACCCTGCTGCGCCTTTACTCGCTCGAAACCGGATTCCATCGCGACGATGTGACGCTGATCTCCGTGAAGACTGACCGTGCCGGCTTACAGGGGCACGCGCTCAGAGGCAGTATTCTGGAGAGCCTGCGATCCATGCCCGGCGTAGCGACAGCCAGCTTCGAAATGTCGCCGTTAAGCTATAAGGGCTGGGAAATGGGTGCGCGCGTGGAAGGGTACACCTATGGACCGAACGAGGACATGCATGTGCACGTGAACTTCATTGCCGAGGATTACTTCCGGACGCTAAGTATCCCGGTGATCCAGGGTAGAGAGTTCAACGAGCGCGATACAGCCGCGAGTCCGAAGGTGGTTGTCGTCAACGAAGCATTCGCCCGGCGCTATTTCCAGGGACAATCGCCTCTCGGAAAATGGCTCGGATTCACCGGACCGGACCGCATGGAGATTGTCGGCATGGTCAAAGACGTGCGCTCGCGCAGTCTTCGCGGAGAAATCCCCGCCGCCGTGTATGTGGACGCGGTGCAGGCGAACCGTCCGCCATCTGGCGTCTATATAGTTCGCGGCGCGGGAATTGCCGGGATCGTGGATTCAGCACTCAAAAGGGTGGATACCAGGCTTCGGGCAACGGATGTGCGCACACTGGACGAGGACCTGTCGCGCTCGATTCTCCGCGAGCGCATCTTGGGAACGCTGTCCGGACTGTTCGGCGCTCTCTCTCTGATTCTGGTCTCGGTTGGCGTGTACGGCGTGATGGCGTTCCAGGTGGCGCGCCGCCAAAAGGAGATTGGCATCCGGATGGCCCTGGGCGCGCGGCCAGTCCAAGTCACGGCAATGGTCCTGGCGGAAACGGCCGTGCCCGTAGGCGCCGGAGTAGCGGTGGGCGTCGCCGGCGCGCTAGGCCTGACGCGGCTGGCGGAGAAGATGCTCTATGGCGTCGCCCCCACTGACCCGGTCACCTTCGCTGGGGCAAGCGGGATCCTGATTCTTCTCGCCCTTCTCGCTGCTTATCTGCCGAGCCGCCGGGCTGCGCGGATGAGTCCCGTCGAAACGCTCCGGTGCGACTGAGCGCGGCCGCCTCACGCTGGACGGACTCACCGCCACGGATGTCGACCCATTCCATGAACCGCCCGGAGCTTGCTGACGCGCGGCTCAGAAACGGCTTCCGAGCCACTCGCCGTTAGGGAGTGGTTTTCTCCATGTGTTATTCTTGGCTCAAGGCGTGCAGGACGCTGCCTTCCGCGGACAGGACCGAGTCCACCTGAAGAGTGAATGTTCCGTAGGTTCTCGCGAACCTCCTTTTGCCCGATGTAAGCGGACCGGGAATTCTAGAGGAGGCCTCGCCATGTCTATCCGCCGCTTACCGGTTCGTCCCAATCTGGACCAACTGAAGAATCAAGCCAAAGAACTCCTAGCCGCCATTCACGCTGGCGAACCCGACGCCATTGCGGAACTCCGCCAACATCATCCCAACCCTGCGCTAGAACCGCCGAACGTCAAGCTTGCCGACGCACAGCTTGTCCTCGCGCGCGTGTACCAGGCGTCAAGCTGGATGCGGCTTGTACAGGCCGTGAAACTCGCAGATGCCATCTGGAGCGACGACTTGATCGCCGTCCTTGATCTAGTTGCACAAAACCGCAACTTGTTGTTTGAGGAAACGGTAATACGGAGCGACAGCAACTGGGGCCCGCCGATGACCTATGCGGCGAACCTTGGGCGGGATCGGATCATCCAGGCGCTGCACGATGCAGGCGCCACCGACCACCGCTCCGCGTGGGGGCGCGCGGTGCTCCAAGGCAAGATTGAAAGCGCAAAACTGCTGGTCACCATGCTCGGCCACCCTGTCATGCCGGGCGACGGTCTCGGTGGGCCGGCATATACGCTGAGCGTAGAAGGCACGCTGTATGCGCTCGGTGTAGGCGCACGGGTTAACGATGATGACGGCAAGCTCCTTGCGCCTGTGGATGTGGTGCTCGAAACGGATGGCAGGAATCCCGCGGCCAAACACAAGATCCTGGATTTGTACGAGCAGCAAGGTGTCGTGTATCCCGATACGCCGACGATGGCGCTGCACCGCGGGCGAATCGATCTTCTCGCCGAACATCTGCGGCGCGATCCGAATCTTCTCAGTCGCACGTTCAGCCATCGGGAGATCTATCCCAGCGAAATGGGTTGCCTCGATCCGATCAATGCGACCGTGGGCACGCCTCTCGGCGGGACGACACTCCTTCACATGTGCGTGGACTACGACGAGGTGGAGATAGCGCTGTGGCTGCTCGATCAGGGAATGGACGTGAACGCACGATCCGCAGTTGGCGCGAGCGGGTTCGGAGGTTATACCGCACTCTTCTCCACCGTGGTGTCGCAGCCCAACTTCTGGATGAACTACAACAAGCGCGGGCCGTTCGCCGCGCCTTTCACCAGCCTCCTGCTGGAACGTGGCGCTGACCCGAACATGCGGGCGTCGATATGGAAAGAACTTCATCCCGGACACGCAAAGCACGCTGACGGCATGCGACACGAGTACCGCAATGTTACGGCTCTGTCGTGGGGCCGGCGATTTCATGCACCGATCTTTGTGAGCGAGCCGGCGTTGCGGCTGATTGAGGCGGCGGGCGGAGTGGGGTGAACCGCCGGATTTCCGCCAAGCCACATCGCGTAACCGCCATACTCAGACCAAAGCGCATCTGATCGGGCTGGACCTTCGGACGCGCGGCAGCGTCCCGAACCCTGGTGCCCAAAAATTCCCTAATACTTCCCACCGCCCATTCGATAAGAACTAGGAGAGCATTTCAACCTGACCTTGCGTCCACGGCCCTGATGGGGTGGACGTTTCGCGCACGGAGGCCCTGTCATTTCCCTTCCTCCGTTTGCACACGGCAGCCGCCTCCACCCACCACCCGGTGCGGCTGCCGTCCTTTTTCACTTCGCCGCCCCCGTTCGCCCAAAATGTTCCAACAGCCGCTCCCGCTGCGCATTGTACTCACACCCCAACAACGCGATCACACTCAATACGTACATCCATACAATCAACGCAATCACCGCCCCGATACTCCCATACATCACGTTGTAGTTCGCTATGTTGCGTACATACCACGCAAACGCCGCCGTCGCCACCAACCACAGCACCGTCGCGACAATCGCTCCCGGCATTACCCGCTTCCATGTCTGCTCACGGTTGGGCCCAAAATAGAACAACCCCGCCGCCGCCGTGCTCAGCCCCCCAAAGGCAACCATATACCGCACCACGATCCCCGCCACCCGCACTCCGCCTCGCAACTGCTCTCCCGCCGGCAGTACCCCCAACGACGACAGCACCCATTGCTCCACCCGGTCGCCAAACACCAGCAAAGCGCTCGCCCCAATCACCGGCGCCGCGGCAATCACCACCAGCAGAATCGACATCAGCCGCTGCCTCACGAACGGCCGTCCCGTCGGCAGTTGATACACCGCCTGAAACCCCTCCATCAGCGTCGCCATCACGCCACTCGCCGCCCACAGCGAGACCACCGTCGCCAGAATCAGCAGATGCACAGGCCGTTCCCCGCGGCTGGCAAAACTGTACTGCACCAGATCCTCCGTCCCCGGTGGTACCGCAATAAACAAGAACTGCGAAATCAGCTTCGCCACTTCCTCCGCACGCACCTGTACCAGGATCGTCGCCAGTGCCGTCAACACCGGGATGAACGAGAGCAATGCCGAATACGCCGCCCCTTTGGCCACTCCCAGACACCCGTCTTCATGGCAGCCGATTGCCGCCCGCCGCAACAGCCACCAGATCCGTCGTGGCCCGTTTCCCATCGTGTCTATTCGCGGCGCTGTTTCCCGGGCAGCGCCGACATCTGCAGCACACTCATGATTTCGCGAGCCTGCCGCGCCGCATCCCACCCCAACCACGTCCCCATCAGGTACGCGTAAGGCTCCAGCGAAGCCGCATCCCATGCCCGGTCCCATCCCAGATAGGTCGACCCGTACATCACGTCAGGCAGCCGCAGCGTCATCTCATGCTGCACAGCGAACGCCATTCGCGCATACTGCGTGCGCGTGATCGGCCCGTAATGGTCCGCCGGTAAAAACTCCATCATCTTCGCTGTATGCACACCATAGTCTCGTATCAACTGCTCCACTTCGATTCGCGCCAGTTGGAACTGCGCCGCCATCTTCGCCGCCTCGTTCATCAGCTTGCCCACCGCTTTTTCCGAATTGCCGCATAGCGGTTCCTCGGCGGTACGGCATTTGGCTTGCAGCCACGGAGCCACTTCCTTCAACAGCAGGTCCACTGCCTCTTCGCTTACCTGCCGGTATGTCGTGTACTTCCCCCCCTGTATCCGCAGGATGCCGTCTTTCGTATTGAAAATCTTGTGCTCGCGGCTGGCCGCCGTCGACGACGCCGAACCATCATCCACCAGTGGCCGTAGCGAACTGAACGCCGCTATCGGTGAATAGCTCGACGCCCCCGGATATAACTTCTGCGCAATCCCCAACAGGTAGTCTTCCTCGGCCTTGGTCATGCTCACTTTGCCCGGACCGTCCGTGTGCTCCACATCCGTGGTCCCGAGCAACGTCCACTGCTTCTCCGATCCCCACGGAATGAGAAACACAATGCGTCCATCGTCATCAAAAAACGCCACCGCATGCTCATCGCTGGTAAGGCGCGGCAGAATCAGGTGCGATCCCCTCACCAGCCGCGGCTTCGCCCCTTCCGGCTCGCTCCAAGCCCCCGTTGCATCAATCACCTTCCGTGCCCGTGCCTCGTAACGGCCCCCAAACAACGCGTCCTCCAACCGCACCTTCCAGATGCCCTCTTCGCCGCGCGAGATCGGCTCCGCCTTCACATAATTCGCGACATGCACGCCGCTCGCGGCTGCATCAAACAGGTTCTCCAACACAAACCGCGACGAGTTCACGCGGCAATCATAGAAGATCGCCCCGCCCACCAGCCCTCGCGAGCTCATGTGCGGTTCCAACTGCTGCAATTCACCCTTGCTGATCGCCCGGTGCTTGGAGATGTTGCCATCCCCAGCCAGTTGATCATACAGCGTGAGCCCCATCAGGAACTTCAGTTTGTCCACCCTGCTGTACATCGGCATCACAAACGCCAGCGGTTCCACCAGGTGTGGTGCAATGCTCCGCAACACCATTCGTTCCCGCAGCGATTCCTTCACGAGCCCCAGCTTCAAGTACTTCAAGTACCTCAGCCCGCCGTGAATCAGATGAGAGTTTCTCCCCGAGGTCCCGCTCGCAAAATGCCCCTGATCCACCACCGCCACATCAAAGGCCACCCCCGCCTGCTGTTTCCTCAAGCCAAGATCGCGCGCGATCCCGGCTCCATTGATCCCTCCGCCGATGATCAGCACGTCCACGATCCCGTCACGCAGCGTCGCGATGCTCTTCGCGCGCAAGTCTTCTGCAAACCCGCTCATTGCCACTACTCATCATAGAGGTTTACACTCCACTGCGGTATCACGTCCACGGGGAATGCGTCCGCCATATCAGGACGACCGCCGCGTCTCTACCGTGAAACCAGCCACGCCCCAAGCCGGTTCTGCATTCGACCCTGTCACGTCATCCACCGGGGCGACCGGGTCAAAGGCCGGTCATGGAGGGGTTCATCGGTGGCCCCGTTTTTTTCACAGCTTCTTCGTTACGGAGACGGGTTCCGCGAGCACCCCCAAAACGGTTACCCACCCACGTTGTGTTAGAATCCGGTCTTCCATGCGTTGGCTTGATCTTGGCGTAATCGTCGCCTACCTCATCGGGATCACCTGGTTCGGCGTTCGCTTCCGGGAGACCCAAAAGAGCCTCAAGGATTACTTCCTCGGTGGCCGAACCGCTCCCTGGTGGGCCATTGCCTTCTCCATCGTCTCCGCCGAAACCTCCACCCTCACCATCATTGGCACGCCAGCCCTGGCCTTCCGCGGCAACCTCGGGTTCCTCCAGATCGTCCTCGGCTACCTCCTCGCCCGCATCGTCATTTCCGTTCTCTTCCTCCCCCACTATTTCCGCGGCGAGATGTTCACCGCCTATGAATTGATGAACCGCCGCTTCGGCCCCAACATCCGCAAACTCACCGCCGGCAGTTTCCTCCTCCTCCGCTCCCTCGCTGAAGGCGTCCGCGTCTTCGCCATCTCGCTCGTCGTTTCCATCATCCTCGGAACCGGCGACGAACTCTCCATCCTCGTCATCGTCCTCCTCACCCTCCTCTATACCTTTGAGGGCGGCATGACCGCCGTCATCTGGACCGACGTCGTCCAGATGGTCCTCTATATCCTCGGCGCGCTCGTCAGTTTCTTCGTAATCCTCAATCTGATTCCCGGAGGCTGGCCCCACATCACTGAAGTCGCCTCCCAGGCTGCCAAATTCCAGATCTTCGATTTCCGTTTCGAATTCACCACCGAGTTCTTCACCCGCGGCTACAGCTTCTGGGCGGGCATCCTTGGAGGCCTCTTCCTTACCACTGCCAGCCACGGCACAGAACAGTTGATGGTGCAGCGCCTGCTCTCCGCCCGAAGCCAATCCGAATCCCGCACCGCTCTCTTCGCCAGTTGGGCCGTCATCCTCGTCCAGTTCACTCTCTTCCTCATCATCGGTGTGATGCTCTTCGTCTTCTACAAGGACAACAACCTCCCGCCTCCGAAGGTCTATGATCAGGTCTACCCCCTCTTCATTTGGGAAAAACTCCCCCCGGGCATCTCCGGACTCGTCATGGCCGCCATCCTCGCCGCCGCCATGTCGAACCTCAGCGCCGCTCTCAATGCCCTCGCCTCCACGACGATCATGGATTTCTACCGTCCCCTGGTTTCCCTCCGCCGGCCCCACCTCGATGAGGGGTACTACCTCAAAATCTCGCGCTACTCCACCGTCCTATGGGGTGTCGTCCTGATGGGCATCGGCTACCTCGCCAAGCAATGGGGCAGCGTCCTCGAGGCCGGACTCGGCATCGCCTCCATCATCTACGGCGGCCTCCTCGGCGTCTTCTTCCTCGGTCTGCTCACCAAACGCGTCAGCGAACCCGCCGCCATGCTCGGCATGACCGCCGGCCTTCTGTCCATGTTGTATGTCAAGTTCGGAACGTCCATCGCGTTCACCTGGTACGTTCTCATCGGTACCTCCATTACTTTTACCGTCGGTCTTGCTGCCAGCCTCGTCTGGCCCGCTCCCGGCACACAGTCCAAATCCTGATCAGGAGCACGCCCAGTGGCCCAACCAGCATCCGCCGTCCAACCCGCTCAACTGCAACGCAGCCTCGGGCTGTGGGTAGCCGTTGCAATTGTGATCGGCACCGTCATCGGAAGCGGCATCTTCCTCGTCCCCAAGAACATGATCAATGCCGTCGGCTCTCCGCAACTGGTCTTTGCGGTCTGGATCTTCGGCGGATTCCTCTCCCTTGCCGGCGCACTCACATACGCAGAGCTCTCCGCCGCCATGCCCGAAGCCGGCGGCGAATACGCCTACCTCCGCGAAGCTTACGGGCCCATGTGGGCCTTCATTTACGGCTGGACTCAGATGTGGGTCGCCAAAAGCGGTTCCATCGCCACCCTCGCCACTGCCTTCTTCGCCTACCTGGCCAATTTCTTCCCGCAACTGGAAACCAAACTCGCCGTCATTCCAATCCCGATGATTGGCGAGCTTCAGATCAGCAACGGTCAACTCGTCGCCATGATCGTAATTCTGGTCCTCGGCGCGGTCAATTATTTTGGCGTACGCTTTGGAGGTGGCGTCCAGGTCAGTGTGACAATTGTAAAAGTTGCGCTGATAGCCGCCATTATCGTTGTTGGCATCACTTTTCCTGCCGGCTCCCTTTCCAATTTCTCCACATCCACCAAGGCCGCCGGCGGCGTTGCCGGATTTTTCGCCGCGCTCGTTGCCGCCCTCTGGGCCTATGATGGCTGGAATAACGTCGCCATGGTGTCCAGTGAGATTCGCGATCCGCAACGCAACCTGCCCCGCGCCCTGATCCTCGGAACCATCGCCGTCATTGCCATCTACATCCTTGCAAACGTAGCCTACTTCTTTGTCTTGAGCGCCTCGGAGGTCTCCACTACAGACCGCGTCGCCGCGGAGATGATGCGCCGCATCTTCGGTTCCTCCGGAGCCGCCGCTGTCAGCCTCGCGGCAATGATCTCCATTTTCGCCGCGCTCAACGGCTCCATCCTCACCGGCGCCCGAGTCCCTTACGCAATGGCCCGCGATGGCCTCTTCTTCTCTCCCATCGCCAAAGTCCACCCGCGCTTCTGTACACCTTCCAACTCCATCCTCGTTCTCACTGTCTGGGCTTCGCTCCTCGTCCTCAGTGGCGGTTATGAACAGCTCTTCACCTACGTCATTTTTTCCAGTTGGATCCTCTACGGCATGGCTACAGCCTCGGTCATCGTCCTCCGCCACAAGCGGCCCGACATGAAACGTCCTTATTTGACAATCGGTTACCCCGTCGTGCCCGTCCTCTTCGTGTTGGTCGCCATCGCCTTGCTCATTTCCACTTTGCAGAACTCCCCCGCGGAATCTCTCAAAGGTATCGGCATTATTCTGGCTGGTTTGCCGTTTTATGTCTACTGGCGCAAGCGTCTTTTCGCCGCATCCCCCACCCCCTAAACCAATCCTCTCTTGGTACTAGTCCGGAGTACTCCCCCAAATTCTGTTCTGAAAACAGAACAAAACCTCTTGTCAACCGCGCCAATCGAGTTTACACTACGGTAGCAGGCTTTCTACTGCAAAATGCCGTTCTGATTTCAGAACAAGTTCGAATCATCTAGTTTCGGAGTAGCCACCACATGGATGTCAACAAAATGCTGCAGGAGTTGCGTGAGGAACGCGAACAAATTGATGAAGCGATTCTCACGCTGGAACGATTGGCTCGCGGCCGTGGCAAACGTCGGGGACGCCCACCAACATGGCTAGCTGAGATGCGTAAGGCCGAAGCTTCGACCGATGCTCCACCAGCCGCCAAACCGGGCCGTCCTCCTAAGACCGCTGCCGCCGACTAATTTGTTCTTTTATATCTGTCCGTTCCAGGGCGGCCATTGTGCACAGGTGTTACCTGTCTCCAAAGACCCGGCGTCTTCCGGATCGCGCCGCCCTTAACAGCCAGAACGGACATTCCTGTTCTAAACTATTAGGAATGAAGAACGCCTCTCTCATCGCCCTCGTGGTGGCCTATTGGGCGCTCCATCAGGACTTCTGGAATTGGCGTTCCCTTCATCCCCTCACCTTCGGTTTCCTCCCTCCCGGCCTGACCTACCACGCCCTGTACACTCTTGGTATCCCGCTGCTGATGTGGATTCTCGTCCGTTTTGCCTGGCCCCACAGCCTCGAACACGAAGCGGAGAGTCATTCCACTCCACAGGCCCCAACCGGTAAACAATGAATCCTTCCGTCTTCGTTTTTGCCTACCTGGCAATCGTCATCTATATAGGTGTCTTCGCTTTCCGCAAGCCACACCCTACCGGCGCGGAAGACTTCTTTCTCGCCAGCCGCTCCCTCGGACCCTTCGTCTTTCTCCTCAGTCTGTTCGGGACCAACATGACCGCCTTCACCATCCTCGGTTCTTCCGGTCATGCCTTTCACAACGGCATCGTCACGTACGGTCTGATGGCCTCCTCCTCGGCGCTCATTATTCCTTTAACCCTGTTCGTCATCGGCACCCGCATCTGGGCCCTCGGCAAGAAGTACGGCTTCATGACACCCGTGCAGATGTTCCGCGACCGTTGGGAATGCGGCCACATTGGCACTCTCATCTTCGCGCTCCAGGCCGCCCTTCTGGTGCCCTACATCATCATCGGCGTCATCGGCGGCGGAACCACCCTCAGCGCCATCAGCGGAGGTGTGGTCCCCTACTGGTTCGGCGGCGCCGTCGTCGCCATCACCGTCATGAGTTACGTCTTCTTCGGTGGCATGCGCGGAACCGCCTGGGTCAACACTTTCCAAACCATCCTCTTCCTCTGCTTCGGAGCCGCCGCCCTCATCCTGATAGGCGCCGGCATGGGCGGTTTCGAATCAGCCATAACCCAGCTCCAAAACTCTCCCGGCACCAATGCTCTTCTCACCCGCGAGCGCGTTCCGCCATTATTCTTTCTGAGCTATACATTCATTCCGCTGTCCTCCATTGCCTTTCCTCACATCGCCATCTTCTGTCTCACAGCCCGCCACATGACGCAGTTCAAGAAGACCGTAATCTTCTACCCGTTGTGCCTCCTCGCCATTTGGTTGCCCTGCGTCTTCCTTGGCGTCGCCGCCAACCGCGTCACCGACCTTCCCAAAATCCAGGACAAAATCGTCGCCCGCCAGACCCTCGCCCAACAGGGCCCCCAATTGACGATCGAAGACCGTGGTGCACTCCGCGCCCGAATGTCCGCCGACGATATCGTCCTGCTGCTCCTCGACAAGTACGCCCCGCTCTGGCTCGCCGGTCTCCTCGGAGCCGGCATCATGGCCGCGGTAATGGCCAGCGACTCGCAAATCCTCGCTCTCTCCACCATGTTCACTGAGGATGTGTTCGCCTTCTACGGCGGCAAGCAGAGGTTCGGAGAATCCGTCCAGGTAAATACCGGAAGAATATTCGTGGTCCTGGTGACGATGTTTGCCTATTTCATTGCCCTCAAGTACCCGCAGAATATCTTCGACCTCGCGGTCCAATACGCTTTCTCGGGTTACGCCGCGCTATCTCCGCTCCTATTCGGCGCCCTCTTCTGGAAACGAAGCAATCGTTACGGCGCGCTCGCCGTAACCCTGTGGGTGATTCTCGCCGTCGCCGCCACCGCCGTTTTCAAAAGCATGGTCCCCTCGCCCCTCGGCCCGCCGGTTACCATCCATAAACTCGCCGGCCTCGACCTCGTCTCTCGCACCGCCAACGGAACCGCGATCCTCGGCCTCATGCCGGTCGTCCCCATGACCCTCATCTCGGCCCTGTTGATGATAGTGGTCTCCCTGCTAACCCCGTCCCCCTCAACCGCCACCATCCGCCGCTACTTCAACTCGTAATAGGCGCTCGACTCACTATAATAGTCCCTATGTCCATTTCCACCGGTTCCACGCCGCGCCGCGGCTTCCTCGCCGCCTCCGCCGTAGGCTTCCCCGCTGTCCTCTCCGCCATGCAGGCCGCCAAATCGCTGAAGGTCGGCCTCGTGGGATGCGGGGGTAGAGGAACCGGCGCTGCCGCCCAAGCCCTGAAAGCCGACGACTTTGCCGAGCTCACCGCCGTCGCCGATGTCGACATGGACCGCGCCCAAGCCAGCCTCGACCGTCTCAAGCGCGTCTCCAAGGACAAGGTCAAAGTCGAAACCGGCAACATCTTCCTCGGCCTCGACGCCTTTCAGAAGGTGATCGACAGTGGTGTCGACGTCGTCCTCCTGGCCACCCCTCCCGGCTTCCGCGCCACCCACCTCCGCGCCGCCATTGAGGCCAACAAACACGTCTTTTGCGAAAAACCCGTCGCCGTCGACGCCCCCGGCGTCCGCCACGTCCTCGAAACCGCCAAAATGGCCCGCGAGAAAAACCTCTCCATCATGGCCGGGTTCTGCTGGCGTCGCTCCGCTCACATCAAAGCGACATTCGCCCAACTCCAGAACGGAGCCATCGGCGACGTCATCGCATACTACGCCACTTACTACACCAGCCCGGTGAAACCCATGCCACCCGCCAACACCCGCCCCGCCGGCATGAGCGACGTCGAGTGGCAGATCCGCAACTGGTACAACTTCTCCTACCTCTGCGGCGACGGCCTCGTCGAGCAGGCCGTTCACAGCGTCGACAAAGTGGCATGGGCCATGGCCGACAAACCCCCACTGAGCTGCGTCGCCGTCGGCGGACGCCAGATCCCCGCCGAAGGCGGCAACATCTTCGACCACTTCGAGTGCAACTACCTCTATCCGAACAACGTGCGCGCCTTCATCGCCTGCCGCCAGATCGAAGGTTGCTACAACGAGAACTCCGACTACATCCTCGGTTCCAAAGGGCAGATCACCATCGGACGCGGCCCCAAACCCCGCATCACCGGCCAGACCGAGTGGACCTTCGACGGTCAAACCAACGACATGTACCAGGCCGAGCACGACGAGTTGTTCGCCTCCATCCGCCGTGGCAAGCCGGTCAACGACGGCGAATGGATGACCACCTCCACCATGCTCGCCATCATGGGCCGCATGGCCGCCTACACCGGCCAGCAGATCACCTGGGACCAGGCCATGCAGTCGCAGGAGGTGCTCTTCCCCGCCAACCTCAGTTGGTCAGGTTCCTTTGAGCCGCCACCACTCCCTCGCCCCGGCAAGACCCGCTTCGTCTAACAGCCACAGACTCGGCACTCGTGAGACTGACAAGTCGCGATTGCCACTTTTCATCGCGCCCACAATGCCGCAAAATCGTTCGCACTGAGGCACATCCGCACCCAGCCGGCGCACTCACACTCACGCTGCCCGCGCCATCGACTATCCCTTGGCGCGCGTCTGGAATGCCCATTTGTGCTGGCTGAGTTTCCGGCCCCAAACTCCCCGACGGCACAATGTTCGATGGCCCCGCTGCGCTGCGAAAGGTATTATTAGAGCATCACCGGGGCGAGTTCCTGGAAACGTTCACCGAAAGCTGCTGGTATACGCACAGGGCCGCGGGCTGGAGCCGCAAGACAAACCGATGGTTCGTGCCATTGTTCGTCAGGCGGCGCGCGACAACTACCGTTTTGATGAGGAGGGCTGGAGAAAAATGATCATCACGAGGAAGCACCTCGCGCGTCGGCACGCCCACATCACCGGAACCCGCTTCCTTGCTCAGGAGGGCGCGCCGCTGGACGAAAAAAAAAGCGGCGGGCCGCACCCCCATCGACCTCTTTACCGAACTCATCTTGAGGAGCGGCGCCAAGCCCAAATCGCCGTCGAAACGCTGATGTCACGGCCTGCCCTCACGTTGCTCACCGCCGCTGTCGCGATCTTCGCGCTCCAGGCGCTGGCGCAGTACAGGGACCGCGTCTGGGCCCGATATGAACACGAAATGCAGGACCCTGTCGAAGACCCACCCGACGCCCTACGAAAGGGTGAATTCGCACTCGGCCGGCTCCGTTACCGGTCCCCGCTGGACGGCCGCCGCGGACGCTACTTCCGCTGGGGCATCGATGCCAACAAAGGCGACCGACTGTTCATCGGAATCCTCGGCCGCCTGACTCGTGTGGACGCCGCCCCCATCGAGACCATCATTGATGCCGGCAGTGATGAAATGTACGATCACCCCTGGTTGATTGCCATCTCCGCCGGCGACTGGGTCCTTGCTCCGTCCGAGGCTGCCCGCTTCCGCCAGTATTTCGATCGCGGCGGCTTCCTTATGGTGGACGACTTCCACAGCGATTACGAGTGGGCGCAGTTCATGACCGGCATCCACCAGATCTACCCGGACGCAAACGCAGTGGAACTCGCCGACGCCGATGTGCCCTTCCACACCGTCTTCGATATGAAGGACCGCGTCCGCGTTCCCGGCGCCAACGTCGTCCATGGCTCACAGATCGAGCGCGGCGGAACCACTCCACACTGGCGCGCCATCCTCGATTCCCAAGGCCGCATGATCGTCGCTATCTGCTTCAACATGGATATCGGCGACGGTTGGGAATTCGCCGATGACCCCGACTACCCCGAACGTTATTCCGCCGAAGCCATGCGGTTGGGAGTCAACTATGCCGTCTATGCTATGACCCATTAGCCTGCGGGGATGAGACTCCACGGCATGATACTATCCGGTCATGGGGTCTCATAATCGCCTTCTTGCAGCGTTTTTCGCTGCTGCGTTTTCCCTTTTCGCGCAAACATCCACATCCGCGATCAGCGGCACTGTCACCGATACCTCTGGCGCTGTCATCCCCAACGCACTCGTTACTGTCGTGAACGATGCTACCGGCGTCACCTCTACGCAACCTACCAACCAGGCCGGCGTCTATTCATTCCCCTCCCTTGCGATCGGCCAGTACACCGTCAAGGTGGAACTCAAGGGCTTCAAGACCGTTCGCAAAACTGGCAACATACTCTCCATCGGTGTGCCGATCGACATTCCCGTCACGCTGGAGATTGGCGAGACTGCCGAGGTGGTGACGGTTGCCTCGGCGGCGGAATTGCTCCAAACCACCGACGCCTCCATCGGCAATGTCGTCACGCAGCAGGAGATTACCGAACTCCCGCTGAACGGCCGCAATCCGCTCGCGCTGCTCGTGTTGGAGCCTGGCGTTGTGCAGATGTCCAAGGGCGCGGATGGCACGGGCATCCACGTCAACGGCTCGCGCGACATGGCGTCCAATACCACCATTGACGGCATTGAGGCGAATGAATCCGCTGTCTCCAACCCGATGAACAATGTCTACCGGCTCAATCCTGACAGCATTCAGGAGTACCGCATCACCACTTCGAACGCCACCGCCGAATATGGACGTAACTCCGGCGCCAACGTTTCCATTGCGACGCGTTCGGGTACCAACCGCTTCCGCGGTACGATGTTCGAATTCTTCCGCAACACGGCGCTGAACTCGAACGAGTTCTTCGCCAACGCCCAGGGCACAGCGAAGCCGGAGATCAAGCTCAACCAGTTCGGGATCGAGTTCGGCGGCCCCATCAAACGGAACAGGGCATTCTTCTTCGGCAATTGGCAGCGGCAGCGGGCGGTGTTTTCGCAAGCTGTTGACCAGGCCTACGGCTCCGTTCCCACCGTCTATACCCCGACCGCTCTTTCCGGGGTCTACCGCTACTTTCTCGCTGACCCGAACAATCCGTTCCGGCTGGACGGAGTGGCCGTCAATCGCAACACACCGCGGCTTGTCGATCCCAAGACTGGCGCGTTTCGTGCCGGGGTACGCAACTGCGCTTCACCCACCGATCTCAATTGTGTCGCCGCATTTAACTTCTTCAACGGTGATCCCACGAGAATTGGACCCGACCAGGCAATCTTGAAGTTGTTCCAATCGATGCCGGCTCCCAACTCCTTTCTTGCCGGCGACGGCCTGAACACCGCCGCGTATGCCTGGAACCCGCCGGCTCGTAAAGACGGCGATTCCGTCACGGGCCGGATCGACTACAATCTCTCCGCCAAGCACGTAGTCTTTGCGCGCTACATCTGGTCCACCAACGACACGCTGGGTGGTGACCCGAACAACTCGCGCCCCGTGCTCTATCCGGGCTTCCCGCCGCTGGGCGAGGTGTATCGCGCCAGCCAGAACGCCGCGCTGCGCCACACCTGGATCGCCTCTCCGCGCATCGTGAATGAACTCACCATCGGTCTCTCGCGCTTTAGCTCTGTCTTTACGCAAGGGGAAGCGAATCCGGAATTCCCGAACACTCCCGCGTTTTCGCGCGCCTCGGGAACGGGGTTCAACAATGTCGATGCACCGTTTCGTAACGTTCCACGCACCGCGCGCTATGTCACTACGCCGCAGATCATCAACAACCTCACCATCACGCAGGGCGCGCACATTCTCAAGATGGGTGTGAACATGCGCCTCTATCGCCATAACGATCAGCGCGGCCAGCCGGGCGGCGCGACGGTGACTCCGACGCTTTCCTTCGACACGGGAATCCGCTCCACGGGGACAACATTCGGGCAGCCCGCGCAATCGTCGGCCACTCGCGCCGGCATCAATTCGACGGACTACACGCGGCTGCAAGGAACCATCAACGACATCATGGGCATCCCGTCGCAGCTCACCCAAACGTTCCTCGGCGATCTCGTCCATAACAACTACCTTCCGTTCAAAGCAGGCAATGGAGTGACGCTGTGGAACCAGGGGCATCGCCTCAAGCAATACAATCTCTTCCTGCAGGATGAGTGGAAACTGCGCCCCAACCTGACCATCAACCTCGGGTTGCGTTGGGAGATCAACCCGCCGGCCAAGGAAGCGGCGGGCGGAGCGTGGGTACCCGATAAGCCGATTGACGGTTCAAAGGGTCCGGTCACGTTTGTGCAAGCTGACTCCTGGTACAGCCGCATGAACCTTAGCGCCATCGGCCCGCGTATCTCTATCGCCTGGTCGCCCATTCGCAAGACTGTCGTTCGCACCGGTTATGCGATGGCGTTCGACACTGTCTCGTCCTTCCAGGTGACCGCAGCGGCGGGCCGCGTCCCCGGGCTTACGCTCACCTGCAACGCCAATGTCGGCTGGTCTACCACACCGGGCTGCGGTTCAGTTCCCAACGTGCGCTACTCGCAGGGCTTCCCTTCGGAACTTCCTCTGCCCAGCGGAAAGCCTCGCGATTTTCTTACGCCTCCCGCGCAAGTCTACACCACCGCGCTCGGCATGACGACGTTCGATCCGAATCTGAAAGTGCCGACGGTGCATCAGTGGAACTTCGGCTTCCAGCGCGAACTGCCGTTCGATCTGGTGGCGCAAGTCGCCTATCTCGGCAGGCGCGGGACGCGTCTCTATCGCGGCTACGACATTAATCAGGTGAATGCCGAGCCGATCCTTTCCGATTTTCTCGCCATGCAACGTAACTACAACAAGGGCTGCCGTCCGGATGGCAGCACCTGTCCCTCCGGCGTTTCCGGTGAGTCCATCCGGCTGGTCACATCCGGCACGGTGACATCGGCGTTCGTGAATTCCACTACCACAATCACCGACATCAACAACAACGGGGCAGGGAACTTCGCAGGCCGCATGGAAGGGAACACGCTTGCGGCAAAACTCCGGCCCAACCAGCAATTCGGCGTGTCCACCTACATCGATTCCGGCGGCGACTCCTACTATCATGCCCTGCAATCCACGGTGCGCCGGCGCTTCAAGAACGGCATGCTCTTTGGACTCGCCTATACGCTGCAGAAGTCCATTGACAACCAGTCGGTGGATCCCATTGGTTCCTCGTCAGGAGGCGGGCTGTCCACCACGAACACCCGAACACCGGCGTCCATCAACAACTGGCGCAATGAACGCGGGCGCTCCTCGTTCGACCGCCGGCAACTGGTGGTGGTCACCTGGGTCTACGAAATCCCGTTTGGCAAGCAACTGCCCAGGCCGTTGCAGTTCGCTTTCGGTGGCTGGTCCATCAACGGTCTCTACACGTTCCTGTCCGGCAATCCGTTTTCGGTGATGAGTGGAACCCGCACGGCGAACTATTCGCACCAGTCCCGCGCGGCGCTGGTGGGAGAGCTGCCGGAAGTGAAACTCACGGACGTGCCTGGAATCGTTGGCCCAGTCTATTTTTCCGGGCTGACTTCGGCGTTTACGGCTCCCGCGCCGGGTTCGGATGGCATGGGCCGCAACATGTTCACGGCGCCGAGTTTCTGGAACCTTGACGGCGGCCTGACGAAAGCCTTCCGCGTCAGTGACCGGACCAGTCTCCAGTTCCGCGCGGAGTTCTTCAATGTTCTCAACCACGCGAATTTTGATGATCCGTTCGGCGCAACGTCCGGCTCGGCAACCTACCGCTCGACGGTCTTTGGACAGACGTGCTGTTCAACGGTCGCGCCGCCGTCCACGCAAGCGATCGTGGACACGGGCGAATCCGGACGGGTGATTCAGTTCGCGCTGAAGCTCAGATTCTAGTATCAAGTTGCAGAAGTTCGCGTCACCGCAATGCCGGGCTGAAGCCCGGTGCAGGATGAATCCTGCCCCACGTGGGGCTGGCTTCAGCCAGCGCGGGACTTCAGTCCCGCCAGTACGCGGATTTCTGCTGGCAGGCACAGACCCAGCCGCTACTTGCGCAAATAAGCGTCGTCGCCGCGGATCCAATCTTCGCGCAGCGGCGCGAACACGTCCAGCGCCACGCAGTCTTCCATTGCTTCCGCGCTGTGGGGAACATTGGCCGGAATCACCACGGATTCCCCCTCCGCCAACGTCAGTTCCTTGCCGCCGATTCGGAAGAAGAGCGAACCCTCCAGCATCGTGGAGATCTGCTCATTGTGGTGCGCATGCTCCGGTACGCTGGCGCCCTTTTTCAGTACCAGCCGGGCCATCGTAATCTTCTCTCCATGAATCACTTGCCGCGAAACCGTGGGGCTCAGCGTTTCGACTTCTGTTTCCTTCCAGCGTTGGACCTGCATCGTGCAGCGATTGTATCATGAGAGTTCACCAATGGACCTTCTTCTGCCACAGAATCAAATAGGCATCGGCAGCGTCATACTAAGACCCGATTCCCCGGACGTGATCGACGGCGTCCGTATCCAACCGTTTCCCCTCTGGCCCGATGATCGCGGCTATTTTCTCGAGGTGGGACGCATTGGAGAAGGACTCATTAATGAATTTCCTCCGGAGAGCACTCAGGTTTCCGCGGCGCTCAGCTATCCGGGCACAATCAAGGCCTTTCATCACCATCAG
Source organism: Acidobacteriota bacterium (assembly GCA_016213775.1). Classification (GTDB taxonomy): domain Bacteria; phylum Acidobacteriota; class Terriglobia; order Bryobacterales; family Bryobacteraceae; genus CADEFT01. The sequence continues at coordinate 42,925 of JACQZR010000145.1, forward strand.
CACCAGACCGATTTCTGGGTGCCGGCGCAAGGTATGTTCCAGGTCGCGCTGGTGGATCTGCGGAAGGGTTCGCCCACTCATGGCCGCCGTAACACGATCTATGTGGGGGAACTGCGACCCTGGCAGATCATTATTCCGCCCGGCGTCGGCCACGGATACAAAGTGGTTGGCGAACGCGCCGGCATGCTCATATACGTCACCAACCGGAAGTATAATCCGAAGGATGAGGGCCGGATAGCCTATGACGATGCCGGCATCGCCTACGACTGGGAACTCCAACACAAATAGATCAGCGCTGCTCTCCATCCTCGTCCCGCTCTACAACGAGGAGGAGTTTGTCGGCGAGCTGCTCCAACGCGTATGTGACGCCCCCCTGCCAGGCGGACTTCGGCGTGAAGTCATCGTGGTGGATGACGGTTCTACGGACACGTCCGTGGACCTCGTGCAAATGATGGCCGCGAAGCATCGCGAAATTCTCCTCATCCGGCACGAGCGCAATCAAGGCAAAGGTGCCGCCATTCGGACTGCGTTGCAGCATGCACAAGGCGAATTCAGCATCATTCAGGATGCGGATCTGGAATACAATCCTTGCGAGTACGGCAAGCTGCTCAAACCTCTCCTTGATGGCCGCGCTGACGCCGTCTTCGGCTCCCGTTTCGTCGTCTCCGGGGAACGCCGCGTGCTCTACTTCTGGCACGCCCTCGCCAACTCGTTTCTCACCACCGCCTGCAACATCGTCTCCGATCTCAACCTCACCGACATGGAAACCTGTTACAAGGCTTTCCGCACTGCTCTCGTCCAAAGTATTCCGTTGCGGTCCAACCGATTCGGCATCGAACCCGAGCTCACCATCAAACTGGCCAAGCGGGAGGCTCGTATCTATGAGGTTCCGGTGAGCTACCACGGCCGCACCTACGCGGAAGGCAAGAAGATCGGCCTTCGCGACGCCTTTGCCGCTGTCGCGGTGATTCTGCGCTACTGGCTGAGCAGCGACATTTACAGGCATGCAGGCCCGGAAATTCTGGAGGCCTTCTCAGGCGCGGTGCGGTTCAATCAATGGATGGCGGATACGATTCGGCCGTACACGGGAGAATCCATTCTCGAGATCGGCTCGGGCATCGGCAATCTCACCCGGCAGTTGATTGCGCGCCGCAAGCGCTACGTCGCCTCCGACATCGACCAGCATCATCTGGACCGGTTGCAGGCGCGCTTCCATCACCGGCCCAACTTCGAGTGCCGGCTGTGCGACCTTGGCAATCCTGACCACTTCAATGAGCTCGAGAACTCGGTGGACACCGTCATCTGCCTGAACGTGCTGGAGCACGTTGCTGACGATCATCTCGGCGCGCGCAATATTTTTCGTACGCTCCTCCCGGGGGGCCGCGCGATCGTCCTGGTTCCGCAGGGTCAGTGGGCCTACGGGAAAATCGACGAGGCTCTCGGGCACTACCGCCGCTACTCGCATCAGCAGTTGCGGGAATGCATGCAGGGCGCGGGTTTCACCGTGGAACGAATCCTCGACTTCAACCGCATTTCGCTTCCGGGCTGGTACTTAAATGGGAAGATACTCGGACGCGCCACCGTAAGCCCGTTCCAGCTCAAGTTCTTCGACCGTCTCGTTTGGTTGTGGCGCATCATTGATGCGGCTATTCCCTGGGGCCCCACATCCATCATCGTCATAGCGCGCAAACCCTAACTATGTCTCCTGTTCAAATCTTCGGAGTGAAGAACTCATCAGCGACGCGCGCCGCGGAGCGTTTCTTCAAGGAGCGCCGGGTCCCCATCCAAATGGTCGATTTGAAACAGAAGCCGATGGCGCCCGGCGAAATCCGCCGCTTCATCGAACGCTTTACACTCGCGGGTCTGCTGGATACGGAAGGGAAAGCGTATGTCGACGCCGGCCTCAAGTATCTGAAAGTCTCGGACTCCGGACTTCTCGATAAGGTTGCGCAAACCCCGTCGTTACTGAAACTCCCCCTTGTGCGCGGCAACAACAGGATCAGCATCGGTCACGACGAAGAGAGCTGGAATGCGATGCTCCCCACCAAGTAGTTGAGGTTACCGGTCTCGCGGTTGTTTTCCCCCCTACCCCAATGGGAGAATTGAATCTCCTCTATGGCTAAGACCAGCGTTGCCCCCCCAGCAAATAGTGACGGTCTTCTCCGCCAACTTGGTGTCTCCACGGCAATTGCGTTGGTGGTCTCCAACATGGTGGGCACTGGCATCTACACCACCAGCGGATTTCTCGCCGGCCAACTCGGCGACGTGTCACTGGTGCTGGGTATCTGGCTCGTGGGCGCCATCTGTGCGATCGCCGGTGCGTTCTGCTATTCAGAACTCGGAGTGAACTTCCCGAGCTCGGGTGGGGAATACGTCTACCTGACCAACGCGTATGGACCCTCCTGGGGTTTCATGACCGGATGGATCTCCTTTGTTGCGGGGTTCTCGGCTCCCATCGCGGCGCAAGCTCTCGCCTTTTCTCAATACCTCGGTTACTTCTTTCCTGGATTAAGAACCGAGGCCTCGCAGCAACTGTTCTCCTTTGCCGGGCTTACGGTAAAATTCGGCGGAGCGCAGATGGCGGCTATTGCGCTCATTGCCGCACTGACGGCGCTCAACCTCTTCGGTATCCAACGGGTGGCAAAGTTCCAGAACGTTTTCACGTCACTCAAAATCCTGGTGATGGTGGCCTTCATCGTGATGGGCTTCGCGGTGGGCAGCGGCAGTTGGGAGCACTTTTCGCAATCGGCGGTTCGCGATGTATCTACGCCCATCGGCGCGCAATTCGCTATCAGTCTGTTTTGGATCTACCTCAGCTACAGCGGGTGGAACGCCGCTACTTATGTTGCAGAAGAGCTGAAGCGGCCCGAACGCACGCTACCTCTTGCACTCACCGTTGGCACGCTGCTTGTCGGTGCGCTGTACCTCATCCTCAACGTCGTATTCATATACGCGCTACCGCTGGAGAAAATGAAGGGAGAACTCGCCATTGGAGCGCTTGCGGCCAAGAACCTCTTTGGGCCGAACATCGCCGGAGCTTTCGGCGCGCTCATGGCACTCTCGCTTGTCTCCACCGTCAACGCCAACATGACTATCGGGCCGCGGGTCTACTACGCCATGGCGAAGAACAAAGCCTTCTTCGCTTCGGCGGCCGAAGTGCATCCCAAGTGGCACACCCCATGGAATGCAATCCTCGCCCAGGGGGTTGCCTCGCTGCTGATGACCCTGATCCCGTTCGACGATCTGTTTCCCTACATCGCCCGGACCTTAACGCTGTTTGCGGCGCTTTCCGTGGCATCGATTTTCATCTTCCGCCGCCGTCCAGGCTGGCGTAAACTCGCGGTCGTCAATTTCGCTTTCCCGCTCTGGCCCGCGCTGTTTCTGCTCGTCAGTGCGTGGATGTATTTTTATGGCATTACTCTGAACCCGATGGGCTCGCTGGCCACGCTGCTGACCGTCGCCATCGGAGCGCTGCTGTACCATTTCCTCATTCGCCAGAAGGCCTAGTTGCCCAACACCACCATGTCCAGAATTCTCGATGGAAAACGGGTTCGCGACGCCATCCTCGAGTCGCTCAAACCTCGCATCGCCGCGCTTGACGAGACCCAACGTCCGCCAGGGCTCGCTGTAGTCCTGGTGGGAGAGAATCCCGCCTCGGAAATCTATGTCCGTAGCAAGGTGAAGGCGTGCCAGGATCTCGGCATCGCCAGCGAAAAGCACCTCCCGACCGCCGACATTTCTACTGAGGAGATGCTGTTTCTCATCCAGTCGCTCAACCAGCGCCCCGATATCGACGGCATCCTCGTTCAGTTGCCGCTGCCCGCGCACATAGACGAAACGCAGGTCCTGCTCTCCATCGATCCGTCGAAAGACGTAGACGCCTTCCACCCTTACAGCGTCGCCGCGCTGGTGGCCAATTCGCCTGGATTCCGGCCGTGTACGCCCGCCGGTATTATGCGCCTGTTGGACCACTACCAGATCCCTGTGGCAGGTAAGCGCGCGGTTGTCGTTGGCCGATCCGACATCGTTGGGAAACCCATGGCGCTACTGCTGCTCCACGCCAACGCCACCGTCACCATCTGCCATTCCAAAACCGCCGACCTTGCTTCGGAGTGCCGCAAAGCGGACATCGTGGTTGCGGCCATGGGACGGGCCGGCTTCCTCACTCAGGATTTCTTCAACCCCGAAGCGGTCATCATCGACGTTGGCATCAACCGTCTGCGTGATCGCCCGGCGGTTGACCGCATGTTCTCCAGTGACGTCTCGAAGCTCACGGAGTTCGATAAGAAGGGCACGGTGCTGGTTGGCGATGTGCATCCGGCGGCGTTTCAGAATTGCGCTGCCTTCACGCCCGTCCCCGGCGGCGTCGGACCGCTCACTATCGCCATGCTGATGAGCAACACCGTATGGGCCGCCGAACAGCGCTATGGGGGCCAGTCGTGAAGCTGCTGCTGCTTCTGCCCGCTCTGCTTCTGCAGGCCCAATCGGCCCGTGAATACGTGGAGCGGGGCATGCAGAAGTTCGTCCGCAACGAAATCGCGGCCTCTATTAACGACTTCGATGAAGCCGCGAAACTGGAGCCGGAATCCGCTCCGCACCTCTGGCAGCGCGGCATCGCCTACTACTATGTCAAGCGCTACGAGGACGGCCGCAAGCAGTTCGAAGTGCACCGCACAGTCAATCCCAACGATGTCGAGAACGCCGCGTGGTGGTATCTCTGCATGGCGAAACTCGGACGCCGCGAGGAAGCCCGGGCAAAGCTCCTGCCGGTTGGTCCGGACGATCGCGTTCCGATGACCGAGGTGTATGCGTTGTACGCCGGTCGGGGCGCCGAGAAAGATGTGCTCGCGGCAATCGCCAAAGGCAATCCCGATACGCCTGAGCGCAAGATGCGCGAGTTCTACGGCTACCTCTACCTCGGTCTGTACGCGGAGACGCACGGCGATCTTAAGAAGGCCAGAGAGATGCTGCGCAAGTCCGTTGATACGCAAACCGGAGGCTACATGCTCGCGGTTGCGCGGATTCACCTCAACCAATTGAAATGAGCAAACCAAAGCCAAAGTTCTATGTAGTGTGGAGAGGCTACAACCCCGGTGTCTATTCCACCTGGCCGGAAGCCTCTGCACAGGTGAACGGATATGCCGGGGCGCAGTACAAGAGCTTCGAGAGTGAATCGGAAGCCCGCGCGGCGTACAGCGGCTCGTACTGGAACTTTGTCACGCGCGGCGAAGCGAAACCCGCCGTCGTCAAACGCTCCATCGAAGAACTACTGCGTTTGGGTGTCAATCCGGAAGCGGTGGCTGTGGACGCGGCCTGCTCCGGCGTGCCTGGTCCAATGGAGTATCGCGGCGTGGAACTAGCCTCCGGCGTGGAGCTTTTCCATATGGGACCTTACGTGGATGGCACGAACAACGTCGGCGAATTCCTGGCGATCGTCCATGCGCTCGAAATTCTCTCTAATCGACCGTCGAAGCCGATCTACTCCGATTCCCGCAACGCGTTGCTGTGGGTGAAGCAGAAACGCTGCGGTACGAATCTCGATCGTACCGGGCGCAATGACGAGATCTTCCGGCTGATTGATTCGGCGCTACGGTGGCTGCATTCTCGTCCACTGACGAATCCGCTGTTGAAATGGGAAACCGAGGAGTGGGGCGAAAACCCGGCGGACTTTGGACGCAAATAGCGCGTGGAAAAAAATCCGCGGCATATGCTGAAATCCACAGGTCCGCGATGCGAATATTGAGGAGATGTCTTCTACTCCCATCGCGCTCTCCGCGAATGTCCTTTTACACATTTCCAAGTTGATCAGCGTCCCGCTGAAGGGGCTGCTCGCCACCATCGAACTGATCGATGAAGGCGGTACGGTTCCGTTCATCGCGCGCTATCGCAAGGAAGTCACCGGCAATCTGGATGAAGTGCAGATCCGCGACGTATCTGAAAAGCTCGAATACTTTCGCGAACTGGAAGACCGGCGCGCGACCATCCTTTCCTCGATCCAGGAACAGGGCAAGCTCACTGACGAATTGAAGCAGAAGATCGAAGCGGCGATGGAGAAGAACGAGATCGAAGATCTCTACCTGCCCTACAAGCCCAAGCGCCGCACGAAAGCTTCGATTGCCCGCGACAAGGGTTTGGAGCCGCTCGCCAACTTCATTTGGGAGCAGCAGCCGGGATCGCTGGCCGAGTTTGCAGCTACGTTTATCAACGCTGAAAAAGAAGTCCACACGGTGGACGAAGCGATCGAGGGTGCGCGCCACATCATCGCTGAAGTGGTAAGCGAGAACGCGGACTTCCGCAAGAAGGTCCGACAGATGATGGCCGAGAGCGGCCTCGTCACCAGCCGCCGCATCGAAGGAGTGGAAGATCCCGAAAGCAAGTTCGCGCAATACTACGAGTTCAGCGAACCCGCTTCCAGGATCCCGTCGCATCGCATGCTCGCCATTCGCCGCGGCGCCAAGGAAGGTATTCTTCACTTCGAAATTGCAGTCGAACCCGCGGGCCCCATCAACTGGATCTCTTCGCAGGTGATCAAAACCAGCGGGGAGTGCGCCGCACACCTGCAGGAAGCCATTACTGATTCCTACGATCGCCTGCTCAATCCCTCCATCCAAACCGAAGTCCGCCTGGAATTGAAGGACCGTTCCGACGAAGATGCCATTAAGGTCTTCCGCGAGAACCTGGAGAACCTGTTGCTTTCTCCGCCCGCCGGAATGCTGTCTGTCATCGGTATCGACCCCGGAATCCGCACTGGCTGCAAAGTGGCCGTCGTCGATTCCACCGGGAAGTTTCTGGAGAACTCCGTCATTTACCCGCACGAGCCGAAGAACGATCTGGCCGGCGCAGTCCGAACGCTGGCCTCGCTCATCGCCCGCCACAACGTGCAGGCCCTCGCCATCGGCAACGGAACTGCCTCGCGCGAGACTGCTTCCTTTGTGAACGACTTCATCCGACAGGCCGGACTAACCAAGCTCTTTAGCGTTGTGGTGAGCGAAGCCGGCGCGAGTGTCTACTCGGCATCGGAGGTGGCGCGCCAGGAATTTCCTGATCTCGACCTCACCGTCCGCGGCGCCATCTCCATTGCGCGCCGTCTGCAGGACCCGCTGGCCGAATTAGTCAAGGTCGATCCCAAGTCCATCGGCGTCGGACAGTATCAACACGACGTGGATCAGCGCCGCCTCAAACAGAGTCTGGAAGCCACGGTGGAATCGTGCGTCAACCGAGTCGGCGTTGATCTGAACACCGCCTCGGCGCCGTTGCTCCGTCACGTTTCCGGCCTCACCGAACGCACCGCCCAGAACATCGTCGTGTGGCGCAATGAGAACGGCCGTTTCCGCAATCGCCGGCAGCTCATGGATGTCTCCGGCCTCGGCGCAAAAACCTTCCAACTTGCCGCGGGCTTCCTGCGGATTCGCGGTGGAGACAACCCGCTCGACATTACAGCGGTGCACCCGGAATCCTACCCGATCGTCGAACGGATCGCTGATTCGATGAAGGTGTCGCTGCAGGAGTTGATCGCCAAGCCGTCGCTGATCGAAAACGTCGACATCCAGGCTTTCCGTACTGAGCATGCGGGCGCTTACACGCTCTCTGATATTAAGGAAGAGCTCCGCAAGCCCGGCCGCGATCCTCGCGACACTTTCCAACGGCCCACGTGGCGCGACGACATCAAAGAGATCGAGGACCTGAAGCCCGGCATGCAAATGGAAGGGGTGGTCACCAACGTCACCCGTTTTGGCGCCTTCGTTGACGTCGGCGTCCACCAGGACGGGTTGGTCCACGTCAGCGAGATCAGCCACCGCTTCATCAAGGAGCCATCGGAAGTTCTCAAGGTGGGCCAGATCGTCAAAGTGCAGGTGCTGGCGGCCGATCCCAAGGTGAAGCGGATCGCACTGTCGATCAAAGCGTGCGAACCCCGTCCTGGCGGCGCGCAAGGGGGAGGCGGTCCACGCACGCCAAAACCAGAACCGCCCAAGAAGCCGTCACTAGAGGATCAACTCGCGGCGCTGAACAGCAAGTTCCGAACCAGGTAAGGGTCCTACATCCCCAGGACTTGCGAGGCCGTCCGGCGGGAAGAAGTGCCGAGATGGCGCGGCAGCCTAAGAGGCTGCGCTACGTGGTCTACATCTCCAGCACTTGCACGGCGAACCGCTCCGGAGGCAATGCGCTCACCGGGGCGGGATTGCGGCTGGCCCAGGCTTGGAAAGCGGAGTTGCCCACCGAATCATTCAGGTAAAAAAGGAACTGATCGGAGAAGCAGGAAATCGGAGGCGGCTGGCGGAACGTCAAGCGGAAGCCCACCGCTTTTTCCATGTCGATCCCTTCGGTGGGCACGGCCTTGTCTTCGAGAAGCTGAACAAAGCTGGCGCGTCCGGCATGCGGCCACAAATCTCCCCGCAGCAGATGTTTTAAATCCGGCCGACCCTCAAAGGTGATCTCGCATTGACGGATCCATTCCAGGATGTCCTCGCCCCAGCGCCAGTGCATCACCAGCTTCTGATACTGTTCCACGAGGTTGATGGCAAGTTCCATCTTGCGCTGTTGGAACACGGGCTCATCCGAGAACCCCGCTGCACCGGGTATCATGTCCTCGCCATCGACAATCCCGGCGGCCATGTTCATGACCTTGTCCATCCTCTTGAGGTGCAGGGTGCGATGCACCAGCAGGGGCGGCAAGTCGTGCTGTTTGTCGCCCGGGATCTCCACGTACCTTCGGTCTCCGATGATCTGCATATGCAATTCCTCGATTCCGACAGCTTCTCTTATCCCATCGGCCAAACTCGGGCCAAACGTTAAACACCCAATTATAAGGACGGAATCCTTAGCACACAAGTTTCCAGAGTGCTAACGATTTCGCGACGCTTATACTATGACTAAGAAATAATCATGTATCTCAACCGACGTACATTCGCTGTCTCCGTCCTCTCGGCCGCGCTGGCCGGCCGCGCCGCCGGCGCCAACGACGCAATCAATGTGGCCATTATCGGCGCAGGCAATCAAGGGACGGGGCGCCTTCGCGATTTTCTGCGCCATCCCGATGTCCGCATCGCCGCCATATGCGACGTCGACCGCGCGCACCGCGACCGCGCCGTTGCCCTCGTCGAATCGGCCAGACAATACAAACCGGAAGCGACCGGCGATTTCCGCCGCGTCCTGGACAAGAAGGACATCGACGCGGTGGTGGTGGTGACGCCCGATCACTGGCACGCCATCCCATCGGTGGCCGCGTTCAAGGCAGGAAAGGACGTCTTTGTCGAGAAGCCGCTGAGCTACTCCGTGGCGGAAGGACGCGCCATGGCTGACGCCTCATCCCGCTATAAGCGCGTCAGCCAAATGGGCAATCACATCCACAACGATCTCCCTAACTACCGGCGCGTGGTTGAACTGGTGCGCTCGGGCAAACTCGGCCGCATTACACGGGTGCAGGTGTGGAAGACATCCACCACGCAGAACACGCGCCCGTCCTCCCCGCCCACCCTGTCCGATGGATTCGATTATGACTTCTGGCTGGGACCAGCCCCCAAGCGTCCCTATGATCCGCTGCGTGCGCACATGACCTTCCGCCACTTCTGGGATTACTCCGGAGGAACATTCATCGACTTCTGGTGTCACATCTCCGATGTTGCTTTTTGGGCGCTCGAACTCAAAGCGCCAAAGACAATCAGCGCCGCGGGTGGACGTTTTTTTCTGACCGATTCCACCGAAACGCCCGACACGCTGGAAGCCATACTCGAATTTCCGAACCTGCTCTACACGTTCTCCTACCGGCCTACGCCCATCACAGGATTTGAGCACATGGGGAACATCGGTTGCCTTTTGTAAGGCACGGAAGCCTCGCTCGTCACCAACTACCAACGGCATGAGGTGTGGGCCAACGGGAAACGTATCGACGATTTTCCGCGTCCCGATCCATCTATCCCGAATTCGCCCGGCCACGTTCGCGAGTTTCTCGATGCCATCAAATCGCGCAATCTCGAGACTACCTGCAACGTCCGCTACGGGCACAGCCTGTCCAAGTATGGCCTTCTTGCGAACATCTCCTACCGCGTCGGGCGTCGCCTCCATTGGGACGACACGCAGGAACGGATCCTCGGTGACAAGCAAGCCTCGGCATTTCTGTCGCGCCGTTTTCGCAAACCATGGAAGATGTGAACACTTTCTGGAACTTTCCAGTTTCGGTGGATAATACAAAATAGAACACCCGCACGAACTGAGGTCCCATGTATCGCAGATTCCTCTCTCTCCGCAGCCTCGCCGCGTTCATCGCTTGCGCAGCACTCGCCCCGGCTCAAAAGACGTTTGACGTCGCGTCCATCAAACCCAACGCTTCCAACGATAACCGCGTCATGATCCGCGTCGAGCCTGGCGGCAACTTCTCCGCTAGCGGCGTCACTCTCAAAATGCTCATTGGGCAAGCCTTTGGAGTCCGCGACCACCAGATCGTCAACGCGCCCGGCTGGGCAGCCGCTGAACGCTACGATATTCGGGCGAAAGCGGAAGGCCTACCGGACCGCGTTCCGCCGGAGGTGCTCCGTCCCATGATCCGTGCACTGCTGGAGGACCGTTTCCAACTCAAGACGCACACTGACACCAAGGAGCTTCCCGTTTACGCGTTGGTGGTGGGCAAGAACGGACCCAAGTTGAAGAAGAGCGAAGGTGGTGAGCAACGCCAGATGGTGCGGATGGGACGCGGTCAAATCAACGCTTCCAGTGTCAGCATGGCACAATTGGCGCAGCAGCTCGCGCAGGCCCTGGGCCGCAGCGTGATCGACAAGACCGAACTGCAAGGCTCCTATGAGGTCACGCTCGAGTGGACTCCTGAAGCCGGCCATGGTGGCGGCGGGCCCTTCGGCGGCGGCGCCCCCCCTCCCAATCCCGATGCCGTTGCAGGCGCGGGCGGCAGCGGCCCCACGATCTTCACCGCGGTCCAAGAGCAGCTCGGTCTTCGTCTGGAATCCAGCAAAGGTCCCGTCGAAATCCTGGTAATCGACAATGCTGCCAAGCCCTCTGAGAACTAGTCTTGCCGCGGTTCTCGTTCTAGGGCAACTGCTGCCCGCCGCGGAGCTGAGCGGGACTATCCGTTTCGGCGGCCTCCCGCTCCCTGGCGCGACCATTACGATCAGTAAGGGCAGCACGAAGCACGCCGCCATCAGCGACACGCAAGGCCGCTACGCCTTCACCGATATCGCCGAAGGGCAGTGGAAGGCCTACGTGCAAATGCAGCTTTTTCAGGACGCGCATCAAGACATCACCGTGCCGGGCACGCCTGTAGAATGGGACCTCAACCTCCTCCCGGAGGACCGGCTGCAAACACTGGTTACCGATGCGCCGAAAGCCGGCCCGGCCGCTGTTGCTGTGAAGGGTAAGTCGCCGCCGAAGGCCGCCACCAACACCAAAGGGGAGTTTCAGCGTGCCGACCTGAAAGGAAGCGGGACTGCTGCGACTGCGCCGTCTGATGCAGCGCCTCCGCCTCAGGAACTCGCCCAAAGGGCTGCCGACGGCCTCCTGATCAACGGCAGCGTCAACAACGGAGCCGCCTCGCCGTTCGCGCAGTTCCCTGCGTTCGGCAACAACCGCCGTGGCCAGCGTCCGCTCTACAACGGCAACCTCGGCCTCGTCCTGAACAACTCCGCCTTCGACGCCCGATCGTATTCCCTCACCGGACAGGACACGCCAAAGCCCGGCTATAGCCGCATGCAAGGCCTGTTCGCTTTCGGCGGGCCGATCAAGATCCCGCATTGGATCGACCGCGGCGGTCCCAACTTCACGATCAACTATCAGTGGACTCGCCAGCGCAACGCCATCACGCAATCCGCGCTCATGCCATCCGCGGCCGAGCGTACAGGCGATCTGTCGGCGTCCCGTGCCATCGCCCTGGATCCCACTACGGGCTCGCCGTTTCTCTCCAACATCATCCCCACCTCGCGTATTAGTCCGCAGGCGCTCGGCCTGCTGCCGCTCTTCCCTGAGCCGAATTTCACAGGGTCTTCGCGCTACAACTACCAAGTCCCCATCGTGAGCGGCCTCCATCAGGACGATCTTCAAACCCGCATTAACAAGCAACGCCGCAGGAACTTCTTGAACGGCAATTTCTCCTTCCAAAGCACCCGCACCGACACACCGAATCTCTTCCAATTCCTCGATACCGGACGGGTCTTCGGTCTCATTGCCGGGGTGGGTTACCGCCGCAGCTTCAGCCCCCGCTCCTACATCAACACCAGCTATTCCTACAGCCGCTTCAGCTCCACCACCACTCCGTACTTTGCCAATCGCGCCAATATCTCCGCCGGCGCGGGCATCACGGGCAACAATCAGGACCCGCTCAACTGGGGTCCGCCCGCGCTCCAATTCTCCAGCGGTCTGGCCACCCTCGGCGACGCGCAGCATGCCCGCAATCACAATCAAACCAGCAGCATTTCCATCGATGGCTTCATGAACCGCGACCGCCACAACCTTCAGATGGGTGTTACGCACAGGCGTCAGCAATTCAACGTCGTCTCACAGCAGGATCCACGCGGAACGTTCACCTTCACCGGGGCAACCACCGGCTCTGATCTCGCAGGATTCCTCCTCGGCGTTCCCGACACTGCATCCATCGCCTTTGGCAACGCGGACAAGTACCTTCGTGGGTCGATCACGGAATCCTTCATTAACGACGACTGGCGCGTCAATCCGGGGTTCACTGTCAATGCGGGTTTGCGCTGGGAATACTGGTCGCCGCTGCACGAGAAATACGGCCGCCTCGTCAACCTGCAATTCCCATCGGGGTTCTCAACGGCGACTCCCAACGTAGGAGCGACGCTCGAGCCCGACCGCAATAACATCTCCCCACGGATCGGCATTTCCTATCGCCCCATGGCCGCCGATTCGCTCGTCATCCGTGCCGGCTACGGAGTGTACTACGACACGTCGGTCTATCAGCCCATCGCCATGCAGATGAGCCAGCAGCCGCCCCTTTCGCGGAACCTTCGCATCGCCAACAGCGCTGCGGTTCCGCTGACTCTGGCGAACGGATTCCTGGGTAGCGGAATCGCCACGCTGCCCACGTACTCGGCCGCTTCCCATCTTAAGATCGGCTATTCGCAGACGTGGCTCATTACCGTGCAGCGGGATCTCCCCGGTGGCCTGCAATGGTCCGGCAACTACACCGGCACTAAAGGGACTCGCGCGCAACAACAGTTTCTGCCCAATACGTTTCCGGCCGGTGCCATCAATCCCTGCCCCACCTGCCCCTCCGGCTTCACTTATCTCGCCTCTGACGGGAACTCCACTCGCCACTCAGGGCAGTTCCAACTGCGCCGCCGCCTCCGTAGCGGCTTCACCGCACAGGGTCAATACACGTGGGCGCATTCCATCGACAATGCGGCGCTTGGCGCACGTGGGTCTGTCATTGCGCAGGACTGGCTTAACCTGAGCGGCGAACGCGGACGTTCTAACTTCGATCAACGCCACCTGCTCACAGCATCGATGCAGTACACGACAGGCATGGGCATGCGCGGCGGAGCGCTCACCGGAGGCTGGCGCGGCCGTTTGCTGAAAGAGTGGACGTTCGGCTCACAACTTACGCGTGGCAGTGGACTCCCTCTCACGCCTATTTTCTTCACCCCCGTTCGTGGCACCGGTGTCGTCGGCAGCGTCCGTCCCGATTACACCGGGGCATCCATCTACGACGCGCCGGCGGGGCTCTTTCTCAATCCGGCCGCGGTTACGGCGCCGGCCGCGGGGCGCTGGGGCAACGCGGGCCGGAACTCGATCACCGGTCCTTCGCAGTTCCTGTTCAACGCCAACCTCGGCCGCACTTTCCGCTCGACAGACCGCGTCAGCGTCGACTTCCGCCTCGATGCGGCGAACATCCTCAACACCGTTACATTCCCCTACTGGAACACCGTTGCAGGCAACGCTCAATTCGGGCTGCCAACCACCGCCAATGCGATGCGAACAATCCAGGCTGTTCTGCGGATGAGGTTCTAAAGCGATGAGAAAAGCACTCGCCATACTGCTCGCGTTTCTGACACCGCTTTCCTCACAGCAGGTGGGCCAGAACACCGCTACGCAAGGCCAGCCCACCTTCCAATCCACCACGCAACTGGTCATCGAAACAGTGGTCGTGAAGGACAAGAACGGCAACCCGATCACCGGCCTCACGGCGAAGGACTTCACTATCACCGAAGACGGAGTCCCACAAACGATCCGCTTCTTCGAATATCAGAAACTGGACGAATCCGCGCCCGTGCAACCGATCGCGGAAACCGTGCACATCGAGCCCTACGCGCGGCTCACCAAATCGCAAATTGCGCCGGAACCTCCGGGCGACCTGCGCTATCGCGACCGCCGCCTCCTCGCACTCTACTTCGACCTCACGGCAATGCCGGTTTCCGATCAGTTGCGAGCCCTCAGTGCGGCGAAGAAGTTCCTCCGCACGCAGCTCACGACATCGGACCTTGTGGCGGTGATGGTCTTTCAAGGCGGTGCCGTGCAAGTGCTGCAGGACTTCACTAACGACCGCGCGCGCCTGCTGAGCACCATCGAAACACTCATCGTCGGTGAGGATGAAAACGCTCCGCTCGAAGCCGACACTGGCGCGGCATTTGGTCAGAACGAGTCCGAGTTCAATGTCTTCTTCACGGACCGTCAACTCGCAGCGCTGCAAACCGCCGCCACCATGCTCGGCCGGCTCAACGAGAAGAAGTCGCTCATCTACTTTGCCAGCGGTCTTCGACTCAACGGCACGAACAATCAGGCGCAACTGCATGCCACCATCAACGCGGCGATTCGCGCCGGCGTTTCCTTCTGGCCCGTGGATGCCCGCGGTCTTGTCGCGCAGGCCCCGCTCGGCGATGCCACGCAAGGATCGCCCGGCGGACTGGCCATGTACACCGGTGGCGGAGCCGCCGCCCGCGCCGCGAATCTCCAGCGTTCGCAGGACACGCTGTGGACGCTTGGCGCAGACACTGGCGGCAAAGCGCTCCTCGATTCCAACGATCTCTCGGCCGGGATCGTGCAGGCGCAGAAATCAACGTTGAGTTACTACATTCTTGGCTACTACACTACCAACGCCAACCCCGACGGCAAGTTTCGCAAAATCAAGATCACCCTCAACAACGACACCGCCGTCAACCTGGATTACCGCCAGGGCTACTTTGCTTCCAAGAAGTTCAACAAGTTCACGACCGCGGACAAAGAGCGTCAACTCGAGGACGCGCTGATGCTCGGCGATCCGATCACCGAACTCACCATCGCAATGGAAATCGACTACTTCCAGTTGAACCGGGCCGAGTATTTCGTTCCCATCGCGGTGAAGATTCCGGGTAGCGAACTCGCTCTTGCACGCCGCGGTGGCGCGGACCACACTCTCATCGACTTCATCGGCGAAATCAAGGACTCGTACGGAACCACCGTCTCCAACGTGCGCGATAAGGTGGACATCAAACTCACCGGCGCCACCGCCGCCGAACTCGCCAAACGCCCCATCGAGTACGACACCGGATTCACGCTGCTGCCCGGAAAATACAAAATCAAATTCCTCGCCCGCGACGCGGAAACCGGCCGCATCGGAACGTTTGAGTCACCCTTCATCATTCCCAACCTGAACAAGGAGGAGCAGCGAATCCCGATCAGCTCCGTGGTGCTGAGCAGCCAGCGAGCCGATCTTCGCGAAGCCCTGTTCAATGCGAAGGATAAGGCTCAGGCGATCCTCGTCAACCCGCTGGTGCAGGATGGGCTCAAACTCATCCCTTCCGTCACTCGTGTCTTCAGCCAGAAGAAGGACATGTTCATCTACCTGCAGGCCTACCAGCAAACCGCCGAACCCGCACAACCTCTGCTCGCGTTCGTCACGTTCTACAAAGGCCAATCGAAGGCTCTCGAAACCACCCCCCTGCGCGTCAGCGACAGCCTCACCAACCGCCTCAAGACCACGCCGATCAAGTTCACGTTCCCGCTGCAGAAATTGCAGACCGGCGAGTACACGTGCCAGGTAACGGTGCTCGAACCCAAGACCCGCAAGGCCGCATTCTGGCAAAGCCAGATACTGTTGATCCCGTGAGCAGCGAGTCGCCCGGTCAGAACTGCTTCGGAATGCCAGCCTGTTTCAGCACCCCGTTTGCATTATGCCGGGAGAGGATTTTGTGGTCCACCGGGAAGCGGCTGTCCGTGAGCGGGCTGTACCAGATTTCATGGTCACCCCGGCCCGGGCGCTCGAAACGACAGCCATGAGCCCGCAGTATCTCCTTCACTCTGGGTGTGAAACTTGGCATCAGGATGCCAGTAGTTCACTCTCTTCGTGTTGATACCGTACGTGAAACCTCGCCGACTGCGCGGCGCCGACTCCATTGAGGTCCAGCAACTCCGGGATGAGCGTCCTCAGTTTCCGGGCAAGCTCATTGGGCGAGGCAGCCTCAGCGACGAGTCCGGGGACATCATCGCTCTCCGCTACCCATACTTCCGCATCCACGTCCCATCGCGCCAGTACTTCAAAGACGTCGCTTTGCACGGTTTCAGCGTACCACAGCAATCCAGTGGCGCCACTGCGTGGTGGCGAGCTTGAATCTACGGGACGAGTATTCCGTGTTCAAGTATCGGTCTCGTGTTGCTCTACCGCAGTGGCAACCGCCGAACGCGAATCGACCGTCCATCAACGGAAACCGCGGCTCCGGCTTCAATGGAGTCCCCGCACTTGGCCCAAACCTGTTTCAGAAGCGCCACCTGTCCCGCTGCATCGATGCCTTCAATGCGGAGCAGCACAACAGACGGTTCGCTCCTCCGCGTGGTTGCCAGATGCGCGTGAAAGTCGTGGTCAAGAGTAACGCACACTCTCCTTTCGGCGCTAGCGAAATCAAGAATGTCACGGTCATCGGCGCGATCAAGTCCTACCTCGATCACGTGGCAGGCATCCCAACCTTCGGCGCGCAAAAGAGCCGCCGCCTTCGGTGACAAGCCTTGGTCTATCAAAAGCCGGGAATGCGCGTACGTGGCCACATTATTATGACGTTACGCGACGCGATGGAACTCGCGCACTTCGTCATCGAGCGATGCGGCGGCATAGGCTAGCGCTTGCCGAAGATCCTCTTCTTCCAGGAATGGGTACTCCTCGAACAATTCCTTGCGGGTTGCGTACGTCCCCAGCATCTCGAGCACACGCCTGACAGTAATGCGCATGCCACGGATGCACGGCTTGCCGCCGCACTTGCCGGGGTCCACAGTAATCCTGTCGAACATCACTCGTTCCATATTTCTAACTCTATACTATCCTCTCACCGCTTCTTCTCCGTCACCTGACGCACCACGCGTAGCGTATTCTCCCCAAGGAACTTCCGGATCCGCTTCTCTGAATACCCCCGCCGCAGCATCGCCTCGGTCATCATCGGCATATCCCGAATATCCCGCATCCCACGCGGAAGCGTCGGCCCGCCATCGAAATCCGTCCCGAGCGCGACGTGGTCCTCGCCTGCGATTTCAATGGCCCGGTCCACAACGCGGAACCAGTCATCCATTGTCAGCTTGATCTCCTCCGGCGCCGAAATTCCCACAGAAGGAAATGACCGGCCGGCGAGCCTATCAAGCTCGAAGATCGTCAGCTCAGCCTCTTTCTTCCCGATCGCCCGCATGTCATAGAACGCCCGTCCCGCTTGCTTGGCGCGGTAGTCAAAGAACTGCTGGCTGTGAAACTCGCACCCGATGTGGAACCCCATCACGCCACCCTTGCCGGCGAGTTTCTTCAACAGCGCGTCCGGCATGGTGCGCGGAATGTTGGTGAAGCTTCGCAGTCCATGGTGCGTCGCCATCACCGGATCGGTGCTCACTTCCAGCACCTGCTCCACCGCCGCATCCGATGCGTGGCTGATGTTGATCACCATGCCAAGCCGGTTCATCTCGCGAACCACCTCGCGGCCGTGATCGTTCAGCCCGTGAAACGGCGATGCAGCGCAGCACGACTCAGCGTACGTGTTGGCCCAGTTGTGTGCCGGCAGTTGCACCACGCGCAAACCCATCTCATGCAAGCGGCGCAGAATCCCCAGGTCCCCGTCGAGGTCGAAGCTGCCCTCCAGATCAATCATCGCCGCGATCTTGCCTTGCTGGTTCAGCCGTGCCACATCCGATGCCGTCCGCGCCAAGCCAATGACATCGCGATTCTGCTCAATCTGCCGCAACGCCAAATCCATCAGCCGCAAAGTCTGCCGCGTCTCAAAGCGAGCGGGGTAATACTGCTCAGTCACGAACAGCGTGAAGAACATCGCGTCGAGACCGCCCTCGCGCGCCCGCACCAGATCCACCTGCCCGTCGTCCACACGTTTGCCGATATCGCCCCCGTGATAGAACTGCCGGTTGATCATGTGCAAGTGGGCGTCAAACACCAGTGCGTCGCGATGCAGCCGCAGCGCGCGTTCACTCGCCGGCTGCGCCACCGCGGACACGCAGGCGGCCAGCAGCAGGATTACCGCGCGGCCAGGCGTGGAGTAAGCATCCATTTAAGAACTCCCCTCGGCTGCGGGCCGAACGCTTCCACGTCCACTCGGATGAGGCAGCCCTTCTTGACGTCGATGGCCAGTTGCGGAGCGTTGAGCAGATAGCCGGTGAGCATTCCCGTCAACGGCTCGTGACCGGAAACCAACACCGAATGCGCGCCCTTGTGCATCCGGATCTCGTTCCACGCCTCGCGCACATCACCCATCGGAGTGAATACGTCCGCCGTCACCACCGGCTGTTTGGTTCCCAGAACCTCCGCCGCTATCTGAGCTGTTTCCTTTGCGCGCCTGTAAGGGCTTGTCAGAATCAGTTCCGGATTCACGCCGGCCGATCTCGCCATGAGGAACACTTCGCGCAGACGCTTCTTTCCCTCGGCGGTGAGCGCTCGGTCCGAGTCGCGAGCGCCAGCGCGCTGCTCCTCGGCAATCCCATGCCGCAGCAGGTAGATCTCCATAAAGCGGGTAGACCTCCATTCTGCCATACTGGGGGTTTTCCACGATGCCGCAGTCATTCCTCGGCAGGATCGCCTTCTTCACCGCTTTCGGTTCGGCGGCCTCCTTCCTCTTCTCCATTGCCGCGGGCAACGTCCTGCTCGCGCTCTCCATCGCTGCCATTCTCTTCTCGGGAATGAGGTTACGCTTTCCGCCCATCGTATTGCCTCTCGGCTTGTTCACCCTGGGAACTTTTGTGTCGCTGGCCCTCGCCGATCATCCCTGGGAAGGCCGCGCGCAAATCCGCAAACTGCTCGTCTTTCTCATGCTGCTGATTATCAGCACTACCTTTCGCGAATTGAAACAGGCTCGCTGGCTTGTACAAGCCTTCGCCGTGCTCGCGGGGCTTTCGGCGTTCCGCGCGCTGATGCAGTTCACCTTCATGCTGAAAGACTGCGGCGATTCCTACGGCTGTCTTGTTGGCGAGCGTATCAGCGGATTCATGAGCCACTGGATGACGTTCGGCGGGCAGATGATGATCGTTCTCGTCCTGCTCGCGGCGTTCCTGTTCTGGGCAATCCCGCCCAAGCGCCCAGCCATACTCTGGATAACCTGCGCGGCCCTGATCGCGTTCGCTATCTTTGCGGGCGGTACGCGCAGCATCTGGCTCGCCACTGCTATCGCGGGGTCGTACCTTCTTTGGGGTTGGAAGCGATGGACCGTTATCGTCGCCCCTGCCGTTGTCGGACTCGCCCTGCTCGCCTCTCCGGCCTTTCTCACCCAGCGCCTCACCTCCGCCTGGAAGCCGCACGGGGAACTCGACTCCAACGCGCACCGGCGCATCACCTGGCGCACGGGCATTCGCATGATTCAGGCGCATCCCTTCTTCGGCGTCGGCCCGCAGCACATCGATCTGCAGTTCAGGCAATACCTGCCGCCCGACATCACGCGCCTTCCTGAAGGCTGGTACGGTCACCTCCACAATATTTACCTTCAGTACGCCGCCGAACGCGGCATCCCCACCATGCTCGCCATGCTGTGGATACTTGCAAAGATGCTCTGGGATTTTCTGAAAGCCCTTCGCAAGATCCCACCCGGCCCGTCGGATGCGCGTTTCATCCTCCAGGGCGCCATCGCCGCGATCATCGCCATCCTGATCGGAGGCATCTTTGAGCACAACCTGGGCGACAGCGAAGTGCTGGCGCTGTTCCTCTCCACCATGTCGCTCGGATATCTCGCCGCCGAGTCAACGGAGGCGCCGGCGTGACGCTGCACAACCGCAGCATTCTCCTGGTGGGCGGTTCCGGCGGGCTCGGCACAGCCACTGCCCGGTTGCTCGCGGCGGAAAGCGCGGCTCTCACTATCAGCTACCACTCCAACGAATCGCGCGCAGCGGCTCTACAGGATGTCGCCGATATCGTGCAAGCCGACATCACAAAATCCGCCGATCGCACGCGCCTTCTCGACACTGTTGGTCAGTTGTACGGCGTAGTCATCTTCACTGGCGATCCGTCGCGCGTGAAGGACCAGGCGCAACTGGAAGCCATGGCCCGGCACGCCCAGGAAGTGAACTACCTCGGTCCTATCCTGCTCGCCCGGGACGCGGCCGCCCGCATGCAAGCCGCCTCGGTCCCCGGCGCCATCGTGCTTTTCTCAACGATGCAGGCCGTAAGTCTGTTTCCCGGTTCCACGGCGTACGCCGGGGCCAAAGCCTCACTGCAACACGCCGCCCGCTTACTCGCCAAGGAGTGCCGCGGGCAAAACATCCGGGTCAACGTGATTGCTCCCGGCGCAACCGCGGCAGGTATGGCGGAAGCTTCCATTGCATCTGGAAAGTACAATCATCTGATCGAACAAGGGCTCGCCCCGCGGTTCGGCCGCGCCGAAGACGTTGCCCGCGCCGTCCGCTTTTTCCTTGAGCCCGATAATTACATCACCGGCCAGGTGCTCAGCGTCGATGGAGGCGTCACCCTGTAATGACCTTCGATCCGCTCGTGGAGAAATGGTTCGCGGAGCGCTTCACCGCGCCAACCGAGCCCCAGGTCCGCGGCTGGAGCGAAATCGCAGCGCGGCGGGACACACTTATCTGCGCGCCCACGGGATCGGGCAAAACGCTTGCGGCTTTCCTGATCTGTCTCGACAGCCTGGTTCGCCAGGCGCGCGCCGGCACACTCACCGACCAAACGCAGGTTGTCTATGTATCGCCTCTAAAGGCGTTGAGCAACGATGTCCGCAAAAACCTCGAACTGCCCCTGGAGCAGATCCGCGAAATCGCGCGCCGCGAGGGTGTCGAACTGAAACCCATCCGCACCGCGGTCCGCACCGGAGACACCCCGGCCGCGGAACGCCAGCAGATGCGTACGCGTCCGCCGCATGTGTTGGTCACTACCCCCGAATCCCTCTACATCCTGCTTACCGCCGAGAGCTCCCGCAAGAGCCTTCGCGGGACGCGCACCATCATCGTCGACGAAATCCATGCCATCGCCGGTGACAAACGTGGCTCACATCTTGCCCTCTCGCTGGCGCGCTTGCAGGCCCTGTGCGAACAGTCGCCGCAGCGAATCGGATTGTCTGCCACCGTTCGGCCAGTGGAACTGATCGCGGAGTATCTGTCGCCCCGCGCTACCGTGGTGGATGCGGGCCGGCGCCGCCCGATCGAAATCAACGTGGAGGTCCCGCGCGACGAGCTCGGCCCCATCGCCTCCAATAACACCTGGGCGGAAATCTACGACAGCGTTTCGCAGATCATCCTCACTCATCGTACGACGCTGGTTTTCGTCAACACCCGCCGCCTGGCCGAGCGGGTAGCCCACGCGCTTGCCGAACGCATCGGAGAAGAACACGTTCTCGCGCATCACGGCAGCCTCTCCCGGGCACTCCGCCTCAAAGCCGAGACACGTCTCAAGAACGGCGAGCTTCGCGCCGTTGTGGCCACTGCCTCGCTCGAACTGGGCATCGACATCGGCACCGTCGATATCGTCGCGCAGATCGGAACTCCGCGTTCCATCGCCGCCACGCTGCAACGCATCGGCCGCTCCGGTCACTGGGTGGGCGCGACGCCCAAGGGCCGCCTCTTCGCCACCACGCGCGACGAATTGATCGAATGTGCCGCCATCGTCTCCGCCATTGGTAAAGGCGACCTGGAACGAATCCGCGTTCCGCGAAACTCTCTCGACGTGATGGCCCAGCAGATCGTCGCAGCCGCGGCCTGTGAGCCCTGGAGCGAAGACGATCTTTACTCGCTCATCCGCAACACACTCCCCTACCGCGATCTTCCGCGCGAAGATTACAACGATATCCTTACGATGCTCAGCGAAGGCATCACGACGTCGCGAGGCCGCCGGGGCGCGCTACTCCATCGTGATCAAGTGAACCACATGATCCGCGGACGCCGTGGCGCGCGCCTCATCGCGATCACCTCTGGCGGCGCCATCCCCGAGAACGCCAATTATGCCGTCGTCGCCGAACCCGACGGCAAAGCCATCGGCACGGTGGATGAGGACTTCGCAATAGAAAGCATGGCGGGCGATATTCTCCTTCTTGGCACTCACTCCTGGCGAATCAAACGTGTGGAGGCAGGCAAAGTGCGCGTCGAGGATGCCAAGGGCGCGCCACCCACTGTCCCCTTCTGGCTGGGCGAGGCTCCGGGCCGTTCCGCGGAACTCTCGAAAGAGGTTGCATCCCTTCGCGAACAGATTGAACAACTGGGCGATGGCGCCGCTTCTTTCCTTACGCAACAATGCGGACTCGATGAGGCCGGTGCGCGTCAAGCCATCGCCTACGTGCACTCGGCGCAACACGCTCTTGGCACGCTGCCCACTCAACAAACCGTCGTCGCGGAACGCTTTTTCGACGAAGCCGGCGGCATGCAACTCATCATTCACTCGCCATTTGGTGCGCGCACCAACCGCGCCTGGGGACTCGCGCTGCGCAAGCGCTTCTGCCGTACGTTCAACTTCGAACTGCAAGCCGCGGCCACTGACAATGGCATCGTGATTTCCTTGAGCGAAGTACACGCCTTCCCTCTCGAGCTCGTGTTCGATTTCCTCAAAACGCAAACGGTTGAAGATGTTCTGACGCAGGCGATGCTGCCTGCCCCCATGTTCGGCGCCCGCTGGCGCTGGAACGCCACCCGTGCTCTCGCCATTCTCCGATTCGCGGGGGGCCGCAAAGTCCCGCCGCCCATCCAACGGATGCAATCCGACGATCTGCTCGCCGCTGTTTTTCCCGATCAGGTGGCCTGTGCCGAGAATCTCTCCGGCCCCATCCGCATCCCTGATCATCCGCTTGTGAAAGAGACCATCGACAATTGTCTCCATGAAGCGATGGACATCGACACGCTGCGCAACATCATCGCGGGTATCGAGGCGGGCGTCATCCGCACCGTCGCCGTGGAAACCACGTCGCCTTCTCCGCTTTGTCACGAGATACTCAACGCCAACCCATACGCCTTTCTCGATGACGCACCGCTTGAAGAGCGCCGGGCGCGCGCCGTCCAACTTCGCGGCTCACTGCGCACCGACTTCTCCAATGGCGCCGGCATTCTTGACGCGGCAGCCATCAACGACGTGGCCGCGGAATCGTGGCCGCTCATTCGCGATGCCGACGAACTACACGACGCCCTGCTGACGCTGATCACCATGCCTGTTGCCGGCGATCATCAGCATTGGTTCGATGTTCTCGCGGCCGATCGCCGTGCGTCGGTGCTTGTTCGCGGCGGTCGCACCTACTGGATCGCCACCGAACGCACCGCGCTCGCGGGCAACATTCTGGAAACGCTTCGCGGCTGGCTGGATTCCATCGGGCCAACAACCGCGGCCTCCCTCGTCGAAACGCTGCAATTCCCGCTCGGCGAAATCGAAGCCGCGCTCCTGAAACTCGAAGCCGAAGGCCAGGTCTTCCAGGGCCGCTACACTCCCACCGCTACAGAAACCGAATGGTGCAATCGCCGAATCCTCGCTCGCATTCATCGCCTTACCCTCGGACGGCTACGCAAGGAAATCGAGCCCGTCACCTCGGCGCAATTTCACCGCTTTCTCGCGCGCTGGCAGCATTGCGAACCCGGCACGCTTCTGCCCGGCGTCGAAGGCACGCTGCAGATCATCCGTCAATTGCAGGGCTACGAGATCCCAGCCTCGTCGTGGGAAACGGAAATCCTCGCCCGCCGCGTTCAGGACTACGATTCCGAGCACCTCGACTCGCTCTGTCTCGCCGGCGAAGTGATGTGGGGCCGGCTCTCGCCTCACCCCGCGCTCGATGGCGGACGCCAGGTGCGTGCCACGCGCATCGCGCCGCTGTCGTTATTCCTGCGCGAGGACGCCGGATGGCTCGTGCAGGATTCGGAAGTGAATCGCGAGGGTCTCTCGCATGCCGCCGGCGAAGTGCTGGCTGTTCTCGAACAATTCGGAGCCAGCTTCTTCACCGACATCGTTCGCGCCGCGCACCGGCTCCCCAGCGAAGTGGAGGACGCCCTGTGGGAACTCGCAGCCGCTGGACTCGTTACTGCTGATGGCTTCGAGAACCTCCGTGCTCTCATTGATCCCAAGCGCCGCCGTGGCGAGGGCCGCGGCAAATTCGCCCGCCCGCGTCATGCCGCCGGCCGCTGGGCACTTTTCCGCCGTACACCTAATCCGATACCGGGCTCCGAGCGGCACGAGAAAATCGCCCGCCAACTCCTGCTGCGATGGGGCGTCGTTTTCCGTGACCTGCTGGCGCGCGAACCAATCGCTCCACCCTGGCGCGATCTGCTTCTGGTGCTCCGCAAACTGGAAGCGCAGGGCAGCATCCGCGGAGGCCGTTTCGTGGATGGCTTCACCGGCGAACAATTCGCGCTCCCGGACGCTGTCGACTTACTCCGTAAGGTCCGGCGCGAAGAAGACAATGCCACGCTCCGCGACTTTCCCGCCGCTGACCCGCTCAACCTTAGCGGCATCGTACTCCCCGGCCCTCGCGTCAGCCCGCTGCGGACAGTAATGGCGCAATAACGGTAGAATAACGGCATGATAACGGCACGTTATCGGAACGCCTTCCTCCCTGTCTTCAGTATTACAGCTACTGTCGCCCGGGACCTGATGCGGATCGAAGCCGTCCGGAAAGCCATCCAACTGTTACCTGTGACGCCACGCGTCCTTGCCAATCTCCGCGAGACGGCGCGCCTGTTCTCCACTCACTATTCCACGATGATCGAGGGCAACCAGTTGACCCACGGTCAGGTGATCCAAGTGATTGGCGGAGGTAGCCACTACCCGGGACGAGAACGCGATCAGGAGGAAGTCAAAGGCTACTATGCCGCGCTTGAAGCGGTGGAGCGCCTGGCCGCTAAACGAACTCCCGTTACAGAGAGAACGGTCCGGCACATCCACGCCCTCGTAATGGGCCGCGGGCGGGTCCGCGTAAAGCCTACTCCTTATCGCGACGGGCAAAACGTGATCACTGACGCCCGCTCGCAGGCGATCGTATACATGCCTCCCGAAGCTCATGACGTCCCCGGCCTCATGAAGCAGTTCATCGCGTGGATAAACCGGCGGAACGATTTGCCTGCGCCACTGCGCGCCGGCATAGCACACTGCCAGTTCGCCACCATCCACCCCTACTATGACGGCAACGGGCGAACGGCGCGCCTGCTCACCACACTCATCCTCCATCTCGGAGGCTACGATCTCAAGGGAATTTACGCTCTCGAAGAATACTACGCTCGCGACCTCAACGCATACTACCGTGCACTCACTATCGGTCCCTCTCACAACTACTACTTGGGGCGAGCCAATGCCGACATCACACCCTGGGTTTCGTACTTCATAGCCGGAATGGCCGACGCCTTCGAGAGGGTGCAGGGTCAAGCTGCGCGTGCCTCAGCCGCTGGAGCGACGGATCAATCGAAACTGCTTCGCGGTCTTGACGCCAGGCAACGCCGGGCGCTGCACTTGTTCCGAAGTTCCCGCGAAATAACCGCGAAAGAGATCGGGGCATTGTTCGGGTACCAGCCACGCACCGCCACGCAACTGTGCCGGCGGTGGGTGTCAAATGGATTTCTTGTAACGGTAGATCCTTCCAGGAAGACGCGTCGCTATGGGTTGGACTCTGTTTACGATTCTCTTATTGACAGATGAATCACTCCCCCATGACGCTCACGACATGCTGTCCCTTCGGCAACACCAGGATCCACATATCTTCAAACACCCAGATCTTTGGTTCCACTCGCCGCCCATCCACCAGCAACACCTTCGGCGCTTTCGACAACTGCGTCAGGGCCGATCCCCTCAACCTCAGCGGAATCGTACTCCCCGGCCCTCGCGTCAGCCCGTTACGTGTTCCTCAGTAACGGCCCTCGCGAAGCGAGTCTACTCTGTTGCAGCCAGGAACTCATCCACCGTCAAACCTGCCTTTGCCATCAAGGCTCTCAGCGTTCCTCTTGCGACCAACGCGTGTTCCGGAACGGAGAGCGTAGCGGGATTTCCTCGTTTTGTAAGAACGATGTGGCTTCCTCGCTGCCGCGCTGTCTGGCTTCAGTAGCGGGACACTCGCCATCAGACCGTCACTTCTAATTCGCGCGTGACCACGGTGAGCGGCATGCCACGCTCTGCCCGGACGGCAAGACATTCCCTGATTGCGTCGGAAATGTTTGATTCCGCCTCGGCCTCCGTCATCCCCTGACTGACACACCCAGGAACAGAGGGGCACTCGGCAATGTACACACCATCCTCATCCCGATAGATCGTAACCGTAAACTTCATTTCCTTTTGATCCTATCGCATCCCCCGTCTCACTCCCCCATGACGCTCACGACATGCTGCCCCTTCGGCAACACCAGGATCCACATATCCTCGAACACCCAGATCTTTGGTTCCACCCGCTGCCCGTCCACCAGCAACACCTTCGGCGCTTTGGACAACTGCGCCAGCGCACGGGTGGAGGATTCATAGGCGAAATCGAGGGTGTTTCCACGAACCGAGGCTGCCTTCAATTCCGCGTTCAGATCCAGCAGCAGCATGCCCGGCAATTCCGCCCCTTCCTCTAAGACATGCTCCCCTGCCGGAAGCCACGCTGCAATCGAGTCCTGTACCGGCCAAGGCGCACCATTCACCTTCACCGGTCCTTTCCATATCACGCCCAATGGCGTCCGCGCCCGCACTTTCACGCGAGACTCGACGCGCTCCAGCGCTTGCACCTGCGCCGCCGCCGCGCTGATCAATGGCCAGTCCGTGCGCCGGATCGAGCTCTCAAAGTACAAGCAGACGCGGGCGAACGACCCCGACGCAACATGCATCTCTTGAAACAATTCCACCCCTACTTGTTGTTTGGTAGGGTAGACGTCCTGATACCGGTCCACCACATTGATGTCCACCGCGAGCCGGCCTTTCGACTTCACAAACGGCGCATACTCGGCCGCCATCTTCGAATACCGCCCCGGACCCATACTCCACAGGGGCGCAGGGTCCTCCACCAGGAACGTGAAATCCTTGGTATCGAGCAATGGCAGCAGACTCTTCGCATCGGCCCCGATTTTTTCTTTCATCTTTGGATCGAGCAGATCGTCGACATGCGTCAACACCAGGTCGAGATGCTTCAGCTCCACCCGTAGCGCATCCACGAACCCAATCCAATCCAACTGCATCTTGTGCGACAGCGTGGCGCGGTAGGTCAGGAACTGAATCAGTCCGGAAGCATTCCGCGACCAGTGTTTCTCGCCGGAGGTTTGAAACAACTCCACCGGATCGAAGCCCCCAATTGCTTGAAACTCCCTCCGCACATCGGCATTCATCGGCGTAAACCGCGAACCGTTCTCATGTCCTTCGAGCGATTCGAAATACAACTCCGCAAGATTCACGCCGTCCCAATCAAACCGCCGCAGCAAATCGGCCACGCCACCCTGCACGGCCCTCACACAATCCGGATTGCGAAGGTTCATCAGTTTGCGCCAGTCCAACTGTGCATCGGTCCCAAACGCCGTCTTCTCGCGCCATTCCGGATGGCCGGCCCAAAACCGCTCGCTCACGTGGGGCAGTTCCAGCCACGCGTACACCACGATTGCGTTCTTATGGCACGCTCCGATCAATGCCCGGAGATAGGCATCGCGCTGTTCATCGGCCTCAAAGAAATGCCACGCCGCGATGTGCAGCGCCGCCACGCCATTGCGCCGCCATAGCTTTGCCAGATACTCGATGTCAGCCCGCAGGCGGTAGGACGAATCAAAAAACATCCATAGCCGTTTGCTGGTGACTGGCGGCCCAACACCCAGATCACGCAGTGCCTGTATCAGGTACGGATACCGCTCCCGCCCGGTCGCTCCCGGTCCTGTCGCAAGCCACAGCACGCGTCCGTTGCCGACAGCCGTTCCCGCCGCCAGAGGCGCATTCTCCCAACGCTCGCGAACAAACACCAGCGCACTGTCCGGCACCCGGAACACCGGCACTCGCACCGACTCCTGCCAGATCACCGGCATGCGCGTGTCATGCACGTCCACCACACTGCGCACCGTCACCTCTCGCTCGCCCGGGACGAATCCATACCGGGAAGCCGCCGCGGAGGAGCCCTCCAGCACCACCAGTGCGCCCATGTTCAGCCGCTCGTCCAACTGCTCCAACTTCGACCCCGCGGATTCCTCGGGCAGAACCACGCGCACACCGTGTTCCGGCGTCATGTTGACGCTTTGTAGAATGGACAGCCACGCAGAACCGGCCCCGCCAGTGGCGCCATATGCCACCACCGATCCCGCCAAACCCAGCAGACTAATGCGTAAACGCATACCAAATCCCCGCCCGGATGTCATAATATTCCGGCTTGCGTGCCCCACCTGTTGGCAGGAGGTAAGCCCCGCGAAGCAAGTCCACGCTCCACGACATCGACGCCGGCATCGACTTCAACCGGAACCGCACCCCGGGCCCGGTATCGAAGAAATTGGCCCATAGCTCGCGATTGCGATCCGTCACCACGTTCGCGTTCCAGTTCAACTGCCACTGCAGTGGACCCACGGGCGGCAGCGTGTATCCACCGCGATTCTGCAGGTAGCCCAGCGTGTTCCAACGGAACCGGCTCAACATCACCACATCCGCATGCGATTCGACGAACCACCCCGGCTCCGCGATAGCCTTGCCCGGACCGATTGCGCGTCCGAATGACGCCCCGGCCCTGTAGTCCGGCGTCATGCGTCCGATATCCGGCCGGTCGCGATAGCGAAGGGCATTGCCCGCCTCGGCCCATGCAGTCAGACCCTTCCACGAAGAAGTTGCTACCCCCACCGCGCCAATAAAGCTGCTCTCCGACAGGTACTGCGGCGATAAGGCGCCCGCGCCGCGCTGTGAGTCTCCGACAAAACGCAACGACACGTAGGGCCGGATGGGCAGCGTCCGCAGCCGCAACTCCGTCTTCACCTGTCCATAGGCAAATCCGGAATGCCATCGTGACGAGAACATCGGGAAGAGCCAAACCGTGGTCCGCACCCGCGCCACTGACACCTTCAGATTCCGATAGGCCTTGCGCGCCTCGCGCCGCAGCCGATCATCGGTGGAGTCGCGAATGGCAGTTTCAAAGTGGCGGATCGCCTCGTCATCCTGCCGCAGCATGTTGTATGTGTAGCCCAGCTTCAACCGCGCACGAGCATCTTTGGGATTGTCCTCCAGCGCGGCTTCATAGAATCGCGCGGCATCCTTCATATAACCCGCGGCATAGCTTTTTTCTGCCATCTCCATAGCAGGCACTGCCGGCCGGGTAGCAGCCTGTGGACGGACCATGGGTGGAGGCGGACCCTTTGTATCCGCTGGCTTTGGCTCGGGCTTTGCAGGCGCCGGCGCTTGCGCCGGAAGGGCCATCGCCTCGCGCACCTTCTTTGCAAACGCTGCATCATTCCCTGACAGCACCTTGTCGAGAAACGTCATTGCCCCTGTCCGGTCCCCGCGGCCTAAGCGCATCATCCCCACCTGCGCGAGGGACAATAGATCCCCCGGCGCAATCTCCAGCAACCGTAAGAACTCGGCCTCCGCTTCCTGGGGTTTATTCACCGCCAACCACAAAAAGGCCAACTCCCGGCGCATGTCGACGTTCTTTCGATCCAGTTCGATTGCTTTCTGGAACTCGCTCGCATAGGGAGTACGTTTGGGCAGGAACTCCAAAGCCGCCTCCGCCGCCCGTGGATTGTCCCCGCGGGAAGCCGCAAGAAAAGCCGCAGTGGCCCCCTCGCTATCGCCCAACTGCTGTAGTGTCCGTCCCAGATCCACCAACAGCCCTCGATATGCGGGATTCAACTCCCAGGCTCGTTTGTAATGCTCGGCTGCCAGCTTCCAGTTGGCGCGATCCTCCGCCGCGTGCGCGAGTTCCTGGTGAGCACTGAAATCGCTGGCATTCTGCGCCAGCGCCATTGTCCACCGGAGAATCGCGTCCTCCAACGGTTTGTCCACGTTCAGGAATGCCGTCTCCGCCGCCTTTCGCGACTCCGGATCGCCCTGCTTGCGCACCAGGTCGAAAACGCGCCGCGCTTCCCTCACCCTACGGGTCTCATGACACAGGTACCCATACTCCATGGTGCTGTGCCAATCCTTCGGTTCCAGTTTGACAATCACCTCAAACTGATCCCTCGCCTCCTCCGTCTCCCCCATTTTCAGTAGCGTATACGCCATTTCTTTGCGGTAGTCCGCACGGGCCGGATCAGCCTCGATCGCCCGCCGGAAGGACGCCACGGCACGGTCATAGTCTTTATCCTTCAATGCGTTGAAGGCTTCGGTGGCATGGTTTCCCGTCGGCGCGGCCTCTGCCACAAGACACATCATTGCAATTGCGATGAGAAGAACCACGTAATTGTAGTGGCCGCAGCAGGCAATTCCTCGCAATCTATTTTGCGGTGATTTGCGTGCCTATCATCAGTACATGATAGTTAACGCATTTATCGGCCATACTGCCGAACCAACCGAAACCGAACTCGCGGCTGCCCTCGGTCCGGCAATCGATCGCTGGAATGAGGTCCTCCCCCGAGTCCGCGCGATCCCCAAAATCACCGCCGTCGAATGGAATTCCTATTCCCCGAAAGCCGGCTGGTCCCTCCGCGTCAAAGCCGGCAAACGCAATATCGTGTACCTGATCCCCAACCCTGGCGCCATGACTGTCGCATTCATCTTCGGCGACCGTGCCATCGCCGCCATCCGCAATAATGCCGGCTTCCCGAAGAAGGCCGGCGTCCTCATCGATACCGCGAAACACTATCCCGAAGGCACAGGCATCCAATTCGAAGTGAAGACCTCCCGCGATGTGGCGCTCATCTGCAAACTCGTCGACGTTAAGCTGGCATATTGACGGCGGCCTTTGCCATCAAGCGCGGCAACAGCAACAGCGTTGCCCCATACAGAGCCAGCGACACCACCAGAGCCAGTGTCCGTTCCTCGCGCACCTCTTGTGTCAGTAGTTTGTACGCTCCCAGCGCCATTAGAACCCAGACAACCTTGCTGAATACAGGATGCCGCCGGGAGTTCCAAGCGAGCAGGAGAACGCTCGCCAGCAGCACCGCGGTGCGGATCGTCGAGCAAAAGGCCGGTTCGGCATGCGGAATGCCGGTGAGTCCGCCGGCGACCATGCCGGCTGACACCAGTGCGGTGGCAAGAGTAGTCACCATCACGGCGGCTTGCGAACATGGGTAGCGCAAAATAAGCGCTCCACAGAGAATCGTCCCGGTGGCCCCCAGCCATCTGCTCATACTCATCGCAGCCAATCCCGTGCTGTTGGAAAGCAGGGACTGCCACGCCGCGCTGAACGCTTGCGACAGGAAAGCCCCCAGGAGCACAAAGGACACTCCGTGCCACAACAATGTCTTGCGATGGTACGATCCGCCCAGCCACACACAGGCAATCGCCAACATAGGCAACAGCGCTCCAAACTGAGTGCTGGGAAGCAGAATCAACCCACCGGCGACGGTCAGAAGCAGGCCAAACGTGGAGTAGATGTAGAAGTTCCGTCCGTGTCCCACACGCCGTTCCAGGAAGCTGAACGAAACCAGGTAGCACGCCGCCCCGCTCACCAGCGTGAACATCGCGAATGCATGTGCCACGCCGGAATGGCCGCCGCCCGCCCGCAATCCGCCGCCCACCCCGATCGCGAATGCCATCGCACACTGGAACACTTCCAGATTGGTGAAGGTCAGATTGCGCCACAACGTCCGCGCCATTGCGCTCGCCAGATACACCGTCAGCAGTGCCGCCTGCAACGCAAACACACTCCAGGCTGGAATCGGTGCATATCCTTCCGGCAGCCCATTCACTCTCGACGCCAGCCACGTCACCAGCAGCACGGCCAGATCCAGCATCATCGCCACCAGGAAACGTTCCTTCAACCAGTGTTCAAAGCAAGCCGAGACCTCCACTGCCGCCGCCACCGCCAGGAACACGCACGTGAACGGCAACACATCGTGCGTGGCCATCAACAGCGCGGCCGACGTAAATACCCCCGCCAGCGTTGCGATCCACGCGATGTGCGTGAGATTCCCGTGCCAACTGATCGCGAGGCCAAGAATCGTGAACGCCGCCAGTGTGCCTGCCGCGACCCAGGTCTGGATTGCGTGAAACCGAACCGTTGCCTCCCACAGCAGCGGAGCCAACACCAGGACCGACGTGAGCCCGTACGTCACCGCTGCAACTCGGTCGGTCAGCGCGAAGTGCGCCGCCAGCGCCAGCCACAGTGCCGAGTAGGCAATGCCCAGCGCCACGCCCCACCCCACGGGCAACGAACCCGATTCGGTCAGGGCACGCAGCATGTAAGCTCCCGCCAGTGCCAGCAGAGCCTTCCCCATCACCGCCACCGCGCTGCTTGTGTTCCACTGACCGGCCCCCGCGGACGTCACCGCCGCGACTGGCAGAGGCGCTGCCGGTGCGATTACTCCGACACAGGTTTCCAGGTGCGCCACACGGTCCGTCAACAGCCGGACGTCGCGGCGGAGTGATTCGAATTCCTCATGGTCGAAATCGCTCATGGCAATCCCCCATGTGTTCCGGAAGCCTCAAGCCTCCGCCTGCTGCTTTGATACCCACGGCGGCAACAACTTCACCAGCACCGCCAATATCGCGAACGGCAAAAGCATCAGCACAATCGCGGTCAACAACCCCTCCCGCGTGGCGAACTCCATCTTGTACGAGGTGTAGCCGAGAAACGACTTGGAGAAGAGTTGCCCGCCGATCACGACGTTCCACCGCATCGCGAAAATTCCCACCAGCGTCAACGAAGCTGCCACCACGTACAGCCTCCGGCGCCACCGCTCTTCCAACGTCATGATCTGAGTGAGCGCCAGTATCACCAGGGGCACAATCGTTCCAAGTCCGATCTGTAGAACGATGTGCGGAACATACAGGTGCGTGTGCACCATGAAATCCAATGACTTAAAGGACTCATCAGCTTCATAGATCCGGTGGATCAGATCGAGCATTTCGAGCGAGAAGTCAATGACAAAGGCATAGAAGAGGTACTTGGCGATCGTATCGAGGCACGACATCTCAATGGCGAGCCCTTTCAGCCGGTAGGTCACCATGTAGATGAGCAGCACCGCCGCAATGCCCGAAACCATTGCCGAGAACAGGAACACGATCGGCATCAGGGGCGTCGACCACCACGGATTTGCCTTGATGGAGCCGAAGATGAATCCGACATACCCATGTAGGAGAAATGCCGAAGGTATGCCGATCACCGTAACGATGTAGCCAACCCTATCGTCGATCCGCCGGCTGGCCGCGCTCATGTTGTACGAGCCGAGCGTCAACGCCCGGTAGATCAGGCGTTTCAGCCCTGTCGATTCTCCCGCCATGCGCACGATATCGGCGCGGTAGTCGAGATAGATTTCCAGCAGCAGCACCACCATCAGGTACCAGAGATAGACAAAGCCGAACATCGCCATCGCGGATGTGCTGTGCGGCGTCAGATACATCTCAAGACTCCGTTCTGGATGCCCCAGATGCAGTTGCAGCGGCAGAGGTGCAACCAGCAGGAATGCCAGCGCAGTCAACAGCGCCAGCCGGTATGTCGGCTTCACCGCCTCCACGCGAAACACGCGTTCGAGCGAAGCCAGTATGAAGGCTCCGGCAACCAAGCCGGTGATGTATGGGTAGAGGACGATCAGCACGCTCCACTGCAACTCCACTTCGTTCGGATACATGAAGCCTTGCACCGCGGGGTTCATTTCATGCATGGCGTTCACCTCACGCTCCCGTCCAAGCCCTTGTAATAGGTCTTCGATTTCGTTGCCATCTGCGGCTTCAACACCTGTACCGTGTTGTTCCTCAGAAACTCATGCACCGCGTCCTTGGGATCCTTCAGGTCGGCCAACTTGCGAGCTTGTGTTGGGCAGGCTTCGCAACACGCTGTCGTCAACCCCTTGGTGATGCGGTGATAGCACAGGGTGCACTTCTCGGCCACCTGGGTCTCAGGGTGGATGAAGCGGCATCCATACGGACACGCCTGCACGCAATAGCGGCAGCCGATACAGTAGCTCTGGTCCACCAGCACAACCCCATCCGGGCTGACGAATGTCGCCCCAACCGGGCAAACCTGCACGCAGGGCGAATCGGAGCAATGGTTGCACAGCTTGGGTATAAAGAACGCCTTGATGTCCTTCTTGTCGCTCGGCGGGAAACCCTCCATCGCGCCTTTCGGGGAATCCACCTCGGGGCGTTCCATGTCCTCCCCGACCTGGTACCGTTCTACCCAGGTACGGAAATACCCTTCCGGGACATTGTTCTCTTTCGCGCAAGCCCGCACGCAGTTGCCGCAGCCGATGCAGCGTTCCACGTCAATCGTCATCCCCCACCAGTGATCTGCCATCTTGTAGTCATTGGTGGTGGCTGCGTCCGCTGATACCGTCCCCTGCATCGCGTCAAATGCCGCAGCCGCCGCGCCGCTCATGACGATGAACCGCGTGGCGTGTTCCAGTAACTCTCTTCGTGTTGCCGGCATTGGTTGTCCCCTTCAGCCCATCTTCGGTGCGTGTGGCTTGTGGCACGAGTTGCATTCCATGCCGTTGGCATGGTCCTTGGTTACCTGTTGCGGCAACCACTTCGGTTTGGCAACGTCTTTCTCATGGCAGTTCGTGCAGATCGCCGACACCTGCGGTAACTTCGGCTTATTCGACGGGTCTTCGACGTGTTTGGCCTGCGGCCCATGACAAGCCTCGCAGGTGATACGCGCGTGCCTCCCGGAGTCTCTCGCCTTGGCCTGATCTTCATGGCAGACTACACAATCCTGCTGGCCGGCAAACACAATCGGTTTCGCACGGCTGTCTTCCAGAGCGCCCGGCCGGTAGTGTCCATACTGGCCAAAGTCCTTCGGCACCACAGCTCCACGCAACCCGAGAAAGGCTACGATCGCCACCGCCAACACGACCACAAGCCTCACCAGGTGGCTGGCTTCACGGAAGGTGTCTTTCATTGAGCGGCTCCCATGCGCCGTCTTGAGCAATTGACTCACCAGACGCTAACGCCAATGAAAATGCGCCTTTTGGCTCAGTTCCGTGGAGATTCCAGGCTGGGGCATTTCCCTCTGGAGCGTCAACGCACCTGTCCAAATACCCCACACCTTCCATCTGTAATCTCTCCCTGAACATTTCAGTCCGCCGCTTCGAGGCCGGAGCTACACTGGTTTCTTATGCCCGCATTCAAAGGCGTTGATTATCTCTTGATTGATTCCCTCTTCTCCGAACAGGAACTCCTCGTCCGGCAGACTGCTCGTCAATTCTCCGAAGACAAGATCATTCCCGTCATCCGCGATTGCTGGCGCGACGGCAAGTTTCCCTCCCAACTCATCCGCGAAATGGGTGACCTTGGATTTCTTGGGGCCAACCTGGAAGGCTACGGCTGCGCTGGTATGTCGAACGTGGAATACGGCCTCATCATGCAGGAACTGGAGCGCGCCGATTCCGGTCTGCGCAGCTTTGTCTCCGTGCAGGGTGCGCTCGTCATGTACCCCATCCTCACCTACGGATCGGAGGAACAGAAACAACGCTGGCTGCCCAAACTCCAGAGCGGCGAAGCTATTGGTTGCTTCGGTCTCACCGAACCCAACTTCGGGTCGAACCCCGCGGGCATGCAGACCCGCGCCCGTCTGGACGGTTCCGAATGGGTCCTCAGTGGCGAAAAGACATGGATCACCAACGGCAGCGTCGCCGATATTTCGATCGTTTGGGCCCGAGCTGAAGAAGGCATCCGCGGCTTCCTCATCGAGCGCGGCACGCCTGGCTTCACCACATCCGACATCCACGGCAAAGTCAGCATGCGTGCCTCCGTCACCAGCAGTCTCTCTTTGTCGGATGTGCGCCTGCCGGCCTCGTCCATGCTGCCCGGAGCAAAGGGTCTGAAGGGCCCGTTGAGCTGTCTCACGCAAGCGCGCTTCGGAATCGGTTGGGGCGTTGTCGGCGCCGCCATGGATTGCTACGAAACCGCGCGCCAATACACCATCCTTCGCAAGCAGTTTGACGATAAGCCGATCGCCAGCCACCAGCTTGTCCAGGAGAAGCTGGCTCAAATGATCACCGAGATCACCAAGGCGCAATTGCTCGCCATACACACCGGCCGTCTCAAGGACCAGGGCAAACTCGATCCCGCCCACGTGTCCATGCTCAAGCGCAACAACGTGGCAATGGCGCTCGAATGCGCCCGCCTTTCCCGCGATCTCCTGGGCGCCAACGGCATCATGGACGAGTACCCCATCATGCGGCACCTCTGCAATCTGGAAACGGTGAAGACTTACGAAGGCACCGACCACGTCCACGCGCTCGTAATCGGCGAACGCGTTACTGGTGTAGCGGCTTACAAATAGTGTCTCCCGGCAACCTTCAACTGAACCGCTAGCACCTCCGTACCACCGGCGGCTAGGTGCATTTTCCGCTGGCCGATCCCTCCTCTGTGCCGATAAGGCCCACGAGGAGTAAGTATGTCTCGCCTGCCATTCCGGCTAGCTGCACTCATCCTGTTATTTTCGTGGTTCCAGCCCCCTGGCTCCGCAGGTGCCTCAACACAACGCGGCAGCACGGCCCTTGGTCCCCCGGAAGTCGTTTATCGTCTCTCCCAATTCGTCCAATGGCCCAACCCTTCCAGCCAACGGCCAGAGTTCCACATCTGCCTGATCGGTGACGATCCCGACTACATTCATTGGACAGCGCTAATGGCGCGCCGCGAACTTGCTGGGCGCAATATCGTAGTGCGTCACGTGAACGATCGTGCGCAGATTCGCGGTTGTGAGGTTGCTGTGGTAGGGCGTAGCCTCCAGTCTCGAGCCCGATCCATCCTCACGGCGATAAGCAACCAACCCGTCCTCACGGTGGGCGCGTTCCCCGGCTTCGCCAGCCTTGGCGGGATCGTTGAACTCACCCAGTCCGAGCCGCGCCGGATCATGACCCTGAATCCCGTCTCCGCTCGCCGCGCTGGGCTTGTCCTCTGCGACGGCATCCTCAGCGTAGCTTCCATTTCCCGGTTCGAAAGGATGGACTAGTCGCCACCGTGGCAATCACCCGATTCGGTACTTCGATTCAGCGCAAGCTCATCATCCTGATCACCGTGATCGGGTCCGTCACACAACTGATCACCTGTCTCGCCTTCGTCAGTTTCCAAGACCTGCAGACCCTCGAAACCGCTCGGGATGAGCTGGCCGCCCTGTCCCGCTCTTTGGCCAATGGAGCCGCCGCCGCCCTTATTTTCGAATCGAAGGAGTCCGGCGAGGATCTGCTTGGCGCAAGCCGGGGTTCCAAAACCGTAGCCGCCGCCTTGTATGACCATGAGGGCAACATTTTTGCCGCCGATGCCGCCTCCCAATCCACTCGCCCCGTTCCCGCCAAAGCACCGGAGTGGAGGTCGCGGAATGCAGGATTGGCTATGGAAAGCGTCGAGCGCATTTATCACAACGGGGAACTCGTCGGATACCTCTACCTGCAATCCGACCTCAGTGCGATTGCCGCTGCCCGCCGGAGCTTTGTCTTGCTCTCCTGCGGTTTGGCCGTGATGGGAATCATCCTCACCGTCTTTCTCTCCACCCGTCTTCATCGCGTCATTTCGCGGCCGATCATTGCGCTGGCGGAGACCGCCCGCGCCGTGGCCGGCAACAAGGACTATCACCTTCGCGTCGAGAAACAGAGTAACGATGAGTTCGGCCTGTTTGTGGACACCTTCAACGAGATGCTCGCAGCCGTAGAGGAACGTGATGAGGCTCTCTGGAAACAACGTGAGCGGCTGGAAATGGAAGTCGCTTCCCGCACTGCCGATCTCCTCAATCTCAATCGGGAACTCGTCATCGCCAAAGAACGCGCCGAAGCCGCCGCCAGGCTCAAGAGCGAGTTTCTCGCCAATATGAGCCATGAAATCCGCACTCCCATGAATGGCATCATCGGCCTTACCGATCTTACCCTCGACACCGAGCTCGACCCCGACCAAAGGAAGAATCTCACCCTGGTGAAATCTTCCGCCGATTCTCTGCTCACCGTCATCAATGACGTTCTGGATTTCTCGAAAGTCGAAGCAGGAAAACTCACCATCGAGGAAGCTCCTTTCCACCTCAGCCAGTTGATCTCAGAGACCATGCGCATGCTGTCTTTGCGGGCGCACGAAAAAGACCTGGACCTGATTGTCGATTGCGACCCTGACGTCCCCTCGCGTCTCAGCGGCGACTCCAACCGGCTTCGCCAGGTACTCATCAACCTGATCGGCAACGCCATCAAGTTTACCGCCAGCGGGCATGTCCTGCTCCGTCTCGGACTCGTCAGCGCGGGCGCTGAAGGGGTTGTGCTACGCTTTGCTGTCCGCGACACCGGGATCGGTATTCCTAAGGACCGGCAGCGTTCCATCTTCGAATCTTTCGCCCAGGCTGACGGCTCCATCACGCGCCGCTACGGAGGAACCGGCCTCGGGCTGGCTATCTCCCAAAAGCTGGTCACACTGATGGGCGGCACTCTTCATGTCGAAAGTGAAGAAGGCCAGGGAAGTGAGTTCTCCTTCACTGCGCGATTCCGCCTCGTTCTCGATGATTCCCCCCCGGCTAGCCCTGTATTCGGCCATCGTATTCTGGTGGTGGACGGCCATCCGGTCAGTTGCGATGTCCTTGTCCGTGCGCTCACCGGTTGGGGTGCACTCGTCACGTCAGCCAATTCCTGGGAGGACGCTCTTCATGCCCTCACCACGGATGGCCCTTTTGACATTGCCCTCCTTGACACTCACCTCAGCGGTGGCGATGGTCTCGAATTGGCCCGTCAGATTCATGAGACAAACGCGGCCCGGCGCGTCATTCTCATGATGGGGCCTGCACGCAACCAGGGACGCCGCGAAGAGGCCAGGCGCCTCGGTCTGACTACCATCCTTTCAAAGCCAGTCTGCTCCTTTGAACTCAACCAGGTGCTTTCCCAAGGTCCGGTTTCCGATGAGCCGCCTCCTCCTTCGCCACCGCGTGCCAAGGCGTCCTTCGGAGAGCAACTGGCAATTCTCCTTGCTGAAGACAACACCGTGAATCAGCGGCTCGCTGTGCGGCTTCTCGAAAAACGCGGACATGCCGTAACCGTTGCCAGCAACGGCGCTGAGGCATTGGAGTATATGCGCAGGGCGCGTTTTGACCTGGTCCTGATGGACGTTCAGATGCCTGTCATGGACGGTCTCGAAGCGGTGGCCCAACTGCGTCACCAGGAACTCACCAGCGGCGAGCATGTGCCAGTCATAGCGCTCACAGCTCACGCCATGAAAGACGACGAAACCATCTGTCTCGCAGCCGGCATGGACGGCTATGTTTCCAAACCAATTCGCCCCGGCGAACTCTTCGCGGCTATCGACAAATTCCGCCAGGGCTGATTGATATCATCCCGCGGTGCCTTCCAGATGCATCGCTTTCCACCGTCTCTTCCGCCCAATCAGCGCCAACCGGATGGCGATCTCCGCTGCCCGCTGCGGATCATGCCGCGCTTTGTCCGAATGCGCTAACAGTTCCGCTTCCACGATCCGCAGCCCCATTGTCTCGAGCCGTTCCAGGTCGACGTCCACCGGCAACGCCCGTTG
Organism: Acidobacteriota bacterium; assembly: GCA_016213775.1. Taxonomy (GTDB): domain Bacteria; phylum Acidobacteriota; class Terriglobia; order Bryobacterales; family Bryobacteraceae; genus CADEFT01. Next base: position 82,805 of record JACQZR010000145.1, read on the forward strand.
GGCCGCATAGCGCTTCCGCAGCGGCGCGCTCAGCGGGCGTGTATTGACGATCACGCAATCCAGTAGCGCTCCGCCCGCATGCCTGTGGATCGCCTCCACATGATCCGCCGCCGAGAACTGCACCGTTTCTCCCGGCTGCCACATCAGATTGCAGAAATAGGCCTTCACCGCCGCCGACCGCCGGATTGCCCCTGCGATTCCTTCCACCAGCAGATTCGGAGCCACGCTCGTGAACAGCGATCCTGGCCCAAGCGTGATCAGATCCGCTTTTTCGATGGCCTTCAGCGTCGCATCCAACGGTTGTGGCTGCTGTGGCCGCAGCCGGACATGGTCAATCCGCAGCTTGCTCTTGCTGATGTTCGTCTCCCCCGCCACCACCGAGCCATCCACCATCACTGCTTCCAGACTTACGTTTTCCGCCGTGGATGGAAAGATCTTTCCGTTGATCGCCAGCACCTCCGAGGAGAGTTGCACAGCGTGCGCGAAATCGCCGGTGAGTTGCGTCAGCGCCGTCAGAAACAGGTTTCCGAAGCTATGTCCTTTAAGACCTCGTCCCGATTCGAACCGGTATTGAAAAAGCCGTCCCAGCAGACCCTCATCGTCCGATAGCGCAACCATGCAGTTGCGGATATCGCCAGGCGGCAGTACGTCAAACTCGCGCCTGAGCCTGCCGGAGCTCCCTCCGTCATCCGTCACCGTTACCAGCGCCGTCAGGTCGATCCGCACATTGCGAGGCAGTGCCGGCAAATTGGTGTGGTGCGACTGCCGGTAAGGCTCCGCGTATTCCTTCAAGCCCTTCAACAGGCTTGACAATCCGGTGCCTCCGCCGATCGAGAGAATGCGTACAGGTTCCGACAGAAGATCCTTGGACAGTTTCGGAATGTCGAATGGTCCCACTGCCCGATCCCATCGGACGCCTTCCTCTTCCGACTGGATGTTGTGGCGAGAGCCCTTTGCCGCTCGCCATTTCTGTTTAGGCATTCTGTGCACGACAGCGCGTGGCCGCCCGTCTTTATCTCCTTCTTCTCAACGTTGCGTTCGCTCGCCGAATACCATTTCCCGCAGCGGAGAGTGCCTGCCGAACTCAAGAAAGTCCGGGTCGGTCCGCGCCATCGACCGGTTCTTCGGATTGAGCTCTATCGCCCGCTCCAGAAAGCGCCGCGCACTTTCCAGATCGCCCCGCAGTCCATGGCACAGGCAAAGCGCATACAGCACATGATCGGCATCCGGATTCTCCGCCAGCGCGCTGTCCAAAGTCTGTTGCGCCTGGTCGAACCGCCGTTCGGCCACCTGCGACAATCCGAGATGGTAGAGATCCTTGGTCGGTTCACTCTGCCGAACCACCGCCGGCAGGCGTTGCCGGCACATGTTCGCGTGCTGCTTCGCGGTATGCATAACATCCCTGCTTGGACCCCTCGCTGCTGTCTCAAACAAGGGCAGGGCCGCGGAAAAGTTGCGTGTATGAAACTGCTTCATGGCAGCTTCGAACGCGTCTTTCTGCGCCTGGGATGAGTTCGGTGGGATAATCACTGCCTCCGGTTGTGCTTATTTTGACATGGCTCGGGCACCGTTCCCATACGGTATTGCGCGTGGTTGTCTACTGGCCGGCGGGAACGAACACGGTTCGGACCAATTCCTGCGTCGAATCGGCAAGCCATACAGGTCCGTTGCCGTACTCATTCACACGGAAAATAGAATTGGAAAGGCGGTTCACCGTGGTTGGTGTGCACGTGCACTCTACCGTCCCGGCCGCGCCCGTTTCCATGTCAATTGCCACGAGTCCGCTCTCTTCCAACACCAGCACCTTCCTCGCATTCGATGCAGCCGCCGCCAGCGCGGCCTTCTCACGCAACACGCGAAGCTTCCCGGTGCCGAACGCGTCGCTCACTATCACTGTGCCGTTTCCACCAGCTATCAGCAGGTCGCTGCTATTGTCCATAAAACCAATCGTCAGCACCTGTTCTATTCCTTCCAACTTCCACCGGTTCCCGTCGGCGCGAACCATCATCACACCCCCGGCAACGCGAATCGCCACACCTGCCGCATCGTCGGCAACCGCAATTGCTTCAGGCGCGCCTTCCGTCGACAAGTCCAGTTCCACGAACGCCGCTTCGGGCTGCGTCATCTTCAGCAGCATCAACTTCCCGCTCGATGCGTAGTACACTGCCCCGGCCAGTCCCTGCGAGCTCAGTGCAATCCGCGATGCACCGGCGGGTATGGGAAGCCTTCGCGGTTCACCCGGCTCTCGCAACGAAACGCCAAACACCTGCTGCTCTTCATCGCCGACCAGCAATGCCGATTCGCCGTTCCCGGCAATCGCGGCCGTCTTCACAGCAAAACCGGGCTGGTAAGGTTCGGCCATCACCGACGATCCCGGAATCCCGAGGATCGCCCGGATCGACAGATCATTCTCATCCCAAATCCAACCCACCTGCGGCCCTTGTACCGTGTTCTGCGCGGTCGCGCCCGCGGCGCATATCAGCGCCGCAACGCCCAGTCTCATCCCGATGGTCATGCTCATTCTCCTGCCCCACTTCCTTTACCGCGGCGGACCCACTGAAGGATTCCCTGGACTGATCACGGTCGGGCTGGGAGGTGTAACCCCTCCCGGCGCAGGCGACGACCCGCCGCCACGGGTTGCAGCCACCGCGCCACCTGCCGCCGCGGCGCCACCAATGATCGCCAGTATTGTCACGATCTTCGCCGTGCTCATGCCGGCCGCACCAGCACCGGCTGCTCCGCCCGCTGCCGCCGCGCTCAGCACGTTCGTCTGCGTCACTGTCGCTGATGCCGTCTGCCCGCGATGAGAGGCCGTTACGCGAATCTGCATTTGGCCCGGCGTCCCGGGACGAAAACCGGTCATAGTGGCACGCCCCGCCTGATCGGTGGTCATCGTCAGAATCTTCGATCCGTTCGCGAATACACCGGTGGCTCCGTTGTTCGGCAGTGTAAACACCACCGCCGCTCCCGCTACTGGCTTCCGGTTCTCATCACGAACTTCCACCACCGGCTCGCGGGCAATCCGTTGCCTGATATTGTTGACGGCGCCCTCGCCTTCAATGATGACAATATCCAGTTTGGCCGGCGGCGGGTCCTGCGCATTCGCCACCCCCACAGGCATCTGCAATGCCAAAAGCACGCTCAACAGGCTGGAAAAAAAGGGTTTCAACTCGAGGTTCCTTTCACTCTCAGGCACTCTGATTATAACGCGCTGTCGCGCCACCTCATCTCATCGTCCTCCTAAGAAAGCTGCCGCATTTTACCGATTGTCTGCTATTCTGTTCCTGGAGCGTGTGTGCTGGTTGTAACTTCGTCTCTCAAAAATTGATCCGATACAATTCGTCTTGGAGCCCGACTCGGTCATATCTAGTGCGTTGGTGAGCAAGCTCGGCGGGAAACCGCGGCAGAGAAGCCTAAAGACGCCCGGAGGGTTCCCCCCTGTTTAGTAGAGGGGTCAATAGACGGGGATGGGGTTCGGCGGTGCGGCGCTCCTTCTTCTCTCGCTCAACCACAGAATGCGCATTCTCTTCATCGGCGACATCTTCGCCTCTACCGGTCGTAGGCTCGTCGCTGAACACCTTCCGTTCCTCCGCGAATCCGAATCCGTCGACCTCACCATTGCCAACGCCGAAAACTCCGCCGGCGGCTTCGGCATCACGCCGCAAATCGCCGAGGACCTTTTCGATCTCGGTATCCACGTGCTCACCAGCGGCAATCACATCTGGGACAAACGAGAGATCTACGACTACCTTTCCCGCAAACCGAGACTCCTCCGCCCGGCCAACTATTCGCCAGAGCTTCCCGGTTCCGGGATGGCTGTGGTCGAGGCCCGCAACGGTGTCCAGTGCGCGGTTCTCAATCTGCAGGGCCGTACCTACATGCCCGCCACGGACTGTCCATTCCGCAAAGCCGACGAACTCCTCGCCTCGCTTGACCCGGCTGTAAAGGTCCGCTTTGTCGATTTCCATGCCGAGATCACAAGCGAGAAAATGGCCATGGGTTGGCACCTCGACGGTCGTGTTTCCGCCATGGTCGGCACCCACACGCATGTCCCCACCGCCGACTCCCGCATTCTCCCGCGAGGTACTGCCTTTCAAACCGACGCCGGAATGACCGGCCCGTACGATTCGGTGATCGGAGTGGAAAAGGATGTGGTGGTCCGAAAATTCCTGACCACGCTTCCCGTCCGCTTCGAAGCCGCGAAAGGCGACCCGCAACTCCACGGTGTGATTGTCGATGTGGAGGAAGCCACCGGCCGCGCCCTCGCCATCAAACGTGTCGCCATTCGCGCCGACGGCAACCCCGGCTAACGCCGCGGCTCCAGCACAATCCGCTCGTCGACGGCTGCCTCCACCGCCTTCCGCGAATAGAGCATCGGATGATACCGCCCGCCAGCCCATTCCTCCAGCAAATTGGAGTAGTGTTTGCTCGCCGGATCTCCACTCTCCCCCGGAACGTTCGTCATCACGCTGCGGTCCCAATCGGCCACATCGATGATCTCCCGGTACGACGCGCCATTGGTCTGCCGGAAGTTCGTCCCGCTGGTCGAGTTCACGGTGTGGGCTTCGCCCGGCCGCGCCACCGGACCGCGGTTCAGCAGCCGCGCATTCTCGCCACTCGTCCGCAAGGGATGCGTGAAGCTCACTGTGTGCACTTTGCTCCACTTCCATTGCGAACGGTCCGGACCCAACGCTTTCTCCAACTCAGCCACGGCTCTCTCGTACGACAATCGCAAGGCGCTGTCATCGCCGTGCTTTGCGGCAAGTCTCATCACGGTGGCAGGCTCCGCCGACTTCGCCAGTGGCGACCCATCTACAAACTCGCCCAGGCGAGCCAGCCACACTGCGTACAACGTTGCTTCCGTCGAGTCCAACGTCATTCGCGCATCCCACGCGATCATCCGCTGATACACCGGTTTCATCTCCGCGCTTGCCTTCGGAAGATGCTTTCGTAGCAGCCCCTGAAACTCGCGCGCCGCCACGCTGGTGATGTCCTGCTGCAACTTCTGAAAATCCGCTACACCCAGTTTGCCGCTCGCCGACAGAACCTCCCTGATCCGCTCATAGCGAAACGGCTGCGCCCAGTCGAAGCTCAACGTATATGCGTAGTCTTTGGGCAGAATCTTGTGATTCGCGGTGGCAATCCAATGACGCGGCGGATTGTACTCCTGCGGATGCTCATTCGTCGTCAGATATCCGGACCATTCGTACTCGCCATCACCAGGCACAGGCAGCAAACCATTCCAGTTTTTCCGTACCGGAGCGAGACCGCTCGCGATCCATCCGATGTTCCCTGCCGTATCGGCATAAACCAGGTTCTCCGAGGGCACTTTGTAGTTCGCCACCGCCGCGCGAAACTCCGTCCAATTCTTCGCCCGCGACACGCCCAACGCCGCCAGATAACCCGCGCCTCCCGGCTCCGCGCCCACCCACTTCAACGCCACCGCGCGCTTCTTCGCGGCATCTTCATAGATCACCGGACCATGTACCGTGTAGTGCAACTCCACCTCGCGAGCCCGGCTCCCTTTCACGGCAATGGTCTGCTTTTCCACTTCCATCTCGCGCCACTGTCCTTTGTGCCAGTACTGGGTCGCTTTCGCCGGATTCACCTTCTCCACGTAAAGGTCGCACTGATCAATGTTCACGATCGTGAATCCGAATGCTATGTTTTCGTTGTGTCCCAGCGCGATGCCCGGCAGCGCCGGCTCTCCCGCGCCAAACACGTTCCACCCCGGCGCAACAAGGTGCCATGTCTTGCGCAGCGAAGGAATGTTCACCGGCCGATGAGGATCATTCGCCAGCAGTGGCTTTCCCGTCACGGTGCGCGATCCATCCACCACCCAATTGTTGCTCCCCACGTCCTCTTCCCGGACCTGGGGAGTGGCGATCGCCGCCCTGTAATCACGCAGGACTTCGTTGTCCAGCGCAGCCAGATCCAACCCCTTCGGAACAGTCAACGCGGTGAATGGATCGGGTGGCATCAGCCTCGCGACAACCTCCGCGCCGAAGCTCCGGATCGCCATCGCGCGCTCCATCTCCTTTGTGACGTTCCGCGTCATCAGAAGCCCGGCCACGCGTCCCAGACAATCCTCCGGTTTCCACTTCCCCGGCTTGTATCCGGCAATGCGAAACTCCACCGGGAGCGTTGCGCCTAAGCCGTCGATGTAGGCGTTGATGCCGTTCACAAACGCCGTCACGATTTCCTTTGTGTCCGGCGAATACGACTTCCATTCCGCGTCCATATTGCCGCGATACCGTACCAGCCGGGCGATCCGGTCGCGCGTCACCGCCGACGGCCCCTGCACTTCGGCGAGCATGCCGTTGTTCTGCCGGCGCCACAGATCGATTTGGAACAGCCGGTCGCGCGCCGCCATGTAGCCTTGCGCGAAGAACAGGTCGCCGCTGCTCCTCGCGTAGATATGTGGCACGCCCCATTTGTCGCGCAGAATCTCCACCGGCTGCGACAAGCCCGCCAGCTTCACGTTCTCGCCGCGTGCGAGGCACGCCATCACCAACAGCAAGCCCAATCTAACGCGCATATTGTTCCACCCAATCCAGATGCCGCTGCATCACATCCTGCACGAACTTCGGCTCCTGCGGGCCATGCGGTGTCCGCGGATAGACCACCATCTTCGTCGTCACCCCACGCCGCTTCAGTGCGTGGTAATACTCGTATGCCTGTCCAACCGGCACGCGGAAATCAGCCTCGCCATGCAGAAACAGCGTTGGCGTCGTCACCTGCTTCACATGAAAGAGCCCCGACCGTTTCATATACAACTCGGGCTCATCCCACGGTGACCCGCCGAAGTAATCGTCCAAAACGCTCGGAATATCGTTTGTTCCCCACATGCTCCAGACGTTCGTGATGCCCGCTCCGACAATCGCTGCCTTGAACCGCTGCGTCTGCGAGATGGTCCACGCCGTCATGTACCCGCCATAGCTCCAGCCCATCACCGCCATATGATCCGCATCCGCGATCCCCTGCGCGATCACATAATCGACGCCGCTCATGATGTCCTGGAAATCGCCGCCACCCCAATCCTTGTAGTTGCTCGCGCGAAACGCCCGCCCGTACCCGACCGAGCCCCGTGGATTCGAGCGCAACACCGCGTAGCCCTTTGCCGCGAACGTCGCCACTGAAGTCGCTCCGGACGCTCCGATGAAACTCTCCGCATACACGCCCGCCGGTCCGCCGTGAATGATCAGCGCCAGGGGATATCGCTTGCCCGCTTCGTAATTCACCGGCAGAGTGATCAGTCCTTCCACGGGTTTGCCGTCTTTCGATTTCCACGTGACCACCCGTGTCTCACCCAACTTCGGCATCGGCCACTGATTCGCCTCGCTCACGCGCTTGCGCTGCGCTGATGACATGTCGATAAGAAACGCTTCCGGCGCGTCCGAAGCCGATTCGGCAACCGCGCCTGCCCATTTCCCATCCCGCGACAAACCCGTTACGCGCGCCACGCCCCGCTGCGTTTGATATGCGACCACCACCGGACCATCTACCGGAACCGCATACACCACGGAGCGCGTCCGCAGCGGCTCCTGCACGTAAATGCGTGACGAGTCCGCCGCCCAATCCACCACCTGGGGCTGCTCCTCCGGGGTCACCCCCAGTTCGCGCACCTTGCCGCTGGCCCGATCCATGAGAACCAACCGGGAGCCCGTCGCCAGCGCCGGCTTCTGCGCGCTACGTACAAACGCCAGGTAGCGGCCGTCGGGCGAATACCGCGGCTGCGCTTCCGTTGCGGCCGTCGCCGCAATCGCCTTCACCGTTCCGCTCTCCACTTCCACCTCGCTCAAATCGGCCTTCCGCGAGACTTCAAAATCCGGCGTCGGCTGATGTTGAAACGCGATCCGGCGCGAATCCGGCGACCAGTGAAACTCCCCCACGTGAAACGACCCCGAACCAATCTTCCTCGCCTTGGCGCGCTCGCCAGACAGTGCCGTTACCCAAAGCGCGTGATTTCGCGGATTCTCATCCACCACCTTCACATCGCGCTTCTCTTTCACGGCCTTCTCTGATTCGCTATCCGCTTCTGCACCAGCGAAGGCGATCCACTTCCCATCGGGAGACACCCGATAAGCCCCCATGGCGCCTTTCCAATCGGTGAGCATCTCCGCTTCGCCGCCATCCAGCGGAATGCGGAAGAGGTTCTTCTTCCCCGACCGGTCCGACGTGAACAACAGCCATTTCCCGTCGGGTGTGAACGACGGGTCCTGCGCGCTCTTCTCCCCGCGCGTCAGTTGAGTCGCCTTGCCACCGCGCCAGAGATAAATATGGGTCAGGTTCTCGCTCTTCTCGTTTTCGATCACGGCCTTGGTCTGCGTCCATGCCGCGATCCGCCTGTCCGCCGAAGGCGCTACTTCGGCCACCTTCTGCACTTTCATCGATGTCTCCACAGTCCAAAGTGCATCCGCCTGCGCCCACACCACCGGCGCGAAAGCCAAAAGAGCAACAGCGTTCCTCATGTTGGGCAATTGTACCTGCTTTGATCGGGTCGAGTGACGGGGTTTGTGCCCCGTCACCCTCCCACACCACCGGACGTGCGGTTTTCCGCATCCGGCGGTTGAACGCAGCGGTTTATCGCGCCGCAAGATCTGATGGCAATAGAAACTGAAGTTGCTTTAG
>JACQZR010000150.1 GCA_016213775.1 Acidobacteriota bacterium
CTAAAGCAACTTCAGTTTCTATTGCCATCAGATCTTGCGGCGCGATAAACCGCTGCGTTCAACCGCCGGATGCGGAAAACCGCACGTCCGGTGGTGTGGGAGGGTGACGGGGCACAAACCCCGTCACTCGACCCGATCAAACACTGCGCCAAGCTTTGCCAAGTTAGTTGGCCGAGAAAATCCCCGACACCTCGGAGATCATCTGCTGTTCCTCCGGCGAGTATAACTTCTTGAAGTCCTTGCTCTCCAGACGTGCCGCACGCTTATCTTCCGGCATGCCGTTCAAGCGGCGGATTTCGTTGCGAACAGGAACTTTCCGCTCATCCGGAAGCTGATTGATCCGCCGGTACACCCCCAGAGCAGCCTGTCGCTTTTCCACCGGCAACTGATCGAGTTGGTTGGCAATCTGCTTCTTCTGCTCTTTCGACAAGCGGCGGTACTGCTCCAGATTCTGCTGCACCTGACGACGCCGCTCGGGCGGCATGTTCGCCAGCACGCGCTGCTGCTGCTCGGGGTTCATGTTGTTGAACCGCTCCACCAGGCGCTGCTGCTTTTCGGCCTTAGTGAGGCCTTTATTAGGGGTGCTCTTGACGATCGGCATTTTCGCCGAGGGAGCGTTCTTCCTCTGCTGCGCCGTTGCCAGTGGCGCCGCCGCAAGCAGGATTCCGAAACTAATCCCCAAGAAACGCGGATTCATACAATCAAAGCCACGCCTACATCTTGTGCACCGACTGTGAGTCGGTGGGGCTGAACTGGCGCAGCATCTCCATTTCTTCCAAAGCCGTTTCCAACTGTTCGGCATCCACGCGGACGGTCACATCGGCCGTGGACGTGGGAGTGCCAATGAAAGACCCGCTGAACGGTTTCACATACAGGCCTACCGCAAGCAGAAGCACCGCGGCCACAGGAACCACAGGACGCCAATTGGCATCGCCGAAATCAGTGGCGCGATTCCAGAGCCGCACATACCAGGGGGCGCGTTCTTCCTGCTCGATGCGCGCCCACAAACGCCGGTCAAAATCGGACGAAATCTCGGCAGCGTCCCATTCGTCGAGCGCCTTCCAAACCGAGCGTTGCGATTCCACGAAAGCTGAACAAGCGGGGCAGGAAGCGGCATGCTGTTCGATCAATGACGCGGACTCCACATTCAGCTTGCGATTGGCATAGTCGAGCAGCCGTTCGGCGTGGTCGCCGCCACTCAGCAGCGGACAAATCCGTTGTGTGCTATTGCTTTGAACTTCCGGCATGGGCTCTCTCCTATTCTCCACCCGAATCCATCTATCCCCTATCCTGCCATGTGCGCCAGGCGCGACCGCAGTGTCTCATAGGCCCGGAACAGGAGCGACTTCACCGCCGACTCCGAACATTCCAGTGCACCCGCGATCTGCGCATATTCCATCTCTTGATACTTGTGCATCAGCACCGCCGAGCGCTGCTTTTCGGGCAGCATCTCGATGGCGCGGCGAATCTCGGCGAAGCGAGCCTCGCGGAGCATGTGCTGCTCAACGCTGAGGTCGCGAGCGGCCACTTGGCGGGCCATCCCATCGCCGACTTCATCATCCAGACTGTCCTGACTCTTTTCATGCCGCGTATCGCGCAGCCGGTTCAACGCCAGATGGGTGGCGATTCGGAAGAGCCAAGTGGTAAACTTCGCCGTCGGCTCGTAGGATTGGCGCGAGCGGTAAACGCGGAGAAATACTTCCTGCGCCAGTTCCTCGGCGACAGCCTGATTCTGAACCATTCTATACAAGAAGTGGATCACCGGAGCCCGGTGCCGATCCAGCAGCAGAGCGAAGCTCTCGGTGCAGCCCTCACGCACCCGAAGCATCAGCTCGGCGTCGCGTTCGAGACCTGCCACGGCTATCACATCTTGATGAACACCGGTTTTTGGCGAAGGTTGCGGCAAGTTCATTGTGATTTGAACGCCTTTTTTTTGAGCAGCTTTACGCGCCCAGGCACCTTTCTCCTCACTCCCCTTTGAGAGATCGCTCCATCAGTTCTCTGAGAGCCTCCCGGACGGGCTTTCGCCCGCTGAGAATCGACTCCATCTGCTCAGTAATCGGCATTATTACTTGAAACTTTCGGGCCAAATCCATGGCAGCGAAGGTAGTTTGCACTCCTTCGGCCACCATGCGCATCCCCCCGGTGATCTCAGTGATTGGCTTCCCGGAGGCCAACTCTATGCCTACCTTTCGATTACGGCTCAATTCTCCAGTACAGGTTAAGACCAGGTCGCCGAGCCCGGCCAGCCCCGCCAGTGTCAACGGTCGGGCACCGGCGGCCACGGCAAGACGGCTGATCTCCGCCAGCCCGCGGGTAATAAGCGCGGCCTTCGAGTTGTTCCCCAAACCCAGGCCCTGACAGATGCCTGCGGCGATGGCGATGACATTCTTGAGACTGGCGCCTAGTTCCACTCCAACCGGATCGTCGTTGGTGTACAGCCGGAAGCTCGGGCCGCTGAACGCAGCTTGAACTTTCGCCGCTAACTCACTGTTCACCGAGGCAATAGCAAGCGCCGTCGGATCGCCTTTAGCCACCTCCGCAGCGAACGTCGGGCCTGAGAGGACCGCGATCCGCGACGGGTGGCCGAGGGTCTGCTCCAGCACCTGCGACATGCGCAACAGGCTGCCGGTTTCTATGCCCTTTGTCGCGCTCACCACCGGGATCTGGGCGGGAACGAGAGCGGCATACGAGCCGGTGACCGCGCGGACATGATGGCTCGGCATAACAGACAAAAGGCACTCAGCGTCGTCCAGGGCGGCAGGCAGCGAGGCAGTAGGCTCCACGTTGGCAGGGAGCGAGGCGCCGGGGAGAAACACATCGTTCACCCGGGTAGCTGCCATGCGCTGTGCCAAGTCTACCTCATAGACCCAGAGCCGGACGCGCTCGAAACGGGGTGCCAGCACGATAGCCAGCGCGGTTCCCCAACCGCCGCCGCCGACGATTGTGAGATGTTTCATGCCGTCTTGTTTCCCAGGCGGAGAATATTTTCGGTGCCGGCGCGCAGGCGGTCCATGTTCCCCTTGTGCCGCCAGATGATGAAGGCCCCCCCCAGCAGGGCGACTGCGAAGATGGGGAACGGTGGATGGTCGATCAGGTAGACCGCCAGGGGAAACGTGGCCGCTCCAATGATCGAGCCAAGGGAGATATGGCGGCTTGCAATGACGGCGATGAGGAAGACGATGGTGGTAGCCAACAGCGGAAGCGGCGTCAGAAAGACGAAGGCTCCGACGAAGCTGGCGACGGCCTTGCCGCCCTGGAACTTGAGCACCGCCGGAAAGGCGTGCCCGAGCACGACCGCCGCCGCCGCGAGGCTCGTCCAGATGGGCGAGTTGTCGCTGTAGTGGGCCGCGATCCAGACCGCCACGTAGCCCTTGGCGATGTCGAGCGCGAGCGTGGCAAAGCCGAGACCGCGGCCCGCGGTGCGCAGCACGTTGGTGGCGCCGATGTTGCCGCTGCCAGTTGTCCGGATGTCCTGACCGGTTCTCCAGCGGGTGAGCAGATAGCCGAACGGGATTCCCCCAATGAAGTAAGCAAGGATGACGGAGAGAAAGGCCATGGTTATGATTCCTGCAGTCGAAAGCTCGCCAGTTTTGTATAAACCGATCCGGAGCCGGTTGGCGTGCTGAGGTAAAGGTGAAAGGCGGTTGCCGCAAACGATCCAAAGTCGTCGCTCGGCAGGGCTGCTACTCTTCGCCGCAACTCGCGCAGATCGGTGCCCGGCTGAATGCGCGCCAGCGTGAGATGCGGTGAGTATTTGCGCGTTTCTCGTTCGATGCCCAACCCCGCCACTGCAGCGTCGGTAATGGAGGCGAGCTGGTGCAGCGCTTCCGGCGCGCGCACCGCGGCGAAGAACACTTTCGGGTTGTGCGGATTCGGGAACCAGCCGAGCCCGCGAACGCCGATTTCCATGGGCGCGGCAATGAGTGCAGCGAGGCGGCTCTTCAAGGCTTCGAGTTGCGGTTCGGGCAGTTCGCCAATGAACTTCGTGGTGATGTGAAGGTTCGACGCAACGCTCCAACGCAGCTTCGCGGCCGGGCGGATCGATTCGATCAGAGTGGCAAGTTGGTCCTGGACGTTCGACGGGAGGTCGAGTCCAACGAAGAGTCGCATGGCAATACAATAGAGTACTCCATTGCCACCCGCCATCATGCAAGCGCCTGTTCTCGATCGGCCGTTCTATGAGCGTCCGACCATTGAGGTGGCGCTCTCGCTGCTGGGCAAGATCATCGTGCACGGCGCGTGCGCGGGACGCATAGTCGAGGTGGAGGCCTACCTCGGGGAATCCGATCCGGCGGCGCATGCGGCCCGCGGGTTGACACCGCGGACCAGGGTTTTGTACGGCCCTCCCGGCCACGCCTATGTGTACTTCATCTATGGCCTGCATGAGTGTTTGAACCTTGTGGCCGAACCCGAAGGTTCCCCCGGCTGTGTGTTGATCCGCGCGCTGGAGCCGCTGGCCGGTATTGATCAGATGCGCGAGCGGCGTGGCATGGAACGGTTAGTGGATCTGATGTCTGGACCCGCGAAGCTGACGAAGGCCATGGGGATCACGCGGGAACTCAACGGCCTTGATGTGACACGGGGGACCTTCACGGTGCGCGACGACGGCGCCCAAGTGGGGGAGATAGAAGCGACGCCGCGGATCGGGATCGGGCAAGCGGCGGACTGGGAGTTGCGGTTCCTGGTGCGCGGGTCGAGGTGGGCGAGCCGGCAACCTCCGAAGCCGGACCAGGGCGGACGTTGGGCTCCCAGAGACGGAACGTCGCGCACTGGAACGGGTCCTTCGGATTAAGGCCAAAGAGTCCGTCCTGCAAGCGGCCGGGCGGGAGCCAGATATCGGGCGTGTTATACAGCGCCTGATATTCGGAATTACACGGCGGATTCAGGGGCAGCCGTAGGTTAGTTCCAGTGCCTTCCGAGTATGAAGATATGGTATAAGCTCCGCGGAATACCGTGCGCTTCCCAACCCACTTCGGCATGTAGGCAAAGCCGATGCGCGTTTGGAAGTCCACATTACGGGCCCGCTGCCGTGGCGCGTGTCACCTGCGTCGCGTTGCCACGCACGTAGACGCCACGACGTCATTTGCCTTTGGTGGTAGACCAGACCACGCTGTTGTTCACATTCAGTCGGCACTCGGCTCAGGTGGATCCGCAGCTTATGGAGTGGGCGCGGGAACACACTGCTTGTAACCGAACTCCGTCCTTAGGATTCTATAGGCGCTACGCCTCACACCGGGGTCTGGATACGCCAAGACGAGCCGCAGAAACTCAGCCTGAATCGACCGCGTGTACTCCAACCGCCTGCCGTCCAGTACATAGTTCCGAAAAGCACCCAGGTTGCTCGCAGCCAGTTCCTTCAAGACATTCCCCCCAGACGTTTTCGCTCCGCCCAAATATCAAATGTGAGAGGGTGAATGTTGGTGGCCAGCGGATTCTTGGCAAGGTAATCGGCACAAGGAGTCACATAGGCGGTGTCCATACTTGCTTCACAGGCACGAACACGCAACTCAATAGGCAGGTTATCGTTCCCCGCAGTCCGTTCGAGATACGCGCTGACGTAGAGTGGCCCGAGTCGCGTGATGGCGAAGTCCAGCCGCTCACCGGTGATCTTATCCTCACTGCTGGGAAACAATATGGCCATGGCAATACCGGGCTCCCCAGTTAACCCCTCTTGTGCATCCAGTTGCTCCTGGGTCAGGTACGCTGACAAAAATGGAAAGTGTCTGTCTTGCACTGTCCTGAGGAGACGGCCGTCTCTTCTTGCCATCACTAATGCGACGTCACCTCGTCGCGGCACGCTGGTTGAGTTAGTATAGTAGTAGATGTCCACCGTGCTGGCCAGTGATTTGGTGCTGAAGTTCTTCATCACAAGAAACTGTGTCTTCTTTTGATCTAGTTGTACTCCGGATGGTAGCTTTGCTCCATTCTTCGCCACGGTAACCGTAACCGCAAATCGGCCGATAAACACAACATCAGCTCTTCTCAAGGAACTCTCGATCCCGATGAATCGGTCCTCCCAGGCTGGCTTGGATAGATGCGGCGTGGAGAGGCATCCAGCGCTTCCAAAAGTGCAAACAGCCGCCACAGTGCCTAACAGATAACTTACATGCACACCTGAACTATGCACAGGAATCCGTGACCGGCGGAACGGCTGAGCGGACCGCCATCTGGAAACCCCTGGGAACTCTGCGTTAGAACAGAGGAACAGCGAAGTTCGCGCTTCGTGAGTCCCGTTCCCAGGAGTCACCCA
>JACQZR010000153.1 GCA_016213775.1 Acidobacteriota bacterium
CCTACGGTCGAAGGTTTGCTACGCGCTTCTTTCAGCTTCACCTCGCGGCTACGCCTTGCGTTTCGCTACGGTTGCCTGTCATCGGCTCCGGTTGGCTCCTTTCATCCAACAAGATTCTGCCCATGCTGGGCACACTGGGGCAAGCTTCAGCTTGCGCGGAACTTTAGTTCCGCCTTTCGCGAGGCTGCAAGCCTCGCGCTCGGCTGGCCTTTCCAGGCCAGCCCTCTACCGTTACCACCGCCGGCTCAAAAGCACACTCCAATACGTGACATCCGGCACGCGCGGAGCAATCCCTGCCTGTTCCCGCGCCATCCCCTCCAGTGACCAATTCCGCGACTCCAGCACAAGCCCGCCGCCATAGCGCAAAACCCTCCACCCCGGCCGCGCATAGAACTTCCAACTGTACGTAGTCGACGGTCCGTGCTTCCCCACCAGCCTCATCCCGCGCCCTTTCCAAAGTGTATGCGTCACCGCGCCCTGCACATGCGTCAGATTGCCGCGTCCCAACGGAGTGCGCAGCGCCGTCCAATTATCCACCGTCACCGACACTGGAAGTTTCACCCTTGTCCGGTACACCGAGTTGATCGCCAGGAGATGATCGTTCGCGCCGCACAGCACGGAGGGGAACATCCAGCGCTGATAGCCCACCGATGTGCTCCACGTATGCCCCGGACGCGAGACGCCTTTGAACCGGTAGCTCACGCCAGCCAGCCAGTTCCGCTGCAGGCTCCGCGTGTCCATCGTCGTCCAGTAGGTCAGCATCGCCGTGTCACCGGAACGAACCACATTGTCGAACTCCAGCGTCGCCCGGTTCTGCCATGCCGGCCCCAGCCCGTAGGCGCCTCCCAATGTCAATTGAAACGTCGAACTCAACCCTGTTTGCAGTGTCAGCGACGGATGCCATCGCTCACCGGACTCCTGGGCTGCGCATACCGCAGCCACCATCAAAACCACGAAATTGCGCGGTTTGACACACTCAACCCAACCGCTCGCGCGCATGAATCCTCTTCCGGCGTGCGACTGCCGGAAACGTGGTGGAGGACGCAACAATTCTATGCGGAAATGTTGTGAAATCCACGCCTCGAAGCACCGGCTTCAAGGCAGTCGCAACGTATCCACAGATCGTAATGCACGTGGACTTCCTACTGCGCCATGGCGCCGATCATCCCAGGACTTGTGTAATCGATGGGAACGATCCGGTAGCGGTACACCATCGCATGCCGCCCCACCAGATAGCCGTGGCGCGCATCCGGAAACGTCACGTCGTTCACTTCCGCCGGCAACTTAAAGGGCCTTGACGTGAAGTTGCGCCCCCCGTTGAACGAGTAACCGATGCCGCTATCCTTGATGCCAACAATGATCTTGCCCTCACCCACGCCGTACACGCTCGGCCAAAGGCGCTGCTTCACTGACCTCGTCCACGTCGCGCCTGCATCGGCCGTCCAGTGGACTTCCTCGCCATTGCTCAGCACGGCAATCCCGTCCTTCTCCGTCCAGAAATTCACATCCGTGATGCGCCACTTGGTCTCTGGTAACGTGGACATCGTCCACGACTGTCCGCCGTCGTTCGTCTTGCCGAACGTGGCCACCTCACCCCCCATACTGATCCCCGAGCCGCCTCCGGCAAATCCTATAGTCGCGGACAGAAACTGCGCTGTCCTCAACACGCAGTCGAGCTTCCGCGGCAGCCCTTCCACCACGGCATTCACGCTGCAGCGGCTCACAGGCTTCCAGGTCTTGCCCCCATCCTCGCTGCGCCGCAGTGTCGATTGGCTGGTCGAGTCCGGATTCTCCAACTCCAGTCCGGTCTGCGGGCTCAGGAACCATACACCCTTGGTTGTGCCGCTCACCTTGGACAGCTCCGCCCACGTGCTGCCATCCCGAGTGCCAAGGATCTTGCCGCCAGCGGTCATCGCCCAACCATTCTTTGCATCGAGAAAGTGGACCCGCGTCAGTGCATCGTCGGTCGCCTCCGGATCGCCGCCAAGTTGCGCCTGCCATGTCTTTCCACCATTCGTCGTATGGAGGATTGTGGACTTGTCTCCCACCACCCAACACGTCTCCGGTCCAACGCACGCGATCGCCTTGAGTTCGATGTCTTTTCCAAACGGCACCGGTTCCCAGATTGCCTTGTACTTCGACGCGACCGCCGCCTTGGCTGGCGTCGCCTTTGGCGCGGGACCTTGCGCCTCCGAACTCATCAGGCTAAAGGCTAGGGACAGAATCACTGTGCTCATCATCTGCGAATCCTCCTCGGCAATTTCAAATTAGGAAGCCGGCCAGTTGAAATCACGACCGCCCATTCTATACCCTGCTCGTGAGGAAGGTGTGAGTTGGCCAATCTTCCTAAGGCGTAGCAACCGTGATGGTGGCCGTATTGCTGACGATGCCGTTCACCGCAATCTGCAAACCCGAATTGCCCTGAGGAGCCTGCTCGGGGACCCGCGCGCGGATGATGTAAACTCCCGGCTTCGGCGCTGGCATTCCCGCGAAGACCACTTCCGCAGGAACCCCGCCGATGGTCACCTGCGGTTGCAGCGCAACCTCCTCCACCGAACTCAAAGCAGATGGTTGCAACGGCCCCAAACCTGTGGCCAGCATCTCGAGAATGTCCCCTGGCAGCGCCGCTTGCTGCGACGTGAGAAACCCCTGCACTGTGGCCTGCGCCTCTCCGTTCGCCGGACTGTAGAACAGTCCCGGTTGCACGGCGAATACGGGCACCTCCACGTCGCCGGAATCACCCAGCAGCGACGTCACCGAGAGGACTGCGGAATCTCCCGCCAACCCCCGCGGCGCGACAAACTGTATCTGGCCATCTGAAGCCATCACCACAATGCACGGCTCGCCATTCAAAAGCACGCGCACGGCATTCGGTCTCGATTCTCCGGCCGCCAGGTTCACTCCGAAAATCGACACCAGCGAGCCGGCAGCGATTCCCTGTTCAAACGACGCCGCATTCAAGACGCTCTCCGCCCGAAAGAACGGCTTGCCGGGCAGCGTAGCCGTCACAGTCGCGGCCGCACTGGCGAGCCTCGCGCTCAGTTGATTCACCGCCGGGCCCGGCGTCCAACGAAACCGCGCAATCCCGTCCTCATCGGTAACCGCTGTTTCCGGAGTCACCGTGCCCGGCGCGGTAACACTCGCGGAAACCCGCTGCCCCGGATACGGAATCAGGTTGACGTCCGTAGCGCGCACCAGAATCTCATCCGGCAGCGTGACACCAGCGAGCGGCGTTTGCGTGTCGCCGCTGATCACCTGCAACTGGATCGCATCCGCCGACGCGGCCACCTGCAGTTTGGCGATGCTCGTGATGAACCGCGGATCATCGACGCTCGCTGTAATGTCCTCCACACCCGGCAGGTTGCCGCGAATCGCAAACTCCGTGCGCGTCGCGCCCGCCGGAATCACAACCGATCCGGGCATCGTGACAAGCCCATTCCTCGATTGCAGACTCACCGCCAGCGGCGTCGCCAGCGCGCGATCCACCGCAATGCTCGCGTTCAGCGAGGAGCCCACTACCATCCCGGCGTTGCTCTCCACCGAAAGATGCAGGTTCCTGCGCAATCCAGTCTCCATGGTGACGCGTCCGCCCGTTGACGCCGCGTAATAGCGCTCAAACTCCGATCGCAGCAGATCCACCTGCTGCACATCGCTTTCCACCGGCTCAGTGCCCTCGGGAATCAACAGAATGATCGCCATACGGAACCGCCGCTGGGCGACCGTATGATCAGGACTCCGCCGCCCTTCGGCGCTGATCAGGTTCTCCACGCGTATATCCTGCCGCGCGCCGTTGAAGCTGACGCCTTTCTGCGGCAGCGGATTGTTGCCCCGCCCGCTGTTGCGTACCAGAAAGAACGGCGGAACCTCTTCCGGTGGAAGCACCCCCATCAAATATTGATCCAGCGGCGAGAACTGCTCCACCGCCGCGGTAGTGGTGAATCGCGGAGACGACCCCTCACCGCTATCCAGAATGCGGTTCCCCCCAAGAAACGAAGCTTCACTCTGCAACGGAAAATCCCAATGCGCCAGGTCGGGCGTAGTCAGCATGGGACGCTGCTCGCCATCGGCGCCTTCGCGAATACTCGCCAAAGCGAGAAACAGGTGGCCCGCCTCGTGAGCAAGGACGCTCAACGGCGTGTCCCCGGTGGTTCCCCGCCGTGGCACCGTCGCAAAGGGATCCGCTGGATACTGGGTCAGGAAACCCATATTGAGGAATGCCTGCAAACGGCGCGGAGAACCGTAAGTAGAGGCATAGTCCACCGTCGTGTCGCCGAAACCCGTCCGGTATGTCGTTCGCAGACTCAACTCCGTCGACACCGCAAATGCGGACGCGCCAATTCCCATCGTGTTGTATACCGCTAGATAGTCATACGCATCTTCATGTGTTTGATAGAACCGCTGCGAAAGCAGCACCGTATCCAGCGCAACGCGTGTCGTGAACAGCTCCGCCAGTGTCCCGGTGTACTCGCCGCTTGGATCGTTCAGAAACGACACCATGTCCGATGTCCCCGATGCGCCGCCGGGCGAAATCCCCACCACTGCCTCGCTGACACTCACCGCCGGATACGCGGTTTCGAAATGCCCGTCAGGATACAAGCGAAGCTGAAAGGTCTGCAGCGGGCGCACTCCGCTGCCGAATAACGGCACCTCCAGCCATGTGATCACCACGCGCGTGGAATCGGCGAACACCCGAATTCCTTTTGACGACTTGCTCGGATCGAGATCCGCCAGCAATGCCGCGATCCGCGGTGGTCCTCCGGCGAGAGGGCCGATGTGCGGCAGCCCGTCGCTCCCGAGAATAAACGTATCCTCGTCCCCAAACGTCACATCGCCGTTGGAGTTGATGTAAACATCCGGGTACGTCTTGCCGAAGAAAGGAAAGCGGAACGGAATACCCACGCGACGGCTGTCCTCGTCCTGCATCCCGCTCAAAACCGAGCCATTGTCCGCGGCCCGATCGTCGTAGCTCGACGCTACCGTCTGGTAGCGATATCGAATGAACCCGGAGGCCGGCGTAAACGTAATTCCTTTTGCAGCCAGATTGAACGGATTGCGCTGGGACAGTACCCCCCCGGAAGCAAACATCACAGCGATGTCACCTATATCCTTGCCGGCAGGCGTGGACGCCGCGCGCAGTCCCAATCTGTTGCGAACCGCCATCCACCGGCGATGGAGGAAAACCTCCTCCTTCGCCCCCCCGCGATGCGTGCCGCAAAGTTGCTCCACCGGCTCAACGGCCGGCAACGGCTGCAGCAGTACCAGACTGAGAAGCAGCGCCAAAAACGATCGGATTCCCATAGAGTGCGTTGCCTCCATTGTAACGGCCGGTTGGTTAAGATAGGAGTCGGACACAGCATGCCTTTCTGTACATCTTGCGGAAACCAGGTTTCCGATCAGACGCGTTTTTGCCCAAATTGCGGAAGCACCATGGCTGCCGCCGGCGGCGGAACCACGCCGCCAATCATTTACACGCCTCCCGCTCCGGTGGCGCCACTGGACTACACCATTCAAGGCGAAAACCTCCAGGTAATCCGCGTCAAACTCCAGCCCGGCCAGGAACTCTACGCCGAAGCCGGCAAGATGCTGTACAAAACCCCAAATGTCGTCTGGGAGACTCGCATGTCGGGCAAATCGCTCGGCGAAAAGATCTGGGGAGCCATCCGCCGGACCATCGTTGGCGAGTCATTGTTTCTTACGTATTTCCACACCAGTTCTCCCGGCGAAGTGGGCTTCGCGGGCAATTATCCAGGCAAAATACAGGCAATCCATCTGGATGCGGGCCGCAGTTGGATGGTGCAGCGCGATGCGTTCCTCGTTGCACAGTCGACGGTCAACCTCACCATCGCGCTGGTGAAGAAACTCGGTGCGGGCTTCTTCGGCGGCGAAGGCTTCATCCTTGAGCAACTCACCGGACCCGGCGTTGTCTTTATCCACGCCGGCGGCGATCATGTCGAGTTCAACCTCTCCGCGGGCGAGACTCTGCAGGTGGACACCGGATGCGTGGTTGCTTTTGAAGAATCGGTCAATTACGACATCCAGTTCGTCGGTTCGATCAAGACGGCCATTTTCGGTGGCGAAGGCATCTTCCTCACCACGCTCACCGGCCCGGGCAAAGTGGTTGTTCAGAGCATGACGTTGCAGAAAATGCGCCGCGAGCTTGCACCCACATCCACCGGCGGCGATGAGCGCGGCCCGCTCGGCGCCCTGGGCGGCATCTTTTCCAGCGAGGATTAAACAGCATGAGACTCGCGCTCAGTGCGCTGATCGGTCTGGTGGTGATGGCTGCCGTCGGCGGCATCGCGCTCTTCGTCAACAAGGGCAATCATATGGAGCTGGAAGGCCAGATCCAGAAGGTGAGAACGCTCGAATTGGACGAGAAGTCGAGCCTTGTTGTGGTCGACTTTCACGTCACCAACCCGGCCGATTTCCAGTTCAAGGTGAAGCAGGTCGACGTGACGGTGGATGCCGAGGGCTCCGTCAAGCAAGGCGAAACCGTCGCCGAAGTCGACGCCCGCCGCATCTTCGACTACTACAAGCAGCTAGGCCCGAAATACAACGACTCCTTCAAGCCGCGTGATGTCCTCAATCCGAAGCAATCCGGCGACCGCATGATCGCCGCCAGATTCGATATCCCCGAAGCCAAACTGGCCGCGCGGCGCGACCTCAAGCTCACCATTCGAGAGGCCGACGGCCAGACCACCGAACTCCGTGAAAAACGTTAAGCGAAGCCTCCCCGCCCTTAAGCGCCGCATCATCCGCGACGGGCTCAAGCCCAACGAGGAACGCGACGAGCGTGTCCGGCAGGTGATCCGTTCCATCCCCAAAGGAAAGGTTGCCAGCTACGGCGAAGTTGCCGCCGCGGCCGGCTACCCTATGTATCACCGCATGGTCGCGCGTCTGCTACGCCAATCCGGCGGCAATCTCCCCTGGCAGCGCGTACTCGGCGCTGGCGGTGCGATCAAACTCCGGGGGGAGGCGGCCCTGGAGCAGCGCTTCCGCCTGGAAATGGAAGGCGTCACATTTCGCGGCAAACGCGTGAACCTCGAAAAGCACCAACACAAGTTCAAGACCTGGGAGCTTTGAGGCTGCGGGACAAACGCCGCGGCCAAATTTTTCTCCGGATTCCGCTTCCAGGAATAAGGAGAAAGAACAAATGACACTCGAAACCTCAATTCGGCGGATGCTCTGCATCGCCACTCTTGCCACCTGCGCCGGCACCCTTTACGCCGCCGACGGCATCGTGCTGATCGACCAGCGGATCGTCATGCAGGGCAAAGTAACACCCAATGATATGCCCGGATTCCCCGTTACCATCTCGCAGCCGGGGAGCTATCGGCTGAGCGGGAATCTGGTTGTTCCCGACAGCAGCACGACCGCCATTCAAATCACAGCCGATAACGTAATGCTGGATCTGAATGGCTTCAGCATCATGGGGCCGAACGTTTGCACGTCCACGCCTACCGTCCGTTGCACGTTTAGCGGAGGCGGCATCGGCGTGATGGCGGTGAGTTCCACAGGCCCAAGTCCTGCGAACGTGCGCGTGATCAACGGCACCGTCAGCGGCATGGGCGGACACGGCATTCGCATGATGGGCGATGGCACGGTGGTGGAGAAAGTCCATGCGGTGAGCAACGGCGGGCCAGGCATCGTCGTTGGAGAAGGCAGCGTGATCGACAGCGTAGCGAAGTTGAACGGATCGGGCGCGGCAATCATCGGATCGATCGTGCGCGGCTGTACGTCCAGCAACAACGTGTTTGGGATCTTTGTCCGGCCCGGCGGCGTGGCTAGCGGAAACATAGCAAGCAACAATGCGGTCGGCGGCATCTCGGTGACGAACGCAACGGCCAGAGGCAATACCGCCTACAACAACACTGATTACGGAATCGATGGCGTCTGCCCGGGGGTCATCGTGGAAAACACCGCCAACCGCAATGCGATCAACATCCGTACAAACGGCGCCTGCACGATGGCGAACAACGCGCAGTAGTACTGAGGCGCAACGAGAAGCGGATCGCCGCGCAGGGCTTGGAGTCGAAGAACACCAGGACGCGTGGCCCCGGGGGTGCGCTGTGGCGGTACGTTCTTGCCACGGATCGCTGCCGGGTCACGCGGCTGCCATCTAACGAAACGATGGGATTGGGAATGGTGAGCCGGGCGGGACTCGAACCCGCGACCCTTTGATTAAAAGTCAGGTCGGATAGTATTTCTAACTTGTTGGAAATACTAGCTAAATGGCTTTCCGCTCAGTGAGTTACGCGCCGCTTGTGTTTGTCGGTTTATTCCTCATTTTGCTGCTTTTTTCCTCTGTACTCCCCAAAGAATCCCCCAAAGTGCGAGTTGGCCACGTGAGGCCGATGTCTTTCGCGAACTGATGGACTGTGCGCTTGACGGTATCGTAGTCTTCGTCGTATTTGTCTGCTACCGCGAAACGTGTTGAACCGGCGAAGACCTTGGCTGTCCATTTGGCGTGCCTCAGTGATTCAGTTCTATTCTTCTCTTGCTCCAATAGCGGCCTTATCCAATCCCTGCGCGCGGCGATCATCTCCGCTGCCCAGGCAAGGTTGGCCTCGTCCTGCATCGACAATTGAAGATTCAGCGTCTTTCCTACGAGGTGCGGATTCGTGACGGAATCGCCACGGTACAGCTTCTCAGGCAGAAATTCTGCTCCTGGTCGCCTGCTGCACCCAGGAGGGCTCGCTCGACCTTTCCAGGATTGGCGGAGCGCGGCGGCGGCCGACGGCGGACCGTTTACGTCCTGCGGCCCTGGGCCAGTGTGTCTGCCGGCTTCGGAAAGTGCTTTAATTCAAACTTCGATATCTCGAGATAAACGAGAGCGGCGGCGTTCTCATTCCGCCAGTCCGGACGCACATCGGACACCCGAACATCGGTGAACGTCATGCGGATCATGATATTCGCCCTGCTGAGATCATCAAGGATCATCCTCTCGAAGTGACGCCCGTTCCCCGCGGCTGGGAGGAGGTCGCTGACGACGGCGCGCCCCCACCTAACGGTGACTTCTGCATAATGGATTTCCCTTCCCATGCCCCCCGTCCCCGTCAACGCGGGATCGCCGAGTTTATAAGCCAGCACCTCCAGCCATCCGGAATGGCCGTGGAGTGGCGTGCTTGCGGTTGCGTCCACGTTGAGAAATATCGCCATCTGAGCCCCTCGGCTGATTATAGCGTGTTACTCATCGAGCAGGCAGCGATCGTCCGTTTCCATCAATTGGAAGCAGCGCTTAATTTTCTCATCGACCCAACTGGACACGTATGTCAGTCCTTCCGGCGCCATGCGGCCACCGTCGCGAAAGCGGCGATGGACTCGCCGCTGGCGATGCTGGGAGTGGGATCGGCACACTGAACCTGACAGTTAATGCATCCAGCGACGATCCATCCATCTGCTCGCCATGGCATTCGGAATAACCATCGCCGAAAGCCTCAAGGCTGAAGCCTTCAATGAGCAAATGGAGGAGTGGCGGCGTTGGAAAATGGAAGAATGGCGGCGCGGCGGCGAGTTGGGGAGCGTTTGAAGGCGCGCGGCTGACCGGGCGCTGCGGGCAGGAGCCGGTAAGCGCAATGCGGACTGTCCGCATGGAAGCGGCTGGAGGAACGGTTGAGCCGGCGGATGCGGCCGCGGAGGAGCTGTTCGGGATGCGGGCACCGCCGGTGTGAAACCGGGAGCGGCTCCGGCCCCGAACGTGATCGGCAACGCGACACGTTGCGAGTGTGATATTGAATCCTGGCAGCGGGGAACGCTGCTGTGAAGCCGCCGATGTGCCACAGGAAGAACCCGATCCTGGAAGGCGGTTCTCGCCTTACGCTAACATGAACATCAGTGTCGAGCTGTTAGAGCGAATCGACAAGTACCGATTCAAGCGGATGTTCCCGGCGCGATCAGAGGCGATAGAGGCGCTGCTTGAGGTCGGCTTGAAGGTGAACCCAGAACGTAATGTGAAGCCGACACCGGAGAAGGGGGAGTAGCTGCTCAATGGGGAAGCCCGAAGATGGAAGCGATTTCAAAGCGCTCCTTCGCGAGCGGACTAAGGCGGAATCCACTGATTTCGTCAAGTGGAAATCACTTCCGTCTATTCTGGTTCTCGCTGCCGTTTTCATCCTAAGCAACCCGATGGCAGTTTGGGACGCATTGTCGGTTCTTCCCGATGCCGGGAAGGCCTGGGAGCGGCTGAAAAATGTCGGTGCTCTCGATATGCTTCTGAGTCTTGGCGTTACGTGTGTTGTGTACATTGCCCTACGATGGGGTCAATATTTCTTGAAGTTGTTACCAACTGCGACGAAAATGTATGAGGAGCAGGCGGCTGAGATTCGCGAGCTGAAGGCTATAGTTGAAAGCCATAAGTATGAGACCCGCCTCCAACAGGATCGAATAGAACGCGTACAAAAGGTGCACGGAGCTTGGCACAACGGCGATTGATGCAGTGCGCACGGTTCACCACCGCCTCAAGGTGCGGAAGAGTGAGTTAAACCACGGCGTCCTGCAGCGATTATTGAAAGAAGGCATTTTTGACTCCGAACGGCCATCGGACGGCGGGTATGATTGGATTTCAGTTCCGAAGGACTACCAGATTCCGGTGGCCGAGGTCTTGCGAAGTATGGACACGAAAGAAAACCAAATCCGGCGTAGAATGTTTTCGATGCTCCCCGAAATCAGTCTCACTGGATGCGCCGCGGCCGACTTGATCGATGCCGCGCCCGGGTTCGACATGAACGATCGGAAGGCATACCAGTCGCTGTATGGTAGACAGCACGCCAAACGCGGCGCCGTACGCGGCAACACGCGGCGGCGTGCATCGACAATCTCCGCGGGCTGGTTGCCGATTTGGAGTTCCGCTTGGCGCGGAAGGCGGTCTGAGTCTGAGTCCGATTTCCCTAGGTAGCTTCGGCATCGTGGGCATTACCGATTCCGCGGAGGCCAGGACAAACATCATCAGCGGTGCAACCAAGAATACGAGCATCGCCATGATGCGGGTAATGCTTCGGCTTACCGGCCCGCGAAAATGCGAGTCAGGAAGTGAAAGCATTTCGGAGCAACGGAGCATGATGTAAGCTCCGATCATGTAACCGATGGCTGGAACCATGGTTTGAGATCGGCAGACCTGAAGACGCTCAGTAGGGCCGACGAAATCGCGGAGGCGCCGGCCGCGATCCCAGACCGCTCGCCCGTCGCGCTGCAATGCGCGCATGAGCTCAGACGTGCGCCCGTTCCGATGGCAGCCACTCGTAACGGTGAGCATGGAAGTCGCCGGCGGATCGAGCGTTTACGTGGGTGGCGCGGCGACCTTGTTCGAGGCAGTACGGGACGGCTGGAAGCATTTCCAAGGCGATGGGAACCACGGACCGAGGCCGACCTTGGACACGCTGTTTACCGTACACGTTCGCCACCGACGACAGACCTTCCATGTCATCGCGCGGCGAGCGCTGGAAGGGGACGATTCCGACTAACCGAAAGCCGGCATCAGTTCGCCGTGACGTCGGACGCGTTCCCTTCGCCGCAACGCTGGCCAAGTGTTGGATCCAAGATGCTGGTAGCCTGCACGATGCCCAAACGCGCACTCGACAGTTTTCGGGTGTATACTGGCAGCCGCTCAAAGCACATTCAAGATCGCAGAAAAGGGAGAGAAATATGCTCGGCGAAATGATCGGTGAATCGAAAGGAAAGCGGACGGCACGGCGTGTTGTGCCGACGGATACCGGATTCAAAGTGGAAGTGTCGTTCGAAGATAGTGGCAAGATTCTGGGGATCGATGGGAACACCATCGGAACCTATTGGGCACAAAACAGGCCTGATGGCAGTCTCTACGGAGAAGGTCAGGGCGTCCTCATCACGAAGGATGGCGAGACAGCTACCTGGAAGGGTCAGGGTGTTGGACAACTCAAGAGTGGCGGCGCCGTGAGCTACCGCGGCGCTCTGTACTACAGCACTACGTCGGCAAAACTTGCTAGCCTCAACACCGTTGCCTGTGTGTTTGAGTTCGACGTAGACGCCGATGGAAACACCCATTCGAAAATGTGGGAATGGAAGTAGGGATCTAGAGCCTTCGGGCTTCGGCGCGAATCGCATTGCTGGCGGCGGTGGCCCGGCTGTGCAACTCCGGCGGACCTCCCAGACGGGGACTGTCCAGCGGCCCGCAACCACGGTGACCGCGTCATAATGGATTTCGGCCGCCTAGCTCGACGGGGCGAAAGCGGGAACTTCCCTGATCCCGTTGGCGGCCGATTCAAACAATTCAGGGGCTCAGAAGGGAGAGCACATGGCAGTTTTTCAGCCAACCTACCGCGACCCGAAGACCGGGGAGCAGAAGCACTCGAATGTCTGGTGGTATGAGTTCACATTTGCGGGCAAGCGGATCCGTGAATCGGCGAAGACAACCCGCAAGACAATTGCTATCGAAGCAGAGAAGAACAAGCACCTCGACATGGAGAGGGCGCTTGCCGGCATGCCGATCGAAACTCCGTTGAAGAGAATTCGGTCCGTTTCGGATGTGATGAAACCCTACGTCGAATCACACCATATAAACCATCGGTCGAGTTCGACAGCGTTCACCAAATCCTGCGCGAGCAACATCACGCGTCTGCTTGGGGCTGTTCTACTACCGGACCTTTCAGAGGACCGCATCAGGACCTACATTACGGAGCGTCTGAAGGAAGGAGTTCCCGGCCGGACGATCAATGCCGAACTCGGAGAACTGAGCCGCGGCATGGGGAGAACTTGGCGCGAATTGTGGCCGCGAGTGCGAAAGCTCGAGGAAAACAAGGACGTCGGTCAGGCTCTTTCCGCTGAGCAAGAGCGGCGACTCATGGCCGCCGCGGATGCGAATCGTTCTCCCAATATTCGCACCATGGTCAGAGTCTCGCTTCTGACTGGATTGCGAGCTGGCGAGTTATCGAGACTCACCTGGGGGCGGGTGGATCTGGGTGAGGGCAAAATGTTGACGGTAGGCAAAGCCAAAACGCTGGCCGGTACAGGCAGGCAGATTCCCATGAACAACGATCTATTCCAGGTTTTCACTGCTCATGCCCAGTGGTTCACGAAACGGTTCGGCGCGATGAAACCAGAGCACTACGTCTTTCCGTGGGGAGCACCCTATCCGACTGATCCGACACGGCCTGCCACTGAGTTGAAAACCGCCTGGGAGACGATACGCACGAAAGCCAAGGTTGAATGCAGGTGGCACGATCTGCGGCACACCGTCTGCACCAAGATGGCAGAGGCAGGAGTGCCTGAGTCCACGATGCTGGCAATCATGGGTCACATGAGCCGGTCGATGCTGGAGCGGTACAGCCACATTCGCATGAAGGCGAAGCGAGAAGCCGTGGAATCGCTGTCCTTCACACCAAAAACGGATACTCATTCAGTTGGGGTACCCAAAGAATCCCCCAAAGTGAAGAGGAAAGCCTCAATTCACTAATCTGCAAGTCATTGAAAATATTGGTGAGCCGGGCGGGACTCGAACCCGCGACCCTTTGATTAAAAGTCAAATGCTCTACCGACTGAGCTACCGGCCCTGAGGGGGAAAGAAGTGAACGGTGAGGTTCTCCAATCAGGATAGCACGCCGGCGGTTCGTTGCAGCGTGAAAAGCAGGCAGCGCGGCACATGGAAAAAGCCTTTGTATGGGCCACCTTTCAGCGTGCTCGCCACTTCCCCGGTGCGGTCACAATAGCCGAACCACTCGCCGTGTTCCCAATCTGGAAACACATCAAAGGTGTATTCGTCCACTCGCCGCCACCACTCCAGCCACTTGGCATCACGGGTCTTGCAGTATGCCAGCGCCAGCGCATAGATCGCCTCCGTGTGCGGCCACCACAACTTCATCGACGCCTCCAACTGCAATGCCGGCAGCCCCTCGGCATCCATGAAGTAGAGCAGTCCCCCATGCCTGCTGTCCCAACCTGTTTCCAAAGTCCCTTCCATTACATCGAGCAGGAACTGCGTGTTCTGGGCCGATTCCTCACCCAGCTTTTCAAGCGCGTGCCACAGGAACCAGGCCACCTCGAGTGCGCTGCCCGGACATAGCAGCCGCATCTCCGGAAGCGCCCGGTAATCCGACCCATCGAGCGGTAGGTTCTCGAGCAATGTGCGCCGCGCCGGGAGCCAATGTTCCCGCGCCTCCCCGAGACAACGACGCAACACCCCAGGATAGATCGGATCGTCGTCCACTTCCATCAGTTCCAGTGCGAGCGACGCTACCACCATGATGTCCGCGAGTTGGCGGTACGGTATCTGTCCGGCGTACGAAGGCCGCCCGAGCAATCCGGCGTCGGCGATCCATTCCTGAATCCTGCGAAACAGGTCCTTCGCAAGCGGAATGTGATTCTCCCTCGCGGCGCCGGTCTTGTGGAATTCAATCAGCGCGAGTGCCACAAAGAACGCCGCGTAGGGCTTGCGCTGCATGGCGGCCGGACGTCCGTCGCGAGTGAGCGCGAAGTAGCACCGCCCATCCGGCGCGAACGCGCGTGGAAGCAGAAAATCCAGAATCCCACGCGCCGCCTCCAGCCACTCCGGACGCTGCTCCACGGTGTTATACAGGCGGCTGAACATCCAGACTGCGCGGCCCTGCATCCAAACGTATTTGCGCGTGTCGTAGACGCTGCCATCGCGGCCGAGGCA
Source organism: Acidobacteriota bacterium (assembly GCA_016213775.1). Lineage (GTDB taxonomy): Bacteria > Acidobacteriota > Terriglobia > Bryobacterales > Bryobacteraceae > CADEFT01. Next base: position 14,627 of record JACQZR010000153.1, read on the forward strand.
GTGCAGTTGTCCTCCCTGCTCGCGATCGAGTGAATGCTTCTCCCAAAATGGAATCACCGATTCAAAGAGGTTCCGCCGATAGCGCGACTGAACCGCTTCCAGAAACGACGAAAGGTCCATCAGAACTCCAGTTTGAGGCCGAACTGCATTTCGCGAGGGCGTTGGGCCGAGGTGATGCTTTTCAAGCGCTCGCTCGGCGGCACCAGCCGCAGTTCGCGACGAGCGCCACGACGCCTCCCGTAAAGCCATTCTACCCTCACCTCCATCATGGACAAGCCCGATGCCCCGGACTCCGTCTGCCTCTATCATCGGATACTTCTTGCTCGGATCGAAGTTCTCCGGCTTGTGAAGGATCGCACTCAATGGGACCTCGTCGAGGTTCTGGAAACGCAAACCAGCTCCGCCGTGCCCCACTGGAAGGCCGCTTGTTGCGGGTTGGCATTCGATACCTTGCGCAGGTGGTTCCACTTGGTGTCGCTGGTCAGGATCAACAGGACCGCCAACCCCGCCGGGGAACACCGCCGCCTCTGCCTTGAAAACGGCATGCAGGGCGTCCTCACAAAGCCCTCCCTTCCGACGAACTGCTCGCCGTCCTGGCCCAGTTCCTGGTCAAGCGCCCGAGAGTGATTCTCTACTGGAAGTAGCCGTTGATATCGAGAATGAGATGTGTGGCATCCGCGACATAGGCATGCACCCCGCCGTTCGAGCCCGCCGGAACAATCGCGGCATTGGCCACGATGCTGCCGTCAAACGCGTTCAGCGTGGACACCAACGGCTGCGCGCCCCCCGACGGCCATAAGGTCAAATAACTCAGCAGCCCGGAAGGCACCACCGTCGCGTTCAACGAGTAGGCTCGCGCCGTGGGTGGAATCAGGCAGGAACTCGATGGAACGGTATAGCTGCGTGTCGCTTCCGCCGCCATCATAGGCCCTCCAAACGGACCCGTTGACTGACGCGTGTCGGAAATAACGGCAGGGCGTGGTAATGTAGTACGCGCGCCGCGCTTCGCGCGGCGTTTTCATCCGCCCTGGTGGGCGCCGCGAAGCAGCGCCAAAGTGATTCACGCCGAAATCGAATTTATTTCTCCCCTCTTTTCAACCACCTGCAATTTCTGTTGAGGGGCACCACCAGGCCACCCCCTTAACCTGAAAGCGCTATGACACAGACAACCCTCGCCGCTCTGAGCCCCGTTCAGGCCCAGGTCGTCCTCTCCCTGTCCACGGGAGCCTCCGTTTCCGCCGCCGCCGAATCACACCACGTCGGCCGTACCACTATCTATTCCTGGTTTCGCCAGCCCGCTTTCGCGCATGCCCTCGACGAAGCCAAAGCCGAGTACACCCTCGCCCTTCGCGACGAGCTCCACGACGCCTCCCGCAAAGCCATCCGTACCCTAACCTCGATCATGGACAAGCCCGATGCCCCGGACTCCGTCCGCCTCAAAGCCGCCCTCGCCATCCTCAACCGGCCCCAGTCCGCCGACGAATCCTGGAAATTCCCCCAGCCCGTCCACCCGCTTGCCGTCCGCGAAGCCGAAGCCAAACTCACCAAGGCCGCCGAAACAGAACTGAACACTTCGGAACACCTTTCACAGAATTCCGAGCCGGACTACGACGAGACTCTCGTCAATGCCGAAATCGACGAGCTGCTGAACAAATTTGAACAGGAAAGACAGAATTCCAAACCCCAACCGGTCCGCGTCGAAAAAATCGGCCGCAACGAAGCCTGCCCCTGCGGCTCCGGCCTCAAGTACAAGCGTTGCTGCCTTGGAAAGCCCCAGACGGCGCATGCTGCCTAGCCATGCGCGCCTACTGCACTGCGGCGCCGGACGCCGTTGGAGCTTCTTTCACCGGCTTCCACTTATCCTTCTCGGTCTCGCGTTCCAGATAGGGGATACCCTTCTCCATCCATTCCGGCTTCGCGGCACCCTTCAAGTGGTAATCAAAGAACTGCTGCATGCGCATCGTGTAGTCCTTCTGATTCGGCCTCCGGCGCAGGCCATGGGGCTCGCCGTTGTAGTTGAACATATAGACCTCGCGGCCCAGACGCCGCAGAGCCAGGAAATACTCGATCCCCTGATACCATGGCACCGCATCATCGCCGTCGTTGTGGACCATGAGCAGCGGGGTCTGCACCCGGTCCGCCCAGAAGATTGGCGAGTTCTCCATAAAACGTGTCGGGTACTGCCAGATGGATCCCCCGATACGGCTTTGCGAGCGCTCGTATTGGAACTGGCGCGGCAGGCCCGTGCCCCAGCGGATCCCGTCGTATGCGCTGATCATGTTGGCAACAACGGCTCCCGCGGCGGCAGCCTTGAAACGGTTGGTCTGGGTCACCATGTAGGCGATCTGATAACCGCCCCAACTATGGCCCTGAATGCCGACGGAATCTTCTTTGACGAAGCCCTGATTCGCCACGGCCTGAATCGCCGGCAGTACGCACTTAAGAGCGCTCTGGCCAGGATAGCCCGCCGTATATATAATGTCGGGCTGCAGCACCAGGTAACCGTTGCTCGTGTAGTAAGTGACGTTGATGGACGTGCCCGGAGCCGGCGCTACGTAGCGATGCAGTCCCTGCGACAGCCGCTCGTAGATGTAGACGATCATCGGATACTTCTTGCCTGGATCGAAGTTCTCCGGCTTGTGAAGGACCGCGCTCAAGGTCACCCCATCGAGATTCTGGAAACGCACCAGCTCCGCCGTGCCCCACCGGAAGGCCGCTTGTTGCGGGTTGGCGTTCGATACTTTACGAAGGTTGGAGAACTTGGTGTCGCTGGTCCAGAGATCGCCGAATTCATCAAAGCGCGAGGCGGTCAGGACAAGCACATCCGCCTTCTTGGCCTTGAGCGGAGCACTGAACGACTTCGCCGCCATCGTGAGTTTGCGCGGCGGCTCAGTGCCGTCCACTTTGTCTTCATAGAAGCCAGTCTCACGCGTCTTCAGGTTCTCGGTCCTGAGCAGCATCGGCTTTGCCGGGTCGATGCTGAGACGGCTCGATCCGCCGGGATTGAAGCCCGCCGCAAGCGCTGCCGAAGGTCCAAGCGCCGGACCGGGCGGATCCTCCTCATCGGCCAGGCGGACATAGCGAAACTGAAGATTCTCGCGGCGGCCAACGCCATCTGTCAGCAGTTTGGCTGATGACCCATCCGGAGCCACTTGCCAGATGTCGTAGCGGTCGTACAGCAGTACGTGCTTCGCGTCTTTGGTCCAGCCCGCGACGCCGTAGGCATTGCGCGTACCGGGCATGTCAAAGTCTTCGTTTGCGAAGGCGACCTGCAGCGATTCGGTGAGATTGCGCACGCGCCCACCGTTGAGTTCCACCGACAGCCAGTTTTTGCCATCGAACGTGACCGCCCATTCGTTGTTGGGCGATGGCGACAACGACCCGCGATGGCGGCGCAACAGGAGGCGGCGTGATCCGGAGTCCGTGTTGACGAGATAGAGGTCGCTGCGGCGCTCATCGTATTCCACAAGCTGCCGGTATTCGCGGTCGTCGGACCCGATGCCCCACTTGCTGTCTTCGGTGAGATTCACGTCGGGCATAGTGTTGTCGGCGAGTTGCACAACGCGCTTTGAGGCGATGGAATACACGGCGCGGTAGCTGCGGTTGCGCTCCTGCTCTGCGCGAACCTTCTGCATCGGTTGGACGTTGTCGTCCTTCCAGTGCCAGAGGTCGGCGGTGACTTTGTCGTCATCCTCGGGAGCAGGGGTAGCGCCTGTCGCAACGGGACGGCGCTCGGCACGCGCCGGAGCGGTGGCGAAGAACACCCGGCTCGCGTCCTTGGCAAACGACAGGGCACCGCGTTCGCTGATGGTCCACCCTTTCGGCAGTCCGTCCATCTCGGCATTGACGATGGGTTGCGCTGTATCGGCGTTGCGCGCCCAGTGGTAGAGCTTGTATTTGGGCTGGCGCGCGGCGGCGTCGTCCTTTGTGCTGAGGAAGACAGCCTGCGTCTGCTTCTCATCCCATGTGATCTTCTCGTAGCGGCCCTTGCCTGCGAGGATGGCCTTGGGCTCGCCGCCTTCCGTCGGCGCCGCGTAAAAGCCGTTGGTTTCGTCCTTGCGCGAGCCGCGGGTGAACGCGAGCGTCTTGCCGTCCTTGGCGAGCGAGTACTCAGTGACATCGACGAACTTGAACTCCTCGCCGCCCTGCAGATTACGCAGCGTGAGATCGGAACCGTACTCAGGCCTGCGGCCGCCTGCTGCCGCCGCGGCGCCACCTCGTGCACCGCCTCGCTGGTCCTGCTTGCTCTCGCCTGACTTGGTAGCCGCGGGCTGGTCGCGCGACGGCTCGGGCTCTTTCAGCCAAGCTATCCACTGTGGGGCGTCGGCGGCAGTCTGAAAACTGCGCACGGCGCTTACGGTGATCTCCTCGCCGGCTTCGGTTGGCACGATGCGAAGGGCGCCTTTGGGCTGATCGGCCGGGCCCTTGCGCTCCTTGCGCGCCTTCTCCTGATCGGCCTTGGAAGGCAGCGTCGTGAAAATGAGATACTTGCCGTCCGACGTGAAGGCAATCTGCGATCCGCGTGCAGCGCCGGCGGGTCCCGCCGCAGGTCCGGGCTCGCCGGATTCGGATTCGCTACTACGCGTGGTAGGCCGTGAGCCGGCGGGGAAACGGCGTTCCGTTCCGCTGCCGAGGTTGCGCAGCACGATCTCACTGTCGCCGTCCTGCGGAGTCATCTGATAGGCGAGATAGCGGCCGTCATCGCTCAGCCGCTGCGAAGCGATGGTTTTCCAGGAATCGTAATCCTTGTGAGTCAGTGGCCGCTTGGAACCGTTCTGCGCCAGACCCACGCAAAGCGTGAGGGCAACGGCCAGCAGCAGGCAAACGCGAGAGGGGAGCCGGCGGGACTGCGTCATCCTGCCATTCTACTCTCACCGGCGGGTTTGGAGTCCACTCGCACAAGCCGTGACAACCACGTGACGCTCGATGCAGGAAAGGCATACAAGGTGAAGATGGAAATCTCAAAAGATCACCCAGGCAGGCATCAGTTTCGGGTTCTCGGACATGGTAAGAAAGCCGAGAAACGCGACGGGCCGGCTGCAATCCTGATCCACGCCGGGTATTACCCTCAGGACGTGAAGGGCTGTATCGCGCCGGGCTTCAGGTTGCTACCAAATGGCGGCGTCGACCAAAGCCCCGAAGCGATGGAGGACATCTTCACTCGATTCGACGGATTCGCCGAAGGTAAAACCGGCAAGCTGGTCGTGGAGCAGATAGCGAAAGAGAATCGCACCGCCGTCGTCAAGCAGATCGTCGAAGAAATATTCCAAGATGTCAAAGATTCGCCAATCTTCGCAGGTCCGGCCGCCAAACCCTAGCCGGTCTGTGGCAGAAGTCCGAAAACACCGCTTGCTGACGCGCGCGGCTGGGGTAGATTCAGGAAACTTCGGGAGGTGAGCTACCGCCGAATCAGCACCTCGCGAAGGGAATCGCGGGTGAGGAAGAATTTCAACGAAGAGTAGTTGGAGAACATGCGCTCGATGGCGCGATTGTTGAGAAAGTGGGAACGCGGGCGGATACCGGCCGGGCCAAGCAGCAGCGTCTTGGAATCGACAATGCGATAGGTGTAGGTATGAACGGATGGCGAACGCTCGTCAGCGTGGAAGAAAGCGAGGATGGGGGCGCCAGCGTTCATCAGACGGTAGAGGCGCTGGAGTACCGCTTCAAGCAGAGGGTCCGGCAGATATTCGAGAATATCCCAAACCAGCGCGCCGCCGAAGGTAGCTTCCTGGTAATTCAGTGTCTCTTCGAGGAATTCTTCCACCTTGCGCGATTCCGAGACATCCGGATCGTTCCAGATGCCGTCGAGACTATGCAGCATATTGCCGGCGGAGATGCGATGGCCGAGATTCGAAAGGAAAGTGATGTTGGCCTGATTGGCCCCCCCGAGGTCCAGGATAGTGGATGGAGGCATTTCGCGCTCCATAGCGAGGAATTGCTCGAGGCCACGGCTCTGACGGTGCGTCTCTTCCATTGTTGGTGTGGGAACGGACGAGGACCGCCCGGACCTGTCACGCATGCTGGAAGGAAGCGCCACTCCTGGCGCTCCCTCCGGACGAGAACCGCCGGCAAACCACCATTTCATACGCTCCAATAAAGCCCGGCACGCCTCGGCATATAATGCCCTCTTAACGCTTCATTTCACCGGACGCAACGGTTGCCGGGCCGGAAGCCGTGGCGGCCATCTGCCGCGGGGCTTCTTTCGGTGGGGACTTGGAAACATCGGCCTTGATGATGTCGATGCTTCCCTTGAAGTAAGCGCCGTCTTCAATGACGATACGCGCGGTGCGGATATCGCCAATCAACTTAGCCTCCTTGCGGATTTCCAGTTTATCCGTGGCTTCCACGTTGCCGTGGATGGTGCCGATGACGCATATTTCGCGCGCCTTGATATTGGCCTGAACTCGGCCGTTTGGCCCGATGGTCAGACGGTGTTCCTGCAACTCCACGGTGCCTTCCAGCTCACCGTCCAGGTACAAATCCTCGCGGCTGAGGATCTGCCCTTTGATCATGACGGACTTGCCAATGGAAGCGGCAGAAGAGGGCCGGTAAGGTTCCGGCTCCTGGCGGGACGGCATGGTAGACATCGGGATTCCCTCCTTGGACGATTCAGTCTGTGAAGACGGACTGTATGATTGCTTAGATGGGGTTTCTTCCTCTTTCCGACGGGTCCACATATCGGGAAGACTCCTTGAGCGAAGATTCGGTCACGGAACCAGCGTTGCGATCGACTTCGAAATCGAACTCGGCGTCACGCGTTCAAGGCCGGCGGGGGAGAAGGGAACGACCCGGCTCGATCTTTCATACTAAATTGATAGAGCGCAAAACGCAAGGATTGATGCGGATGCCTCTGTGAATGCGAAGGAGCCAGGCCGTCACGGCCTATACTGGAAAAGTGCGTCTAGCCGCGGGGATTGCCCTCCTGTGCTTCCTCCTCCTCTCTTTTTCCGCTTTGAACGATTTCGGACTTCTGGGGCCGGACGAGCCGCGCTACGTGTCGATTGGGCGCGAAATGGCTCGCAGCGGAGATTGGGTGACGCCACGTTTGTGGGGCGAGGCGTGGTTTGAAAAGCCGGTGCTGCTGTATTGGATGGTGGCGGCCGGGCACGTGACAGGGCTGCCGGGCGAGTGGGCCGCGCGGCTTCCAGTGGCACTGCTGAGCGCGGCGTTTCTTGTGCTGTTCTGGCGGCTGGTGGATGAGCAGGCGGGGCCGCGGGCCGCCTGGATGGCTGCGACCATACTGGCCACGTCCGCAGGATGGACCTCATTCTCGCGGCTCGCAGTGACAGACCTTCCTTTGAGCGCGTGTTTCGCGGCGGGGATGTTGTTGGCGGCGGAATGGGCGCATAGCGGATCGCGGCGGCGACTACCGCTGGCAGGCGTTTGCTTTGGACTGGCGCTGCTGGCGAAGGGTCCGCTCGCCGGCGTACTGGCATTGCCGCTGGTGTGGACATCGGGGCGGCGTTGGCGCGACTGGTGGCGAGTGGCCTTCCCTGCCCTGCTGGTGGCTGGCCCGTGGTACGCGTTGTGCGCGGCGCGTAACGGGCCGGCTTTTGTCAACGAGTTCTTTCTCAAACACAACCTGGGACGCTTTGCGAGCAGCGACTTGCAGCATGTGCAGCCGTTCTGGTTCTACGTTCCGGTGCTGCTGTTGGGACTCTTCCCCTGGACCCCGGTGGTGGCCGTGTTGCGGCGGCCGGCGAATCCATGGGAACGGCTGTTGTGGATGTGGCTGGGGTTCGGCTTCGTGTTCTTCTCACTGAGCGTGAACAAACTGCCGGGCTATCTGCTGCCGTTGTTGCCCG
>JACQZR010000024.1 GCA_016213775.1 Acidobacteriota bacterium
GAGAAGTTCTGAACGGGCCGCTTCGAGATCGGCCAAAGTGCGAGACATGAAGAGGGTCCTCATCTGAGTATATGACAGTACTCAGAAACAAGGCGGAAAGGAGGCGAATCCGCAGAGAGGCCACTTTAATGTCGCGCACCCCGCCAGATGCACTTGATTGATATCGCGGCAGCATTACAATAGAAGTAGTGAACCGCCGGCAATTCGCCATCAGCACTCTGGCTTTCTCTGTCCCTTGCTTCGCCGAGGGAACCACTATCACTCTGCACGGTCGCCTCATGCAACCAGACGGCCAAGCCGCGACGCTCGCCGTCCAGGGCGGCAAGACAGTCACACTCGAAGGCGATCCGTCCACCACCGGCGTCATCCAGGACAAACGACTCAAGGGCCTCACTTTCGAATTGCTCGGCGCCTATACCCCATCCGGCGCCTTCCGCATTGATCCCATCCACAAACAGGCCATGTTCGTCCGTAAAGATGGCAAGAAGCTGTTTGTTACGTACTGGTGCGCCATCTGCTCCATCCGCACCTATACGCCGGGAATCTGCTACTGCTGCCAGGACGAAACGGAGCTCGACCTCCGCGAGAAAATCGACTAAACTTCCCATTCAACATGAACTACACCGCCGAACGTCGAACCATCGATGGCATCGAAGTCGTCTACCTTGCCGATGCCAAAACCCAAACCGAAGTGTGGGTGGCGCCCTCGCTCGGCAACAATTCCTACGATATGAAGTGCAAGGGCCAGCGGGTTTTTTGGAACCCCTACGACACCGTCGCCGAGTTCAAAGCCAAACCGGTCAACCTCGGCAACCCCTTCCTCGCCCCCTGGGCCAATCGCCTTGACCAGGAGGCCTTCTGGGCAAATGGGAAAAAATTCAACCTCAATCCCTCCTTAAACAACTTCCGCTACGATCAATTCCGTCAACCCATCCATGGCTTGATCCTGTTTGCCTCGCAATGGCAGGTGATGTCCCTCGCCAGCGGCGAGGATGCCGCCAGCGTCACCAGCCGCCTCGAATTCTGGCGTTATCCCGAATGGATGGCCCAGTTCCCCTTCGCCCACAGCTATGAGATGACCTACCGGCTCAAAGGCGGCGTTCTGGAAGTCGACACCACTGTCGAAAACCTCTCCACTGCCGCTATGCCGGTCTCCCTTGCCTTCCACCCGTACTTCACATTGCCCCGAGTGCCGCGCGACGATTGGAAAGTCACCATCCCCGTCAAAGAGCACATCGTCCTCAACAGCAAGTTGACTCCTACCGGCGAACGCAAACCCTTCGACCTTCCCCAACCTCTGGAACTCCGCGGCCGTCAGCTCGACGACGTCTTTTCTGGCGCTGACCCCAAACGGGAATTCGTGGTAGAAGGCGGTGGCAGGAAAGTCGCCGTCCGCTTTGGAACCAACTTCCCCGTAGCCGTGGTCTATGCCCCACGGGGCCGTGACTTCATCTGCTTTGAACCCATGACCGGGGTGACCAACGCCTTCAACCTCGCCCACGAAGGCAAAATCCCCACCATCCAGCAGATCGCTCCGGGAGGTCGCTGGCGGGAAAGCTACTTCATCCGCGCCGAAGGGTACTGACCCACTTCTGCTCGGCATCCGCGATTACCGCCAGCCCGGGCCGCTTCCGCACTCCTTCCAGATCTTCTGGCCTTAGCAGTGCGCTCGCCGGCACCCTCAGGACCTCTATGATGTGATCGCAAAATGCTGGAGAAGGGGACTTGATCCCTTTTAGAATGTTATGGATATGCGGCTGCGACGCATTCAGGCGGCGCGCCAGGCCGCGCTCCGTCATCTCTCCGCTGCGGATCACATTGATCAGGTATTCGAGAAGCCGTTTTCGGAGCAAAGCGAACATTTGTAGACCCCTAGGTGTACTCCTGGACCTATTCCCACGAGGAATAGGTCCACCGCAGAACCACACAAATCCTGCGATTTCTGTCGTCACTACACCAACGCCAGGAAATTTCTTATACTACTTCCATCTCATTGCATATCCACATTTTACCACTGGGACACCCCCAACTGCGGGGAGTGCTCCTAATATAAAGAGTGCATTTTTGGTTGACTAATTCTCAAGAAAAATTACGATGAAATAGAATCCGCCGCCAGAGAAGTGAAACTAAACAAGCCTTCAAGGGCAGAAGACGGACAATCGATTTGAGGTTTGCACCCTTATGAAACGTTGGACTCGTTCCGACACGCTGGCAATGGCGCTCGATTCCTGCACTACCTGCCGAGGTACAGGAATCCTCGTCAACAGTAAAGCGAAAATGCGCCCTTGCAACTGCGTACTCCGTTCCATTTTCCGGGTTTGTTACAACCGATTCCTTCAATGCACGCTGAAGGAGAAGCAGATGACGCGGGCGACTCTAGAGACCGGCGCTGGCTCCAACGCCAGCACTTTCCGCTGGAGCCGCAAAGATGAGGAGTTCGTCGCCGATTTCTACCTCGTCAGTAAGCGGACGCTCGATCCGCAGGAGTGGGATATTTTCCGTTATCATTTCATGCTCGGAGCCGACTGGCGTCTTTGCTGCCGCCGGCTCAATATTAACCGTGGTCAGTTCTTCCACAGCATCTACCGCATTGAGCAGAAGCTCGGCCGCAATTTTAAAGAGATTGAACCTTACGCACTTTTTCCTGTTGATGAGTACTTCGGCGGCTATGCACCCACACCGGCTTGGGACGAGCCGCTCGACATCGATTTCGAAGACCCGCCCGAAGAGAAGCCGCTTGCAAAGGTAATCCCCATCCGCCCGCCTGTCAAAGGTAACCCCCTTCACGAGGAGACCAGGCAGGATGCGTGGTTGGAGGAAAAAGCAGCCTAGGCTTGGTTCACCTGGGTTGTTCCAAGTGGCGGTGGGTAGCGCACGATCTCCGCGCGTTACCCACCGCCTTTCTTATTTCAAATGCAGCGCAACGTACCGGATGTCCGCCACCTGCTTGCCTGGGACCTGCAACGCCCGCAACACCAGCGGCCCTCGCCCCTTCGCCAGATCGAATTTCCCCAGCGAGAGCGGCTTGAAGTTCTTTACGTACGATTCGCCTCCCCGGCTCACGCGGTCCGACTCGGCCCCCATCAACGGTGGATTGTGTCCCACCGAAATCTTCCCTTCCACCCGGCTGTTGTGAAAAGCCAGCTCAATCGTCGATCCCACATCTTCCGACGGGCATGTGTAGTACACCACTGCCTCATACGTGCCCGCGCGGCCCACCTCGATCTCCCAACTGATCCGCCCGTCCTTGGTTGTCCAGTTCGTAAAATAGGAACAATTCGGCGCGCTCGCGCTCCGTTTCACCCCGCCGGAACCCACCCCATCCCGCGCAGGCAGCATCGTCGTTTCGTGATACCCCACCGGATACGGCCGGTCGTCCGCGCCTACCAGTGGCAACACCTCCTTCGCCCACGCTGCCACCGCCGTCTTCAGCTTCGCCGCAACCTCCGGCTTCTCTTTCGAGATATCGCGATCCTGCCGTGGATCCGCAACCATATCGAACAGCGCTCCCTGCGCATCCAACCGGTACTGTTGCGTACGCACGCTGATCCGTTTATTCCACATCGAGAAGATCATCCGGTCCGGCCAGTTGGCGTTGTCCCCCATCAACAGCGGCTTCAGACTCTTCCCATCGAGCGGTTTCTTGCTCGCCACCGGGACATTTGCCATTTCCGCCAACGTCGGCAGCAGGTCAATCGCCCCTGCGATCTGCGCAATCCGCCGCCCTCCGGGGATCTTCCCCGGCCATCGCATCAGCAGCGGCGAACGCACGCCGCCTTCATCCACAGCCCCCTTCCGCCCCTTCATCTCCGCGTTCCACCGCCAGCTATTCGGCCCGTTATCGCTGAAGTACAACACAATCGTGTTTTCTCGCAGCCGCAATTCGTCCAGTCTGGCCAGCACCCGGCCCACGTTCCAGTCAATCGACTCGCACATCGCCAGTGCAGCCCGTGTGAACGCTACTTCCTCCTGGTCCGGATTTCGCGCGCGCATCGCGAGTTCCTTCTTGCCGAACTTCTCGTAGAACTTGTCCGGCACCTGCATTGGCGAGTGTGGCGTGTTGAACGGCAAGTAGCAGAAGAACGGCCGGTCTTTGTTCGCAGTCATGAAGTCCAGCGCGTGGCTCGTCAGATCGTCTGTGATGTATCCCTTGCCGCGCACCATCTTTCCGTTGTGATCCAGTTCCGGATCGAAGTACTGCCCCCAATGCCCCGAAGTGAACCCGTAGTATTCCTGAAACCCGCGCGCGTTTGGATGATACGGAAATTGCGTCCCGTTGTGCCACTTTCCGAACGCAGCCGTCCGGTACCCTGCCGCCGCAAACGTCTGCGCGATCGTCATCTCGTCCAGGTTCAAACGCTCGGCGCCGGTGCTCACACCGCGCACACCGCCGCGCGCATGATACCGCCCCGTGAGAAATTCCGCCCTCGTCGGTGAGCATACCGGACACACATAGAACCGGTCGAACAGCGCCCCATCGCCGGCCAGCGAATCGATGTGGGGAGTCGACAGATTCTTGTTCCCATGAATGCTCAAATCGCCCCACCCTTGATCATCAGCAAGGATGATAACTACATTCGGCCGTCGACCGGCAGTTTGCGCGGCGAGAAACGTTGGCGCGGCCGCGGTGGCGGCAAGACGCCCCGCGTTACGGAGAAGAGTGCGGCGTGAGAGCATACTGACCTAGTATACTTGTGCCGCCCGCCGTGGTATTCTTCACCTCTATGAGGAACCTTTTCGCCTTCCCTCGACTGGTGGTTCTCGGCGGAATGCTGGTCGCATTCGGGCTTCCCGCCGCCGCGCAGTTTGAAGACAACCTCGACGTACCTTACGTCCCCACACCTCCTGAAGTCGTCGAGACCATGCTCAAAATGGCCGGCGTCAAGAAGGGTGATTTCGTCATCGACCTCGGCTGCGGCGACGGCCGCATTGTCATCATGGCCGCGCAAAAATTCGGAGCCCGTGGCATGGGCGTTGACCTCAACCCGGAACGCGTCAAGGAAGCCAACGACAACGCCAAGACCGCCGGCGTCACTGACCGCGTCAAATTCGTTGAAGGCAATCTCTTCGATTTCGACGTCAAGCAGGCGAGCGTCGTCACCCTCTACTTGTTGCCCGGAGTGAATCTCAAATTGCGCCCGAGACTGTTGGCCGATCTAAAACCCGGCACCCGCATCGTCTCCCACTCCTTCGACATGGGCGATTGGAAACCCGAAAAAACCGTCGAAGTCGACTGGCGCAAACTTTACCTCTGGACCGTCCCCGAAAAGAAAAACTGAGCGGTTCAACCGATATCGAAAAAACCCCCTGAGGAAAGCGGACGACGTGCTGGATCGCTTTCAGATATCGCATCTGGTCTGCGGCGGCGTTGCCGTGCAGCAGCATGGCTACCCCAAATTGGCGCGAGTACGGGCTGCTTCCCTCTCCTTGGGGCTTGCAGTGGTTCGAGCCTTCATGCTACAAACATCCCAGTGGTACGCGCAGAATCTTCTCTCTGATCCATTCTACGTTCCCGCCGCTGCAGATCACGATGCCAAACGGCGAGCGGTGCTTCTCCACGAATTCCACCATGGTGCGCAGGCGGCCCGGATGGATCGCCGGATTGAACTTGATCTCTATGGGGATCAGATTTCCGCCGGTATCCACGATCAAATCAATCTCGGCCAAATTCCGGGTTCGGTAATGGTAGAAATCGGCTTGGATGAGACGGTAGCTGAAGCCTTTGATGATTTCCTCAACGGCGAATGCCTCCCAGATCCTCCCGCCGGCCGGATGACCGGGGAAGTCGTCAATGCTGGTCAACCGCTGCATGTGGCACGTTAGGCCCGAATCCCGCAGGTGGCCTTTTGGCATGCGTGTAATGCGCCGTTCTGCTTCCCGGTCGAACCCGGGGATGTTTCGCCACAGGAACGTTCCCTCCGCAATGGCCAGGTACGACTTGACGGTTGGTTGCGAGACATCCAGCGAGCGCGCCAGTTCATTGACGTTTACCAGACGACCGGCATTGTGCCCGAGCATCGTGAGGAGGTTCTTGTAGGAATCAAATCGGAGCCCGGGGAACAACGTCCTAACGTCCTGTTCCAGGTACGTGCGCACATAATTCTCCTTCCACAGGCGCACAAACTGCTGGTCGTCGCGCCGCAACGCTGGTTCCGGATACGAGCCCGTGATACAGGTCTCCACCAGGCGCGCGGCATCGATTCGCGGCTCGCAAGCGAGCAGTCCTTCAGCATCTCCGCTTGCGAGTGCCTCGTAGAACCGTGACGGCGGAACCTGCCACACTTCGTCCAGCGAGAAGCCCCCCAATTCCAGAATAGCCACTCGTCCTGCCAGGCTCTCCACCACTTGCCGCAACAGGGCCGGAGAACTGGATCCGCTTAAGAGGAATCGGCCGCGCTCGTCGCGGCGTTCATCAATGACAACGCGGAGTGCGGAAAAGATCTCAGGGAGCCGCTGGGCCTCGTCAATGACTACTGGCCAGGTCATCCGGCTGAGAACAAATTCCGGCGATTCCCGGATGCGCTCAAAGTCAGCCGCGCGTTCCATGTCCAGGAAAGGTGCGTCCGGCAGGACTTGTTTCAGCAGAGTCGTCTTGCCTACTTGTCTGGCGCCCAGGATCACGACACAGGGGAATTGACTCAGGAGGTAGCGGACAGCCGGAACCGCCAAGCGCTCTCTACCAGACATTTTCAAAGTATAGCTTTGAAAATGTCTGGTTGTCTACTATGTCCCTATGATTCAATCTATTAGCGACGGAAGTTACCCCTACCAGAGGCACTACTTCTTCTGATTGGCTGGCGTGAGCCCTTCCTCGGCCCCCAGCCCCCGTTCCAACCAACCCGGATACCAGCGGAACACATTCCCCGTCAGACTGCCGATGTAAATCTCGCCGTTGGTAGCGGCGTCAATCCAATGCCCGGGGCTTTCCATCGCCCCCAGCACCTTCCCCGTTGCGAGCTCGATGCGCATGATCCGGCCGGCCAGGGTGTCGTATGTCAGGTTCTCGATGTTGTTGCGGTGGGTGATGATCCACATCTCGTCTTTGGGCGTAATGAAAATGTTCTGCGTGGCGCCGAGCGTGTCCCACAGGCGGAGGAATCCTCCGTTGGCATCGAAGACCTGGATGCGGTTGTTCTCACGGTCGCTGACGTAGACCATCCCTTTCGAGTCGATTGCGATCGAGTGTGGCGTGTTGAACTCGCCCGGCTTGGTTCCTTTTTTGCCCCAGTCGAGGACGTACTTTCCCTCGATGGTGAACTTAACCACGCGTGAGTTGCCGTACCCGTCTGATACGTAGAAATGCTTCATGTCGGGAGCGAAAGCGAGGTCCGTTGGACGGTTGAAGGTTTTCGGATCGGTGCCGGCTTTGCCCTTCACTCCCAGCGTGAGGAGCAGTTTGCCGGTACGATCGAACTTCATCACCTGGTGGGCCCCATTGTCGGTTACCCAAACGTTGCCGTCACGGTCGACGCGCATTCCATGCGGATTGCCAAACATGCCTTTGCCCCACGAGCGGAGGTACTTCCCCTTGGTATCGAAGACGACGATCGGATCGGCCTTCTTCCCGCGTTGGAAAACGTAGACTTCCGTTGCCTCGCGATTGGTGGCCACGGCGGAAACGCGCCCGAATTTGAAGCCATCGGGCATGGTGTCGGGTTCCTCTCCAAAGCGAATATTGACCCGGTATTTCAGCAGTCCGCCTTCGTGTGGATACCAGCCCTTCGGGGTAGGCTGACCAAGGAGCGTGCAGGCCGCAAGCGCGGCGCAGAGCAGAATACGCGACATGTCCGAATACTATATCCCGAATCGCCGTCATGATGTTACTCTGATGCGTAATGCTTCGCCGCGACTTCTTGGCGCTTCCGCTCGCCGCGGCCGCCGCGCGCCGGCCGAACTTCGTCCTCATCCTCGTGGACGACCTCCGCTTCGACGAGCTTCGCTGCACCGGCCATCCCTTTGCTGAAACCCCACATGCGGACCGTATCGCTCGCGAGGGCGCCATGTTCGTCAACGCCTTCGCCACTACGCCGCTTTGCTCTCCTTCGCGCGCCAGCTTCCTTACCGGCCAGTACACGCGCCGGCACGGCATCATCGACAATACCGCTCGCGAGGCGCGCAGTCACCAACTCCTCACCTGGCCCAGGCAGTTGCACGACGCCGGGTACGAGACGGCCTTTCTCGGCAAGTGGCATATGGGCAACGACGATTCTCCGCGTCCTGGCTTCGACCGCTGGGTCAGCTTTCGCGGGCAGGGGGAATGCTTCAATCCACCGCTGAACATCGATGGACGCAACACGCCGTCGAACGGGTATGTCACGGACATTCTGACAGACCATGCGGTGGAGTTTCTCGCACGCAAACGAGACATACCATTCTGCCTTTATCTGGCGCACAAGGCGGTTCATCCGAACATTCAGCAGAACAACGACGGCAGCGTGAACGTCGCGTCGATCAACGATGCCGGGACGTTTCTGCCGGCGCCGCGCCACAGGAATCTGTACGGCGGCAAGCAGCCGCCTCACAGGCCAAACTACGCGGTCAAACCGCGGAGCAAACCGGCGCTGGAGCTGGCGCCTGCTGGCGTCGAACCGTTGAGTGCGACGACGGTGACGGACGACGCTACGATCCTCAACCGGCTGCGTATGGCCAAAGCCGTGGATGAGAGCCTCGGCCGCATTCTGGAAGCGTTGGAACAGAGCGGGGCGTTGAACGATACGATGGTGATCTTCACTTCCGACCATGGCTACTTCTACGGCGAGCATTGCCTGGGCGCTGAACGGCGGCTTGCTTATGAGGAAGCGATCCGTATCCCGTTGCTGGTCCGGTACCCACCAAAGATCAGGCAGGGAACACGCCCCGCGCGCATGGTCTCCAGCATCGACATCGCCGCAACGGCGTTGGAGTTGGCCGGAGTCACACCGAAGGAACCGCTGGACGGCCGTTCCATGCTGACAGGGGCGGCGCGCAGGGAGGTCTACATCGAGTACTTCTCCGACACCGTATTCCCGCGCATCCGCAAGATGGGCTATCAGGCGGTGCGTACGGCACGGTGGAAGTACATACGCTACGCGGAACTCAGTGGGGCCGATGAGTTGTATGATCTGCGGACGGACCCGTACGAATTGACGAATCGCATCCGCGATCACGGCGCTTGGCGTGCTGAGTTACGCGCGAAACTGGACACGTGGAAGAGGTAGCGTATCGTGGCGATCGCGAGGAGTGCGGCGCCCATCAACAAACTGGTTCCGGGCTCCGGAGTATTCAGTAGTAACACCCGCGCATTGCCGAAACTTGTGCCATCTCCGAATGCGATCTCGACGGGAGCGGTATAGCCGATGCCGGTGCTGCTCAGGATTGGAATAGCCGACCCGTCGACATAGAGCGCCTCATTTTGCGAACTCCTACCGTGTCATGCGAAAGAAGCGGGAAACAGGGTCAGCGGAAATCCCAAACGAGTACAATCTGGGCGAAACTGGATGGGTGATCACCCGAAGGACTCTGCTGAGCGTGCCGTTCGCGCTGCCCCTGCTCAACGGCCAGACGAAGCTTCGCGCGGGATGCCAGACACGCGCTTACGGGAGCCCGATACGCGACAAGGCGAAGCTGCTGGCTGCACTGGATGACATCGCCGCCACTGGCTATGAGGGATTTGAAACGAACTTCGCCAGTCTCGAGCACAGCTTCGACAATCCGGCCCCGATGAAGGACGAAATCGCCCGGCGCAACCTCGTTTTGATCGGGTTGCATGCCGCGCCGCGGCTTTCTTCCAACGAGTCCATTGCCGCGGAAACGGCGAAGGCGTTGCGAATCGTCCGCGCCACCAAAGCCTTGGGCGGGAGTCTTCTCATCGCGAGCAGTTCCGGGGTGCC
>JACQZR010000149.1 GCA_016213775.1 Acidobacteriota bacterium
ACCTCGCGGCTACGCCTTGCGTTTCGCTACGGTTGCCTGTCATCGGCTCCGGTTGGCTCCTTTCATCCAACAAGATTCTGCCCATGCTGGGCACACTAGGGCGGCCAATCCTGGCCGCGGCTGGCCTTTCCAGGCCAGCCTCCCGCGGGACTTACAGTCCCGCCAAAGGCGCATCCTATGCTCCGCCAGGTCCGACCGGACCTCCAGGCCCACCCATGCCGCCACCCGCCTGATCCGGTGAACTGCCCAACGTCAAGTCGCAAATCAGCTTCGCCTCGCCCTCGATCCACTCGCCCTTATCGCGCAGATCCAGCATCAGGTACGACCCACTGTCGGATGTGATCGACCCGATGCTCGACCCGCCGCGGGCGATCCCGTCCGTCGTCACCAGGGTGTCCGGATTCGGCCGCGCATTGTATGGCGCCCGCTGATAGACCTCGGCGGTGAACTCATCCTTGAAGAAGAACTGGCTGGTGAACTCGTACGTCTGATCCAGCCCGTCCATCATCCGGACTTTGACGTGAATGTGCACGGCGCGTCCCTGGTACCAGCCGGGATAGATCGTGGTGAAGTAGACGTTGCCCTGACGGTTGGTGGCCTGCCAGCCGCGCAGGTATTTCTGCCCGGCGGACCGGTTCGCGGACACGTCCGAATAGGTGCCGTTGACGTTGCAATGCCAGATATCGACATAAGCCCCGGTTAGCGGCTTGGTCTGGCAATCCACTAACTTGGAAACGTTGATCGCCAGCAACAGCGGCACGCCCGCCTGTACCGAGTTATCGGACGGGTCCTCGCGAATGTCGGTGCGGTTCAGATCCTCATCAACGAAATACGGCCCTTCGGTAAGCGCGGGGGAGCTCAGAGTGGCGCATGCCGCCTGGCCCCATGCCGGCACATGGAGAATCTTCGGAAAGGCAGTCAACATTGCCGCGCCGCCCAGTCCTCGCAGTAGGTCGCGGCGATTCCAGCCCAGTTTCGAGTTAGCTTTCATATGTTCAGAATAACTGACGATCCGGAATTTGCCGCCACCTTGCTGCAAGCCTTTACAAAACTTGACTGTCTCTTGACATAAGCAACCGGCGTCTCCCATCCCGGAATCTTCCGGCATATAATGGCAGCCATTATGAACCGCCGTCACTTCCTCGCCGCCTCCACCATCCCCGCCCTCCGGGCCCAGACCAAACCACTCAAAATCTGGATGCACTGCGACATGGACGGCTCGCCTGGCATCTTCACCCGCGAGCAGGCATGGTATTGGGAAAACGGCGTGCGTGAACAAGTGGCGCTGGAAGCGAGAGCCCTTTTCACGGCCGACATCAACGCCGCCAGCGCCGCCGCCCTCGGCGCCGGAGTCGCGGAGTTGATCGTTTGCGACACTCATCACGGCGGGGGCAATCTCATTCAGGACAAACTCCTCCGCGATCCGCGGATCACTTACCTCTACCGCAGTGTGGGAGTCGAGGACGGCGTACGCCGCTGGATGCCCGGCATGAACGATTCGGTCCACGGAATCATGCTCCCGGGCCATCACGCCAAGGCGTTCACTCAAGGCGCGTTTCTTCCGCACACCTGGAACAGCAATTGGGCCGACTTCACCATCAACGGACAGAGCGTCGGCGAGATCGGCATCGAAGCCTGCTTTGCCGGCCACTGGAACGTCCCGCTCATCTTCGTGCAAGGCGATGAAGCCGCCTGCGCGGAAACGCGGCAGCAGTTCCCCGGTGTTGTGACGACAGCGGTGAAGCAAGGCAACGGCGAGCTAGCCGCGGGCCTCTCACCGGAAGCCGCCAAGCTCGAAACGGCGCGCGGAATCACGCAGGCAATCGCGAACCTGAAGACCGGCACACTGAAGCCCTTCCGCCCAACTCTCCCGATGACCGTGACCGTGAAGTTCCGCACCGTAGCCGACGCCCAGAAGGCCGCACAGAAACCCGGAATCTCGCTGGTGGACGACCATCGCGTGGAAGCCCGCGTCGGCCGTCACGCCGACGTCGTCAAGTGGCTCATCGGAACCGGCCTCGATATGACGCCGTAATCACCGGTCAATTCGCGCAGCTACTCGCGGCAATCGCGATTGCCCCCACGAGAAGTGGGTTCACTCGAACGTGATCTCCCATTTCGATACACCTTGAATGAACAAGCGAACCACCTGACCGGCAATCGAATCCGTTTCCCCGGGACCGAATCCGAGAATCTGCGGGTAGTATCCCGGCGATGACCCGATCTCTGATTTGGACATAATCTTCTGCGGCCAGCTCCACGTCAGCGGCCGGCTGATGTCCAACGTCGACGCCATGTAGATCCCTTCCTGCGGCCACCCAGGCGCGCAGCAGGCGCGATTCAGGAACACGACATAGCGATTCAAATAGGTGTTCCAGTGGACCGCCGGCCCCCACCACGAATCCGCATCCGCCCGCTGCCACGCCTGCATGGCCGGAAACACGGGAGTCACTTTGCCCTTGACGCCGGGCTCGGTCCAGTCGCCTTCGAAATACTTCCAGACGGCGCCGGCGGGCTGATACCGGTCTTGAAAAGCGAACCGCGCGGTGGCCACTCCCTGGCGCTCCAACGGCCCCGCGTAATTTGTGAACATAAAGTAGAAATAACCCGTATAGTGATCCAGAATCACGGAAAAATCGCCATGGCCGCCGGCGAAGAAACCGTTCTTTGCGCTGCAATCTACCGGATCGCCGGCTTCCAGCACAATCCCCAGATCCTCCATCGTGAACCCGCCGTCGTAGGAAACAGCCGCTCCGATCTTTGGCGCGGTCAGTCCGCCCTTGGTGCCGCAAACGCCCTCCGGTTCGTGGTGATACCACGCCAGAATGGTCCCGTCCTCATCCACCCACGCCGACTCGAACCAGATCGGACGGTTCGGTCCGTTGTACTGCACGTTTTCGCTTTCCCACCAGCCCAAAAGCGAAGACGCGGTGCTCACCATCGGCACACCCGTCGAGGAGAACATCTGGATGTTCCCGTCTCTCCACACAAATGGAGTGTTACCGTCGATGATCGTGGGCAACGGCATCGCCTCCACCGGTTGGATTTGCACCTGCTGGGCGAGCGCGGCGATCGACGTGAGAGCTAGACTGACCGAGACCAGTACCATTAAAGGATTGGACTCATTTCTCCGCCCCCACAGTTACCTATTTCCGCGTTCTTAAAGCTTCTTTACATGGCAGCGGCCCGTAGCGCGCTATTTTGCCGCTGGCCTGGCGCCGGGTACGTCGTTGTAATGCATCAGTGCATTGAAAAGCATGCCGAATTCGCCGTGGTTTTGCCACCGGTAGCAGGGATTTGTTGCGAACATTACGATCCGCCCCTGCCCCGACGGCACATCCACTATCGCCGCCCGGTTGCGTGTCTCCGCTGGATTGCGCATCAGTCCGCTCAGGACGTTCTTCTCTGTTCCGCCAAACTGCATCAGCACAAGCTGGCGGTCCGTCCGCGGAATGTTCAACAGCGGCCCGTTTGCGTATCGCACCGGCACAGTTTTCTGGGTATAGCCGTAGAAGATGGGGTGCGTCTGCTGCAGAATCTCCGCCTCCACAATCGGCCCGGGCGCGTAGAACTGCGCCGATGGCCGCGACGCCTCTACCCGCTGCGCCAATCCAAACTCGGCCGGCAGGAAACTCGCTGTCCCCATCGTGATCAACGACCCGCCGGCCTGCACGAACCTCTCCAACTCCACTACACCCGGCAGCCCCATCCCGCCGCTAATATCCTCCGATTCGCCGTACATGCCCAGGTTGGAGAATTTCTCAGACTTCTTGTACGCCATCTTCTTCCCACGCGCATCCACGTCGAACACCAGCCGCTTGGCTGAACCCGCCTGATTCGGAATCAGAATCACGTCGTAGGATTGGCGCAGATTCCCCGCCCGGATCCGTTCTTTGTAGATGAGTTCGTAAGGCACCTCAAAGCGATCAAGCGCATGGCGAACCCAACCCACCTCCTGCGTGCTGCCCCAGGTGCTGAACATGGCCAGCCGGGGGAAATCCACTTCGTGGCGCGCCACATCGGGCATCGCTTCCACAGCCGTCGACTGCAAACCCAACTCCTCCACCGCGAGTTTAATGCGCTGATGAACGTTCTCGTTCGGCCCCTCCACCGGGATCACGAATGATCCGGCCGGATAGGTGACGTTGCCGATGGTGAACGGCTTCTCCGCCGCTTCAAACTTCATGTCGCGCAGCCGGCATCGCAATGTGATGAGCGCATTGGCCCCATAATTTGGGACCACGTACGCAGCCCGCGCCGGGAACCCGCTCAGTACCCCGCGCCAGTCGATCCGGTCTACCGGCTGTACCGCCACTCCCAACAGCGACACATCGGCGATCTCGGTAACCGGCACCTGCGTCATCAGGCCCATTGTCCAGCCGGTGTCGTCGTACGTGCGTAGCGCCGGATCGGGAAAATTCTGCTTCTCCAAAAGGATCTTCGCCAACCGGCCATAAGGCTGATCGCGCTTGATGACATAAGAGCCTTCACCGAATTTCCCTTCTTTCAACTGAAACTCCGCCGTCGAGCGCCCCACTTCAATGCCCTGCAGCCGCAGCGTGTTCACCAGAAATGCAACCCGGGTCATGTCCTTCTGGCCGGCCGGAATCACGAACCCGAAAGGCGCCTGCTTGCGTCCCGATTCCACCGCATTGCGGCTCTTCTGATAGAAGTTGTCCAGCACCACTTGCGGAAACGAAGACGTCAGATCGAGCGCTGACAACACCGCCGTCTGCATGTAATTCGTGTTGTTGCGCATCGACCATTCCACTTCCTCATACGCCGGCAACGGCCGGTACCATTCGCGCTTTGTGGCATCGTTTCCTCCGCCTCCGCGCGCCTCCGGATTCGTGATGCGCCGCTTCATCGTATTCGCTCCCCCGTTGCCGAACGTCTCATACATCCGCAGCAGCCCGTTGTGATTCGACGACATGAACCCCAGATACCCCGGCGACCACATATCCACGAACGCATGCGTCCACACACCCGGCATGCCATAGCGGATCATCTGCGTCATTTCGAAATTGGAAAACCAGGGCAGTTCGGCGTAGAGAATCGGATCGAGTGTCGGGTTCTGCGGGGACTGCCCGCTGAAGGTGTACAGGAACGGGACCGACTCATGCAAGTCGTGCATCACCGGCGGATGCCACTGCAAGTACCAGTCCAGCAGGTTGCGCATCGACACCTGCGAGTAGTTGATGTCCCGGTTGTTGTCGTGAAAGATGTACTTGCCCCAATAGGGCACACCCGGCAGCCGGTCGTCCTCCGACTTCACCTCGATGCCATAAGCGTAATACCAGTCCACCACGCGGTCGCGGCCGTCGGGCTCGGCAACCGGCGTGATCGACACGATGATGTTGTCGCGGATCTTGCGGATCAGCGCCGAATCCTCCGTCACCAGCCGGTAGGCCAGTTCCATCAGCATCTCCGGAGGTCCCGTCTCACTGCTGTGCAGTCCGCCCATCAGGTGGTAAATCGGTTTGGTGGACGCAATCAGCTCGCGCGCCTGTACGTCGCTGGTTCCTCGCGGATCAGCGAGCTTCGCCAACCCGGCCCGGTGCTTCTCCAGGTCGGCGATGGTCTGCTCGGCGGCAATGAAAATCACCACCTGCTGCCGGCCTTCGTCGGTCTTGCCAGCTTCCAACACCTTGACACGGGGCGTTGCGGCGGCAAGCGCACGGTAGTATTTCAGGATATCGGCGTAATAGGTGAGCTTTTGCGGTGTTCCAATGTGATAGCCAAGAACATCCTTCGGCGTGGGGATGCCCTGCACCTTCGGCAGGTGGTCCACCAGCGGGCTCAAGAATTCTGGCTTGGTGGTCCACTGGCGCACGAGTTTGGCGAACTCTTCATCTTGTGTCTGTTGGGCCGGCGCCTGGGCGGCCCAGAAAGTAGAGACAATAAGGACAACGATGCTCGAGCGCATTGTGCAAATCACGTCCCGTTATAACATGTTTGGCCCGCTCCACCGGTCGGGTCCCGCGCGAAGAGTTGGTGTGGCCGTATCCGGTGGCGTCGATTCCGTCTCGCTGCTCCACGCCCTCCTGCAATTGCGCGAAACCCTGCACATCGAGCTCTCAGTCGTCCATGTGAACCACAAACTGCGCGGCGCGGAATCGGATGCGGACGAGCAGTTCACGCGCGATCTCGCCGCCAGCCTTGGCCTGCCGCTCCATTGCACCGCCTTGGGCGCGCTCAGCGGCAACATCGAGCAATCCGCTCGCCTTGCCCGCATCTCGTTCTTTCATTCGCTCATTGTGAGCGGCGTGGTGGACCGGATCGCCACCGGCCACACCGCCAGCGACCAGGCCGAGACTGTGCTATTCCGGTTCCTGCGCGGGTCCGGTTCGACAGGATTGAGCGGTATCCTGCCTGTCACACAGGAAGGCATTGTCCGGCCTTTACTCGAGGTCACGCGCGAGCAGGTGGAATGCTTTGCGCGCGAACGCGGGATTGCCTGGCGCATCGACGGCACGAACGCGTCGCTGAACTTCCGGCGCAATCGGATTCGCCACGAGCTTCTGCCCAGGTTGCAGAATGACTACAACCCACGCTTGCCCGAGCAACTCGCGCACGTGGCCGAGATCGCCCGTGAAGAAGAGGCCTACTGGAGGTCCCAAATCGAGCCGCTTGCTGCCAGTACCTTCCGCACTTGGGGCGACAGCCTCCTGGTGGACTGCACCCAACTCAGCGCGCTCGCAGTGGCGGCGCAGCGGCGCCTGCTTCGCCTCGCTTTCACGCGCGTCAAATGTGACCTCCATCAGATCGGATTCCACCACATTGAGCAGGTGCGCCACATCGCCCAACGGAGCCAGGGACACGGCCGCGCCCACATCCCCGGTCTTGATGTTGTGCGGTCTTTCGGCTGGCTGAGAATCTCGAATTCTCCACTGCCTCCCCCACCGTCCGTGTACGTTCCTCTATGCGTCCCGGGCATCACCCGGCTTCCAGGAGGTGAGTGCGTAGCCGTGGACAAATTCACAGCGCCGGAAAGCGGATATAATGGATACGGGAACGAGGCGCTGCTGCTGGAGCCGGACCACCGGTCCGGTCCTTTGGTGCTACGCTATTGGCAGCCGGGGGATCTATATCAGCCGGTTGGTTTCTCGCGTCCTGAAAAAGTGAAGCAGATGTTCCAGCTCGCTCGTATCCCCTTATGGGAACGGCGGTTTTGGCCGATCATTGAAAATGGAAGGGGAATCCTCTGGTGCCGGCGCTTCGGCTGCAGTCTGGCCGCCAGGGAGGAGATCGTCCAGGCCATCAAGGATCGAGGCGAGGAGTTGGTCCTCTGGAAGCTGGTCGAAGTTTAGAGTTGAAGTTTAGAGATTTTGTTCGCTTGCAAGGAATCTTCTTGTGCCCTGTTTACGTCTGATGAATCAGGTGCCGCTGCTTCCTTAGGGAGAATCATGAATTCAAACATGAAGACTGCCATTTTCTGGGTTGTACTGATCTGTGTTGCCGTCCTGCTGTGGACCGTGGTGCGTCACGGAAAATCCAACCAGCCCACGATGTTTTCGTTCTCACAGTTCCTCTATAACGTCGAGGCTGGCAAGGTGAAGAACGTCACTATCTCAGGTAACGAAGTCCAGGGCAGTCTCTCCGATGAGAGCACCTTCCGCACCACCATTCCTCTCAACTACCCCGAACTCTACAAGCAGTTGCGCGAAAAGGGTGTCGGCATGGATATCAAGGATGCCTCCCCATCCAATTGGATGTCCATCGTCATCAACGTCGTACCGTTCATCATCCTCCTTGCCTTCTGGATTTTCATGATGCGCCAGATGCAGAGTGGCGGCAATAAGGCCCTCAGCTTCGGCAAAAGCCGCGCCCGTCTCCATTCCTCGCAGCAAAAAAAGGTTACGTTCAAGGACGTCGCCGGTGTTGAGGAAGCCAAAGAGGAATTACAGGAGATCATCGAGTTCCTGCGCGAGCCTCAGCGGTTCCAGAAGCTCGGCGGCCGTATCCCCAAAGGTGTTTTGCTCATCGGTTCCCCAGGAACCGGTAAGACGCTGCTCGCCCGCGCCATCGCTGGAGAAGCCAATGTACCGTTCTTCTCCATCTCCGGCTCTGACTTTGTCGAGATGTTTGTCGGTGTCGGCGCCAGCCGTGTCCGCGACCTCTTCGAGCAAGGCAAGAAAAACGCTCCCTGCATCATCTTTATTGATGAAATCGACGCCGTTGGCCGCCATCGTGGCGCCGGGCTTGGCGGCGGCCATGATGAGCGCGAACAGACACTCAACCAGTTGCTGGTCGAAATGGATGGCTTTGAATCCAACGAAGGCGTCATCCTGGTTGCGGCCACCAACCGCCCGGACGTCCTCGATCCCGCGCTCCTCCGCCCCGGCCGCTTTGATCGCCGAGTGGTAGTCGACCTGCCCGATGTGAAGGGCCGCGAAGCGATCCTCAAGGTGCACACCAAGAAGATCCCGTTGGGCGATGATGTCGAATTGTCCGTGATCGCTCGCGGGACCCCGCGTTTCGCAGGGGCCGACCTCGCCAATCTCGTCAACGAGGCTGCCTTGATCGCCGCCCGCCAGAATCGAAAAGTCGTCACCATGATCGATTTCGAAATGGCCAAAGATAAAGTTCTCATGGGTGTCGAGCGCAAGAGCCGCGTCATCAGTGACAACGAAAAGAAGCACACCGCCTATCACGAGGCCGGTCACGCACTGGTTGCCGCCAAGATTCCAGAAGCAATGCCGCTTCACAAGGTGACCATCATTCCTCGCGGCATGGCCCTCGGCGTCACCATGTTCCTGCCGGAAGGCGATCAGGTGGATTACACCAAGGAACAGGCGGAAGCGCAGATCGCGGTCTCGATGGCCGGCCGCATCGCCGATGAACTCTTCTGCGGCATGAAGAGCGCCGGCGCCAGCAACGACATTGAAAAGGCCACCGAGCTCTCGCGAAAGATGGTCTGCGAGTGGGGCATGAGTGAGATGGGCCCCCTCAGCTTCGGCCGCAAAGAAGAACAGATCTTCCTCGGCCGCGAGATTGCTACCCATCGCGACTACAGCGAACACACCGCGCAGCGCATCGATGCACAGGTGCAGGCGTTTGTCACCCGCGGATATGAACGTGCCAAGGGTATCATCGAACTGCATCGCGAAGCCATGATTCGCATTGCCGAGGCGTTGCTCGAGCGCGAAGTCCTCGACAGCAACGAAGTGCGGATGCTGATGGAGGGCCAGTCCATTCTGCCCAGCTCTGCGTCTTCCGAAGGGAAGACTCAGCAGACGATTACCCGCCCCGAAGGCAATGTCCGGGTGCCGGGCCTCATCGAAGGGCCTGGACCACAACCTGCTTGATACCCGCATTTCCTGTTTATCTGTTTGACGTCGACGGGACGTTGCTGAATTCGGCGGCCGACATTTGTGGAGCCGTCCGGGAAGCCCTTGTTGGAACCGCCGCGCGTCCCGTGGATGAGGCCTATCTCGCCACCTACATCGGACACCATCTGTTCGATCTCTTCGACGATCTGATCCCCGGCATTTCGCAGCAGGAAAAGGACGGCTTGCTGGCCAAGTACCGCGCCATCTATCTTGGACGTGGGCATTCGTCCACACGGCCATACGATGGCGTGGCCGACACACTGGCGAAACTCGGGGGCCTCAAATCCACCGCTACTACCAAAAGCACCGCAACAGTTCGTTCCATCCTCGATCAATTTGGGTTGCTGCCGCACTTCCACCACGTCCAGGGTACCGACGGCTTTCCCGCCAAGCCAGCGCCGGACGTCGTGCTCAAGTCGCTCGACGCTCTGCGGGCCGATCCCGCGGAAGTCCTTCTGATCGGTGATTCAGAGACCGACATTGCGGCTGGTAAAGCGGCGGGTGTGCATGTCTGCGCAGTCCGCTATGGCTATGGCAATCACGAGAAGATGGCGGCCCTCCAACCTGACTACTGGATCGACCACCTCAGCGAGCTACTGCCGCTCTAGTAACGGCCGCCCGCGCGCGCCGTCGTGTGGGGCGGCCAATCCTGGCCGCGGCTGGCCTTTCCAGGCCAGCCCTGCGCGGGACTCAGTCCCGCCGCTAGCCACCCAGCCGATCTCCGGCGTATTCTCACTCAACGGCCTCAGCCGCACTGCCGACCGGCGCGTCCGCCCACCCACCACCTCAGCGAGCTACTGCCGGTCTAGCCGCCGCACCAGCACCGCCGACCCCGACCCCAGCCCCATAGCCCCGAGTTCGCTCGCCACCCAGGCGATCTCCAGCGTATTCTCGCTGAGCAGCCTCAGACTCACTTCGCCCTTGGAGTTCCCTGCCCCGGCCCACGGCAGCCGCTGGGCATCCGCACGCCCGCGAAACTCAAACGTAACTTCGGGGGAAATGGCCCGGTCCGTCACCTTGTAGCGCGCTTTGTAGCGACCCAGCAGAACGCCGCTTTCTTCCCGAATCATCGCTTCGATGTACTCGGCCGCGTACGAGACTTTGCTGGCACGCGACCCGGGAGCCTTGGCGAAAAACCAGGATCCGGCAACACCTTGCGGGCGCGGCGTTACATCCGGGATCTCGGGCGCAACGTGTGTCGGCGTCGCAGCGACCGGTGCCTGTTGGAACTCAGCCGCTCTTCCCGCAGGCTCTGTCTTTCCCGAGGTCTCAGCGCCGGAGACGTGTCCTGCTCTGACCTGTTCCTCCAACTGCGCGATCCTCAGCCGGGCGCTGTCGTTTCGTTGGATCATGTCGCGAAGTTGCGCCTGCAACTGGATAGTCTGTTGTGCAGCCACGTAGCTGCCTTCCTCCGGCAGCCGGGCCGGAAGCCGGCGCTGGGCCCCTGACTCAGGCGCCGCCACGGGACTCGCCACCGGCTGTTTCACAGCAGGTTGCGCCGCGCCGGCCTCCGGATGGGCCGCCGGAGCCCGCCCCGCATCCGCCAGTACATAAACCAGTAGAAAAACCGCAAAGGCCGACGCGACTGCCCACACGCCATTCGGCCCTCTCAACCAGGCCCAGAGGTCCTTCCATGTCCAGGTCCACACCTGCGGCGCCGGGTCTTCCTCAGCCGCCATTGGTGGGAGCATCGGCGGAGGAGGTGGAGGCAACAGAGAGATGTCGTAGGCTTGCCGCCGCTCCTCGTTGGAGAGCGTTTCGTACACGCCATTCAGCCTCCGCATCTGGCATTCGGCCACATGCCGCGCTTGTTTGTCCTGTAATTTGTCTGGGTGAAGCAGCCGTGCCAGGCGCTTGTAGGCTTTGCGGATTTCCTCCGTCGAAGCCTTCGGACTTACTCCGAGTTCTTCGTAGTACGTCATAAGGCCACGTACAGAAATAGGATCGGCACAAGCGCCGAAGGAGTTTAGGGCGGGTGTGTCAGAACACATCCAGATCATTCCCATACACCACCCGCCCCGTATACACTGCCCGCAACTCCTTCATCAACTCCGCCTCATTCGACGACCACACAAGCTGGTGGTACAGCACCAACACCTTCGGCCGGGCTCGCGCCGCAATCCGCCCCAACTCCTCCGACGACGTATGAAACGACGAATGATACCTCTGCCACTGCGGCGTGCGTTTGCGAAACCCCGCCACCGAATAGACCTCGTGTAACAGAACATCACACCCGTTGCACGCCTCCACAATCGCATCCGAAGGTCCACAATCGCCCGAGATCACCACAGACCGTCCATCCTTGGAATCAAACCGGTACCCATAGGCATGCTTCCATTGCCCGTGCTTCACGGCGGACGCACGCACCGTCACCCGTTCATCGCGATGAATCACACCCGGCTGGATCTCGCGCACCTCGATTCGGTACGCCTTCGGGTCCCCAAACTCCAGTCCCTTGGTACGAATCTCGACGTCCTCGCGATAAGCCTGCCGGACGTGGCCTGCCATCGCGCGAATCCCCGGCGGCCCGTACAATAGCAGCGGCGCATGCCGGTCCAGCACCGCTGGCGTAAGGAATAAATCGGATAATCCGCTTGTATGATCCGAATGCAGGTGCGTGGCAAACGCCGTCCTCAGATTCTCCACCGCCAGCCCCGGCACTCCCTTGCGGGCAGCGGCAGCCGCACGCCGCACCACGCCCGGACCGAAATCCACAATGTAGGGAACCGCGTCCACCACTACGGCCACCGAAGGCCCCGACCGCTCCGGATCGGCATTCGGATTCCCTGCCCCAAGTAGAACAACCTTGGTTTCAGCAGAAACAGACACGGCGAGGAATAGCAGTGGGAGCAGCATCCAATGGAGTGTAGCGAAAAAGACAAGGGCCGGGTCCACACTCGCGGCTCAGTAGATGGCGGCAACGGAGCTGTGAAGGAGGGCTCACCGGCCTGTCTAACGGTTAACTGTGTAAACGCTATCAGCAACCGCAGCATCGGAACCCATTGATTCACCAACTGTTAGTGCCTCCGCACACTGTATCATACCTTGCCGCCGGCAAACCTCCCGCACTAGTATGGAACGATACGAAGTACCCCCATAGATGGCACCCTTCGGAGTGGATCCCCCTTGGGTGCCATCGCACTTTGTTCGATCTGGATTCCTCATGGAAAAACGAAATAACTTGAAACGGACCCTCTTAGTCGCTCTTTTCGCTTGCCAGTGTTGGGGCCAGCCTCCCGGCAACTGCAAACCCTCTTCCTTGAATATCCCTGGAGCTCCGTTCCCCTGCGTCTATCCCGACCGGCGTGTTGCCTTCCGCGTAATGGCGCCTTCCGCCCAGAAGGTCCAGGTCCGGCTCGCTGGCACGCACGACCTCACCAAGTCCCCCGACGGCCTGTGGACAGGCACAATTCCTCCCCAGGTGATCGGCTTTCACTATTACACCTTGTCGATTGATGGAGCCATCGTAGCCGATCCCGCAACCCGGACGTACTTCGGCTCCGGCTGGCACAACAGCGCCGTCGAAATCCCGGAACCCGACTCGGATTACTACGCGGCAAAAGACGTGCCCCACGGCGAGGTGCGCCAGCGCTGGTATCTCTCCAAGGTCACCGCCAATTGGCGCCGCGCCTACGTCTACACGCCACCGGAATACGACGCCAACTCCCGCACCCGCTACCCCGTCGTGTACCTGCTGCACGGATGGGGCGAGAATGAGCAGGGATGGCATGCGCAAGGCCACGTCGACTGGATCATGGACAACCTCATCGCCAGCAGAAAAGCGAAGCCAATGATCATAGTCATGGACAATCTCAACGCGGCCAAGCCGGGCGAGGATGCCTCGTTGTACTCCGCCCGCAGCATTATCGCGCGGCCTTCCCTAGCCGACGTGCCGCCCCCGATCGGCGCTCCGCGGACAGGCACCGCTCCCGCGCGCAGCCCCTTTCCCACCAACTGGGGCGCCACCTTTACCGAGATGCTGTTGAACGACCTCATCCCCATGGTCGAGCGGACTTACCGTGTCGCCCCGGGCCGTGAAAACCGCGCCATGGCCGGACTATCCATGGGCGGCATGCAGTCCTTTCTCACCGTTCTCGGAAACATGGACAAGTTCGCCTATCTCGGAGGCTTCAGCGGAAGCAGCGGCGGCCGTGGCGGCACATTCGATCCCAAGACTTCCAACAACGGAGTGTTTGCCGATGCCGCCGCATTCAATCGGAAAATGAAAGTGCTCTTCCTCGGCATCGGCTCGGCGGAAGGCCCAGGGACCAAGACCTTCAGCGAGGCCTTGACGTCGGCCGGGATCAAGAACGTCTACTTCGAATCTCCCGGCACGGCGCATGAGTGGCTCACCTGGAGGCGCTGCTTCCACGATTTCGCACCACGGCTGTTCCGTTAGCGGCGCTGCCTACGCCCGAGCCTTGAGCGCCGCCAGCACCCGCGCCGGAGTGAACGGCACCTGCCGGATACGCGCGCCCGTCGCATCGAAAATCGCATTCGCAATCGCCGCCGCGACAATGGTGATGGTGGTTTCACCAGCCCCCATCTGCCGAACATCTGGTCGATTGATCAACACGGTTTCTATGTACGGCAGCCGGTTCCCAAATTGATAAACCGGAAACGCGCGCCAGTGCACGGAGGTCAGGCCAAACTCCTGCCACTTCACTTCTTCATATAGCGCCCGGCTCATCCCCTGCATCGCGCCGCCTTCCATCTGGTTCGACAGCCCATCGGGGTTTGAGATCGGCCCCGAATCGTTGCTGGTGATGATCCGCGTGACCTCTACTTTGCCCGTCTCCTGGTCCACTTCCACTTCGGCAATCAGCGCGCAATACCCGTTGTTGCCTTCGTAGAGTACGCAGGAAATACCGCGCCCGGTCACCACACCTGTCTTCGGATTTCCCGCTTTCGGTGAAGGACGCGAGTCCCATCCATAGGCCTCCGCTGCTTTCGTGACGCAGTCGCGCAGCCGAGTATCGACAAGGTGCCGCAACCGGTACGCCACAGGATCCGCCTTCAGCCCCGCCGCCACCTCGTCAATGAAACTCTCATTGGCAAAGCAGTTCTGCAAACGGTTCGGCGAACGCAGCGGCCCGGTGTAGAACGGCGACTGGATGGTATGCACCAGCACGCGCTCACTCTTGATGTTTCCGGTTCCGCCGCAACTGTTGCCCACGCAGCCCATCCCATAGGACGAATCCGCGTTGCTGTTGTTCGAGTAGTTGTTGGGCGGATTGGCAGCCGCCGGCACAACCGCCGCCGTAGGAAAACCAGCCAGCGCCCCGCTGATTACATTGCCCGGATTCGCCACCGCCGGCCGCCCGCCTTTGCTGAACGTCCACGCCTCGTAATCCCACGCGATCATCTGACCCTGCGCGTCCACGCCCGCCTTCAGATCAATCACGTAAGCAGGCCCGTAGCTGTCGGCGCTGATCATCTCGTCCCGCCGCGTGTACTGCACTCGCACCGGCTTGCCCACCGCCTGTGACATGATGGCCGCGTCGTATGCCACCGTATCGGCGCCGTTCAAACCGTAGCACCCCGACCCTTCCATAAAGACCACGCGTACGTTCGTAGCCGTCGTTCCGAGAATCAACGCCACACTGCCGCGCTGGTTCCATACCCCCTGTGACGCGCACCAGATGGTCGCCGTTGTGCTCGCGCCAGCGCCCTTCACATCGGCCACCGCGCACGACGTTCCCAACGATCCGTGCATCTGGAACGGATGCACATAGGTCGCCGCGAACGTGCGCGCTGCCGCCTTCATCTGCGTATCCACATCCGACTGCGCCACGATCAACGAATCCCGCGACGGCATCTTGCGCATATCGGCATACAGCGTCTCCTGATTCGGCAGCGTGTCGCCATCGGTCCAGGTGACATCAAGAACATCCGCGGCGTTCTGCGCGAGCCATTCCTTATCCGCCACCACGCCGACGAAATCATTCTTTATGACAACCTTTACGTTGCCCGGCAGCGCCGCAACCGAGCCTTCATTCACCTTCACCAGCTTCGCGCCCGGCTTCGGAGGCCGCACCACTTTGCCATGCACCATCCCCGCCACACGCTTGTTCTGCACATATTCAAACTCGCCCGTCACCTTCGGGGGTACATCCAGGCGCGGAACCGACGTGCCCAGAATTGTGTACGTCAGCGGGTCCTTGGGACGCGCCTGTTGATTCAACGCCAGCGAGAACCGCTTTCCGCCAATGAGCTGCCCAAACGACATCCTCTGCGACGGGTCTTTGGTCACCACCACGTTCCCGTTTTCCAGCGAGAGCTCAGCAGCAGTCACTTTCAGTTGCGCCGCACCCATCTGCAGCAAAGCCTCGCGCGCCGTCACCAGCGCCTGCCGTAACGCATTGTTGCCGAATTGCGTCGGATGTCCCTGGCTGCCGCTGCTCACCCCCTGGTCCGGACACAGCGCCGTGTCGCAGATGATCATGTTGATGTTCTCGAACTGGACGCCGAGTTCCTCCGCCACCAACTGCTGCTGCACCGTGCGAAAGCCCTGCCCGAAATCGCACTTGCCCGCAAATCCCGTAACGCTTCCATCCGCGGCTACCGCGAGCCACGAATCCACCTGGTTCAACGGCACAGTTGCTGTCGGAAACTGAGCGCCCGCTTTGTTCAGCACACCGGCCGCCGAGTAGCCGACAATCAGCGCACCCAGCCCCTTGAGAAATTCGCGCCGTCCGAAGCCGTGTTTGTCGAGCGCCTCGCTGGCCTCGGGCGTGATCTTCTTCCAGTACTTCGCGTGGAAATTGGTTAGCGTCTTCATGCCTTCACCTCCTCGGAATAGCGCGTCAATGCGCGCATCATCCGCGTGTGCGCGTGGCAGCGGCAGAGCAGTCCGCTGAGCGCCTCGAGGATCTGTTCTTGCGAGGACCCGGGGTTCTGATCAATGAACACCTTGCCATAGAGCATCGGCCCACTGATACAGTAGCCGCACTGAACCGCCTGCTCATCCATGAAGAGCTGTTGAATACGATGCGGGTTCTCCATTGTCCCCAGCCCTTCGATTGTGAGCACGTCGTGCCCCGCAGCCAAAGACACCGGGGTCTGGCAGGAACGGATTGGCTCGCCGTCCAGTAACACTGTGCAGGCGCCGCATTGCGACAAACCGCATCCGTATTTCGGACCGTTCAACTGCAAATCGTCCATCAGGACGTACAGTAATGGCATTTCGGGGTCAGCGACATCGACCGTATGGGCCGTGCCGTTGACAGTCAATTTGATTGACGCCATTGGTGACAACCTCCCTTGAAACTCAAAATCAGAGGCGAAATTACTTGGGGTGGGAAACACTAACGAGACCGGACCATTGCCCCTGAGATTGCGGACATCATATTGGATCGGGAGGTTGTGGTCAAGCCTAACCGAAGTGCTGCTGAAGGAAGTGCTGCTGAAGTGCT
Organism: Acidobacteriota bacterium; assembly: GCA_016213775.1. Taxonomy (GTDB): domain Bacteria; phylum Acidobacteriota; class Terriglobia; order Bryobacterales; family Bryobacteraceae; genus CADEFT01. The sequence goes on from JACQZR010000149.1 coordinate 16,748, forward strand.
GCCTAACCGAAGTGCGGCTCCGTGTCCCTGGCCCGCCACAACCGGAACGCCTCGCGCAACGGCATCTTCGCGCCGAAATGCTTCACACCCAGCACGGGCACCTTCGATTCCAGAAACACCTTCTCCGCATGGCTGCCCAGCAAAATGGCCGACGACGGACTACGCCCGTGCGTGCCCATCACGATCAGGTCGTATTTGCCTTCGCTCGCCACGCGCACGATGGTCTCGGCAATGTGCGGACTCTCCACCGTCATCGGCTCATAGAGAACCCGCGCCTGCGCCTTCCGCGCAACAAATCGCTGCAGCGATAGATCTTCCGATTCCGCTGCCTCCACTTCGTGCTCCTCGTAGGTCGCCACCGCGCCTTCAAAGTAGATGTGCAGCGGCGTCACTGACGCGGCCTTCCACTCCACCGCCAGTGACGCTGCCGTCCGCAGCGCATCCGCCGAGCAATCGGAGAAGTCCACCGGTGCGAGAATCCGCGAAACTCCACGGAGCGCTGTGCCCGTAGTCATCATTACCGAACACGGAGCCTGCATCGCCAGCCTGCGCACCAGACTGCGGTGCTTATCTCCCTTCGGCGCATCTCCCGCGATGATGAGATCGACGTTCAGTTCCTGGGCCGCGCTCAGCAGTTCATCCAGCACATTGCCCTGACGCACAATCGTCTCGGGCAGCGGAACACCGTGCGCTGCCGCGCTTTCCAACCTGAGGTGGGCCTCACTGCCGCGTACTCCGCGCGGAATCACATCCAGGTAGTACACTTCCACCTTCGGGCTGCTGGTGCGAAAACGGCGAACAACCTCGCGGACGGAATCATTCGCCGCTACCAGCGGCACGAGAATTCGTTCATACATAAAGGACGCACCGCGGCGGAGCAGCCACTCACTGGACCGCTCCACTGCGAGTAGAGTCTATTCGGTCGCGGCTTCCACGGCAAGCGGCGCTTGCGCCTGCTCAAAGAATCGCTTCAGCACCGCCCAAAGGAAAATGGCCGTCAACACGCCGGTGAGAAAGTCGGTCACCATCACCGCCACGGCCGTGTAGCCCATCAGCACGACATGGAACCTGCCATGTTCAAACACCTGCCGCACTTCCACCGGCTTCACCATGCCGCTCGCCACATACAACAGGATGCCGCCGATGCACGCCATCGGAACCATCTCCAGATAGGTGGCCAGGTACGCCGCCAGCAGCAGTTTCAGCACACACTTGAAGATCCCCGCCAGCGGTGACATCGCGCCCAGCTTGATGTTTGTCGCCGTGCGCGCCAGTGCCCCGGTATGCGGAAAGCCGTTCAGCAGTGGAACAAAAATATTCACCATTCCTTGTCCCCACAGCTCTTTGTTGGGGCTGAAGGGGAGGCCGCGGTTCTCTGCCAGCCGGTCCGCCATGCGCGAGCAAAGAAGGCTCTCAATCGCCGCCACACAGATGATCGCCGACACGAAGTAGGCCAGATCCAGCAGGAAACTCTCATTCCACTGAATCGCCGAAGGCTCTGTGATCACCCAGAAATCCGTGGGGATTGCCCCGAACTTCTGCTTCACGAGCATCAGCCCTTTGTCCGCCCACACGGTTGCCGCGATCAACGTTGTCACGGCGAGCCCGATAAGCGGCGCGGGAATGAACGGGGAAACCTTCAACAGCGACTTTGTGAGGGCGAACGTCGCCAGCCCCAACACAATCGGGAACAAACTGATCTGATCAAGGTTCGCGGCAATGCCGTTGATCTTGTCCATCAGCCCATAGCCCATCTTGGCCTTGATGCCCAGTATCTCGCCAGCCTGCGAAAGCGCAATCGTCGCCGCGATGCCGATCGTGAATCCAACCACGATTGAATGCGGCACTTTCTCCACAAATCGCCCCATTCGCCACAGCCCCATCAGCATCAGAAACACCCCGGCGATGATCGACGCGAGCACCAGCACGGAGTGATCGTACTTGGCCATCAAACCGCCGATGACCGGAATGAACGCCGCCGTCGGCCCGTAAACCTGATACTTCGACCCGCCGAAGAGCGCGCCGATGGCGCCCGCCACCGCACCACCGACAATCCCCTGTTCGGGCCGCAGCCCCGAAGCCATCGCAAATCCCATTGCCAGCGGAATCGCCACCATGGCCACTATCAGCCCAGCGGTGAAATCGCGCAGTACATTCAGTTTCCAGTTTCCTTTGGCGAGATCCTCGTAGCGCCCGTCCTGAGGATTCATGAAGAACAGCAGACGCTGCCAGTTAGTCTCGTCAGGCAGCGTTTTCGTTGTTGCTTCCATTGTTGCTTGCATGGATCCTCCTTTACGCAACAGCCTTTATGACCGCTTCCTCATCCAGAAGATGGAAGGAGCCACTGTCGTCGGCATAGCTGGACACTGTGCCTTCGCCGATGTCGTAGTACCAGCCGTGAATTGCCAGGTTCCCTCGGCGCATCCGCGACGCCACCGAAGGGTGCGTGCGCAGATGCTGCAACTGGCTGACGATATTCTCCTTGGTCAGCGCCTCCACGTATGCGTCACCTTCCAGATGCGAATGGTGGTCTTTGCTGACCGCGATTGCCGTGGTGGCGTGTTCCAGCCATGCCTCCACCGCCTTCAACGAACGCAGTTTCTCCGGATGCAGGAACGCCCGCATCGCGCCGCAATCCGAGTGACCGCAAATGATCACATCACTCACTCCCAAGACAGTGACGGCGTACTCCACCGCGCTCGCCACACCGCCCATCGCCGACCCGTAGGCCGGCACCAGATTTCCAACCACCTTGCAGATAAACAACTCGCCCGGCGGCGCCTGCAGGATCATGCTTGGATCGACGCGCGAATCGGCGCAGGTGATAAACAACGCGTGCGGCGCCTGGCTGCTCGCCAACATCTTGAAATTGTGCTTCTCCCGCGGAAACACTTCCTTGCGGAACTTGCTATAGCCCTTCAACAATTTGTCCATACAGAGATCTCCCTTTCCGTCATCGACGGAACCACGGACCGTCAGCCAAGACTCCACCCCACGCGCCGTGGGTGCTGACACCTCGGGCGTTGACGAGCACACGGGCACACACACCGCATGCGGTCTACTGGTGAAGGCTGTTGCGAGTTGGATTTGTCGGTTTAGGCGGTCTCAACGGGGGGAGCGCGGGAAGGCGTGGCGAGCAAATGTGTCAAGGCCGGTCCGGTCAACACCGGCTCGTTCACTTGCCACAGCACCCGCAACAATAGGACAGGAGCAATCTGCACTTCCTCGACAAGCGAGGAGTTCAGAGGACGATACGACACAAGGTGCTGCGCAACCATCCGCGTCGGACAGTCCGCGCGCAATAGATCGAAGTCGTGTGCGTGATCCCCGTCCCAAGGATTGGCCCGGGAAACCCGCTGTCCTGTTCTTTGATTGTGCCTCGCCCGCAGTGCAAAAAGGTCATCCGTGAGTCCGGTAACCCAGAGGCAACCGGCTCCGAGGACAGCTAGAGTGATCCTGCTGACGATGCGCACCTGCACACGATCATGATACCAGAATCACTGTACCTTTTTAAGACATTTTTGTGTTACATCGCATCCGCTGAATGTGCTGAGCCCTACTGGTGCCACCAAGCATCCGTCGCCAAGCGCGATGGCCCCCGGCGACTTTCTTTGTCTTCACTCTGACCTGTTGGGGTAACCAGATCGCGTCGCCATATTTTTGATCAATGCCGATGTGATCGAGCGCTGTACCCGATGCCGAAGAACGCAAACAGCGAATGAGACGAACTCCCCCGCTCTTCGAGGTAGGCCGTGTACATTGGCCGTGTCCAGTAGTGGTACCGCATCTCGACGCGGTATCTCAGGGGGCCAATTCTTCGAGCCACGCCTGCAGCCCCGGCATAACCAAATCCGCTCCGGCCACCCACGCCCTCCTGGCGGCGCATCGCCAATCCGGCACCCGTCATGACGCTCCAGCCTCGCCACGCATCCAGTCGACGCTTGATCAGGAAGGGAACCTCCCAGATCGTTCCCCTAAGCTTATCCAGCGGCATATTGGAACCGGCGCTGCGGGTCTCATAGCCGAACCTTTTCACAACGCCGGCGCCTTCGATGGACCACGAACGGCTTACTTCTATCTCAACAAAAGCAGCTCCGGCCACCGGCGGATTATGGAAAGAGTAGTAAGTGCTGTCGTACAGTGGCCTGGTTTGCACGGGGATTATGGAAAAGCCCGCGAGAATACCGGCCTCCAATCCAAATCTTCGCCACGGAATCACCAACGGCGAAGGGTCTTTTCTGGGTCCCAACGCGAGATACGAGACGTTCACAACCAACTCCGCCTGATTCTGTCCGAAACGTATGTTGCTGTGCGTCCCGGAGGTGAGCGATCCGCCCGCTCTCGGACTATCCCACCGCGTGAAGCGCAACTCGGAGGCGACACTGACCCCTCGGAAACGCCGCTCATATCCTAGAACAAACACGGCCCCTGCCGCAGTGCGTCTGGAGAGGTCCTCCGGGTGGTCAGTTTGTGTGATGGTTGTCGACGGCTCCAGGTCAAAGGGTCCCCGAACGTCCACCCTTTCCGTTTCGAAAACACCGCTATTTCTCCGGAGAGCAACGCCTGCCCCCGTCACGAGTGGCACTCCCAACCGGAACCGCGTCTTCAGAACAAGCGGCACTTCGTAGGAGTTTCCGGTAGTCCACCGCTCGAGGCGACGATACGGGATGGGGGGCTGCCGAAACCCCGGTGAGTGCAGATAGTCGTAATTGAACCGCTTGTACAGGACTCCGGTTTCCAAACTCCAATGTTTTCGTGGGGTGACTTCCAGACTTGGACCAGCGGTGTATCTTCTCGTGTCTGACCGGTAGCCCCGGTTTTCTTCAAAAAACCCGGTTAACGGGACGCCGCCGGTAAATCCGATCTCCACCCTTTGGCCATGCAGCAGCACGATCCCGAATAACCAATGCGTTAGAAGCATCCATTCCAAAAGAGCGCAGGGCCCGCCAAATCTACTACAGAGATCAAGAATTTCGATTTCTCTGTGGGAAACCAGTCAACTTGACAAATAGCGAACAAAAAGCGAACATAAACCATGGCACTCGTTGGCATCGCCCGGCTCGCTTCCCTCGCCGAACCCCTCGACGCCAAGCGTGCCGTATCCTACTCCCAGCTCCCCACCGGCAACTACATCAACCGCTGCACTTCCCCCCGCATGCCATTCGACTGGACCATCAATCCCTACCGCGGCTGCGAGTTCGGCTGTAAGTACTGCTATGCCCGCTACACCCACGAGTTCATGGAATTGCGGGGCCGCTACGATTTCGAAACCCGCATCTTCGCCAAGGACTTCCACCCCGCCAAATTTCGCCGCGAGCTCGACAGGATTCCGCTGAACGAAGCCGTCGCCATCGGAACGGCAACCGACCCCTACCAGCCCGCCGAGCGCCGCTACAACGTCACCCGCCGTATGCTCGAAATCCTCGCCGACGAACGCGGCCGCCAGTTGAGCCTCACCACAAAGTCGGATCTGGTCGCCCGCGACGCCCCGCTCTTCGCGCGCGTCGCCCGCGCCAATGTTCTGTTCGTCAACATCACGGTCACCACCGTGGACAACAACCTCGCGCGAATCCTGGAACCGAAAGCCCCACGCCCCGACCTGCGCCTGGCCGCCCTGCGCATATTAAGAGGACACGGCATAGAAGCCGGCGTCTTTGCCAGTCCCGCACTCCCCGGCATCAACGATTCCACGGAAAGCCTGCGTGCCGTTGCCGAAGCCGCGCGTGCCCATGGGGCCCGTTACTTTCATTCCCACGCCGTGTATCTGCCCTCCGCCGCTCGACGCGTCCTGTTTCCGTTCCTCAAAGAGGAATTCCCGGGTCTCGCCCGCGCCTACGAGAACACGTTTCAACAGGGCATGTTTATCAAAGGCGACTACCCGCTCCAACTCCGCGCCCGCGTGGAGGAAATTCGCACCGCGCTCCGCATGGCCCCCGGCCCCGCCCCCTACCAGCCGGAAGAGGGATGGGAACGCCAGTTGTCACTATTCTGATACTCCGTGAGAGGTTCCTCAGAACACGAACAGAATGATCCCTGCAACACCAACCGCCAACACTCCCTCCACCAGCCCCACATTCACGTTGCGGTCCCGCACGATCTCTTCGGAAATGCGCGCGCCGGGCAGGAGCGCCAAATCCGTCAACCATCGGAGCGCGATCAGCAGCACGAATCCGGAGACCGAGTCGAACGCAAAATACGTAAGATTCGGGCCCCAACCAACAAAGTCGCCGCTGGTCGCCTTCAGCATCAACAGCGACAAAGCAATCAGAGTCAGGCTGAATGCCGTCCCCGCCGCAAGGTTGCCGGTCTGGATCTCTTTGGCGACATCGTAACCCGCCAATCGCTGATACAAACGCCCCAGCGCGATGAGAACCATCTGGCTGAGGGCGAAGAACACGCAGGTGGTGAGTACAGATCCTCCGGGCTGGCGAATGGCGCCCGACAACACCAGTCCGGACGCGATGTAGACTCCGGCTTCCACCGCTCCGGCGCCAATGTTGCGATTGCGAATGATCTCGTCCGACACCCGTGCACCGGTAATGAGCGCCCAGTCCATGACCCATCGGCTGACGGTGAGAGCCAGGATTCCCCCGGCGGCCCAGGCAAAATCGAAGCCGAGCGCCTGCAGCGCGCCGGCCGTCCCCGCGTCCAGCGGAACCGGGTTGGCACGCACAGCGCCCACGTAGACACAGGCCACCGCGCCATAGTATCCCGCAACCGGCAGCCCAAACGCCGGGTTGTCCCTGGTGGTTAACTCCCGGTCCATTCCATACGGTGACAGGAGGTTCTTGATCAATCGGGCCACAATGAGCATCACGACGCCGAGTACAACCTGCGTCAGCGCTAGCAGGATAGGGGCAGGATCAAATGGAAGGCTCATACGCTACCGCCGCCGTCCAAAACTCCGCGCGCCTCGCGAAAAAGACCGGAAACCGCCGCCTGAGTTTTGATATCGCGAACCCGCGTACGTGCCGCGACTCTGGTAGCGCGATCCGCTGAACCCGCCGCCGCTCGTGTGTTCCTCTTGCCGCGGCGACCCGCCACTCACCCGATCCATAGTCCGCCGCACACTACCGCCTGAACCGCGCGTGCTGTGCCCATAGAAAATCTCGCCCCGGTCGCGGGCACGCTGATAGGATCCATAGTCGCCGGACATGATCGGTGGCATCGACGGGCCTCGCAGCATATGGCTCAGGATCAGGTACTGTGGCAGCCACGTCCACACGCCGTTGTGCCACCCGCCATAGCTGTTCGATTGCCCGTGAGGCGCGACATACGCATAGCCTGGCGCCTGCGCTCCGCTGTCCGCCTCCGAGTCATACTTGCCCGCGGGTTTGTGCCCGATCACCATGCCAACGTTCCTCTCCAAACGTCTTGATTGCGCCGGTTCGATACGCTCCCACTTCTCCTCCTGAGAGGTCTGGCCGTCCTTGAGCGCCGCATCCGCGAAGCGAGTGCGAACCAGACGAATCTTCTGTCTGTCGTGCTCTACGTCCACAAGCAGCTTGTCCCAATTCACATACAACTGGTCCGCCAACTGCTTCACCGTTTCCGTGCCTTCGCGCGCCTGCCGCTCGGCCTGGTCCAGCCTGTCCCCTAATTGGAACAGGGCAGGATAGTCGATGGAGCCCGCGTCTCCCTTCTGCACTTGTGCACGCAGGTCCGCCGATGTGTTCCAGGTTTGTTCGGCGCTGGTCTTGAGCGCGGTGAGCGCAGCCAGTCGCGCCTCCAGATCAGAGCGCTTCGCCGGCCAGTCGGTCATCGCTTTGCGCACTGGAGCCGCGGCCGGTTCCACGTCGAATGCGTGCAGGGCATCGTAGTCCGCCTTCATCGCCTCGAGTTGCTTCGGCAGTTCGCGCTTGTAGCCGAGCCAGCGTTCCACCTCGTCGCCGGTAGACTGTAGCTGCTGCACACTGCCGGACCGAACCGATTGCAGCCGCGCGAGCCCTTCTTCCACTTTCTTGGCGTCCTCTCGCCTGTTCCCTTCGGCAAGTTTCTTCAATGCGGAAGCCTCGGCCTCGGCCTTGCTCACTTCGGTTTGGGCTTGCTCGATGCGGCTCTTCCACGCTGCGGACTGCGTGCGGAACAGTGCCGGGTCGTCGCGCAACGCCTGCTCGATCCGTTTGCGCTGCTCTTCAAAATGAGTCCGGTCGTTCGATACCTGTGCGCTCGCCGTGATCGCCGAAGCGCGCAGGTTATTCGGTAGATTGTCGAGACCGGCGGTCGCAACAATCCCCATCACGCCAATGATTGCAATCGCGAGAATTCCTAAAGACTTGCTTTTCATAACGGGCCGCTCCTCAAGCGGCAACTGAATCTACCTCGCTCGGTAGACAGTGATGTCCTGCGCGTTCAGGTTCTGCGCAAGCTGTATCTGGAAAGGCTCCCCTTCGCACTTCTCGACACACAGCATACGCGCGCCGCCCTTCTCGCTGAACAGCCAGCGGTAGAGCCCTCTGGCCTCGCCTTCGTTTTCGAAGTAGGCCAGCTCACGGCTCGACTTGAACTGCCACCGCTTGCCGAGAAACTCAACGAAAGCCGACGAATCCTGACGTGAATCGAAATCGGCAAGCCGCTCTTCAGTCAGGCCAACGTCCGGCAGAGTGAACTGTGTCGGGTCGAGAATACCCATCACCTCCATCGTCGCAGCCCGGTTCACCTCGAGGAAAACCGGCCGGCCGCGGAAGTCACCAGCCAAACCGATCCAGCGCCGCCCCGCGGCCTGGTAAGCGTTGCGCTGGTTGACAGTGAAGTCAAGATCGGAAAAATCCTCCGCGGCTCCGTGAATCGACACGACGTCGCCCGGTTGCGCATTCCAAAGGTCTACGCTTGCGCCGATCGCCGCCACGGGCGGCATAGGCGTAACTTCGCCTCGCGGCTTCTTCGGGTTACGCATCATCTGCCACACCACAAAGACCAGCGCGATGCCGAGGACGACGAGAATGGTGGTGGTAATCAATGCCGTCTTGCTTTAGGACTCGGGGGCCGCGATCTGCTTTGGAGGCGCAGCAGGCAGCGCCTTGGCATAGCGCGCAGCTTTTAGCTTCGCTAAATCCGAATCCACCGAACTGCCCTGCAACTCGGCGAACTCCGCTTCCAGGCTTTCGTCCTTGCCGGAGCTGGCCAGTTGATCGAATGCCTTCGCTTTGGCCTCTTCGCGCGCCACGCCCTCTTCGAATTGCTTCAGTGCGGCGAAGGCGTTGTCGGCCTCGCCAACCCCGGAAAGCGCCTGGGCGACCTTGCGCTGCGCGACCGCTGCGTTACGGCGAGCCACCAGCGTAGTGGCAGTGCGGTCGGCCTCGTCGATGCGCCGCTTCAGCTCACCCACTTTCTGCTTCAGTTGCTCGCTGGCCGTTCGCGCCGATTCGACGCCCGGAAGCATCGCCCCAACCTGCTGATCCGTCTCAGCTTTCTTGGCTAGCGCCTTGCGGGCGAGTTCTTCGTTCCCTGCATCCAGTGCCTGATTCGCCCGCGCCAACCACTCCTCCGATTGCCGCGCGTATTTCATATACTCGGCTTCGAGCCGGTTGTGATTGCTCATTGCCATCGCCGAAGCGTTGATGGTCTTGGTGAGCTCCTCACGCATGTCCCGCACGGTCTGCTTGACCGTCGCCTCAAAGGTGGCGTCCTCAACCGAGTCGAGGCCTTGATTCACCTGGCCGCGAACCACGCGCCCGCCACGGCCGAACAGGTCCTTTAGGAATCCCATACTTTGTATTATCTCCGATCGCTATCCACGCGCTTCCGCATCCATGGCCGGCCCGAGTAGTTCGCGTGCTTCCATCAAGTCCGCCATCAGGTAGCCGGCGAGGCTGAGAATATCATCGGCGTCTTCCGGCCCCATATTCTGCAAGGTGCAAAAGTTGTTCAACGTGATGGCAGACTTGCCGCTGTCCTGGTAAAGCTTGAATGACGACGTCGTGATGCCGTTGGTTCCATCCAGCATCTTGCGCAGCATGTCCGCGGTGATTGACGAGGACTTGAGGTCGGTCAGCTTTAGCGTCATGTAAAGGACGTTACCTTCGAGTGCCGCCTGAAACGAGACGCCTGTGTCCAGATCGCGAACTTGGAGCACGCCGTTAGCGGCCTCTGAGACGTCGTATCCGTTTTGAGCGAGCAAAACTTCGATCTGCGAAAGAGTGGGGGTCGCTGTTTGAGTCATGAGGTCGGGGATGCTTTCCGTATCATTATACGATGTCGTCCTGCGAAGAGTTCCATAATGGCAGATAGACGTCACTTTTTCGCCGATTCCCATTCGCCATTCGACCCCGTCCTCTCAACCGGGCGGACAGGTCCATGGGGGCCGCGCTCAATGCGGGCAGCGCCACCGGCGAGGAACCCAAATACCCGGCGCGGCGTGTCTCGAGTCGCCCGCAAGACCCGCTTACTCAAGCGACACCCGTCTTATTTGAGAAAGGAACCGTAACGATCTGGCACGTTACGCGTCGGCCTGCTAATTAGCAAGCCCGTGGCGATATTGTGCTGAGAAGGGCATATCTGCGTTAAAGCAATAGGATATGCCCTTCGGAAGCATTCCGCACCGCACGCCACGGAACCGCGGCGTCGAATGTCACAATTTGCCCTTTTTGTTTTACCGCCAGTGCCAGCAGATAAGCATCCGTGATCTGCCGGCGCCCCTGCAAAAACTCCAACCTGAACAAATTGCTGTCCAGTAAACACAGACCCTCCGGCCAGAATTCGTGACTTTGGTGCCTGCAGAACAGTTCCAGACGGCGGGCAACCTCGTTCGGCCGCGCATCCACCAAACCCGCCGCAGCGTTACTCAGTATGCGGACCGCGCCGTTTATCGTCGTGGGACACGTTGCCCAGCCACTCCAGGCGTTCGCTCTAAACCACCGGTGCGCGGCATCGTGGTGGACATGCCGCGCGTGAAACAAGGCTACCAGAACGTTGACATCGAGCAACGCGGACACTTACTCCTCGTCCCGCAGCCGGTTCACCATTTCCATCGACATCAATGGCGCGTCCGGCTTGACTTCAAACACGAGCACTCCGTTGCGTGATTTGCCGGACGCGGGTGTCAAGGCCGCACGAACCAGTTTTGAGACCATGCGGCCGACAGAGACCCTCTCCCTGGCTGCCGCATCCTTCAGAGCCAGTAGAACATCGTCGTCGATGTCAAGTGTAGTCCGCATGCATCAAGCATAACGCATCACGCATCATCTACCATCCCCACTACAGATGGATTCGGGCAGCTTGACAGTGCCTTTGCAAGTCGCAATACTAGCGACAGTGTGCGACAGGGCACCACCGGCCCGCGGCAAGGGAACAAATCCCACCTGCTTCGATTCAGTCAGCGTGCTTTGAATCTTCTTTCAGCCTGTATCAGCGGGTCACAGGCGCTCATGAAAGGAGATTTCCATGTCCACATCAGAGCTTCCTGCTCGTCCCTCCCTGGATTCCCTGCGCAAGCAAGCCAAGAAACTCGCAAGAGACGCCGCTGCCGGCGATCCAGTTGCCATTGCCCGGGCGCGTGCTCAGTTGCCTCAAGCCGAGCCGCCGTTATCCCGGCGTGATGCCCAGTTGGTGCTGGCGCGCGAATATGGGTTTCCTGGCTGGAAGGACGTGCTGAAAGAAGTAAAGCAACGCCTCGGCAGAGGACTCGAATGGGCCGTATCTGAATCCCGCCGCATCATCCATGACAATGACATCGAACGTCTGTGGCAGCTCCTGGCGGAATATCCAGCCCTCCTGTCGTGGAGGGCGGATGAAAACGACGGCGGGCTGCTCGGGATGGCTACCGGTTCCTACGGCGATAGCTTCGACCCGATAAGCGAGCAGCACTTCACGCGCGCGGCATGTGCCAATCTCCTGCTTGATGCCGGTGCGTTCGTTGCGCCGTCGGTATGCGATGGGCTCATCGCCGCGCGCGCTAAGGTTCTAATCGACCTCTTTCGCCGCCGCGGACTTCTCCCCCCAACGCTCAAGTTCTTTGCCGCGCTTGGCGACGTCGATAGTATTCGCGCACGCCTGGACACGAATGAAGACGATCTTGCCGCGGTGAACGAAGCGTTCATGTATGCATGCCATCTCCAGCACGACACCGCAGCGGCGTTGCTGTTGGATCGCGCCATCACGTTCGATGCAGAGATGGGAAGGCGGATCGATGGCGGGCCGGGGCGTTCCGCATTTATCCAGTACTTCATTGCGAACAAGCCCGATGTCCACAACCCCGATCCATTCGAGCCTTGGAAGGATTTTGTCCAGCAACAGGTCGATCACGCGATGCGTGACGGCGACATGACAACTTTTGTCGACGGACTGCGGCGTGGACCATGGATGCTGTCCGAGGAAAGCGTGAAATTCCAGGCGAGATTGACCGAGGTGGCGGTGCTGAACGACCGTGCGGATTTACTTAACGCTCTTTTTGACCTCGATCCCGCGATACTGCACACTCCCGTGCCACCGCCATCGCAGGCCATTGAATTTGCATTCACGTATGTGAAAACGCATCTGCTTCCGATGCTGCTTCGCATTTGGCCTATGCCGGACGATCTACCGCACGCAGCCGGCGACGGGGACCTCGCACGGGTGAAACGCTGGTTCGACGCGGAGGGCAAACCCGCACTGGGCGACCTCACAAATCACTTTCCTGCGAACAACCACCACTACCGTGGGGATCTGCAAGCCTGGTTCGGCCAGAGCGAGCCCACCGTGCAGAGAATTCTCGACACCGCGCTCGCATGGGCTGTCCTCAACAACCGCTTCGAGGTTGCCGGCTTTCTTCTCGCGCACGGAGCCGATATCAACACAAACTGGTGTTCGCACGAGCCCGCCAGCATCCTGCATGAGCTCGTGTGGTACAAGAATTACGAAGCCATGCAATTCCTGATCGACCGTGGCATCGACATGACGATCCACGACTACCGCTGGGGCGCTACCGCCGTGGGCTGGGCAGCGGTCGCTGCGAAGGACGAGAAGATGGCGCAATTGATGCGCGAGGCGCAACAACGGCGGGAGCAGGCATCGCACTGAAGCGGACCAGGATCAATAACAGCCGCCCGGGGCAAGTGTGACCTTTCACTGAGAGGCGTCTTCGCAATCGCAGCCGCCCCCGGCCTGCTGCCCGGATGTCGGCTCTGTGAAGTTCACGCTGGCGATCGTGCAATAACTCGCAATTAAACGGCGAACGTAGACCCATGACGCGGCTGATGTTCGGCATCTTCAGCAACGCAGGATTACTCGCCCCTTTGGCGACAAGGGAGGATTTGGCGGTCCGCAGGTGAGTTCGCCCCGGGCTAAAGTCCGACTCGGCGTTCTCAGTTAAGTGGATTCGCTCTGCCTGGCACCCGTATCGATTTGTATATACTTTATGCTACGCTGGGTGTGGTGGTCATTTCGGGGTTTGACTGGGACGATGACAACGTTCTCCATATCGAGCGTCACCAGTTCAGTCCCGACGAGGTCGAAGAGGTTTTTGCCAGAGGCTATAAGGTCAGAAGAACTCGTCAGAAGCTCTACATTGCTTTGGGTGAGACGCTTGACGGTCGGTTGGCGTTCGTCGTGTTTCGCCGGCTGTCAGGCGGTTTGATCCGAGTCGTAACGGCGCGTGATATGGACGATAGTGAGCGGCGCCTGTTCCGCCGCAAGTAGGTGGACCAAATGAAGAAGAAACTCCCTCCCGCGAAGACACCACTGCCGAGGTTCCGATCGGATAGTGAGGCTGCCAATTACTTTCAGGCGCACTCTGTTTCGGACGTGTGGGATCAACTACCCGAGGCCGAGCCGGCGCAGGCGTCTAAGAAGCTGGAAAGGTCGATTCGGGAACGCCATGCAGCGGCAAAGTCCCCGATCTCAATCCGATTGGGCTCCGAACAGATTGCCGCGGCCCAGAAGATCGCGGCTGCCAAATCGGTCGGCTACCAGACGCAATTGCGGATGTGGATAGCCGAGGGGATTAAGCGCGAGGCGAAGCGGGCATAGCTCTGATACCGCGACTAGTCACAGTGGGCGACCAGCGAGGCTCTATCTGGACGAGATTCGTTCCCGCAACAGGCAATGTTCCAGGAATTAACGGTGTTGGCATCGGACCAATAACCCAAGGCACACCGGTTACCCGCCCCTGACGGCGAAGGGTTTACGAACTCGCATCACTCGGTCTCGGCAACTTCTCTGTAGAAGTTTACCGGTGATTGCGGATTGTGCTGGCCACAAGCTTTACACTTCTTAGCTTCCCGATCACCCAGCACCACCATACCCTCGAGCGTCAGTACGATTAGGAACCTCGTTACCACCAAACAAGATCCGGTATGTGAATCCCATGATTGTCAGACCACTACTCGTGTGTGCGCTCGCAGCTTTATTCGCCGTTCCCTCGTTCCCGGCAGCACACAAAAACGAAGATCCACTCTATACGCAAGCCAAAGCTGCCGAGGTAAGGAAGGATTGGGATGCGGCCCTGGAGCTATACGTCAAGGCTGTCCACAACGATCCGGGCAACATCGCTGTCCAACTCGGCCTGCGCCGCGTCCAATTCCAGGCCGCGCAAATGCACGTCGACCTCGGACGCAAGCTTCGCAATGATGGCAAGCTTCAGGAAGCTCTCGACGAGTTCACCCGCGCCTGCGCCATCGACCCGTCACTGATGATTGCCGAACAGGAACTACGCCGCACCAGGAGCATCATCGACGGAGGGCAAATCGAAACACCCAAGGAAGCAGATGACAGGCGCATGGATGCGATGCAGGGGCCGCCGCAACTGCGCGCCCTGAACCAACAGCGCATCAAACTGGTGATCAGCAACCAGCCTCCGCGCATTCTCTTTGAGACCATCGCCTCACTCGCGGGCATCAATGTCGTCTTTGATCCCGAGTACCCCGGTCCCTCGCGCAACTCCTCCGCGACGTTTCACAACGTCACCCTGGAAGAAGCGCTGGATTCTCTCACTCTACAAACCAAAAGCTTCTGGAAGGCCATCGGCGAGAACACCATCTTTGTCACCATGGACAACCCCGCCAAGCGCCGTGACTACGAAGACATGCTGGTGAAGACCATCTACCTTCAGAACATCACGTCCCTGCAGGAGCTTCAGGAAATTGCCACGGCAGTGCGCGCGGTGACGGAAGTGCGGCGCCTGTTCACATTCAACGGCCAAAACGCCGTCATCCTGCGGGGAACCGTTAGACCAGGTGGCGCTCGCGACAAAGCTGATTCGCGACCTGGATAAGGCGAAAGCGGAAGTTGTCGTCGACGTCGTGGTGATGGAACTGAGTAAAACGAAAACCCGCGACCTGGTCTCCGGAATCTCAACGGGATCCGCATCCGGGTTGAACATCCCGGTCACGTTCTCGCCGCGAAATCCGATCACCACCGATTCCGATTCGTCCATCTCGCTCTCACAGTTGGGACGTCTCTCCACGGGAGATTTCGCCGTCACCTTACCGGGCGCGCAGTTGAAGGCGGTACTCACGAACGGAGACGGCAGAGTGTTGCAGGCGCCGCAAGTGCGCAGCATCGAAATGCAAAAAGCCTCATTGCGAATCGGGGACAAAATTCCGTTCGCCACCGGTAGCTACTCCACTGGTGCTACCACCGCGAGTGTCAGCCCGCTCGTCAGTACCCAGTTCCAGTTTGCTGAAGTCGGCGTCAATGTCGATCTCACTCCAAAAGTGCATCAGGACGAGATCTCCCTTCATATCGAAATGGAGCTATCCACGGTGCGCGAGCGGATCGACATCGGCGGACTCCAGCAACCCGTCATTGGCCAACGCAAGCTCATCCATGACATTCGCCTCAGGGAAGGGGAAGTCAGCCTCCTCGGTGGCCTTCAGGGACTCACCGATTCCAAGACCACCGGAGGAATTCCCGGCGTTTCGCAGATCCCGATTCTGCGGCGCCTGTTTTCCAACGAGAGCACCAACCGAACAGAAACGGAGTTGGTGATCTTTCTGGTACCGCACATTGTGCGTGGACCTGACCTCACCCCAACAAATACGCGAGGCATCGCCGCCGGTACCGACACCAACGTCAAGCTGTCTTACGGCGCCGGCGAAACCAATCGCAGGTGACCACCCCAAATTGCGTAACCTTACCCCCATCCACTAACATCATTACTATCCAAGCCGACCTGGAGGTTCTCATGTCACGCACCATCCTGCTGGCACTCGCTTTGCTTCCCACGCTTGCCTACCCGCAAGCCCGTCTCCTTCGACACCCTTCCTACTCCAAGGGCAAAATCGCCTTCAGCTATCTCGGCGACATCTGGATCGCCGGCGAAAACGGCACCGGCGCCCAACGCCTCACTGACCACAAGGCCCGCGACATCTACCCGCGCTTCTCCCCCGACGGATCATCGATCGCGTTCTCCTCCAACCGTGCCGGCAACAACGATGTCTACGTCGTCTCCGCCGAAGGCGGCAAACCCCGCCAGCTCACCTTCAACGCTGCTGAAGACACCGTCGTCGGCTGGACCACCGACGGCAAAAACATCGTTTTCTCCTCCGGCCGCTCCGAAGGCATCTTCCCCGGCACCGCCACCCTCTTCACCGTCCCCACTGAAGGCGGCATGGAGCAGCCCATCCAAACCGACTGGGGTTCCAACGCCAGCTTCTCCCCCGACGGCAAAAAGATGGCCTTCACCCGCCACCCCGGCGTCTGGTCCCGCAAACACTACCGTGGCAGCTACGCCGTCGACCTCTGGATCCGTGACATCGCCACCAACAAATTCACTCACCTCGCCGACCCCGACTACAAAGGCAACTACTTCTGGCCCATGTACGGAGCCAAAGGCGAGATCTACTTCGTCGCCGACCGCCTCCCTAACGAAAAGTCCATCCAACCCGGCAGTCCGGATGTCATGAAAAGCGTCAACAATATCTGGAAAGTCTCCGAACGCGGCGGCGCACCCACGCAAGTCACCAAACACACGAGCGGCAACCTCCATTTCCCCAGCATCTCCGCCGACGGCAAGACCATCGTCTACGAAGAAAACTTCGGCCTTTGGAAGCTCGACGTCGCCTCCGGCAAATCCACTGAGATCCGCATCGACGTCAAGTCCGACGTGAAGGACAACGAAACTGACCTCCGCACTTTCACGAGTGAAGCCGACTCGTTCCACATCTCGCCTTCCGGCCGCCGCGCAGCCATCACCGTTCACGGCGAAATCTTCACCATCGCCACTGACCGCGGCGAAGTCCAGCGCGTCAGCGAATCCTTTTGGCGCGAACAGAGCCCCCGCTGGTCCCCCAGCGGCAAATGGGTCGCCTTCTTCTCCGATCGCGGCGGACGCGAAGAACTATGGATCGCTGACGAGCGCGGCCGGAACGCCCGCCAGCTCTCCGACGCCGATTGCGAAAAACGCTCCTTCACCTGGTCCAACGACTCCAAGTCCATCCTCTGGACCGGCTCCGACAACAAACTCCGCCTCCTCGACGTCGATGCCGGCTCCACGCAAATCATTGCGGAAAGCGCCGCCGGCCCCATCGGCACGCCCCAATTCTCTCCAGACGGTAAATGGATCTCTTACTCCAAAATTGACCGCCTCGCCCGCACCCACGTCTACGTGAAACCAATCGCAGGCGGCAACGAGCGCATCGTCGAGGGCGAAGCCTTCATCGCCTCCTCCTCCGCCAAGTGGACCCCTGACGGCAAAAAACTCCTCATCCTCGGCAGCAGCGGAACCGGCGGCGTCGCCTCCACGGCGCGGCCGTCCTCGCAACTCTACGCAGTCTCGTTGGTCCCCACTGACAAGAACCCGGATGAGCGCGACATCGACACCGAAGAGCAGGCCGCCGCCGCCCCGCAGGAAAGCGCAGGGGGTGCACGCCGCGGATTAGGTGGCCCCCCCGCCGCCGCACCCGCCAAAGTGGAAGTAAAAATCGAATGGGACGGTATCGAACGCCGCGTCCGTCAGATCACCCGCGGCAGCGAATCCGTCATGGCCGTGTCCCCTTCGCCTGACAGCCGCACCTATGCATTCATGGCCTTCGGTGGCGGTGGCACGGACGGTCCCGGCGGCTTCGGCGGCGGCGCCGGAGTCTATACCGTCTCCGAAGATGGCACCCGCCTCACGCGCATCAATCAGCCCGCCGCTCCCGACCCCGATGCCGGTGGACGCCGTGGCCGCGGTGGCTTCGGCGGCGGCGGTTCTGAACCCCAATGGTCCCGCGATGGCCGCACCCTCTACTACTCCCAATCCGGTGGCATCTTCGCCGCCAGCATCAGCGACTCCGGCCCCTCCACTGCCTCTGTTGCACCCACCGGCTCCCCGTTTGCCGGACGCGGCGCCCGTGGCGGCGCGGCACCCTCAACAGCCCCCACCGGTGGAGGCGGAGCAACCCCGCGCCGCATCAGCTTCACTGTCCGCATGGAAGTGGACGCCGCAGCCGAACGCCGTCAGGTCTTTGAAGAGGGCTGGCGCGTCATGAAGTACCGCTTCTACGATCCTAGCATGCACGGCGTCAACTGGAACGCCATGAAGGATGTCTACCAGCCTCTGCTCGGCAACGTCGCCGACACGGCCGAACTCCACGACGTTATGATGCGCATGATCGGCGAGCTGAACGCCTCCCACACCGGCGTCAGCGGCGGCGGCGAAGCAGGCGAACGCATCTCCACCCGCTACCCCGGCTTCGACCTCGCCTCCGACTCCTCCGGCTACGTCAAAATCGGCCACATTTACAAAAAAGGTCCCGCCGATCGCGAATACTTCAAACTCGCCACCGGCCACTTCATCCTCGCCGTCAACGGCAAAGAGCTCAAGACCAGCGAGAACTACTGGAAGCTCTTCAATCTCGTCCCGGGCCGCAAACTCGAATTCACCGTCAATTCCAAACCCTCCCTCGATGGCTCCTGGAAGGTCAGCATCGAGCCCATCAGTTCCACCGCCCAGCGCGACCTCGATTACGAACGCTGGGTCGAATCACGCAAGCAAATGGTCGCCAACCTCTCCAACGGCGAGATCGGTTACCTCCACATCCGCGCCATGGATGCGCCCTCGCTCGCCCGCTTCGAACGCGACCTCACCGCGAACCAAACCAAGAAAGCCCTCGTCATCGACCAGCGCTTCAACGGCGGCGGCGGCATCGATCAGGAGCTCCTCCGCATCCTCAACCAGCGCAAATATCAGAGCACCCGTAACCGCGATTCCGTCGATGTCTCCCGTCCCGTCCAGGCCTACCTCGGCCCCATGGTCGTGCTCCAGAACGAGCGCTCCGCCAGCGACGCCGAAATGTTCCCCGACGGTTTCCGCGCCCTCGGCCTCGGCAAGCTCATCGGAATGCCCACCTACGGCGCAGTCATCGGCACCGGATCCTTCCGCCTCCTCGACGGCTCGCAGATCCGCACTCCCAGCGTCGGCGTCTACACCGCCTCCGGCAAGAACATGGAAAACTACGGCGTCCCGCCCGACATCCAGGTGGACAACACGCCCGAGGATTTCCTCGCCAATCGCGATCGCCAAGTGGAAAAAGCTATCGAAGTGCTGAAAGCCCAAATGAAATAGAAATGAATTAACGCGCTATACTGGCGTGACGCCCTCAATGCCTCACGCCGGTCTGGCCCGCCGCCTCACGCTCTTCGACGCAACAATGATCGTCATGGGCGGCATCGTCGGCTCCGGCATCTTCATCAACCCATATGTCGTCGCACGACAGGTTCATACCCCCGCGCTCGTTTTCGGCGCGTGGCTCTTCGGCGGCATGGTCGCCCTCCTCGGCGCATTCCTCTACGCCGAGCTCGCCGCCCGCCGCCCCGACCTCAACGGTCAATACGCTTACCTCCGCGAAGCCTACCACCCACTCGCCGGCTTCCTCTATGGCTGGGTCCTGCTGCTCGTCATCCAAACCGGAGGCATGGCGGCTGTCGCCGTCACCTTCGCGCGCTACTTCCTCAATCTCACGCGCCTCAATCTCCCCGATTGGTCCATCGCCATCGCCGCGCTCGCCATCCTCACGCTCATCAATTGCTACGGCGTCCGCGCCGGCAGCAACACGCAGTCGCTCTTCATGCTCCTCAAGATCGTAGCCATCGGCACAATCGCGATCTCCGGCCTGCTCGCCGTCACCACCACCCCAACCCGCTGGACCCCAATCCTCGATCAGCCCGCGGCCTTTCCGCTTGTCACCGCATTCGGCGCAGCAGCCACACCAGTCCTGTTCGCGTACGGCGGCTGGCAGACGGCCAGCTTCATGGCCGGCGAAATGGCCAACCCCGCCCGCGACCTCGCCCGCGCCATGTTGATCGGCGTCCTCGGTGTCCTCGCACTCTATCTCTCCATCAACTTCGCCTACATCCGCGTCCTCGGCGTCGCTGGCCTCGCGGACACCACCACACCCGCCGTCGACATCACTCGCCGTCTGATGGGCCCCGCCGGCGAAACCGCCATCGCCCTCGCAATCTCCATCTCCACCTTCGGCTTCCTCAGCCAGGCCATGCTCACCGCCCCGAGAGTCTATTTCTCGATGGCCTCCGACGGCCTCTTCTTCCCCGCCGTCGCCAAAATCTCCGAATCCACCCGCGTGCCCGTCGTCGCCATTGTCCTTCAAGGCGTATGGGCCATTGTGATCGCCCTCTCCGGACGCTACGAACAGATCCTCAACTACGTCGTCAGCGTCGACTTCCTCTTCATCGGACTCACCGGCAGTTGCGTCTTCTACTTCCGCCGCCAGTCCCCGGACGCACTCGCGTACGCCGCCCCCGGCCACCCCTATACGACGATTCTCTTCTGCGCCTCCTGCTGGTTCGTCGTCGTCAACACCATCTATCGCTACCCCTACGACACCATCCTTGGGCTTCTCATACTTCTCAGCGGCATCCCTGCATACGCATTCTGGAGACGCCAATCGAAATGACTCGCGCCATGCACTCGCCCTACATGCACTGGGCCAAGACGCGCTTCCGCACCGCGCCCCGCTTCGGGCTCACCAATAGCGGCGTCTACAACTTCCCTATTTCGGAATTGAAAGTGTCGCTCGACGACCTCGAGCTCAGCGGCCCCAGCTACTACGGCTTTCCCACGCTGCAAACCGCGCTCGCCGCCCATACCGGCGCACCGCCGGAGTGCATTGTGGCGGCCACTGGAACCTCCATGGCCAACTACCTCGCCATGGCTGCCGTTCTCTCCCCCGGCGACGACTGCCTCATCGAATCCCCCGCCTACGACCCCATGGTCTGCGCCGCTTCACACCTTGGCGCCCGCGTCCTCCGCTTCGCGCGTCCCCCCGAAAACGGGTTCCCACTTGACGTGGAGGAAGTCCGTCGGAACGTCACTCGACAAACCCGCCTCATCGTTATCACCAATCTGCACAACCCCTCCAGCGCTCTCATCTCCAGCGAGACTCTGCGCGCCCTCGCCGCTCTCGCCCGCGAAGCCAACGCCCGCGTCCTTGTCGACGAAGTCTACCTCGCCACCGCTCTCGCTCATCCTGCTCCCGTCACTTCCTTCCTTCTCGACTCCTCCACCTTCATCGTCACCAACAGCCTCACCAAGGCTTACGGTCTCAGTGGCCTCCGCTGCGGCTGGATCCTTGCCGACGCCGATCTCGCCGCACGAATCTGGCGCCTCAACGATCTCTTCGGTGTCATCCCCGCCCACGCGGCCGAGCGCCTCAGTTGCCTCGCACTGGCGCAGATGCCTGCTATCTCCGCCCGCGCCAATCAACTCCTCACTGCCAACCGCAAACTCATTCACGGCTTCCTCCAGGCACGTCACGAATTCTCCGGAGGAATCACTGCCTTCGGCACTGTCGCCTTCCCGCGCCTCGATCTTTCCTCCTGCGGCATCTCCGTCGATTCCTTCTGCGACACACTCTACAGCCAGTACGAAACAAGCATCGTTCCGGGCTCCTTCTTCGACGCCCCCGATCACGTGCGAATCGGCTACGGATGCCCCACTGAAATGCTCATCGGCGGATTGGACAGGATCGCAACCGCTCTCGATTCCTTGGCCCAATAATCCTCAGGATTATTGGACGGCATCCTGATAGCCGAAAAACTTCCGCCCCTTGATCACCTGGGCAATTTCCTCCGGAACCATCGTCTCCCAGCTCTCATCGCAATTGGCAATCCGCGCCAACACGTCCCGCGAGTAGATGTGCAGCAGATCGTAGTTCACATTGTCCAGCGGTTTGATCCGCCCATGATCCACCAGGTGGCTATAAAGGTTGCGCACATCCTTGCTGACAGCAATGTTCTCCACCGTGAAGATCTCGCCAGTGACCGGGTCCTTCAATGGATATACATACAGGCGCAAGTCTTTGGTGAATAGCTTTCCAAAGGCCTCCAGGATCCCGCCCTCCAGATTGGTATAGTAACGCTCGGTGAACAGGTCCTTCAAGCTGGCCGCGCCCATCACTACTGCAATCGGATCTTTGGTATATCGCGCCAGATACCCCGCCAGCCGGTAATACTCGAAGTAATCCGAAATCAGCACTGTCTTCCCCGCCGCCGCCAGCACATCGGCCCGCGCCAGAAAATCGCGCAAATCCAGCTTCCCTTCCGCTAAGAGATTGCGCATCGTGATCTCCATCAGCTCCGCAATCCGCTCGCTGCTCACATCCGGCTCGGCCGAAAACCGCTCCCGCGCCGCTCGGATCATGTCGATGTTCACCTTCGTCACCGGCCGGAAACTGCCCCGCTCCACCAGCACCGGACGCTTC
The DNA here is from genome assembly GCA_016213775.1 of Acidobacteriota bacterium. Classification (GTDB taxonomy): domain Bacteria; phylum Acidobacteriota; class Terriglobia; order Bryobacterales; family Bryobacteraceae; genus CADEFT01. The sequence goes on from JACQZR010000149.1 coordinate 39,364, forward strand.
CGCAACACCTCGCTCGGCTGCAGCACCTCGCCCGATGGCCCGAACATCGCCGCGTCGCTCAGCCCCAACTGCACTAGCTTCAGACTCATCACCCGGTTGTCCACATGCCGGAATTCGATTCCGGAAAACTCAATCATGTCGATCTCAATCCGCTCCGTTGTCAGATTGTCCAACAACGATTCGATGATCCACTCCGGCTTGTGATGGAGGAAAAACGCCGCGTACAGCAGATTCACTCCCACAATCCCCAGCGCTTCCTGCTGCAGACTGTTCTCATGATCCAGCATCCGCACGTGAATCGTAATCTGACTATCGGCATCGCGTGGATGCGCCTGGAACTTCACCCCCATCCAGCCATGACACTCATTCGTACCCTGGTAATTGCGCGCCGCCACCGTATCGGCAAACGCAAAAAAAGCCGTGTTGTCCCCACGCGACGACCGTAGCCTTTCCAGGTTCAGACCATGTTCGTGGTCCATCATGCTCTGCAACCGTTCGCGTGAAACATAGCGCTTGCACTTGCCGTATATCGCATCGCTCACGGTCATGTCATACGCCGAAATCGTCTTCGAAATCGAACCCGCAGCCGCACCGACTTTGAAGAACCAGCGCGCCACTTCCTGCCCCGCGCCTATTTCGGCAAACGTACCGTAGCGCAGCGGATCGAGGTTGATCTTCAGTGCTTTCTGATGCGCACCCAGCCGCGGCCGTTCATCGCGATCAGTGTCTGTATTCGTCATCCGCCACCCCCAGGCTTATTGCTTCTGTGGCGGCGGTGGCGGCGCAGGTGTCTTCGCCGTCGCGGACTTCGAATCCTTCGCCGTCACTTCCTTCGCGCCGTCCTTGAACCCCTTCCCCACCGTCTTCGCGCCCTTGCCCACTCGCTTGCCGCCATCAACAGTCGTATCGGCGACCTTGTCCGCCGCCGACACCGTCCCGTCTTTCACCTTCCCCGCGGCTGTGCCCGCCGCTCCACCCGTCTTCTCGCCGGCCGTCACGGTCGCGTTCTTCACCCGCGACGCCGCACCGCTGGTTTCTCCCGCCACTTTGCCCGCCGCTCCCGTAACGCCATCCTTGATACCGCCGCCGATGCTGCTCACACCATCCACGATCTTGGTGCCCGCCTTACGCGTGTCTTTCTTGACGGCCTTTTTCTCATCCGCCGCCTTGGCACCTTCCTCCTGCGCCAAAACCGGCATCCCTACCATGACAGCGCCCACAACAACTACATAGCGAAATGTTTTGGAAAGGAATTTCATGCCACTATTGTATCCTCATCTTTTTCCGCGCGCTGCTTGAAACATCAGTTCCGCGTCACGAAGCGTAATCACCACCGTCATCGGATCCAGCGGAGAGGGAAGGAAGCCGTACCTTTCATAGAACCGCTTGGCCTTGTCCGAGATGGCATGTACAAGCAAAGCTCGAATACCGGCGATCTCCGCGGCCTGTACTGTTCGCAGCACGGCGTCTTTCAGCAGCCCTACCCCCACTCCCTGGCTCTGGAATTCCCGGTCTACAGCCAGCCGCCCGAGAATCATCACTGGAATCGGATCGGGCATGTTCCGCCGGACTCTGCCCGGAACGCCCTCATGCGCCGCCGCTCCAGCAGCAAGGCTGTAATAGCCGGCAACCCGGCTCTCCACGCATACTACGTACGTTCGCGAAGCTCCGCTCTCTTCATTGGCAAGCGCCCGCCGTCGCAACCACTCATCCAACGCCGTCTCGCCGGAATCGAAAGCCGATACGTCATGCTGCGGGCCTAACCTCTCGGGAGCGCCCACCGTCATTGGTTTCACTTCTCCCAAGGCGCCTTGGTCGCAAACAGTTTCCGCAGTTTCGGATTGTCCTTCGGCGGTCGATCGAGCATCTTGCTGAACTCACGGAACACCTTATCCGGCAGCACGAAATACCTCCTGTCCAGGAGGACGCTCTCCGCCTCACGGCACACCGTATCCAGCATGAAGTCCGACCGGTTGCGTCCCAGTGCATCCGCGGCCTGGTCAATCAGAGCCTTCTGCCGTCTAGTTGCGCGCAGGTTGATTACCTCTCCACGGCCCTCGCTCGCTCTGGTTCTCGTTGCTACGACTCGCGTCTTCATGTATATACAACACCATTACATGCCCGTATGGGCTCCGTCAACACATCCTGAGCTTCTCCACTGCTGGACACATGCACGGAAGCCCTACCCCACCGACGGCAACCCCGCCAGGGCCATCGCCAATTCCTTCTCGTCATACTCCAGATCCAGCAGCTTGCCCGCGAAGTAATCCAGATAAGCCTGCATGTCAAAGTGCCCGTGCCCGCACAGGTTCACCAGCAGCGCCCGGCTCACGCCTTCCTCCTTGCACCGCAGCGCTTCATCAATCACACCGCGCACCGCATGATTCGCCTCCGGAGCAGGCAGAATCCCCTCGGTTCGTGCAAACTGCACACCCGCCTCAAAGCACGGCCCCTGATGATACGAACGCGCTTCAATCAACCCCAGGTCCGCAATGTGGCTCACCAGCGGCGACATCCCGTGATATCGCAATCCGCCCGCGTGGAACCCCGGAGGCGTAAACACAGACCCAAGCGTGTGCATCTTCACCAGCGGCGTCAGATGCGCCGTATCGCCAAAATCATACGCGTACTTGCCCCGCGTCAAACTCGGACACGCCGACGGCTCCACCGCGACGATCCTCACGTTCTTCCCACCGCGCAGCTTCGCGCCCAAAAACGGAAACGCAATCCCCGCGAAGTTCGATCCGCCGCCCGTGCATCCAACAATCACGTCCGGATAATCATCCGCCATCTCCAGTTGCGCCATCGCCTCCTGCCCGATCACCGTCTGGTGCAGCAGCACGTGGTTCAACACCGACCCCAGAGCGTACTTCGTGTCCTCCCTTTGCGCCGCCATCTCCACCGCCTCGGAGATCGCAATCCCCAGACTCCCCGGATGGTCCTCGCGCTCGGCCAGAATCGCGCGCCCCGAATTCGTCTCCATCGACGGCGACGCCACGCACCGCGCCCCATACGACTCCATCAACGCCCGCCGGTACGGCTTTTGATTGTAGGAAACCCGCACCATGTAAATATCTACATGAATTCCAAACAGCGCCCCCGCAAAAGCCAGCGAACTCCCCCACTGCCCCGCGCCCGTCTCCGTCGTGATCTTCCGAATCCCGGCCTCGGCGTTGTAGTATGCCTGCGCCACCGCCGTGTTCGGCTTGTGGCTCCCCGCCGGACTCACGCCTTCGTACTTGTAATAAATGCGGGCCGGCGTATCCAGCGCCTTTTCCAAGCGCCGCGCACGATACAACGGCGTCGGACGCCATTGCCGGTACACATCGCGTACCGCTTTCGGAATCTCCACCTCGCGCTCGCCAGTCACTTCCTGCTGGATGAGCGACATTGGAAACAGCGGCGCCAAATCGCCGGCCGTGAGCGGCTGCAGCGTTCCCGGATGCAGCGGCGGTGGTGGCGGCGTGGGCAGATCGGCAATGACGTTATACCAGAACCTGGGTATGCGGGTTTCGTCTAAAACGTACTTAATCGTATCGGATGATGAAGACATTCGAGGGCTCCTGTTATTGATAGACTCACTACTCTACCACTCATGAAATCTCCCCGCACCGCGATTGCGATACTGATCTTAGGGGCGCAATTGATCCTCATTGCCTGGTCGCGAACCACCATGGCCCGCTACTTCTGCTGGGCGCCATTCGACATGCAAACCGATTACTCCGTCGATGTCACCCTCCATGGCCGCAAACTCACCGCGCAGGAAATCCGGCAGCGTTACCGCCGCCCCGCAAAGGGTACCGACAACCGCAGCGTGCAAAACTTAATCGACATCTTTCAAGGCTACGAAGAACGCTACGCCGGCCCGGACAAGGCCGAGATCCGCCTCCGCTACCGCATCAACGGCAAAGAGCAACAAGAATGGCGCTATCCGCGATAAACCCGCTGCGCATCACCGGCACCGAGCTCGCCCCGCCCGTCCTCTTGATGGCGAAACTCATCGCCCTTGCCCTACTGCTCACCCTCCACGCGTCCGTTCTCCCTGTCCCATTCCTGCCTTTTCTCCCCGGCCTCGACGCGCTGCCCCCGCAACTCTTCCGCACCACGCTACAACTCGCCATGGTCATCGGCGCACTCGGAATCCTACTCAACTACCGCGTCCGCACCGCCTGCCTGCTGGCCGGCGGCGCGATCCTCCTCGGCGTCCTCTCCTCGCGCGCCTACTACGGCAACAACAAAACCTTCTGTGCGCTGATCCTTATCCTCGCCGGGCTCTCCTCGCGCACCGAACGCCGTTTCCTCCACTGGCAAGTAGCCATTGTCTACCTCGGCGCGGGACTCAACAAAGCCCTCGACCCCGACTGGCACTCCGGCCAGTTCTTTGAGCACTGGGCCACTGTCCGCCTCGAGCAGCCGCTCTACCTATGGCTCAGCCCCATGCTGCCGCCGCTCCTGCTGGGCAAGCTGATGTGCTGGGCCGCCATCACCCTGGAGCTCAGCGCCGCCGTCATGCTCGTGATCCCGCGCCTGCAACTCTACGGCGCAGCCATCAGCATCTTTCTCCAATCAGGCTTCCTGCTTTTCTCCGGCCAGACCTTCGTCCTCTTTTTCTACGGCATGCAGGCCGCAATGTTCGCCTTTCTCCCTTGGCCCGCTTCCGGCCGCATGATGGTGATTTATGATGGCGATTGCGGCTTCTGCGATTGGTGCCGCCGCCAACTGCAGCGCTTTGATTTCGACCGCATCTTGGATTGGCGTCCCTACCAGACCGGAGTCGGCCTCGCCCACGGCATCACGGACGACATGGCCTCTCGCCGCCTGCAATTAATCACCACCACCGGCAAAGTGCTCGACGGGTTCCACGCCGTCCGCCGCATGCTCATCTACACGCCGGCGCTATGGTTCGTGTTCTACGCCTTGATCGCACTGTCGCCCGCCCGGCAACCGTTGTGGCGTCAAATCACCGTCGGACTCGCGTTGTTCCTCATCTCCCCGCTATTCAACCCCATCGGTGTGGCTGCATACGACTTCGTCGCCCGCCATCGCCACCGCCTCATGCCGAACTCCACCTGCGCCATTCGTCAATGAAACTCCGCCAGCCGCGGCGCGCGTACATCTTTCTCGATCTTCCCGCGCAGATCCGCTACAAGAGCCGGCTGCGCCGCAAGAAGATCGCGCTGTTCATTCGGATCCTCGCGCATATTGTCCAGTTCCTCGCGCCTGTTGTCATTCACCCGTTTCCAATCGCCATGCGGCACCGCCTTGCGGTTGTTATTGGCCCGCCGGTATCTCCAGAACACCGTGCGCGCCTTCACCGCGGCCTTGCCCTGCGGCGTACGAATATCCGTCGCCCCGTAGCACGACAAGTCCGCCGACCCTAAATCATCGGCCAGCAGCACGATATTCGGACGCCCGCCGCGTCAGACTCACGGCAACTCCCTGATTTGAATATTCCGGAACCGGTGTTTGCCCCCCGGAATCCAGCGATTCCCGCCATGCACCTGCACCGCAATCATCCCCTCCGTCGCACCTCCTGGCAGATGATTCTCCGTGTCGCGCCAGTCCGTGATCTTGATCCCGTTCATCCATACCTGAATGCGCGGGACATCGCCCTCAATGCGCGCCCGCAGTTGATTCCAATCACCGCGCTTCCACGCATCCTGCCAGTTCGGAATGAACCCCTTCACGTTCTGCAGCCGTTCGCCGTACACACCGCCTACCGTGCCGCCATCCAGATAATCCAACAGAACCTGGTATGCCTCACCCTTTTCGCTCGCCCGCAGAAACAGCCCGCTGTCGTTGCCGTAATCCGGACTAACTTCAATCGAAATTTCGAAGTTCTTGTACTTCCGGTCGGTCAGAAGAATGCCGCCATGCCCCGGCTTATCCTGCGTGCCGGTGATCGCCCCCCTCTCCACCTTCCAACCCTGTGTCTCTCCGTGGTGATTCACCTTGCTGATGTGCCATCCCGATAGATCGCTCCCATTGAAGATCGTCTGGAACTGCGTATCGCCCGGGATCAGTTCAAAGCGATGCGGCATCGGCTGCGCGGCCCTCCGCTGCTTGGCAATCAACTCGTTATCCACGGCATCAAGCCCGGACGTCGCCAGCGCCATCGCATCGAGCGGTTCTTTTTCCAGCGGCACTTGTAGATTCCGCCACCGCGCATTGTGAATCGCCGTGTGTTTCAACGTGTATTGATGCACCTGCCAGGCCTGTGCCCACATCGGCGTCCGCACTGCCGACAGATTCACTCCGGCAGCGAGTTGCGCCGCCGTCCACGTGCCCATCTCCTCGCCATCAATCAACAGCGTGTGATTCCCCGCCGCAAGGCCGCTCACCTTCACCATCTGCCGGTTGAGCGCCTCCTGGAAATCCGAAGACCTGACGGCGAGCGACATGACAGGATCCGACATGTCCACCGGCATCGGCAGCGCGTCGTCCTTCTGCGTCCACGCCACGGCCCGCCCAAAGGCAGCCTGCGTCACCGCCGTGTTCCCCGTCCTCCCCACCCGCTTGCCCGCTGCATCGATCTCCACGCTGCTCACCATCGCAGGCGCATTCCACGCCTTCAACAGCGATGCCGCCATGATCAAATGCCCCGACGCCCCCGGATGCACGCGATCCGGAAGTATCTTCGTCGATAGCTCCGCATCCGCCGCCTTGGCGCGTTTCAGCATCTCCGCCACCGGACGGTTGAGATCGGCCAGAATCAGACTCTCCTTCGCCGACAGTTCTTTCAGAAAATCGGCGTAGCGCAAGAGTGTGGCGTTATACCCGCCAGGAAAGCCCGGCGCGCGCGTGACGTCATCGTAGGGCGACGGTTGGATCGCCGTAATCCGAATCCCCGGCGCTTCCTTCTTCAGCGTCTGCACAAGCTGCCGGTACCCGCTCGAGTAGATACTGAAGATCTGTTGATCAAACGTCCGGTACCGCCCGTCGTTCATCCCCAACATCACCGTCACTATGGTCGGCTTGTACGCAAGCACGTCCCGCGACAACCGCTCGCGAATCCCGCCCCCGGCGCCGCCGGTCACGCGATCCCCGCCCCACCCCGAATGCGTAAACGTGACATTGCGGTTCGGAAACCGCGTCACCACAAACGTCTCCGCGAAGGTCGTGTACAGCCTCTGATCAGTAATGCTGTCGCCGAAGAACACCACCCGGTCGCCGTCCTTGATCTGAAACTCCTGCCCAAACAGGCACAGGGATAAGGAGAAAACAAGTGCAAGTCTCATCGCGCGCTATTCTACCGCACGGGCGAGCAGGAATTGCTGCCCGGATTCGATGGTTCGTCTCGAAGTGGAGTTGGAAGGTCGCGTGCGACGTCGCTTTCTTAGTCGGTCGTCTCATCAGAGGCGTGGCCGGTGCCGGTCCTTCAGTCACATTCGAGGAAGCGTGCAAAGCGCTGCTCGCTCCCCACGTCGGGGGAAATTCTTACACCGTTCTAACAATTCTCCCGGCTTTCCAAATCTTCCTCTAACACTGGCCACTTCTAATCAATATAGGAGAACACGCACAACGTTCTCCAAAAACAGAGAGGAGCACCCAAATGAGTCTGAAAATAACAACAATCACTTTGCTGGCTGTAGCCGCATTCGGACAACCGCCCGGCCCCCGGCCCTCTGGAGACGGCATCTGGAACCGCAATGCCGCCTATGGAGAAGTCGAAACTTTTGACCCTTGCAACGGCCACCAGCCGGGCGAAGGCACTTACCACTACCACCTCAATCCGATTTGCCTCCGCGCGCAACTGGATGACAACGTGGTGGCGGTCTCAACGGGACGCCTGGGCACGCAGTACGCCGAGAAGGCAGACGAATGGACCCACTCCAAAATCCTCGGTTGGGCGCTGGACGGACATCCCATCTACGGACCTTACGGCTATTCCGATCCCATGGATCCGAAAAGCTCCATCAAGAGGGTGCAGCCGGGCTTTCAACTACGTTCCATCACACAGCGGCACACGCTTCCGGATTGGGCGCTCTCCTACCACGGACTCACCTCTCCGGTTCTGAACCGCACCCAATACGGGCCAGACGTGAGCGATCGCTTTCCACTCGGCCGATACGTGGAGGATTACGAATACGCACCCGGCACGGGAGACCTGGACCAGTACAATGGCCGCTTCACAGCTACGCCAGAATACCCCGGCGGCACGTATGCCTATTTTGTGACGCTCTCCCCCGACGGGAATCCGGCCTTTCCCTATGTCATCAATGTCCAATTCTATGGCACCGTTCCGGCAAGGTCGGCACCGGGTTCCGGGGCTGACTACTTCAGAGGCGGCGCTCTCACAGGCAGCCCCTCGGATGATCCGCGGCTTGCGAGTTGGTATACGAAAGGTTCCCTGCGGAATGCGGTTGCCATCAGCGGCCTCGATCCATCTGCCGGAGCTTCCACCACGTGGCCTAAGCACGACACACCCTCGTTGGCGGACACCCAGCGAATTCAATATGACGCCCAAAACGTCTATGTAACCTCGAACGATCTGCCCAGCTATCCCATAGGCCCGTGGTTCGACGCAATGGGAACGTCAGGAGTTTTCATCAACTGGCCCGAGAGGCAGACTCTGAACGGCCGGTTTCCGCGCAACCCCTCACCGGCGGCCAATAAACCCAAAAGCGAGCTCGGCGCCGTGGGCATGTGGGTGAACGGCGTGGCGATCTTCAACACACTCGATGGCGCGAGCTACAGTTCGGGTTCGCGTGACGACGTTGGTGGCGGCCTGGTATCGCCCCGGGCGATGCATGTGTCCGCCGCCTCGGACGAGCGGGGACCCCTCGCCGCCGGTTCAATCGTCTCAGCCTATGCCGAACTAAGCGCAGTTCTGGCGACAACGACAGAGAAAGCCAGCGGCGCCGTCTGGCCGCTCGACCTTGGCGGTACGACCGTTACGGTAGTGGATTCGGCGGGTGCGCGCCTGCGCGCTGCGGTCGGCTACGCCTCACCAACCCTCGTCACTTACCTCATGCCGCGGAACGCCGCAACGGGACCCGGCGAAGTGATTATCACATCCGGCGGCACAGCCGTGCGCGGTAAGGTCAACATCGTTCCCACCTATCCTGGAATCGCTCGCGCCAGAAACGACAACCTTGCCGCGGCGAATACGCTCACAGTCGACGGCGACAAGACGATCACCGGATCAGCGGCGGCTACCAACGATGATGGCCAGGTCGTGCCCGCTCCGATCGATCTTTCCGCCGGCAGCGTCTATCTGACTTTGAATGGCACGGGGATCGGAACCGCAGCCGTTACTGCTACCATCGGAGACGTCGACGCCACTGTCGCCGAATCCGGACCCCAACCCGAGTCTCCAGGCCTCGATTACGTCACTCTGCTCATTCCGTCCAGCCTGGCCGGCAAAGGCAAACTCGACGTTGTCGTAACTGCGGCGGGCAAGCCCTCGAATCCGGTTTACATCGTAATCCAATGAGACTCCCCCTGCTCTTATTGCCTCTCTGCTGTCGATTGGCCTTCGGCTCCGAGCCCGTCCTCACGGCATGGATCATGAGTCCATCGGGCAGCTCCGGAGCATCCCGGTCGCAACCCGAGGTCCATTCTGTCTCTGTTAACGAGCAGTACGTCACCGTACATTCCGCCGGGCTGTCCGTGCGGTACTTCGGTCCATTACAATCACGGCCGATTCCTGCCGCGGGCTTGCAGAGTTTTGAGTTCCGGATTCCGGTCCACCCGCGGCCGGAGAGCGGACGGCACACCCGCGTGCCGGCGGATGTGCTCGGGGTGTTCGTCAATGGCCTGCCGATCTACAACCAGTTCGAGTCGCTTTCCTGGAACGGAGCCAATGTCTGGCACTATGACGCCGTCGCCCAAAGAGATAACGGCACGCTCACCGCATCGGGCCGTGCACGAGCGGATCTGACTCATCCCAGCCCGCCGGGCCTACTGGATGAGCTGGCCCTTCCCGCTTCCCGGCACTCACCGCTGATCGGATTCGCATTGGACGGATACCCGGTGTATGGTCCATGGGCGTATTCGGAAGCCGGAGGCGGAGGCGAGTTGCGGAGAATGCGTTCCAGCTATCGCCTCCGCTCCCAAGTCCAGCGCCGGAGCTGGCCCGGCGGGATCCAACTGATGCCCGCGCAATACGGCCCCGATCGAACCGCCGAACCTCCTGGGACGTTCGCGGAGGACTACGAGTACGTTCGTGGTTCCGGCGATCTTGACGAGCACAATGGCCGCTTTGCCGTCACCCCTGAATATCCGCAAGGCACCTACGCCTATTTCCTGACCACCGACGCGGCGGGACGGCTCGCCTTTCCATACCTGATTGGCCCGACCTTCTACGGTCGTGTGACCCCCTCCGGCGAGCAGACATGGCACACACTCGCTTGCAAACGGATCCACCTTGCTGCCGATCTGCCACGAATCGAAGCAAACCGTCCGGTTCGCCTCCACCTTCAGGCGAAAGATGCAGCCGGCGATCCGATCCGCGCCTTCGAATACGTGCACGAACGCCCGATCCACCTCCTCATCGCCTCCGCGGATCTTGCGGACTTCGATCACATCCATCCGGAGCTGTCCCCGTCAGATTCGTTCGAGGTGACGTACACTTTCCGGCACGGCGGAAGATATCGGATTTGGGCGGATTATTCACTGCCAGGAGAAGCACCTCATCTGGAGGAGTTCGATGTGACCGTCGAAGGCCCCGGCCGGCCGGAGCAGAAGCTTGTCGCCTCCGCTTCATTCACCCAGACTGCCGGCCCATTGATGGTGTCCCTCACGCTGCCGCCGCGGCTGTCTGCCGGCAAGGATGTTCCTTTCACTCTCAAGTTCACAGGCTCAACTGAGGCACTGGAGCCCTATCTTGGCGCGTGGGCGCACGTGATCGTGGTAGGCAGCGGCTGGCGAAGCTTCGCCCACGCCCATCCAATCGACTCGCCTGGTTTGGTTCACACGCACGCTCCCGCTGGTCCCCCGCCGGAGGAAGTGCGGATCTTGACCAGTTTCCCAACCCAAGGAATGTACAAACTCTGGGTGCAATTGCAGAACGCCGGACAAGTGCTTACGATTCCTTTCGTGCTGGCGGTGGGGCCGAAAGTCGCGGCTTCTACAAAGACAGTGCGCCCCATTCCAACAGGCGCCTATCGGATTCGCATTTCCCAACACGGATACAATCCCGCGAATGTTACGATCCCCGCGAACGCCCCCGTTACGCTCGCTTTCACGCGCGAATCCACGCCAAACTGCGGCGCCGAGGTCGTGTTTCCGGCACTTGGTCTTCGGAAAGCGCTACCACTGGGAGAGACGGTGCTCATTCAGCTACCGGCGCAGACGGCCAGCGAAATCAGCTTCTCCTGCGGAATGGGAATGTACCGCGCCATGATTGTTGCACGGTGAACCCGCATGTGTTTCACTTCAATTCGAGATCCACAACCTGAATGGAGTAGCCGGGCATTGTGTGTTCCACGCGCTGGCTGTTCACGGTCATGTTGGATGTCACTGGCACAACGCGCTCCGGATGCGCGATGGTGTTGGTGGCGCGCAGCGAATCCGCTTTCAGAGTCTGGATGCGGGCCTTGTGTGCCCCATTGCTCAGACCCTTCAAGTCCAATGTGACTGGCTGCGGTAACGACGTTCCATTCACCAGCTTCAAGCAAAGCCGATTCGCTTTTTGAGAGACCGTGGCCGAATAGAAGAACTTCTCTCCGGCGCCGCCGGCAGCGGTTTCGACCGTGTGGTCACCGAGGCAGGAACTGAACAGCACCTGCGCGTAGTACGGCGGGGAACCATAGCTGTTCATCGCGTCGTAGCCGATCAGGTCGGAACTCCATTGCATGCCGCCAGGATTGACGTTGACAAACAGCGGCGCATAGGCGGCCATGATGACGATGTCGCTGTTGCGCTCCAGTCCTGTGAGGAAGGCGGCATCGCCGAGAGCTGCACCCAGGTTCGGGGTCGGGCTGCCTTCGCGCGTCGCCCATTCGCCGACGAAGATCCTGGGACCCTTGCGGTCGGCTGAGTCGTAGCGTTTCGCCAACTGGAACATCTCCTGATGCCGCTTGTAGTAATGGTCGTCCAGGACGTCGGCGGCTGTGTCCTTGACCGGCATCGAAGCGATCACCTGGATTTTGGGATACCTTGCTTTGATCGCTTTGTAGTATTGCGCAAAGCGGCCTTCGTAGGAACGCGACCGGTCGAAATTGTCCTCGTTGCCGACCTCGACATAACGCACAGGGAACGGCGCGGGATGGCCGTGACTGGCGCGCAGCGCGCCGCCCTTGGTTTCCGGCCCTCCGGTAACGTACTCGATCTCGTCGAGGGCCTCCTCCACGTAAGGCTCGAGGTCGGGCCCGGGCTTCACCACCTGGCCTCCTAGCGAGTAGCCGGCAAAGACTCCGAGGAGAGGCTCCATGTTGAGGTCCTCGCACCAAAGCAGGAATTCGAGCAGCCCCATGCCGTCCGAGGAATGGTAATTCCACGTGGTGGGATGAGTGGGGCGGTCCACCAGTGGGCCGACGGTCTTTCTCCAATCAAAGCGCGTCTCGATTCGATTCCCTTCGAGATAGTTTCCACCGGGAAAGCGCAGGAACTTGGGGCGCATGGCCGCCAGCTTCTCCATGATGTCGATACGGTTGCCGTTGGGCCGTCCTTTGTATGTTGGAGGGAAAAGAGAGACTAACTGGAGCCACACGGTGGCAGGCCGGTCCACCATCAACTCGAAATGGTTTTCCGCGGAGGCGGCTACACTGCCGGAGAGCATTTCGTAGTTGTACTCTTTCCATTCGGTTCCGTTGATGGTGATGGATGAGGTAGCCAGGATCTTCTGCGAATGGTCCGAGACCAGCGCCAGCTTCAGCGGCAGCGGATCCGCTGACTTGCTCTTTGCGAAGAGAGAGCCCTTGTAGCGTGTGTTCGGGCGCACGGCGATGCCCCAGTAGCCCTCGTTGAGAAGCGCTGCCGGACCGTCCGTGCTGGCGGAGGCGACCTCGATTCTCGCGCTCCTCGTCAGCGCCTTGGACGGGCCGGTGCTGGCGTCGATGGACATTTTCGCCGCGGAGTTTCCCTTCTCGATGAGAAACCAGTTGAGAATGCCGGTCCAGTCCGAGCGGAAGGTACGGTTGCGGATCAACTCCGCGTAGAGTCCTCCGTCGTAGGAGTAATTGATCTCCTCCGTCATCAGGCCATAGAGGATCGGGCTGACGGCTGTTTTGGGTTGATTCAATTGAATGGTAAGTGTCGCCGGGGATTGTGCCCACAGACCGGCCGAGGTGAGTGAACTCATTACGAGGGCAATGCGCAAGATACGATGAGTCGTCATATGTTTGGTTCGAATTCGAAGGTGTAGGTGCTCTTCGCTTTGACACGCAGCCGGGACGTCGTTGCGGAGACCGGCTCGGCGCGAACCGTCTGCTTGTTTTCGAGGATTGTCTTGATTCGCACACCGGGCGGGAACCGCAACGTGTGGACGCCGCCGGATGACGGCCGCAAAGAAGCGCCAGCCGGCAATCCGCCGCGCCACGTAAGGTCAACCTCCAAGCCACCGCGCGCGCGAAGCCCGGTTACCTTTCCGTCACTCCAGGCGCGCGGCAAAGCCGGCAGCAGATTGATTTCACCGGAATGGCTTTGCAGCAACATTTCTGCAATCGCGGCGGTCGCGCCAAGGTTCCCGTCGATCTGAAACGGCGGGTGATTGTCGAAGAGGTTTTCCAAGGTGGACTTGCTCAACAGGGCATTGAGGTTCTCGTATGCCAGGCCGGCGTCGCCGAGTCGGGTCCAGAAGGTGATGATCCAGGCGCGGCTCCATCCGGTATGCCCGCCGCCGTTTGCCAGACGCCGGTCGAGGGTGACCCGGGCGGCACGGGCCAGATCCGGAGTGGCGTGCGGTCTGATCCTGTCGCCGGGAAAGAGCGCGAACAGGTGGGAAATATGCCGGTGCCCCGGCTCCACCTCGTCGTAATCCTCGACCCATTCCTGGATCTGGCCATGTTTGCCGATCTTCAACGGGGCAAGCTTGTCGCGGGCTGCAGTCAATTCTTGCCGGAACTGCTTGTCGATGCCGAGAGTCTCGCTGGCCTGGATCAGCCTCTCAAAGAGGGCGCGGAGAATCTCCGTGTCCATGGTAGGCCCCATACACAGGACCGCCTTCTCGCCGGACGGCAGCCGGTATTCGTTCTCCGGTGAAGTGGATGGTCCGGTCAACAGGATCCCGCTGCTGTCCGGCACAAGGTAATCGAGGAAGAACTGCGCGGCTTCCTTCATTACTGGATAGGCGCGGGTGGCGAGAAACTTCCGATCCTGAGTGAACTCGTAATGATCAGCCAGATGCAAAGCAAGCCATGCGGCGCCCATAGGCCAGACACCCCAGCGTGCGCCATCGATCGGCACGGCGTGGCCCCATAGGTCGGTGTTGTGGTGGAGGACAAACCCGCGGGCTCCGTAATAGGATTTCGCCACGCGCCGGCCGTCCTCGCGCGCGAGGTCGATGAGGTCGAACAACGGCTCGTGCAGTTCGGAGAGGTTACATGTTTCCGCGGGCCAGTAATTCATTTCCGTATTAATGTTGATGGTGTACTTACTGCCCCATGCAGGCCGCAGACTATCGTTCCATTTGCCCTGGAGATTGGCCGCCAGGCTTCCGGGCCTGCTGCTCGCGATCAGCAGGTACCTTCCGTAATGGAAATAGAGAGCCAGCAGGTCGTTGTCCGTCGCGCCTTGCTGAACTTTCCGCAACCGCTCATCCGTCGGCAAGGCGCGGGCGGAGGGGTCCACCGGGAGCTCCAGTTGCATTCTGCGAAACAGCCGCTGATGGTCCTTGATATGGCCGGCCTTCAACGCGTCCACAGCCCGTGAGGCCGTGGCCAGATCCCGCGCGCACGACGCGGCCAAATCGGGGCCGCGATAGTCCGTCGCTGCGACAAGCAGCAGCGTCACGCTGTCGGCAGCCCGGACCAACAGGAGGCCGCCGGAGCTCTCCATGTGCCCACCGGAGGCGATTGCCTTCACCTCCGCGCGGAAGCGAACGCCGGTGTTTCGCTCTCCGGGCGCGGCCTTCGGCAGGGCCTGCCCTGTGAGGATGAGGCGGCCAGCGGCTGATTCTGATGTCGCGTCGGCCAGCCTGGTGATGTTGGCGCGGAATGAAATGCTGCCGGGCTTGTCGGCGCTAAGGTGCATGACTATGGATCGCGCCGGGTAGGAGGCAAACACTTCCCGGCGGTAGTTGACGCCCTTGGCTTGGTAGCGGACCGAGGCGATTGCGGTATCAAGGTCAAGCTCGCGGCGATATTGCGAATGTTCCTCGACGCCATCGAATTCGAGTACCAGATCGCCGAGAGTCTGGTAGACGGGAAGCGCGCGGGGGACACTGATCATCGCACGGTCAGCCAGAGCTTGCGCCTGGGCGGGGTGTCCCTGCTGCAGCAGGCGGCGGATCTCCGGCACGGCTTTGGCCGCTTCGGGGTTTGAGCGGTCTCGTTTTTCGCCAGTCCATACGGTATCTTCGTTGAGCTGCAGGCGCTCGGTTCCGACGCCGCCGAAGACCATGGCGGCCAACCGTCCGTTGCCGACCGGCAGCGCCTGCGTCCACGTGGTGGCCGGCTGGCGATACCAAAGCCGGAGGGCGCTTTCATCGGCAGCGAACATTCCAGTGGCGCACCCGGCCAGGCAAAGGATCAATCTTCGTCGCACGCGGAGATCACCGGTCCTTTCTTCTCTGAGGGCGCCTGCGCCGAGGATATACCAACTCCAGACGGGCACCGCTGCCAAGCCCTGTGGCCTCGATCAAATCACGCAACGCCGCTCTATCCAAGCATACGGCGAGCCGGTGCCGCGAGCCATCGCTGTCCACCAGTTCGAGACGGCCATTCCTGGCGAACTCCGCTTCCAGGACTCTACCCAACGCGGCTTCACTTATCATATGTGGAATTCGTACCGTCACTGATCCCCCTCCAATCAGCCACCCTTCCTGAAAACGCTTACACTAGCGCGGAGTTTCCCAATGCTACTGGTTTGACCGGCGTGCGGTCAAGTTCTGTACGGTGTCATCCTGGCGATAAATGCTTCAAAACGCAGATGGTTAGGAAGCCACTAGCATGCCGGCGCGGTTAACAGTTAAGGCCCAATCCGTTAGGCGTTAACGACTTCCTTCCGTCCAGGAAACTTGACCCGTTGTTCACTCCTGTGATATCACCGTCGGGTATGGGTGGAGCCGGGCTTCTCGTCGAATCGCAACAACAAGACATTCGGGACGAGCTCAATCGCTTGTTGGAGAGCGCGGCTTTCCGCGGAAGTAAACGCTGCCGCGAGTTCCTCCAGTACATCGTGGAACAGACCGTTAGTGGCGAGAGCGGTAGCCTTAAGGAACGTGCCATCGGCATGGAGCTTTTCGGGCTTCCCCAGGATTTCGACAGCAGCCAGCACACCATCGTCCGGGTGACGGCCAGCGAAACACGAAAGAAGCTGGCGCTTTACTACCAGTCTGAAAACGGCGCCGCCCACGCGGTGAGAATCGACCTGCCTCCGGGATCATACAACGCGGAATTCCGCTGGATTGAGGAGCCAAGGACGGAGCCAAGTCCCGCGCCGCTGATCGAAGCAGTCGATGTGGAAGCACCGCCTCCTGGTTTGTCGCGGCGCTGGTTGCTGGCTGGGGGAGCGACGGCGTTGCTTGGCACCGCGGGCGGCTTGTGGTTGTGGGCCAGGTCCGAGCCGGAGGCTACAAAACGCTTCACCGCGCCTGTGCCGGATCCCACCCCCACGGGTCCAGCGCTGTCTGGCCATGTGCGAATCAGGGTGGGCTCTTCGCATCCATATGTCGATCGAAACGGGCAGACATGGGAAGTGGACAAATATTTCTCAGGCGGAATCACTCGATCACGGGCGTCGGAGCGAATCGTGCGCACGCTCGATCCCGACATCTACCGGCATCCCCGGATTGGCGATTTCCGCTATGACATCCCCCTCGTCGCGGGCAACTACGAAATGCACCTGCACTTCGCAGAAACGGGGTTGTCGGACTTCATCAGCGCCGAATCGAGCGGCGAAGGCCAGCGCGTCTTTCGAGTCTCCGCCAATGGCCGGATACTCTTGGACTACTTCGATGTGGTGGCCGACGCCGCCGGGACCAACATATCCAACGAGCGTGTGTTTCGGGACATCTCTCCTGCCGGTGATGGTGTCCTGCATCTGGCGTTCTCCCCAATCAGGGGATCGGCAATGGTCAGTGCAATCGAACTGCTGGCCGTGGATCCCGGCACCGTTCAGCCAATCCGCGTTCGATCCGGCTGGCCCACTTCCTGGCGCGATGCGGCCGGCAGGCAGTGGCGCGCTGACTCCTATTTCCTCGGAGGCAATGCCTTGGTGCGCAGAACCAATCCGGCCCGCGAGAGCGAACCGGGCGCGCCCAACGACGCACTTTACGCCAGCGAGCGATGGGGCCATTTCTCGTACGCACTACCGGTTCCCGAAGGCCGCTACCGGGTGACTTTGAAGTTCTGCGAGGGCCATTACGGCCCGCGCAACACGGGATTCGGTGGAATTGGCAGCCGCGTGTTTGATGTCCACTGCAATGGAGTCGCCCTATTGAAGGACTTCGACATAATGAAGGAGGCTGGCGGGGAGGGCCGTCCTCTCGACCGCGTCTTTACGGGCCTCCGTCCCAACGCGCAGGGTAAAATCCTACTCACTTTTGTTCCAAACAAGGGGATGGCTTGTGTCAACGGCATCGAGGTCGTCGAGGCGCGCTCGTAGCCTTCTAACGTCTACCGGAAACGGAACGCAAACACATCGGCGTCCTTCAGCACCAGCCGCATCCGCACCGGTTTGCCCGTCAGCGCCGACAAGTCCTTGCCGGACGCCCACCGGACCGGACGTTCGATCGCGTCTCCAATAATTTCCGGGGAATCAGCCAGTGCGAATCCGGCGATCGGGGCGCCATCGGGCGTCTGAAACTCCACCCGTATGCCACCCGCCGCCGATGTGGCAAAATTCAGTTCCAACTCGCGCCCCTGAAACACCAGCGGTTTGGTTACCATCTCGCCGCCGCTGTAGCCCGCGTGCAGGGAAGCAAAACCGTCGGTTCGCAGGCTGTAGCGCTGGATGTGCGCCGTCGGCTGGCCATAGTTCTTGCTCACATAGAGCGACATCTCCGCCGCCCCCGTAGGCACGATATTCCACGCCGGATAATTGGTCCGCGACACCCAGTTCGCCAGACCTACGCCCGGCCGCAGAAACGCCTCCGGGAACGTCCGGTCGTACCGCAGTCCGCCGCGGGTGGTGAACAGCACGGCATCGGAGACGTCCTTGAAGTATTTCGGATCGACCTGGATCTCGCGCGCTTCGCTATCGGAGAGCACCTGCCGCCCCGGAAAGAACCGCGCCGCAATCGCAATCGAGAGATGCGGCGCGCGGAAATAGGGGCTGGTCTGATTCGTGTAGAGATGCTCCAGAGGCGCATCATCGAACTCCATCTGTTCCCCCGGCGACCAGTGTACAAAGTCGTCGCTGGTTGCCCGCGAGATCCACCGGTAGTTGGTGGTGCCAACCTTGCGGAACGTGCGGAAGTAGCAGACATAGCGTTTCTCGGATTCAGAATAGAACGCCAGATTCTGCGAATCGTAACGCGCCGGACCGGGCGGCAGAACCGGCGCCTCTCGCCACTTGCTCCAGTGGATCCCGTCCGCCGAAACGAACGCCGCCAATCCTGATGACCCGATGCCGGCCAGCGCCTTGTAGCGTTCCGCCGCTGGGACACCCGGCCTGCTGTCCAGAAACGGGGCGAAATTGTGCGAGAACGGCGTCATCCCCGCCAGAATGATGTTGTTGTCCGTTGTTCCCTTGAAGGCATGGATGGCCAGCTTCGGCTTGCTGAAATGGACGCCGTCGGAGGATTCGGCGTAGCAGGTGCGCTCCGCGTCCGTTCCGTCGCGTCCGCCTTCCGGACGGCCGCGGGAATACATGCGGTAGGTCGGCCCGTCCTTGATGATGGTGAAGTACCCGCTGAAGAGCCCTTCCCACGGTGCATCGAGTTTGAGTACGGTACCACGATCGAAGGGCGAGTGCAGTCGCAGTGACGCCCCGGTGAGCCGGTCGATGAGCAGCCGGTCGACGAATAGCTCCCGGCGATCGCGGATATCGATGCTGGTCTGCGCGGAAAGGGCAGATGCAAGCAGTAAAAACGTGAGCAGCATAGAAGTCATGGCTCCTCACCCGAGCCACGGTCACGGCTCTGTAAGTAATTTTCTGACAACGACATGCGAAACCGAGCCGCGCGCGTCAGCAAGCGGTTTTTGGATTTTTCACAAAAGAGTCGTATCCAGGCCAACCTCCACGGTGGGCGACGCTGGTGTTGCCGCAGGCGGCTGATGGTTGTTGAGATACGAGCGCAGCAAATCACTGTTTCCTTCAAACAGGCTGTCGGTCAGCTCGCGAATCGCCTTGCGTCGCATG
>JACQZR010000151.1 GCA_016213775.1 Acidobacteriota bacterium
CGGACTGTCCTCATAGAAACGCTGGCACAACCCTTCCACAAAGAGGTCAAACTGATTGCTGTCCAACAGTTGGTTCAGGCGGTCGTAGAACGGGTGTGAGCTTGTCGCGCGGATTTCCGTCGTGGTGAACCACAACCGTTGACTGCCGTTCGCGCCGTTTGCGGGTGCCCATTGCCATACTTCCATTCTACGGCTGAAACATTTCAGGCTCAATATGTTTTATGCTCGGGAGCCTGACTTTTACCACGGGCTGCTAGGGATCGGTTCGTTCCCGCCTGGCTGATCACTCTGCGGTATGCGGCGATCGCGCCATTGAGATCCCCCTGGACCTCTTCCTTGTGCTGAGCTTCCCCAAGAAGTTTCTCCGCACCGGATTGCGCCAGCGCGTTGATGGTCAGAAACAGAATAGTGAATGTGTGTTTCATGGTAGGTCCAGCTTAAGGAGACACGGCATGGAGAAGCTTCAAGCGACGTTCAAGCCTGACGCCGATTTCCTCCTCATGGATCAAAGCGATAGCCCAGCCCCCGAAGACTGATGATATGGCGAGGATGCGCCGGATCGTCCTCGATCTTGGCGCGCAGATTGTTTACGTGCGTATAGACTACACGATCCGTAAGGAACATCTCGGGTCCCCAAACTTTTTTTAGCAAGTCGTCAATAGACAGAATCTTTCCTGGTTCAGCCAGGAAAACCTTCAGCATTTTGAATTCACGCGCTGTCAGTTCGACCGGTTTGCCCTGCTTGTAGAAGCGGGCGCTCTCAGCGTCGAAGCGGCAATTCCCGAAACCGTGGCCGGCAACGCCCGGCGTGGCGCGCCGCAGTAAGGCACGTATGCGCGCGTGAAGCTCACCCGAGGCGAATGGCTTTGTCAAATAGTCATCCGCACCCACATCTAGGCCGGTAATCCTCTCATTCTCCCGGCTGAGCGCTGTCAGCATCAGAATAGGAGTCCCGTTGCCCTCGCGCCGCAGCTCACGGCAAACGCTTAATCCGTCCCTCCCGGGCAGCATCACGTCCAGTAGAATCAGGTCCCATCCGCCGGCGCGGGCTGATTGAAGGCCGGCATCGCCGTCCGAAACAGCCTGAACCGAATAGCCCTCCGCTTCGAGGTCATCCTGTAGCCCCGCGGCGATCACCGGTTCATCTTCGACAATCAAAATGCGTTTCATGAAGCGACCTCGAAATGTAATGTAAAAGCGCTGCCTTCTCCCGGCTGGCTTTCGAGGCTGACGCGGCCGCCGTGCGCGCGTGTAATCCGTTGCACCAAGGCAAGGCCGATGCCCGCGCCTTTCACCTTCTTCGACATCGCACCGGGGACGCGATAGAACCTGTCGAAGATCCTGGACTGCTCGGAAGGCGCGATACCCACCCCACGGTCACGGACGGTGATCGCGACGGCTCCATTGGCGCAGGATGCCTCCAGCCAGACGACGCTTGATTCCGGCGAATACTTCACCGCGTTGTCCAGAAGGTTCTGTACCGCCGTAGCGAGCGTTACGCGGTCGGCGCGAATGAGCGGGAGCGATGCGGGTATGTTCAACTCCAAAGACACTCTCTCATGACGGAACCCCTCCGCAATCTCGGTCAGCAACGCCTGCGGATCGAGTAGCTCAAAGGAGTACGCCTTCTTCTCCGATTCCAGCCGCGAGAAATCCAGCAGGTTCTCCACCAGGCGTGTCAGGCGTGCGCATTCCCCCGCCATCATGCCGTAGTACTCCCGCTTCCGATCCTCCGAACCGACACGCCCACGCTCGAGAAGGTCCACTAACTGGCGCAGGCCGGTCAGCGGCGAGCGAAATTCATGGGAGACGGTGGCTACGAATTCCGCTTGCTGCCGAGCAGTCTCCATCTCATGGCGTACGGCTTTGAACAGGAAGTGAGCACCGAAGGCGATCAGCCCGAGCATCAGCGCAAGCATAGCCTCAAACCATCGTCTCTGCCGGTCGAAAGCGGCAAGCTGCGGCGGGGCGGAAGTATCCATTCGAATTCCCCAGCCGCGAGCAAAACTGCGCGGACGAATTGCATCTGCTTCGCCGGTCAGGCCAAAATTCAGCCGTGGGAGCGCCACGCGCGGCCAGATGGACGCGAGCACAGCCTGTTGAGAAAGGATTACGGCGCGCACACCGGAGGGGGAGTTGCGCCACCAGGCGAAGGATCCGTCAGGGAGCGTGGCCCGCGGAGATTCGACGAACGTGGCGACGGTGTCAGCAAGGCGCGTCTTTGCGGCCACTGGTCGCGACTCCGCGTGAGCCGCCTTGCGTAGTTCGGAATCGTAGTATCGAAACAGCGTACGGTGCATCGGCCAACGGCCATCCTCCAACTCCTTCAGAAGCGCCAGATCCGGAGAGGTCTCGTATCGCGCGATGAAATGCGACGGCAACTGACCGAGCCGTGTGTCGGGAAGCCCTAGTAGGTTGCGCCAGGCAGCTTCGGCCTCATGCCCGCGATTCATCTTTCGCAACAGACGGGCTTGAAGAAACATCGACCATTGCGGAGCACCGGATGAAGCGCGATAAGCCGCCAGCGCCTTCTCATAGGCCTGATCTCGCAATTCGCAGTGCTGCGCGGCGTCAAGATCGGCAGGTGGCGCTACAGCGTGCACAGGTCCTGGGTTATAGGAAAGCGCCGCTGCGGGCGCCCACGAGACAGCCTCCGGAGCGGCCTCCACCACCACCATCGGAACCCTCGAAACCTCGGCCGTCTGGGAAGCTTGCGTCCAGGGCTGGTCCAGTACCCGCAGCAGATCCTCTATCTCCAAATCGAGGTTGGCTGCCGATCGGATGGCCGAAAGCCGCAACTCGTCGTGGAACTGCTGGGCGGCGCGAGCCCGTTCCTGCTGCAACCCCCTCAAAGCTACCAACGTGAGGATTGCAGCCGGTAAAACAATCGTGAATGTGAAGAGCAGTGAAAGTGTCCAGCCGCGAGACATTGGTTATCAGAATGCCACATTACCAGCAGACCGGACGTTCAGGTTTCGTTCAGATTTCTGAGCACGTTTGTCCGCCATGTTAGCCTGATGTTGTCCCCTGTGCCGATCCTCCTCCTGCTCCTGGCAATCACGCCCCTCCGCGCCACCGGCGTCGAGGTGCAGATCCAGTATTCCGTCCTCCAAAAAGCCCTCGCCCAGCAGGCCTTCCCTCAGAGCGGACGCATGTACGTCAAAGGCTCGCAGGACAACAAGTGCAACTTCGCCTACCTGGAGAATCCCACCGTCGGCGGCATGGAAGGCCACCTCGAAATCAAGGCCCGGTTCACCGGTAAAAGCGCCACCAGCCTTTTCGGATTCTGCCTCGGTCCCGGTGACACCTTCGACCTCCGCATCATCGCCGTCCCGCAATTTCACAACGGCATGATCCGGCTCGATTCCGTCGAGGTGGAAACCGCCAAGGACGGCTTCTACACCAAACGTGTCAGAGAATCGATCCAGGAGAAACTGGCGAAGAAGTTTGAGTACAACGTGACGGAGGATGCAAAGAGGATTCTAGAGAGGAAACTGCCTGGAGAGACATTTCAACAGCAACTGAGAGACTTTAAGGTTTCGAGCATCCGGGCAACCGCGGAGGCTCTCATCCTCCAACTCGAATTCACGCTGATCGTCAGATAGAGGTCAGTGCGAGCACTTGCCCCCACCCGCCGCGATCCGCTTCTGCAACGCCGCCATCAGGCGGCTCTGGATATCAGCGGGCACCTCCTGCGGCTCCATGCCCTTGTAGACTTTCAACGTCTTCTTGCAGGTGTCCATCACAACCCAGCAATTGGGACATTCGCTGATGTGGCGCTGAATTTCCTGGCGCATTTGCGGATCGCAGGTCTCATCGAGAAAGTCGTTGAGTTCCCGCAAAAAGTCCTTACAGGTAAGCAAAGAGATCATCCCCCTTCTTCTTAAACATTCGCGTCAGCCGCTCTCGCAGGTCGAGGCGGGCACGCAGGAGGCGGCTCTTCACCGCCGGGATAGACAGATTCAACAGGGAAGCAGTCTCCTCGGTGGAGAGCTCTTCAACATCGCGCAGCAAAAACACAGTACGAAACGACGGCTTCAGGTTCTGGATCGCATCGTCAAGAAGCGACCGGAGCTCTTCCTGCGAGTAGCGCTGCTCCGGATCCCCTTCCCATACGGCAATCTCACGCACGATCGGCTCATCGCCGTTATCGCCCGGATCGTCGAGCGAAACAGTCTTGTCGCCCTTGCGCTTGCGCAGTTTCATGAGGGCTTCGTTCACCGTGATGCGCACCAGCCAAGTGTAGAATTTCGAATTGCCCTGGAAGCTGTCCAGGTGTTCGTACGCCTTCATGAACGAGTCCTGCAACACATCCTCGGCATCCTCGTCTGACTGCGTGATTCGCTTGGCAAGCCGGTAGATCTTGCGCTCGTATTGAGTGATCAGTTGGGAGAATGCGGACACGTCTCCCCCCTGAGCCTTGGCCACAAGCGCGGATTCATCGAATACAGGAGTATCGGCTGTTTCCATTTCAGTGTTGGGCTGGGTAACGGGCGTTTCTATCTCCAATATAGCAGCCATAAGCCGATTTCCACTCTCATAAGGATGTAACGAGGCGGCGGAAAGTCTCACATTTTGTTGCGCACCAGCCACACTTCGCTCACTTGTGCACCGCGCCCCGCTCCACCCAATCCCGGCGGACGCGTCCATTCCAACTCCAGCGTTCCGCCCCTGGTAGCTTCCGCCGGCACATCGAACTCCACCGGAGCAATCGGCGCCGGCTTCCTGATGTAGTCGTGAATCTGCTGCGACCCGTTCGCCACCAGCTTGATCGGAATCCCCGGCTGATCCCCCGCGTACACCACCCGCAGTCTGTACCTCGCCTTGGGATCGAGATCCGTGTATCGCATCCGCACCTTGCCGTCGTACATCGTTTCAGCGTGGTTGTACCACGACGTGCGCCAGCCATCTTGTGGCGTGCGGCTGCCAAAGCCCATCAGTGCCGACCGCAGGAAATCCGGGTCTTTCTCGAACCCGTCGCCAATCACCAGGTGCGGCTGAGCGAGCATGTTGCCGAGGTCATCATAGAATCCGCCCGGCCCGGGATTGGTCCAATTAACGATCTCATCGAGCATCTTCAACCGGTCGGTTTCATTGCTCGCAGCGCGGATGCCGGCAAACCGGCCCTTCAGCCAGAACCGGTTATTAAGCGAGTAGTCCACCCCGTCCAGATTCGCGCCGCGCCGGATCGCGATCGCCCGATATTTGGAGACGCTCAACTGCATCCGGATGCTCTGGAATAAAGCCTCCGCCAATTCGAACACACGCTGGCGCAATTCGCGCACGTTGGCGGGCAGCATGTCGGCATCCAGTACGCGCTCCGCCGCCTCCATTGCGCTCAGCGACCCGCGCATCTGCGCCTGTACCAGCTCACCCATCGCCTGTTGTTCCTGCGCCGTCTCCACCAACAACCGCGCCCGTAGAAACGCATCATAGTAGGCCCGGTACAGGGCTTGTTGAAAACGCCAGTTCAAGCGCAGTTGCGGAGTGGCGGTGCGTTCCATCTCGCGAAACTGCCCGAGCGTAGTCTCCACCCCCCCATTGCCGGTGAGCGGACCAATCCAGTTGCGCTCCAGCGCGAGCAACCCTTGCGCCATCGGATCTGCAAGGTGATGGCCAAAGAAGAAGCGGCTGTACTCCAACAGAATCCCCTTCACGTTGGCATCAGGATCCCAGCCGAGCCCGCTCCACACGAACTTGTTCACATCGTCGTTGCACCCTTCCGAATAGGTGACAAACCCATTCGTGTACTTGTTATAGGTGCGGAAGATCACAGCCTCGCCAAGTGGACGCGGATTAATTCCCTCGCGGCCCTCGGTGGATGCGTACGCCCAATCCCAGCTCTGCGCCGGAAACTGCGCATGCAGACTGTGCGTGATGTCGGGGTAGAACCGGATCGGATACCGCTTGGGTATCCGGTTGCGCATATACGGTAGCGGATACATGTTCTGCGGCCCGAAAACAATGCCTGAGAGCCACTTCGGCTCGCCCTGCATGATGCCGAAGAACTCCTCCATCCACTCTTTGGAGAAGCTCTGCGGAGACATCCACATCTGCGCCTTCGGATGATACTTGTGCAGCAGTTGCGTCTGCTTCTCAAGCAAAGCCATCAGGTATTTCGGCTGCGTGTGTCCGGGATCGCCGCCGGGCACAAAAATCACATCGATGCGAGGCAGCCGCCGGTAAACTTCCTCCCATTCCTTCAACGCGAACTCCACGGTCTTCGGATCGCTATAATCCTTGTCCATCGCCGGGTACCAGATGGAAACATCCACCGCGTACTCATCCGCGATACGCGACATCTCCTCCCTCATTTCGATCTTGGGTAGAGGGAAGTGCGGGCTGTCGTCGTCATCATCAGACCGCGGTGGAATCAGCTCAATCGTGTTGTTGCCAAAGATCGCCAGCTCGCGAATGTACTGGTCCCACATCGGCACACTCCAGGCATCGTAGGAGTTGGTCTTCGGACGGTAGCCGAGCTGATGTCCGCGCACTTGCGTCTTCGGCGCCGTGCGCACGGACATCTCATCGAGTTCCAGTTTCTGCCGCTCCATGCGGAACTGCCGCAGCAGATACCCCGCGCCAAAAACGAGTCCGCGGTCATCGTTGCCGGTCACAGTCGCCACTGCCCGTCCGCCTTGCGCCGACGTGGCAACGGAGAATCCCTCCGCCACGCCGGAGCCTTTGGCCAGCACGATGGCGGCACGGGTCGCCGCCGCCTGCGTCACTACCTTCAGCCGTAATTGCGTTCGTTTTTCGATTTCCTCGGCGATCATCGTGGCGGTCTTCTTCGCACGCGCCGGCGGGTTCTCACCCGTCACAATCACCGCATTCCGGAAGTCGAGAGCATAGCAGGAAAGAGCAAAGAGGAAGAGAAGGAGGACTCGTTGGGATGACATGTCAATTGTGAATTATATCCGAGCCGCCACTCTTCGCCCCAAGGGATATAATGAGGTCGGAACAGGAGCCACCATGCTGAGAATCTTCCTGGTTTCGTTCGCTGCGGCGCTGACACTTCTCGCCCAGAGTCAGATCCAAAAAGAGTTCCCGAAGATCTCCGAAGAGCGTATGCAGCGCTTACGCAAAGAGCTGGCACCAAGAACCACTACCACCGTTCCGCATGCCAGAGTCTGCTCCATCCCGCTGATCGAAGTCCCAGCAGCGAAGACCGATGAGAGGATGGTGCTCCCGCGCGGCAAATACGAGTCGAAGATGCCGCTGGTGAACGCCCCCGCCCCCGCCTGTTCCAAGCAATGGATGCAATCGCGCGAATCGAAGTAGGATTCAGGCGTAGCTCGACACCGCCGCCATGTTCCGTTCGCTCCGCTCGGCGGTCACTCGCTCCAGGTATCCACCGGAACGGAAAGCTGTCAGTGGATTAGCGGGCACATTGCGCGATTTGCGCCATTCCAGAATCGCCGGTTTCACGTCAGTGGCGAACGCCTCTTGCAGGCACTCCTCCGCCTCCACCAGATCGCATGCCGTCTGCGCCGCCGCCAGCTTGTCGTGATCCACCAGCATCGACTTCGCGTACAACTCCTGCGCGCGGCACACGCTCTGGATCATCGCCTCGATCTTGCCCTTCAGGTTGTGGCTCTGGTCGATCATGTACGCGATATCGGCCTGCCCGTCCGTTTCCCATTCCCAATAGCTGATCTCGTGGAAGATGCGGAACAACTGATACGGATCAATCGAGCCCAATGTCAGATCATCATCCGCATACCGCCGGTCGTTGAAGTGGAACCCGCCGAGCATTCCCTCCGCCAGCAGCCACGCGACAATCTGCTCGATGTTCTGCGCCTGATAATGATGCCCCAGGTCCACCAGCACCTTGGCTTGCGGCCCCGCGGCCCGCGCCATCAACAGCGCCATGCCCCAGTCGGCAATATCGGTGTGATAGAAGGCTGGCTCAAACGGCTTGTACTCCACCAGCATCCGCTGGCCCGGATCGAGGTGCGAGTGCAGTTCCTGCAAGCCGTCAATAAACCAATGCCGCCGTTTGCGAATGTGCTGCGATCCCGGATAGTTCGACCCGTCGGCGAACCACAACGAAATATCGCGGCTATCGGTGGCATGGCTGATGCTGACGCATTCGATCATGTGATCGAGCGCCGCCCGCCGCACCTGCTCGTCCGGATTCCCCAACGACCCGTGCTTGTAAATCTGGTCCTGGAACATATTCGGATTAATCGACCCGATTCTCACGTTATGCTTTGCCGCAATCCGGCTCACCCCGTGCGTGTCTTCCAATCCGTTCGGGAAGTCCCACAACACATGCACCGCAACCGATGGGCAACACCCCGTCATCGCATGCACCTGGCCGGCGTCACTGAGCTTCTCTTCAATAGTGGAAGCGGCGGCTGGCTGCAAAAACTTTCCAAAGCGTGTGCCGGTGTTAGCAAAGCCCCACGACGGGACTTCAATCTCGAAGCGATCCAGTGCTTCCTGTACCTTCTCGCGTTGCGTATCGTTCATTGACGGGGAACCTCCAAATTTATTGTAGAGGCTTACACTCCACCATGAACCGGCCTGTCGAAGTGTATCCCGCAACGGCGACTTCCAGCCCCGCGCTCATCGCCAGTTGGCGAAACTCAGAGAGTCTCCGCTGCTTGCCGCCTACCAGAACCAGCATCAACAATTCCGGCGATACACGCTCTTCGTCGGGCGAGACGCCGTTCACGATCACCACGCGGCCGTTGGGAGCAGCGGCCTCCGCGCACCGCCGCAGCAGCGCCCGCGCATCGCCATCCGGCCAGTCGCTCAGCACGCTCTTGATGAGGTATAGGTCCGCGCCCGCCGGCAGCGGCTCAAAGAAACTCTGTCCGGCAGACGATGCGCGATCAGCCACACCAGCGGCTGCAAACACCTCGCCCGACCGCGCCACCGTGCTTGGCAGATCCACCAGCGTGCCGCGCACGGCGGGATGCATTCGCAGCACCTCTGATAGGAGAGAACCGGTGCCGCCGCCCACATCCACCACGCTGCGCACCGCATCCCAATCGCCGTTGATGAGTACATCGGGATCGGGCTTGCCATGCCCGGCCGGTCCCATCAACGAATCAAAGTCCGCCGATACCTGTGGGTGCGCGGCGAGGTCTTCCCACCATGGCCGCCCAAAGATCGTGTGGTAGGCCGGCTCACCCGTTTGCACCGCCTGCAGCAGCGTGCTCCACGAATGCGCCATCCGTCCGCCGACGCTGGTCAGATCGAACCCCAGCCGCGAGCCGGGCTCCATCAAACCTCGTGCCGCGTCGTTCAGTGCAAACACGCCAATCTCGGGTTCGGTGAAAACTCCCTTTTCCACCAGGTGCCGCAGCACACGGTGCAGCGATTCCGCATGCGCTCCGCACTGCAACGCCAGCGGTTGAATCCCGCTCACACCCGCCAGGATATGCTCGGCAACGCGCAACGTCACCGCCACATGCAAACACCACGGAGTGGCCAGATCGGCCATCGCCCAGAGGTCCGGATTCGCCATGCCCTATTATCGCGGACGGAGACGAGGTAGCTACGGCTGCCGGTCGAACACACGCAGGCTCCGTTGACGCGCCCGCCAATCAGCACCAGCAGCAGAGTTCGCATGCAGGCCACTACGTACCAGGCAGCAAACCGTTCCGTGCACCAGTTGTAAAAACGACATCCAAAGCTAAATTACAATAGATTCTATATGCGTCGTTCCACACTGCTGTTGTTGCCACTAGCGCTCACCCTCATCTCCTGCGAGTCGTCCCCTACCGCCGCCAAGAAGAAGGAACCTGAGAAGCCTCCGGAACCCATCACCGCGATGCAAGCCTTCCAGAACATGTTCGGTGCCGCGCGTGCCTGGTCCCCCGACGTCCAGATCCTCCAACTCGCCAGCGTCCCCATTGCTGAGGTGAAAGCCGGTAAAGGTAAGTACGGCGCCTGGCAAGCCATATTTGTCTCCCCAGGCAAGGGCCGCTCCAAGACCTACACCTACTCTGTTGTGGAAGCAGGCGGCAACCTGCACAAAGGCGTCTTCGGATTGCCCGATGAAGCTTACTCCCCCCGCGGCCAGACGAAACCTTTCGTGGTTCAGGCGCTCAAGCATGATTCCGATGAAGCCTACGAGGTGGCCGCCAAGAAGAGCGCCGAACAGTTGAAGAAGTTCCCTGACATGCCGGTCATGTTCCAGCTCGAAATGACTCCGCGCTTCCCCAACCTCGCCTGGCGCGTCATTTGGGGCGAATCAGTGAGCAGCAGCAGCTACTCCATTTTCGTGGATGCGTCCACTGGTGAGTACCTCGCGACTGCCCACTAGACACAGCGCCAGAAATGGTTGCGAATCCGCTCTCTCAGAGTCTGTCAAAAAAATCCGAAAACCGCTTGCTCGCGCACGGCTCTGTTTCGTATCTGCCAGGCTTATCCTGGCGCACCGCGCGTCAGCAAGCGGTCAGGCCAAACAACTAGCCGCGAAGCTGCCTGCGCAAGAACTTGCCGGTCGCTGTCTTGGGAATCTCCTCCACGAAATCCACCACTCGCGGGACCTTGTAGGTAGCCAGCCGCTCCCGGCAAAACGCAACCAGATCTTCTGCCGTGGCAGTCGCATCCGGGCGTAGCGCAATCACCGCTTTCACCGATTCCCCTCGATACGGATCCGCAATCCCCACCACTGCCGCCTCGCGCACCGATGGATGCCGGTAGAGAACGTCCTCCACCTCCCGCGGCCACACCTTGTAGCCGGAGGCGTTGATCATATCTTTCTTTCGGTCAACGATGTAGAACCAACCCTCGCGATCCATGATCGCCACGTCACCAGTGAGAAACCAGCCGTCATGAAACGCCGCCGCCGTGGCTTCGGGTTTGTTCCAATACCCTTCAAACACGAAGGGGCCTTTGAGCACCAGCTCTCCTGCTTCTCCGGGCTCGACGACGCGCGACGGATCAGCCACGTCGACAATTTGAGCCTCGCAATTCGGGATCGGCACCCCGATCGCCAGCGCGCCGCTTTCCCGATGCACCGGCGCGCGCAGTCCATAGGGAACCGAATGGGAAGGCGAGTTCACTTCCGTCAGACCGTAAGTGTTGTGTATGTAGCAGCCGCATTTTGCTTCAAACTGCTCGGTGATGGAAGGCGCCACTGCCGCCCCTCCCGTGAAGCACTTCTTCAGGAACCCGCCTCGCTCCGCCGCCGGATCATTCAGCAGCGCGATGTAAGCTGTGATCGACGCAACGGAGAACGTGGCATGGTAGCGCCTCGCCGCGCGAAACACCTCGCCCGGTTGAAAGCGGTGAAACAACACGAGCGGCATCCCGGTCAGCGCGGCTACTCCAAGGTGCGCCACTAGACCGGTGATATGGAACAGCGGCGCCATCCCCAACACAGAATCCTCCGGCGTCAGTTCCATCCAGGTACGAAATACGTTCGCGTTGAATGCTATATGCCGGTGCAGCCCAATTGACCCCTTCGGCTTTCCCGTGGTCCCGGAAGTGTACACAATATGCGCCATTTGATCGCCACTCAAGGGCACACGGCTTCCGGCGTCCGGCTCCAGGGAGTATAGCTCGTCCATCAGATCCGTCGTCTCCGGAAACCGCTGGCGCTGCGAAGCCTTCAACGCGCCGGGTACCGGACCAGCCAGGAAGTCCAACTCGCTGGTGGTAATCGCATGTTGCACCAAGGTCTGCGGAAGGGCCTTTCTCACCTCATCTGCGTAGAGCGATTCCAGGCCGACCCAGACCGTCGCCCCCGCATCGTTGAGCTGATACTCCAGTTCCTCGGACTTGTACATCGGACTCAGCGGCAGGATTGCGGCACCGCGTTTCCAGGCGCCGTACTGTGCGATCGCAAACTGCGGGTTGTTCTGCAGCGACAACGCGATCCGATCGCCCGGCCCCACCCCGCGGCGAGCCAGTAGAGTCGCAAAACGGGATGCAAGCTGCTCCAGCTCCGCGTACGAGAATGACCGGTCAAAGTATTGAATCGCAACCGCTTCCGAAGTTGCCACAGCATGCCGCTCCATGGCGTCGAGCAGCGTCGCGCGGGGTAGCGGCAGAGTGTGGGGAACGTGGTAGTGACGGAGCCAGGGCCGGGAGAGGTAAGGGTTCGACATGCTCAAAGAGATTGTAGCGAGAGGGCGCGGCGGGCAGACGTGAAAATTTATAGGAAGATATATTGACAAATATACACTAAGATTTTATTATTGACTTGTAGGGCGATTCGCCCCGACCACTTTGATGCATGAGGAGAATTCACACCATGATTACTCGTTACAACCCCTTCGCTGCTCTGGAGCACTTCCCCGAGTCGCGCCTCTTTACCGACACTCTGTCCCGCTGGCTGGATGAAACCACTGCCGGCCGTCCCTGGACCCCGCCTGTCGACATCTTCGAAACCGCAAACGAAGTTGTCCTCAAGGCCGACGTCCCCGAGGTAGACATGAAGGACATCCACATCGAGCTGGAAAACGGCACCTTGACCATCAAGGGCCAGCGCAAGTTTGAATCGGAAAAGAAGGAAAAAGGCTACCATCGCATCGAGCGCAGCTACGGCAGCTTTGCCCGCTACTTCTCGGTGCCTGACAGCGTGGACCCGGAGAAGATCGCGGCCGCATACAGCAACGGCGTGCTCACCGTCACCTTGCCTAAGAAGGAGATCGCGAAACCGCGCACGGTGAAGGTGGAACTGAAGGCCAACTAAGGTCACGGCTCCGTAAGCGACTCACTGACAACGACATGAGAACCGAGCCGCGCGCGTCAGCAAGCGGTCTTCAGAACGTTCACAGCTCCTCGAAGAGCGGTCGGGCGCGGAGCAAAAACCCCGCGCCCGGCTCTCTATTTGCCGATCCGGAAGCAGGCCATTTCCGCCGCGTTGCGCACCAGCAGCAAGCCGTTCTCAATGGCCGGATGATTCCAGGTTTTGCCTTCGATGGCCTGGAACTTCGCCAGCTCCGTATGCTGCTCCGGAGTGGCCTTCACCAGCGCCAGCTCACCGGATTCCGCCAGCACAATAATGTGCCCGCCGGCCAGCATGATCTGTCCGTAGCCGTACCGCCCGCCCTTCCACATCTGGTTCCCGTCCGTAACCCGCAGGCACGTGAGAATGTTCTCGTCCAACCCATAGATGTAGCCCTCATGCAGTACGGCGCTGGAGAACCGCGTTTTCAGCCGTGTGCTCTGCCAGATGGTCTTCACCGCGCTGCCGTTGATCTCCACCAGCGCCGATCCGTGTCCGTAGCCTGACGAAATCAACAGCCGGTTGCCTGCGATCAGTATCGGCTGCGAACCGTTCACGTCGTATTGCGTCTCCCATGGGTATTCCCAAAGCAGCTTGCCGTTTTCGGGATCGAGGCCGACCATCCGTTTCGCGGTAATCGTCACGATCTGCCGCTGGCCGGCCACAGTCAACACCATCGCCGAGGTGTACGATGCCTGGTCGGAGAGAGCTTTCCACACCACCTTGCCGCTATCGGCCGCATACGCCACCACGGATGCGTCCGTCCCGCCCGGCTGAGCAATCACCTTCCCGTCCACCACCAGCGGACTGGTCGCCATCCCCCACTGAATGTTCTGAGCCTGATTATCCGTAAGAATGTTCTTCCCCCAACGCAGCGCACCTGTTTTCGCATCAAGCACACGCAGTTCCCCGGTCGCGCCCTGCGAGTAGATCACCCCGTTGTGGAAGGTCGGCGTCGCCCGCGGTCCGGGCCCTCCGAGCGATTCCTCAAAGAACGCAGCATAGCTGTGCGCCCACAGCTCACGTCCGGTGGCGATATCGTAGGCCACCACGGCTTCCTTATCTCGTCGTTGTTCGATGGTGTAGGCGCGTCCGTTTCCAGTAACAAATGATGCATACCCGCCGCCGATGGGCTGCTTCCACACCTGCGGCAATCCTTTGGCCGGCCATGCGGTCAGGATCTCGCTTTGCCGGTACACGCCGTCGCGCAGCGGACCTCGAAAGTCCGTCCAATAGCTGCTCACCGCGGGCGTCGCCACAGCCGCAGGTTGTTCTTTGGGTTGGGGCGTCTCCGCCGCGACCGGACTCTCCCTCGCCGCCGCTGGCAACGCGCTCGCCTGCCGGGCGCGGTCGGCCTCCAAAGCAGCCATCCGCCGATCAAAGCTCTGGAACGTGAAGATCGGCCGGTTACCCGCCCCCGACAGCTCCATCCGCAACCCGAAGAACGCCACCAGATACACTACCGTCAGAACCAACAGCAATACCGTCAGCAACAACTTCTTCCAGGCCCGCAGCGCAGTCCACCACACCGCTGCGGCACCCAAGGGTGGGATCACCAGCGAAAGTGCAGTCAATGCGATCGGGGAACGATACCAGGTTTGCGTCATGGCAGTGTCCTTCATTTTAGCGGGATCGGAATCCGTTCGATACCGTTTCCGCGCACGACGACAATTCCGTCCGGCCCGTCCCAGAACAGCGCCACCACCGCCGCGCCTTCTCCGAGCAGCTCGCCATTGACGTGCTTGGCCCATCGGAGAATCCTGCCACGCCCGCAACGTTCGCCAACCACAAAACCCTGCTCGCCGGACGCAAGCGCTGCCGGGTGATTGAGATCCAAACCTCCCTCCAACCGAGTCTCCTTCCATAACTGCTTGGGGTCCGCGCCTGCGGCGAACAACGCCAGCTTCGCCGGACGTAATTCTCCCTGCGCCACCACCAGCCTCTCGCCCCACATCACCAGCCGCAGGTGCGCTGCATGCTCCGTATCGTTGTACGTGTTGATCGCGAAAAGCCGCCAGGGCATCTCAAACGCTTCCGGCGACCGGATCCAGTAATTGCCGCAAAGAATATCCGCGCGGCCATCGCCATCCACATCGTGGAGCAGCAGCCCCGATTGATACGACGCCGTATAGAACGAGTAGATCTCGCGGTAAGGCCAACGCTCGCCATCCCGCTCCGGCCGCTCGTAGAACCGCACCTGCAAACCCCGATGGGCCACGAGTAAACCCCGGCGCCCCAACAACGTCGTCGCCAGGCAGTCGGACAATCCGGCCTCCGTGTCAATCCTGGACGTCTGCGCCAATCCGTCTCCGTGTACCCAAACCAGGTTGTGTCCCTCGCGCAATACCAAGCCCACTGCTCCATCGAGCTCCGCAGTGCATCCGGCGGGCTCAAAACGCCGGCCCGTGTGCAGCACGCGCACCCGGCCGGACTCCCACTGCATTACCCCATTGCCCCATGCATAGATCGTCCCGCCCACGCGTGCCGCCCCTCGAATCTCACCCACTCCCGTCTCGCCGCTGCGCTCGCAGGAGAACACCAAAAGGCATGAACAGACAATCGAAGGCGTGATAATGGCTCTCATCAGGGATATGCTATTCTAGCCACCAAGTGCGAGATTTCGTCGAGCTTGTGGTCGGCTGCAATGAGGACATCCCCCTTGATATCGCAGTCCTGGAACTGGCCTCCATCGAATTCCCGGATCTGGAAGTGGAACCCTGGCTCGGGCTACTCGATTCCTACGCAACCGAGCTCAGCGAGCGCATCCGCCCCTCCGACGACGGCGTCAGTTTTATCTCCGCCACCAACCACTACCTGTTTGAAGAACTCGGCTTCCGCGGTAACGACGACGACTACTACTCGCCCCTCAACAGTTGCCTCAACCAGGTGCTGATGGAACGCGTCGGACTCCCGATTACGCTCTCGCTGGTCTACATGGAAATCGCCCGCCGCCTCGACCGGCCGGTGCAAGGCATCGGCCTCCCTGGTCATTTCCTCGTCGAATACAATGACGGGGAACTCCAGCGCTACATCGCACCGTTTTACGCCGGCCGCATCCTGGAACCCGACGATTGCCTCTCACTCGCCAGCCGCATCACCGGCCTCGATCTGAACGGCAATCTGAACGCGCTGGCGCCGGTCTCCAAACGCCAGATGGCGCTCCGCATGCTCAACAACCTGCGTGCCGCCTACCTCCGCCGCAGTTCGTGGCAGAAAGCGCTGGTGGTGCAAAATCTCCTTGTCGATGCCCATCCGGAGGAAGCCACCGAATACCGCCAGCGTGGCTACCTCCACCTGCAAATGAAGCACTACCAAGAAGCCGCTTCCGACCTCCACCGCTATCTCTCCCTTTCGCCGGATGCTAAAGATAAGACGGATGTGGAGAAACGCCTCCAGTCGCTGCAACGTTGGAAAGCGGGAATGAACTAAGCCCCGCGTACCCACGCGCAATACCCCCTATTGCGCCTTGTACTACACTCATATCCCCCTAAAGGCCGCCCTCACTTGCGCCGATGAGCACAAGTGCGTGGGCTTGCTACGGCCTCAAGCACTTGCAGGGCCACGATTCTAGCGGCATCAGGAGAGGAACTCAACTGCATGGACGATCCGGAAATCATCGAAGACTTCCTCATGGAGAGCAATGAAAACCTCGCGCGGCTCGACCAGGAGATGGTGGAGTTGGAAAAACGTCCCAAGGACGCCGCGCTCCTGGGCAACATCTTCCGTACCATCCACACGATCAAGGGTACCTGTGGCTTCCTGGGCTTCTCTGTGCTGGAACGCATGACGCACGTGGGCGAGAACATTCTCGGTCAGGTGCGGAACGGCGACCGTGATCTCACACCGTCGCTTGTCAGCCTCATCCTGGAAATGGTGGAAGGGGTCCGGAAGGAGTTGCGGGCCATCGAAGCCACCGCTTCCGAGTCGGGAGATTCGCACCACCAGCTCATCGAGCGGTTGCAGGCGGTTTGCGAAGACCGCAAGTCCGCAGCCGTTCCGCAACCTACGACGGGAGAGCCGGCGGCATAGGGAAGGAACTCCCCAAAGAAATGTCCAGGGAAACCGAAAAGAGTAATCAGAAGGCCGGAGCGAGTCGGCCGGAGAGCGACTGCATCTCCAGTGCCATCGCCTCGGCGTATTGGTGGTTTCAGAACGAAGAAGGGACCTGATATGTCAAAAGCAATGGTTGTCGATGATTCCCGGGCGATTCGAACGATCCTGGCTCGGATCCTCGGACAGCTCGGCTACGATGTCTGCCAGGCTGCCAACGGCAAGGAGGCCCTCACCGTTCTCCACGACGAGGGCAACGTCTCCCTCGTTCTGGTTGATTGGAATATGCCGGAAATGAACGGACTTGAATTCGTGAAAGGCGTCCGGTCCAACAGGGACTATGACGCTGTCAAGCTCATGATGGTGACCACGGAAACGCAAATCGAGCTGATGATGGTGGCTCTCGAGGCCGGCGCCAACGAATATGTCATGAAGCCATTCACGAAGGAGGTTATCGAGGACAAGCTCCGCATGCTTGGTGTGCTGCAATGACCACCCTCGTCAACATAGTCACGGGCATGGGCCGGCTCGTCCTGCCTGCCGAAGAGTCATCTTTCAGCGGAGGGGAGTAAATCATTTACCATGGCTCTTACAATCACAGATACTGCCAGCCAACCCAAGACGGAAATCCATCCGGACAACTACCGGTTCCTCCAGGACTACATCTACCGCGAATCCGGCATCGTCATCGATTCGGACAAACACTATCTGCTCGAAGCGCGTCTGATGCCGGTGGCCAGAAAGCAGGAATTATCCAGCATCGACGATCTGTGCAATCTGCTGAAAGCCACAGTTTCCACGGGCGAGTTGCGGCAGCAGGTGGTAGAGGCAATGACAACACACGAGACCCTGTTCTTTCGCGACCTCCCCCAGTACGACGCTCTCCGCACCACGATTCTGCCGGCGCTCATCGAGCAGCGTCGCGCGACGGCGCGTCTCTCCTTCTGGTCGGCCGCGGCCTCCAGCGGCCAGGAAGCCTATTCCCTCGCCATGATCCTCATCGAGATGGGCCTGCGGGATTGGAGAATCGAGATTGTCGGCACGGATCTCTCGGATGCGATTCTCGACCGCGCCCGCGCCGGCAGGTTCATGCAGATTGAGGTCAATCGCGGGCTGCCCGTCAGCTACCTCGTCAAGTACTTCACGCGCGCAGGCCTGGAATGGGAGCTCAAGGAGGACGTACGCAAAATGGTGACGTTCCGCCGGATGGACCTCCGCGACAATCTCCAGACACTGGGCCCCTTTGACGTGGTCTTTTGCCGCAACGTTCTCATCTACTTTGATACCGAAACCAAACGGCAGGTTCTACAGAGAATCCAGGACACCATCCATCACGGCGGTTACCTTCTGCTCGGAGGAGCGGAAACGACGCTGAGTCTGGTGGATACCATGGAGCGCGTCATGATCGGGCAGGCGGTAGCCTACCGTGTGCCGTAGCTCCATCCGCTGTATGCCCGATCTTGTTTGTTCCCGGGTGAAGCTTTCCCGGAGAAGTGGAGTTCTTAAAAGATGGTTTTCCCAGTAGAGTCCTACCAGTCAGAAATCAACCAGATCGTCGAGGTTGTCTTCTCGACGATGTTAGCCACCGATGTCCGGCCGGACGAAGCGGAAATGACGGTTTGCTACCACCCTTCCGTCACTGCGGCGATCTTCTTTGCAGGGAGCTGGAAAGGCGCCGTGCTTGTGGAGTGCTCCGTTCTCCAGGCTTGCCATTGGACCGCGAAGCTCGTCTCCATCCCCATACCGGACTCCATCACTGACGATGTGCGCGACGCCATGGGCGAGCTGGTGAACATGATCGGCGGCAATCTCAAATCGGTGCTGCCGGTTGGCGTCGGCCTGTCCATGCCAACTGTTGTCCAGGGCGGGGATTACGTGATGAAGCTCTGCGGCGGTAATCTTGTCAACCGCCGCGTCTTCCATTCCCCGCTTGGCAAGTTCTCCGTCACGCTGATCGAAGTGGTGGAAAAGTAGCTCCGATCAGAGCAAGGCCGCGGACCAGGGGTGCTGCGCCGCTGATCTCCGATTCGCTAATGTGGCGCGTTCGCTAATGTGGCGCGCGCATTTTTTCTGATTATTGTACGATTACTGTCCCCGTCATAGATGGGTGTATCGAGCAGTGGTAATTGTACGTTCCCGGCGCCGCCGGCATGGTGCTGAATGTCTGGCCATTGCCGAGGACTCCCGATGAGAATTGGCCGCCATCGGCGACGACTGTGTGTTGCGTCCCGTCCAGGTTCGTCCATCTGACCTGTCCCCCCGCAGCCACGGTGACCGGCGTGGGGGAAAACTGGAACTGTTGGATCGAGACCTGCGCTGTCTGGGGCCCCTGAGGCGGAGTGACAGTCAGAGTGATGTTCTGACTGCGCGCCGGAAAACCAAGACTCACCGCGTTCACCGTTATGGTGGACGTGGCCGATGGGCTGTTCGGCTGAGCAGTCAGCGAAAGCGTGGATGTAACGCTTCCATTGGCAGGCAAAGTGAAAAGATCCGTATTGAAGGTGGATAAGACGGTGTTCGGCACGTTCGCGAGTCCCAAGGCTACCTGTCCGCTGAAGTCGTTTTGCGAGGCGACTGTCACCTGGTAAGTGGTAGTGGCTCCGGCGGCGATCGTACGGCTGAGGGGGTTGACGGATATCGTGTAACCTGGTGCCGCGGGCTGGACGATGGTGGCGGAAATATTCTGATCGTGCACCAGTTGTTGACTTGCCGCGCGCACAGTCATGGTCCCACCGCCGAAAGGGCCGTCCGGTTTGGCGGTCAGGCGCAAAGCGGAGGTTGCGGTTCCATTGGAGGAAACAAAGACAGACGGTGGAATGAAATCCGCGCTGGCTAGCCCATTCATTCGATTGAGAAGTGTCAAATCCACCGTCCCCGAGAAGCCATCCCGGGACTGAACGGTGACAGAATATGCGGTGGTTCCGCCCGCAGTGATGACGCGGCTGAGGGGATCCACTGAGAGTGAAAAGTTCGGCTGAGGCTGTTGCGGAGCTTGCACGGCAAAATAGCCATTGATATCAATGATCAGATCGGTGGCGTCCGAAGCAAAAACCTTGATCGAGCCGTCCGGCCCCGCCGGCACAATCGCCGCATTT
The DNA here is from genome assembly GCA_016213775.1 of Acidobacteriota bacterium. Taxonomy (GTDB): domain Bacteria; phylum Acidobacteriota; class Terriglobia; order Bryobacterales; family Bryobacteraceae; genus CADEFT01. The sequence goes on from JACQZR010000151.1 coordinate 19,840, forward strand.
GCCACAACAGTGCCTTCGAAAGAGTTCAGCGTCGAAACCAGTGGCTGGGGGCGGTCGCCCGGCCAGATCGTCACGTACTGAAGGAGCCCGCGAGGAACCGCGGTGATATTGAGAGCGTAGGCGCCCACCTGGAGCGGCACTCCGCAACTGCTTTGGGGGAGGACGAAGGAGCGGATGGAGCCAGCATTGAGAAAGGGTCCTCCAAATGGGCTCTGCGCTCCCCGCGTGTCCGCGATGCGGCAAGGAGTCAGTGGGAAAAACGAGAGAGCAGGAGTACTGCCCGAGGAGCCGAAATACCCGTTCACGTCCATGATCAAATGCGTCGCGCCGGTAGCAAAGGCACTCGTGCCTCCGCTTGTTCCAGCCGGAGTGATTGCCGCATTCGCTACAACCCGGCCATCCGAGTTCAGTGTTGAGACCGCGGGTTGGGACTGGCTGGACGGCCAGAGCGTCAGAAATGCGAGAGGCTCCAACGGGACTACCGTTGCATTGAGCGAGTACGCCTGTGCGGATGCCGGAACACCACAAGGGCTCGCCGGAATATTGAAACTGCGTGTTGCGCTCGCGACGAGCGCCGGACTGCCCAGCGGCCCCTCGCGTGTATCAGCGGCACGGCATGGAGGCAGCGCAAAGAATGGGAACGCACCCGCCTGGCTATCGAAGTAACCATTGATGTCGATCACAACGTGCGCATCGTTGTTCACGAACACATCAATGCCGCCCCCGGCGCCCGATGGAATGATTGCCGCGTTGGCCACGATCCGTCCATCGAACGAGTTCAAGGTTGATACGAAAGGCTGAGGTTGTCCGCTGGGCCAGGCCGTGAGGAATCCGAGTGGACCGCCTGGAACCACGGTGATATTTAGCGAGAAAGCCCGGGCTCCCGCCGGAATTCCGCAGGCCGGTCCGGCGACTGGAAAGGTCCTGCGGCTGTTTGCGCTCATCATGGGGCCGCCATTGGGCCCGACGGCGTTACGGGTATCGGCGATGCGGCACGGCGTCACTGGAATGAACCCTGTCCCCGCGGTGGACTGGCCGCTCACCGTTGGTGCGGTCACCAGGACGACCGCCCAGAAGAAGATCAGCATGACACTGTATATGTGTTTGAGCATGAGTCCAACATAGAACGACCATGGAAACCAAAACGTGACGTCCTGGCGGTCTCTTGGTCCGATTTTCGTTGACGCCCGCGGAGGAGCCCCTGGCCGCCACCACCTGTTACCATAGAGAATAGCATCGGGGCTGCCTCTTTTTCAGTCAGTCACGGCAGAACATGATCTCATTCGGGCCATTCCGGCTTGACACGGTCAACCACCGTTTGTGGCGGAACGAAGGACGTGCTCCGTTGACCCCCTAAGCTTTCGATCTCTTGCGTTATCTGGTGGAACACGCGGACCGGCTGGTCACTCAGGGCGAGATTCTATAGGCGCTGTGGCCAGAGACCTACGTCAATCCGGAAGGCATTCGAAAGTACATTCTGGAAATCCGCAGAGTCCTTGGCGCACAGCCTGATGGGCAGGTTTTCATTGGGACATTTCCGAAACGGGGATATCAATTCATGGCTCCTGTGACCGGTGCGCGCGCGGTGGGGCCGCCACTTACGGTCCACGATCCGACCGGGGAAATGGTGGGGCGGGAGGAAGCACTTGCCCGCCTGAACGGATTCTTGCAGAAAGCATGCTCCGGCCAACGACAACTGGTGTTTGTAACCCGCGATAGCGGGCATTCGCCAAGACAACACTGGTGGACGCTTTCCTGCAAAGTGCCGCCGCCGTCCGAAGCTTCGGATTGCACGCGGGCAGTGTATTGAGGGTTTCGAGGGTATCGAAGCCTACTACCCAATGCTCGAGGCAATGGGCTCACTGCTTCGGGCGCGGAAGCCGGCTTACTGATCCAGGCCCTTGCCAAGCGAGCGCCCACATGGTTGATTCAATTTCCCGGGCTGGTGAAGCCTGAACAATGCGATTCTCTGCCCGGCGCCGACCCAAACATGCGCGCACTCGCCCGGGAAGTCAAGTCGCGAGTAGCCAAAGCTGAGAACGATCTCGATGGCGCCCAAACATATATCGGCAATGCCCTCACAATCGTTGACGAGTCCATCATCCCTGTGGCCGCATGGCGAGTCCACACTAGCGCCTGGGACTTGCGCGGAGATAGCGGGGATCATGCGCGAGCCAGCGCACATCGCGCGCGCGAAGGAACTGATCATGGGTATCGCCGATTCACTGGCACACGACGAGCCGCTCAGGCAATGCCTGCTGACAGCCACCCCCGTCCGGAGGCTGTTGGCCGATAAATGAAGTGCGCATCAAAGGCCGAACTGGCGCAGGTGATGATCCGTGTGCAAGTAGCCCCAACGCATCCATTCCCATTCCGACATTTTGCCGAATATCGGATGAAGTGTGTCCTGACAACGCGGCCGCGCGCGCGCAAAGCGCGTGATCGACCCAATGAGGTTGCCCATATCGGAGACGAACTCGTGTGGAGGTGTACCACCGAGTTCCTGGTCCGCCTCTGGGCGCGTTTGGACTCCCTTGGGCCACGGAAGCGGGACGCGGAGCGCAATTGTCTTGATCACTGCGCGTTGGAGAACACCCGAAGCGGGACTGACTGCGCGTTCGCCGAGACCAAGTCGGAAAGAGTCGTGGAGGTGGCATACCATCTGATGCGCGTTCATCCTCCCCCACTTGCCTGGCGAATCCGGTTGAAGGCGCCTTAACCGATCCAGGGTCGCGGTAAAGACAATGGGATCAAGAAATGTGTCCATAATTGACATACCTCAGCCGTTGTAGTTTTGCAGCTACGCGAACCAAAATTCGATCACTGTTCACTCCGCAGGTTTACCCTCGCATCGTTCAGGAATGAGGCCTTCGACTTCTGGACGCTCCAACGACTGGCTCGATCATACCCTCCTTTGCATCTAACGTGTTGTCTTCGAACTTATTGGCCTCCTTGATGACCCGGCTACGAGCAGGCGTCTCGCGCTGCGCGAGTGGAAACCGGTTCAGATCGAAGGCGACTCGAAAAGCACAACACCAAAGTAGAGCTATTACAGAGATCCGAGCGTGACGTCTACGGGGTTTTTGCGTCTGATTTTCGTTGACGGTGCAGACGGCCATCCTCGTGGCGGCCAATCCCAATGCGAAGCGACGCGTACCAGCACCTTCTCGCATGTGCGCCATCCCCGATCCCGCCGAAGAGCTTTCTCAAGGTCAGCTCGGATCGATTGAGGCGCGTCTGCGGGCTGCCGCAGTCGGGGAAGCTCATCCGTGAAGCAGATGAGTTCCTGGCATCAGCCCATGCCCGGCGAAGCCCTGCGGTCCCTGAAAGCCCGCCCGCTGAAGGCAAAACGCGGCCTTGGAGAGCACAATGTTACGCTGGGTAGAGGAATGTCCTCCCTCTGCATTCGGGGAGCCCGCCAGTTGCTTACACTGCGTGGGGCCGCGGAGCCCCGGCTGGGCCCGCGCATGATGGACCTCGGTGTCGTACCGGATGGTAGTGTCCTCATCCGGGACGGCTGTATCGTGGAAACCGGAACCACGCGCCGTGTCGCCAACCTCTCCGCCTACCGCAACGCCGAAGTGATTGACGCCTCCGGTTGCGTGGTGATGCCGGGTTTCGTCGATCCCGCCGTCGACCTGCTGGGAATCCGGGGCACACTCCCGTCCCTGGTGCGCCGCGCCATACGGCTGGTCCACCACGGCACAACAACCGCCGGAGCGCTAAGCCGCCAGCGGAAACCACTCCATTGCGACGAGGCGCTGGCCGCCGCCGGTCTCGATGTGGCCTGGGACGTGTCCTGGGAGCCGCGTTGCGGAGCGCTCGCCCACACTCCGCTGCGCAACATGATAGAAGGCTCGGCGCCGGAGCCGGTCCGCGCGGCCATCCAGCAGGGAAAGCTCGCCGCGCTTTCCTCCGGCTTTCAGGAACCGGGTTCGCCCGCATGCAGCATGCTCGCCTCGGTCTCGGTTGCGTGCCTGAACGGTGATCTCAGGATCGAGGAGGCCATCGTTGCCGCCACCACCAATGCCGCCCATCTGCTGGGACTGGGCCGCCACGCGGGCAGCCTCGACCCCGGCCGGCCGGCCGACCTGCTGATCCTCGACGTCGGCGACTACACGAAGATCCCCTTTCACCTCGGTGAGCATCTCATCCGCGCCGTGATCAAACGCGGTAAGCTTGTATGCCGCTTCAACACTCCCGCCCCCTACGACATATCCGCGGAATAATGGAAGCTTGGAGAATCCGTGTCCAGGCAGATCATCGAATGTGTTCCGAATTTCTCCGAGGGCAGGGACCCTCGTGTCATTGCAGAGATCGTCGAAAGCGTGCGCTCCGTGCCAGGTGCGGCCCTGCTCGCTTCTGAATCGGACCCCGATCATCATCGCAGTGTGCTGACCATCGCCGGTGAGCCCGAACCCGTTGTGGAGGCTGCCTTCCGTGCGGCCGCAACGGCGGCTCTCCACGTGGACCTCAACCATCACCGCGGAGTCCATCCTCGCATCGGCGCTACCGACGTCATCCCGCTGGTTCCGGTTGCCAACATCACAATGGAAGAATGCGCCGCGCTCGCACACCGCCTGGGCCGCCGCATCTGGAAGGAACTCTCCATTCCCGTCTACTTCTACGAAGCCGCCGCGATGCGCCCCGAACGCCGCCGCCTGGAGGTGGTCCGCAAAGGAGGCTTCGAGGCGCTGCGCGATGCGGCCGCCGATGCGGCGCGCCAGCCCGACGTGGGTGGGCCGCAACCCCATCCCACTGCCGGCGCCACCGCAATCGGCGCACGCAAATTCCTACTCGCCTTCAATATCAACCTCGCGACGGCCGACGTCGAGATTGCGCGCGCCATTGCGAAGAGCATTCGCACGTCCTCAGGCGGCCTACCTCATGTTAAGGCGATGGGTGTACTGCTCGCGTCACGCGGTTTAGCACAGGTCTCAATGAACCTCACCGACCACGAAGTCACCCCGCTGCACACCGTCTATGAACTTGTTGCCCGCCAAGCAGCCGCGCATGGTGTTTCCATTGCCGGCAGCGAAATCATTGGGCTGATGCCCGGCGCCGCTCTCGCGCAAGCCGCGGCCCACTTCCTGAAGTGCGAGAACTACCGCCGCGAGTCGATCCTGGAGTCCCGGCTGATCACAGCCTTGATCGGTTAACGGCTCTGGTAGACTTGTTCGAAGGAATTTCCTCATGGCCAACCGCAGACGTTTTCTCAAGACCATACCTGCCGTCCCCGCGCTAGGCAGCCTCTCCGCAGCCAGTGCCAAGTCCGCTCCCAAGCGCGACTTCTTCAAGGAACTCGGCGTGCGGCCCTTCATCAACGCCGCCGGCACTTACACCACCCTCTCGGCATCGTTGATGCTCCCGGAAGTGGTGGAGGCGCTCCAATACGCCTCCAAACAGTTTGTCCGTCTAACCGATCTGCACGATGCCGTCGGCAAACGGATCGCCGAAATGACCGGAGCGGAAGCCGCCATGGTCACCTCCGGAGCCGCGGGCGCGCTTGTCGTCGGTACCGCCGCCTGTGTCGCCGGCAAAGATCCCGACAAGATCCAGCGGATCCCCGACACCACCGGAATGAAGAACGAAGTGATCATCCAAAGAGTCCACCGCTATGGCTACGATCACGCTGTCCGCGCAGTCGGCGTCAAGATGATTGAGGTCGAGACCACCGCCGAGCTGGAGCACGCCGTCAGTGACCGCACCGCCATGATGCTCTTCTTCAACGACGCCGACCCCCGCGGGCAAATCAAAGCCGAGGAATTCGTGCAACTGGGCAAAAAGCACAAGGTCCCCACCTTCAACGATGCCGCGGCCGACGTCCCACCCGTTGAGAACTTCTCCAAGTACCTCAAGATGGGCTTTGACCTCGTCACCTTCTCCGGCGGCAAAGGGATTCGCGGTCCACAAAGCGCCGGCCTGCTTCTCGGGCGTAAGGACCTCATTGAAGCCGCCCGCCTCAACACGTCGCCCTACAGCGACACCATCGGTCGCGGATTGAAGGTCAACAAGGAGGAACTGCTCGGCATGATGGTTGCCGTCGAAGTCTTCACCAAGAAAGACCAGGCCGCCGAACAGCGCGAATTCGACCGGCGCGTGAAATACATCGCCGATGCCTTGCGCTCCATCCCGACCCTGAAGAGCGAAGTGAAGGTCCCGCCCATCGCCAACCACGTGCCACATCTTCATCTGCGTTGGGATCAATCCAGGATCACCGTCGCTGAAGTTGTGAAAAAGCTTCGCGCAGGCGATCCCGCCATCGAGGTGACCCCTTCCTCAAAAGAAGAACTGATCATCAACCCGTGGATGGCACAGCCCGGCGAGGCGGAAATAGTCGCCCGGCGCCTGCGCGATGTCCTCTCGGGCAAATCCTGATTCTCAGCTCCTCGGCTTGTACGCGATACAGTCGATTTCCACTTTCATCAGCGGATTGGCGAACTTCGCCTCCACCGTAGTGCGTGCAGGCTTGTTCTCGCCAAAGAACTCCGCGTAAACCTCGTTCATCGCCCCAAAGTCCCGCCCGTCGCGGAGGAATACCGAGCATTTCACGACATCGGTCATCGTGGCGCCGGCCGCCTCCAGAATCAACCTGATGTTGTTCAGCGTGAGCCGCGTCTCGTGCTGGATGTCGCCATAGGAGAAATCGTTCACCTTGGGGTCAATCGGTCCCTGACCCGCAACGAAAATGAAATCCCCGGCCCGCACAGCCGGCGAATACGGTCCGCGAGGAATCGGGCTTCCTGCCGGATAAATCCGTTCAATCATAAACCTCCCCAAAACGAAGCAAGCGGCAGACCGCCGCTTGCCTCTGGCTTCTTGCTTCTGGCTTCTTGCTTCTTGCTTCCTGCTATTTTCGCGCCTAATCCGACTTCTTCCGCCGGACCACCTTTCGTGCCGGCTTATGTCCATCCGACGTTTTGCGTGGAGCGCGTTTCCGCACCGGGGCCGGCTTCGGCGGTGGCGGATTCGGATCCATCATCGTCGGCTGACCTTCGACATACGGTTGCGGACCGTCATCCTCTTCCTCAATCGGCGAAGGCTCCGGCTCAGGCGGCAGCGCCGGCGGATAGAATTCCGCGCCGAGTGTCACCGTCGCCGAACGGTCCGGATGCCGTTCCAGCCGCACAACAAAGGCGTCCTGGGCGAAGTTCAGAAACTCGTCGAATGCCTGGAACCCGAAGTTCTTCACGTCAAAATGCGGGAACTCCTCGTGTATCCAGCCATTCAGCTCTTCGATGGAACGCCCGTCTTCCAGCTCCAGACGGTGATTCTCCAGCACCTCGCGCAGCGTCGGCAGCGCTTCTTCCGGTTTCACCACCGGACCCGACGGACCCTTCCGCTCGATCGTGTAGTGCCCGCCGTGACCCTTCGCTTCGATCAGATTCGCCCTCTTCAGCTTATCGACAAACTCCGAAAAGCTTCCCGCGCCGTAAGCCTTTTCGCTGAACGCCGGATCCAACTGAAGCATCGTCGATTTCAACAGCCCCAGTTGCGGTTTCACTTCACGTCGTTCCAAAACCTGCAGCGCCCGCTCCACCAGCGGCATCGCGTGCGTCAATTCCAAAGGCGCCGGACGGTCGCGCTTGTACTTGTCCCGATCGCGATCGCGGTCCCGATCCCGGTCTCTGTCCCGATCCCTGTCGCGGTCCCGGTCGCGGCGATCGTCGCGGCGATCATCGCGGCGGTCATCACGCCGGTCCTGGAACTGCGGCGGGTGTGGCGGTTGCTGTTGCTGTTGCTGCACCGGCGGAGCCGCCGGCGGCGGCGGCAGTTTGTCTCCCCGCGCATCTATCAACGATTCGTAGCTGATGAACTCATGGCAATTCTGCTGCAGAATTGTACTCGTGAAGGCTTTGCCTCCGACGATGAAAATCCGCTTGCCGAATTCCTTCAGCTTGTTTACCAACGGAATAAAGTCGCTGTCGCCGCTGATGATGGCGAACGCATTCACGTGTGGGTGTGTGAACGCCATCTCCAACGCATCCAGCGCCAGGTTAATATCAGCCCCATTCTTGTCGCCCCTCGGCGACGGATTGCGCTGCACCATCTGCACCGCATTCTCGGCCATCTGCCGCGTGGCGGCGTCCTGCCGGCTCCAGTTCGCGTAAGCGAACTTTGCTACCGTGTCTCCGCGTTCCTTGAGCGCGTCGAGCGGCAACGACACATCAAAGTCGCGTCGCAAGGTGGACTTCACGCCAATCTCAATATTGTCGTAGTCCACAAATACGGCTATGTTCAGTTTTTCCTGCATTTCACATCTCAATCTGTGCGAACTGTATCTTTTGGAATTTCGTTGCGCACGTGGCTCGAGCTACCGGAGTTCGGCTTTCCCCAATTTGAGCAAGGTGTTTCAGGCGGGCTGTCCTGCCCTGGAGCGGATGAACTCGACGATCTCGTCGAGCGATGCCCCAGGCTGATATACCGCCGCAACCCCGTGCTTTTTCTTCAACTCCCCGGCATCTTCATCCGGTATGATGCCGCCGACGATCACAGCCACGTCCCTCATGTCTTTGTCCCGCAGCAACTCCATTAATCGCGGCACGATCGCGTTGTGAGCCCCAGACAGAATACTGAGGCCGATCACCTGTACATCCTCTTGCAGGGCCGCGTTGACAATCATCTCGGGAGTCTGCCGCAAACCGGTATAGATCACTTCCATGCCGGCGTCGCGGAGCGCCCGCGCGATTACCTTCGCGCCACGATCATGCCCGTCGAGACCGGGCTTTGCCACTAGAACTCGGATCGGGCTGGCCATTTCGTCGATACCCAAATTATAAACCAGTCGGCGAGCCGCGACGCGGAGAGGGTGTGACAGCTACTCAGTCGGGAGATTTCGCCCTTCACCAATTCGCCGGGGCGTGATCCCCCGGCAGCATCCGCAAATGCGCTTCCTCCAACCCAGTCAGCTCCAGCGCCGCCGTCAGGCGCGACAGCGATGGAAGGTCCTCATTCGACCCCGAACAGTGCTCCGCCAGATAGAGCACTCGCGCCAGCAGCGAATCTGTTCGCTCCGGCTGGTGATGGAATTCCACCGCTTGGGCGAGATTCTGTGGCAGCCGCCAGTGTGCCGCCACTTCCCTTCCCGACTGCGTATGGTCAAATCCGCAAAGAACCGTTTCCGCGAACATCGGCTCGCACCCTTGTTCCAGTAACGCTGCGTATTGCACCGATAGCTTGGAGTGAAGCTTCCACAGTGCCAGCCTTCCTATGTCATGCATCAGCCCAGCCAGGAACGCCTCCTCGGCATCCACTTTGTCCGTGGTTCTCGCCAACGCTTCCGCCAGCCGCGCCACTTCCAGCGAGTGATTCCACAGCGGCCTCACCAGTGGGCTTTGAAACATCGGACGGAACGCCGCCGCCGTGATCACCCGGCAGGACTCCGGCATCCCCATCAATATCACCGCCTGACGGATGGACCGGATCGGCATTGCGGGCGAGTACAGCGGCGAGTTCGCCACCTGCAGTATCTCGCCTGCGAGAACCGCGTCCGCGCCGATGATCTCCTCCAGATGGAATCCGCTGGCATTCATGTTCTGCGCCAGTTTCATCGCTCGCAGCGCAATCGCCGGAAACACCGGAAGCCGCGATACCGCCTGCTTCACATCCGTTAGTTTCACCGACGGAACCACCGCCAGCCCTTCCACCAGCCTCTTGTCAAAGAAGCCTTCGGTGGCCATCCCCCGCAATTCGTTGACGATCTCCGGGAACGTCATCAACTCATATGGAATGAACTCCCAGCGTTGGACAAAAAAACAGCACAGTTCAATCAGCGACACCTCCTCACGCTGAGCCTCGGTGGTCGTCGTCGATTCGTCCTGCGATTCGTATCCCCAGACCTCCGTCAGCAACCGGCCCACGGTTTTCACGTTAAGTGGGGATCGTCCTTCATGATGCCGTTCGGAAAGCTCGTGTACCGTTCGTTGCCGGTCCATGCTCCATCCAAGCCGTTTTGCCAGCTCAACGGCCGCAACGCTCACCCGCCTGCAGTGGGCCCGCATCGCTGTTTCCGGAATGTCCACTGGGGCCAGTGGCTTGCACTCGGTTGTCATCGCGCTTACTGCTCTCATCGGCCGGTTCCGCGTTCGCGAGAGGGATTGCCAGCTTGTGGATTCTTGTACTGAATCTGCGCCCTAATAGTGAGATGGTTGTTTGCGCGTCCTCCCGAGAACTCTCCTCTCCTCAGTCCCTCACCTTGTTCCTCAATGCCTTTGCGCAGGCGACATCCAGGCTTCCCATTGGACTCACGCCGCTCACGTCGCCGCCGCCATCCCGCGCATGCGGCAGGCGGTGCCTCCGGATTTCGCGGCACAGACCCTGACATCATAGAGGGATGCTCCGTTTCGTCTTTCTCGTTTTGCCGGCTGCCAGCCTGTTTTCTCAGAGCCCGAATTACCGCACCTGGGCGGAATACGGAGGCACCGCCGATGCGGCGCAGTATTCCGCCTTGACGCAGATCAACCGCCAGAATGTGGGGAAGCTGCAGGTGGCCTGGACGTTCGCCACCGGCGACAACAACCGCTACAACTTCAACCCGCTGGTGGTGGATGGGGTGATGTTTGTGCTGGCGAAGAGCAACTCGCTGGTGGCTCTGGATGCGGTAACGGGCAAAGAGCTCTGGACACATGCGATTGCGCCCCCCTCGGCTTTGACCAATCGCGGCATCAACTATTGGGAGAGCAAGGACCGGACGGACCGGCGGCTGCTGTATTCGAGCAACCAGATTCTACGCGCGGTGGATGCGCGGACAGGTAGGCTGATTGAGAGCTTTGGGACCAATGGCGGGGTGAATTTGAAGGAAGGGCTCGACCGGGATCCGAAGGAGTTGCGGATTGTGCAGTCGGCGTTTCCGGGCAAGGTGTTTGAGGACCTGCTGATTCTCGGATCGGCGACGAATCAGGGCTATGGCTCTGCGCCGGGCGATATCCGGGCTTTCGATGTGCGGACGGGCAAGCTGGTGTGGGCGTTCCATACGGTGCCGCGGCCGGGGGAATTCGGCTACGACACTTGGCCCAAGGACGCGTGGAAACGCGTGGGCGGGGCGAACGTGTGGAGCGAGTTTTCGCTCGATCCGGTGCGCGCGGTGCTCTATGCGCCGACGGCGAGCGCGAAGTACAACTTCTATGGGGCCGATCGCTCAGGTGCGAACCTGTTCAGCGATTGCCTGCTGGCTCTGGATGCGCGGACGGGAAAGCGGCTGTGGCACTACCAGATGGTCCATCACGATATCTGGGATTACGACTTGGCCACTGCGCCCAAACTACTCACCGTGACACATGAAGGTAAGAGGGTGGACATCGTCGCGCAGGTGAGCAAACAGGGGTTTCTTTGGGTGTTCCGGCGCGATACGGGTGAGCCGTTGTGGCCGGTGGAGGAACGCAAGGTGCCGAAGTCCGATATGCCGGGCGAGCAGGTTTGGGCGACACAACCGTTTCCTGTGAAGCCGCCGCCGTTTGCGCGGCAGAAGTTCACGGTGGATGATCTGAGTCCGTATCTGAGTCCGGAGGACCGGGCGCGGTTTCGTGATGAACTGTTGAGCGCGCGCAACGAGGGGTTATTCACACCGCCGGGCAAGCGCAACACGGTGCAGATGCCTGGAAATAACGGCGGGGCCAACTGGAGCGGTGCGGCCATTGATCCGCCGAGCGGGCGTCTGTTTGTGGTGTCGAAGGATCTGCCGGCGATGCTGAAGCTGGATCGGGATCACAAGCAGGACGCGCTGCTGGCCGCTTCAGCAGGCGAGGGCGAGCGCTATTACAGCGGCTTCGGGTTCATGCTGGCCAGCGACGGGCTGTCGCCGATTGCGCCACCGTGGACCTCACTCACGGCTTACGATTTGAACAAGGGCGAGATTCTCTGGAAGATCCCCCTTGGTGAGGTGCCGCACCTGGCTGCCAAGGGGATCAGGAACACCGGCACGCATTATCCCAAGGTGGGGCCCGTGGTGACGGCTGGTGGGCTGATCTTCACCGGCACGCGGGATAAGAAGGTTCGGGCTCTGGATGTCGATTCGGGGAAGATTCTCTGGGAGCACCAACTGGACGCGGCGTTGGAGGGGATCCCGGCGGTTTATGAGATTGGCGGGCGTCAGTATGTGGCTTTCTGCGCATCTGCGCAGGTGGGGTTGACGCCGGCGACGCAGGAGAGGATTCGCGGGGCTTATGTGGCGTTTGCGCTACCGCGGCAATGAGCGTGGGTATTTTGGTTTTCGGCGAAGTCTCGACACGAGTGTCGAGACGCTGGAGTTTGTACATTCCGCCGTCATGTAGGGCGGCCAATCCTGGCCGCGGCTGGACTTTCCAGGCCAGCCCACGCCGGACTTCAGTCCCGCCCATAGTCTCGACACGATTGTCGAGACGGCATGATAAGAGCATGCGCACATAGAGCTTCGAATCCTTCCAGATTAGCGATGGAGTCCCTTTGCCTTCAGCCAGTGGATGAGGGCGGCGGGATCGTCGGAGATGATGGCGTCCACTTTGGCGGCGGCGAGCTTCTCCCATTCGGACGGGGTGTTGGCGGTCCACGGGACCACCTGCAATCCGGCCGCGTGGGCTTTGGCCACCTGGTCGGGAGTAACGATTGTGAGGTGAGGAGAGATGATTCCGGCACCGGCTTCACGGGCGGTGGCGACGAAGTCCTTGGCGACGGAGGCATCGATCAGGGCGGACAGGCGCAGGTTGGGCATGCGCTTTTTCATGGCGTGGAGGGTACGGAAGTCGAAGGACTGGAGGACGACGCGGCTGGCGAGTTTGTGGCGCTCAATGGCTTCTGCCACCAGGCGGACAAACTCCTCCGGGGACAGGGTGAGTTCGGGGTTCTTAGGGGTGATCTTGGTCTCGATATTGAAGTGAAATTCGCCTCTCGGCGCGAGCGCGAAGACCTCATCGATGGTCGGGACGCGGGTGCCGGGAACGGACTGCTGTTTGGGATAGGCGGGGTTGCCTTTCGCGCCGCAATCCCAGCGGCGGAGCTCGGCGAGGGTCATCTCGCGGATGACGCGGGTGCCGGAAGGGCCGGTGCAGAATGCAGGGTTCATCCGCGCGTCATGCGACACCACGACGACGTTGTCCCTGGTAACTGCCATGTCGAGTTCGATCACGTCAACACCGATGGTAATGGCGTACTCAAAGGCGGGCAAGGTGTTCTCGGGCCGCACGGCGCGGGCGCCGCGGTGGCCGTGGACCTGGATGGATTCGGCGGCCAGAGTGGTCATCAGAATGCCCGTAAGGAAACTCAGTATCATGAACGTAGCATATCGAATGCGCGTGACATCCCTGTTTCCCGGAGTCGATTTTTTATGAGTGATTTTTCCCGTCGCGATTTTGCCCGCGCGGCTGCGGCCGTTTCGGCGGCCAGTTATTCACGCATTATGGGTGCCAATGACCGCCTGCAGATCGGCTATATTGGGGTCGGCAATCGTGGCACCCAGGTGCACGAAGCTTTTCTCGAACACGGCGATCAGGTGACCGTTGCCCTCTGCGATCTGCGTGAGGACTACATGGCGCACAATGCCAAGATCTCGCGCTCTACCCCTAAGCAATACAAGGACTACAAGAAGCTGATTGAGGACAGGAACGTGGAGGCGGTGGTGGTGGCCACGCCGGATCACTGGCATGCGCTGATGTTCGTGGATGCCTGCCATGCGGGCAAGGATGTGTACGTGGAGAAGCCACTGTCTCTGACCGTGCAGGAAGGCAGGCGGATGGTGGAGGTGGCCCAGCAGACCAAGCGGGTGACGCAGGTGGGGATTCACCGGAGATCAGGGAAGTTTTTGAAAGAGGCGGTGGATTACATCCGGTCCGGTGAGCTCGGGCACATCACGGTGGCCAAGGGCTGGCACCTGCAGAATGAGTGGCCGGTGGGTGTAGGGACCCCGGCGGATGGGGAATCTCCCGCCAATCATAAGGTGACCGAGGCGGAGTGGGACCAATGGCTGGGACCCGCACCGAAGGTCCCGTTCAATCAGAACCGGATGTATTACCGGTTCCGCTGGTTCTACAACTACTCGGGCGGCCAGTTGACCAATTTCGGCGTGCACTACATGGACATGCTGCGATGGGCGTTGGGGAAAGAGACGCCGCGGGCGGTGACGGCGATGGGCGGCAAGTTCGCGATCAAGGACAACCGCGAGATACCGGACACGATGGAGGCGCTGTGGGACTTCGACGGGACGATGATGGTTTTTTCGCAGTACAACGCCAACAACGCGCCGAGCAACGCACAGAATTCCGAGATGGAGATCCGCGGAACCAAGGGCACGATGTATCTGCATGGCAACCGGTGGGAGGTAGTGCCGGAGAAGAACACCGACCTTCCACTGGTGGCGCGGTCGCCGATTGACCGGGATCAGGAAAAGAGCTACCGGCCGTCGTTCAAGACGTCGTCAGCGACGCCGAAGGTGGTGAAGGGCAGCGCCGATACGGCGTTTCATGCGCGGAACTTTTTGGATTGCGTGAAGTCGCGGGCCAAGTGCAACTGCGACATTCTGGACGGGCATCGTTCGACGACGGCGACACTGATTGCGGGGATCGCGCTGAAGACGCGGAGCTATTTGGAATGGGACGGCAAAGCGGAGAGGTTCACGAATAACGCGGCGGCGAACAAGTGGTTGTCGTACCAATACCGGGCACCTCACAAGTTGGGGTAGTCCGGGGGAGAAGCCGGGAGAGACTTTGAGGGCGGTCAGAAATGACCGCTCTTTTTTATTGGGCTTGGCTCTTGAAAGGCATCCAGAAATGAGGAGGCCCCGGAGCTGGGAACTTCGGGGCCTTGAGGGGCTAAATACGGCGGGCTGGGTCCCGCCGTCGAGGATGCTGATAAGTCAAATGATGACTTACGAATTGTCCTTTATAGTGCATGCGGGTGGCCAAAGCGGATCACCTGTAAGTTGTTGAAAAACCGTAGCGGAGCGATGGGTTCGTGGGGCAAATGGCACGTACTATGAGATTTCGGCTCACCCAGGTTCCCCCACATCCGTTGGGGCGGTACCAAAAGAGGAAGGCCCTGGGAGCTGGGACTCTCAGGGCCTTTGAGGGGCTATGAACGGCGAGCTGGGTCTCGCCGCCGAGGATGCTGATAAGTCAATGATGACTTACGAATTGTCCTTTATAGTGCATGCACGGTGCCAAACGGAAAGCGAGCTAAACTGTGGGAAATCACAACGAGAACAAGGCTTTGCGGGCAAACGGAGGGCGCCGGACAATGCGACTTGGGGCATCTCCCCCGAAATGGTTCCCCACCCCTAGGCGAGGTTACCCAATCGGGCGCAGTTGGCGACTTTCGTGCACTCTCCGGGCGCATGACGTTCGAAAAACGATCACTCGGACTTGCGGTACTCAGTTGGGCACTCGCTTTTGCCGTTTCCTTTCTTTTGTTCCCCATCAAAGCATCAAACGCGCCGCTGTTCGACGCGGTGATGAATCTTGTGGTGTTGCTGGTGGCCGGGGTGGTGATGCGGCTGTACTTCCGGTGGAAGCCGGTGAGTATTAGTTCGGCAATCCAGTTTGGGCTGACGTGCCTGGCGGCGAACCTGATTTTGGACTACCCGATGTTCGCCTACGGGCCGATGAAGATGACGGCGGGGCAGTACTACTCTGAAATTGGGATCGCGTATCTGATCTATCCGATTTTTGGATGGTGGGCGAGCCGAATGGGGCGGTAGGCAGGGAGAAGGTGTCTAAACGTGAGAAGGCCCTGGAGCTGGGAACTCCAGGGCCTGTAGAGGGGCTATGAACGGCGAGCTGGGCCTCGCCGCCGAGGATGCTGATAAGTCGATGACGACTTAAGTAAGTGCCTATATAAAATGCACCCCGACTGCCATGGGAGACTGTTCCCTAAGTTATTGAAAACACGTGATCGCGCTCAGACAGTAGTGGGGTATATGCCCCTGCTTGCGCCATATCCCCCAGATTATTACGCTCAGCGAAAGGCCCATAGCCGTTTCACAGTCCGTACGTAGAGTGTTCCCTCCACGACGGCCGGTGTCGCGTAGCAGTCCTCCCCTAGATCGTGCACGCCAAGGACCTCATGATCGGCGCCAGCCTTGCGAATGACCACGTGGCCGGACTCCGTCACAAAGTAGATCTTGCCCGCTGCGGCAACCGGGGAAGCGTAGATACGGCTGGCGACGTTGCGGAGTCTGCCC
>JACQZR010000152.1 GCA_016213775.1 Acidobacteriota bacterium
CAGAAAAGCGATATCGTTTCTTCCTGGTGTACTCCTACTTGATCGTATATCGCCACGACGTGAAACCGATCCAGGTTATTCGTGTGCTCCACGCCGCCCGCGACGTACAAGGGCTGCTGGGTTTGCAGGAACAGTAAGCAGCTACTTCGAAGGGACCTGCCCGGTGAGTTCCTTTTTCAGTTTTCCGGCGACGCGTTTCGCGGCCTGGTTGAGCGAAGAGGGCCGTGTGTCCTTTGGGCGTTCGTAGGTGGACCAGACTACTTGCTTCGTCTTTCGTTCCACCAGGAAGACCATGCCCTTGCCGCCGCGGAAATGCGCGCGCGGCACTTGATCATTGCCTTTGATCCCTTCCGCTTCTTCCTCGTCCTCTTCCTTCTTTACCGAGTACAGTTCGGTCAGCTTCTGTTCAAAGGCCGGACCGATGTTGTCGGTGAGGATGGCGTCGGCGCTCTGCGGGTCCGCCACCACGACGTAGACACTACTGCCGAGAATATGGTTGGCCAGGTACTGGTCAAAGCCATTGCTCATCGGGAGCAGATAAACGGACTTGACGCTCTTCAACTCGGGGTTGGAGGCGAACAACGCGGGCAGAAGGAACAGTGCAAGAGTCCAGCGCATACTTAATTGTAAGACGCGTCAGTGGCTGTAAAAGCCGAACCAGTCGCGATTTTCTTTTGACGCGTTGGGATCGGCTTCGATGCGGCGGAGTTCGGCGGCGAGTTGTTCCGCGTAACGGGCGTCGAGCGGGCCAAGCATCGCCAGCGTTTCCAGGCTGACGCTCCACATGCCTTGCAGCACGGCGTGATCGTCAAGCAGCGGCTCCAGCGCCCGTCTTACCGCTTCCCATTGGCGTGGACGAAATCTGGCAATGCTCCCGAACGCGAACACAGCGAAGAAGCGGATGCTGACGGCTGGGTTCGCAAGTTCGGAAATCAGGGCGGGGATGGCCCGAGTCGAATCGTGATAGGCGAGCGATTCGGCAGCCTGCTGGCGCACCATTTCGGGTTGGGTGGGGTCAGCAAGGGCCGTAATGAGAGCTTGCGTGCTGCGTACAGTTGGGCGGAGCCAGCCGAGCGCGTAGGCGGCGGCTTGGGCGTGCCCCGGGTGGCCGCTTTGGAGCGCGGCGATGAGGGGTGTGATGGCACGAGGGTCGCGTAAGTACTCGATAGCTCGTGCTAGCTCGAATAGCTCGCCGAGATCCTGCGCCTGCGTGAACCGCTCTAAGAGGAACGGGAGTCCACGTGGTCCCATCAGCCTTGCACCGCGATCACGATGATACTGCGTGTGCAGAGCTGCCTGTGTGATTGCCGCATCCAGTGACAAGCCGGCGCGTTCGGACGTTCGCACATTGTGGGCCAGGTCCGCATTCTCCTTGCGGCGGAGTTGTTTGCGGATGCGCCGCTCGACGCGAAGCCTCATGCGTTGGCGAGCGGATCGCCTACGCGCTTCTGCCATGCCGCCAGCGCTGCGAGGAGGTCCTTCTCCCTGTCTGCGTGCTCCGGTTTGCCGGCGAGGTTGGTGGTCTCCCACGGGTCCCTGGCGACGTGGAACAACTGGATGGTCTCCTTGCCGGCAATGGTGTAGCGGATAAGCTTCCAATCCCGAGTGCGCACCGCGCGTTGCAGGTTGCGATAAGCAAAGAACACCGAATCGCGAACAGCCTTCTTTTGGCCCTTCCATAGCGGCGCGAGGTCTTCCCCTTCCACCATTTCCGGCACCGGGAGGCCGGCGAGCTTGCAGATGGTGGGGTAGATGTCGAAGTGGTAGGTGAACGCGTCGCTGCGCTTGCCCTTGGGAATCCCCGGACCGCTGATCATGAGCGGCACGCGCACGCTGTGGTCGTAGACGTTCTGCTTCCCGAAGAGGCCGTGCTGGCCCACCGCGAGTCCATTGTCGCCGGCGAAGATGACGTAGGTGTTTTTCGCGTGCGGGCTGGAGTCCAGCGCGTCGAGAATACGGCCGATGTTGTGGTCCACTTCAGTGACCATCGCGTAGTATTCGGCGATCTGACGGCGCGTGTCTTCAGATGTGCGCGGGTGTGGCGCAAGGTTCTCGTCGCGCACCTTCAACTCGCCGTTATCGAACGGATGCTCCGGCAGGAAGTTTGGCGGCAGCGTGATCTTGTCCGGCGGGTACATGTCGACGTACTTCTTCGGCGCCATTCGCGGATCGTGCGGCGAGGTAAAGGCGGTGTAGAGAAAGAACGGCTCAGGTCCCTTGTGCCCGCGCAGGAACTCGATGGCCGTATCGGCGAACAACTCGCTGGTGAACTTGCCTGCCGGATGAATCGCTGACTTCGGGTATGCGCCGCTGGGATCGAAATCCTGCACGGGCATTTTGACCTGGTCCCCCATGCCGCCGAAGAAGATGTTTCCACCGTTGCCAAAACAGCGCGCGAACAGCTTCGGGCCGTTGTGCCATTTGCCGGTGGCGAACGTCTTGTAGCCGTTGGCGCCCAAGTGCTCCGGCATCATGACGAAATGTTCGGGCGTGGCCTTGTCGCCAGGCGTGGCGCCCGTATTGCGGGCGGCGCGGAACAGCGTCTGGCCCGTCATCAGCATGGCGCGGCTGGGGACGCACACTGCCCCCTGCGTTCCGCCCATGATGCAGGCGTGAGTGAAGGCGATGCCTCGGGCTGCGAGGCGGTCCATATTGGGTGTTTGGATCTCGCGATTGCCGAGTGCGCGAATGGTATTGAACCGCTGATCGTCGGTGAAGAGAATGACGAAATTCGGCCGGGCGGAAGCGGCGGACAGTGGCGCTGCGGCGAGTGAGGAGAGGAAGCTGCGACGTTCCATAGAAAGGACAGCGTATCAGACGTCGAGGCCGATGGAGCGCATCAGTTCGAGCGCGTTGCTCTTCTGCACCACGCCTGGCCGGACCTTGTAGTCGAAACGCAGTTTGCCGCCTTCGAGATGATCCTCGAAGTGGATGTTGGCGGCGCGAGGCTCGAGCGCATCCACCACCGATGTCAGCGCCAGATCGTGAGTGGTGATGAGTCCAATGGCATTGCGGGTGAGCAACTCGCGGATCACTCCTTCGGCTCCGATGCGGCGGTCACGCGAATTGGTGCCGGCGAGTACTTCATCCAGCAGGAAGAGAACGGTGGGCGGTTTTGCCGCAAGATCCACAATGGTATGCAGGCGCGTGATTTCGGCGAAGAAACGGGAACTGCCGCCTTGCAGCGAGTCGTTGACACGGATGGTGGAGCCCACTTGCAACGGACATAACCGCAGCTTCTGCGCACGCACCGGTGCGCCGGCCATGGCAAGTACGACATTGATGCCGATGGCCCGCAGATAGGTGCTCTTGCCGGACATGTTTGAGCCGCTCACGACGAGCAGTTGCCGGTCGCGCCCGAGTTGAATGGAGTTGGTGACGCAGCGGGCCAGGGGCACTAGCGGATGACCCAACTCAACCCCTTCCAGCGTGGGCTCCGTCACAATTTCGGGAAATGGATCAGAGGGATGTTCGTAGTGATAGGCCGATAGAGACAGCAGCGCCTCGACGGTGCTGACACCCGCGAGCCATTGCCGGATGGACGGTCCGGCTACAGCCCGCCAACGTTCCGCCGCGAAGGCAAGATGCGTGCCCATCAGAAGAGGCGGGCCGATGAGCCGCATGAGCTGGTTATCCCGGGAGTCGATCCACTCCTCGAGGCGGTCGAGCGCGGCCACGTGGTGCGAGGCGGGTTTGCCGTGCGCGGTCAACTGCCGCTGAATTGCCCGCAGCATCGGCGTCTGGAACGGTTGCCCCTCAATCAGCTTCAACAGTGAGGCGAGCAGGTCGAGCGCGTGCAGCGCTTCATCCACCTGTATCAACACGGTACGAACGCGTGGGCGCAGGAAATAGCCGTAAACGGTGGCCAGCGCGAGACTGCCGACGAACATCGTGCGCTGGTCCAACGTCGCCCAGGCAATGGCGGAAGCTGCAACCAACAAGGTGACACCCGCGGCAGCGGTCCACAACGGACCGGCCCGTAACAGCGGTGGAGCTTCCGCCCATTCGACAAGTTTGTCGGTGTTCACGGTGTCGCGGACGTCTTCGCCAAGGACGAAGATCCGCTCGCGAAGGTCGGCGGCGTCACGCAATTCCGCCACCGCCTCCTGTCGCGCGCGCACATCCTCGAATGAGGCGGGAGCAAGCAGCCACTGAGCGAGCGTCCGCTCGCCGCTACGCGTACGGGCGAGACTCAGAAGTTGAAAGAGACTGCCCTTGCCAAAGAGATCCAGGTCTTCCGCGTAAGGATGGCCGCTCTCGATGAAGCGGTTGCCCTCCTCGCCGCTTCCGGTCCAAGTGTCGTGGATGCGCGCCAGCGCTCGCTCGTAGCACAGGACGGCGCGCTGGGCCAGCGTGCGCCCGCGCAGGATGCGTTCGTGCCAAACCGCAAGGGCGATGAAAGCGGCGATCGGAGCGGCGAGCCACCACATTGGCATTGACCGCTCCGCGAATGCGGAGTATGCGGTGATGGCGCCGGCGAGGCCAATGACCAGGCGCACATTACCCACACGGATGTGTTGCTTGTCGAAGGCGGCGACGACGGTTTTACGCGCTTCCAGGCGGCGGCTGTATTCTTCGGTCGGATTCACTGTTTCTACAGTAGCTTGAAACCACCGCCAAACTCTTGACGTTGCTCAAGACGGAGTGGTTCTGGCCGATGCGGACAGTATGTTTCGTCTCGCACTACTCTTGTTGCTGGCCGTTATGCCCAGCTATGCACTCTCCTGGGTCCCCGGTTCGGCCCTCACTGTCTACTACACGCCCGGAACTAGTCTGGGTGTTCTCTACATCGTCACCGACACGAGTTACCTCACCGGCATCACTACCGTCGAGCATATCTCTGGTAGCGAGCCTTCCGGAATCTCCTGGGCGAAATTCGGTTCCTGCAGTTCCGGGAAGCTTTGCACCGCTTTCACGGGGACGCCAAGCGGAACGGCGACCACAGTTGTGGTGTTGCGCGCGAATGATGGCACGAGTACGGCCGACATTACCGTAACCTTCCAACCGACATTTGCGATCAGCGGCACGGTGAATGCGACCGCGGTGGTGAATGCCAGCTACAGTTCAAGCGCACTCGCTACCGTGGGAGGCGTGAGTCCCGTGACCTGGAGCCTCTTCGCCGGGAGCCTGCCTCCGGGGTTGTCCCTTGACAGCACGAGTGGCGCAATCACCGGAACGCCCACCACAACGGGCACGTACGTCTTCACCGTAAGGGCTGTCGATTCGACGCCCCTGACGGCAACCAGTTTGCAAACCATCAACGTGTATGCGGCGCTGTCGGTAACCACGAACACACTGTCGGCGACGACGGTTGGGGCTACCTACAACCAGACACTGGCCTCCAGCGGCGGAACCACTCCTAAAACGTGGTCGATCGCCAGCGGGTCTTTACCCGCGGGCTTGTCGCTGAACGCATCCACTGGTGCAATCACGGGGACCGCGAGTGCTGCGGGGACTGCGAGTTTCACTGCGCAGGTGGCCTGTTGCACCACCGCTACAGGGAGCGGGGCGTTGTCGATTCTGGTGAACCCGGCTCCGTCCATCAGCACGACGACGCTGCCGGGCGGGCCGATGAACGTGGCCTACTCGCAGCAGCTCAGCGGAAGCGGCGGCACTGGCGGGCTGACGTGGACTTTGTTCTCGGGCGCGCTACCGGCGGGCCTGACGCTCTCGACGGGAGGGCTCATCAGCGGGACTCCGACGGCATCGGGGACGGCGAACTTCACGGTACGGGCGCAGGATACGCTAGCCGTGTACGCACAGCAATCGCTGTCGATCACGGTGAGTGACCAGCCCTCGATCACGACCTCCTCGTTCGCGGCGGCAACGGTGGGCGGCGCGGTGAACACGTCGCTGGCATCGACGGGCGGCACTTCCCCCTATTCGTACCAGGTATTGTCGGGCAGCCTGCCTACCGGCGTGACGCTGAACCCGAGCGGAACTTTGAGCGGTACCCCGGCGGCGAGCGGCACGTTCGACTTCACGATCCAAGTGACAGACTCGGCGAGCAGCACGGGAACGCGGGCCCTGTCGTGGACAGTGAATCCGGCGCCTTCGGTATCGCCATCGACGATGAGCGCGGCGACGGTGGGTGGAGCGTACACGGCGACGTTCAGTGCAACGGGAGGAACCGGCAGCATCACTTTCAGTGCGATCGGACTGCCTGCCGGCCTGAACATCTCGACGGGCGGCGTAGTGAGCGGAACACCAACCGCAAGCGGCGCCTTCAATGTGACGATCACCGCGCAGGACAGCAACGGCGTGCAAGGGAATGTGAACATCAGCTTCACCGTGAACCCGGCGCCATCAATCAGCACTACCAGCCTGCCGAACGGACTGCTGAACGGAGCGTATTCGCAGCAACTGGTTGGCAGCGGAGGAACGGGCAGTCTGTCGTGGACCCTCTTGGCAGGATCGCTGCCGGCGGGGCTGACGCTTTCCACCGGAGGCCTGATCGGCGGGACTGCGGCAGCATCGGGAACGGCCAACTTCACGGTGAAGGCGCAGGATACCTACGGGATCTTCGCGCAGCAGGTGTTGTCCATCACAATAGCGGATCCGCCTTCCATAACGACATCGTCGTTTGCGCCGGCCACGGTGGGCGGCGCGGTGAATACGGCACTGGCGGCAACTTCGGGGCAGTCGCCGTACACCTACCAGGTGTTGTCGGGCAGTCTACCCACGGGTATCGTTCTCAATTCCAACGGGACCTTGAGCGGCACCCCCTCGGCCAGCGGAGTGTTCAACTTCACCATTCAGGTGGCCGACGCGGTGAGCGCCACCGGCACACGCGCGCTCACGTGGACGGTAAACCCGGCACCGTCGGTTTCGCCGTCGAGCATGAATCCGGCGACAATCGGTGGCGCATATACGGTTACGTTCAGCGCGACTGGCGGAACCGGCAGCATCACTTTTAGCGCGGTGGGACTGCCTTCGGGCCTCACCATTTCCACCGGAGGGGTGGTGAGCGGAACCCCGACAGCCAGCGGAGTCTTCAACGTCACCGTCACGGCCCGCGACGCAAACAACGCGGACGGGGTGGCCAACATCAGCTTCACCGTCAACGCCGCGCCTTCCATCACTACGACCACACTTCCCGATGGGGCTATCGGAACTGCCTATTCGCAAACGATTTCCACCAATGGGGGAACGGGCCCGTTTGTCTGGAGCATACCCACCGTGTCCACCGGCGGATCGGGTCCGTTTACCTTGAGTGTATCCGCCGGGGCATTGCCTTCCGGTGTAACGCTCGCGGGTGGTGTTCTCAGTGGGACTCCATCGGTGGGAGGAGCATTCTCTTTCACCGTTCAGATCACGGACGCCAACGGGGTGACCGCCACGCGAGGGCTCACGATGAATGTTCTGCTTTCGGTTACCATCACAACTCTGCCCGCGGGCATGCGGGTTCTCCTGGACGGGCAGAACATCGCCACGCCGGCAACCTACCAGTGGGTACCGGGAGTGCAACACACCCTCGCAGCGTTGGCTATGGAGCCCGGCCCGTCCCGTTACCGGCTTACCGGCTGGAGCGACAATGGCGCAGCCTCCCATACGGTAGCGCCCACGACGAGTGTCACCTACACGGCGACCTTCACGCTGGAACATAAGCTGACCACCACTGTGACGCCGGTGAACGCGGGCGCGGTGGATACCAATCCTGGTTCCGCCGACGGATTCTTCGCATCGGGAACACTGGTGCAGGTGCACCTCATTCCGAACGAGGGCTACAACTTTGTCAGTTGGACAGGATCCGCTCAGGGAAATGTCAATCCCATCCTTGTTTTGATGGACGCACCCAAGCAACTGGCATCCGATCTCCGCACCGCATGCAACTTCACGTTACAACGCGTGGCTACCTCTGTCATGCCTTCCGGGGACTTGGGGCGAGTGGTTCTGACGACTGGACGGAATTGCCCCTGGACGGCGACAAGCGACTCCAACTGGATCACCATTCTGAGCGGAAATGCGGGGACCACCAGCGGCGTCGTCCGTTATCTGGTTGCTCCTAACCCATCCAACCTGCCTCGCTCGGGAGCATTGACGATAGCCGGGATCAACTACCCGGTGCATCAATCGGGCACAGGGTGTACGTTCGTGCTGAATCCAGCGTCGCAGCAGACCGGAACCACCGCGGCGTCATTTGCCTTCCAGGTGAGTACGCCGGCAGCGTGTCAATGGACACCGGTTGGCACGTCCACGTTTATCAACGTTACGGGCGACCGGGTTGCTAGGCAGGGCAGCGGAGAGGTGCCCTACTGGGTACAAAACAACACGCAGACTCCACCGCGGGTGGGCTTGATTGAGGCAGGCGGCCAGACCTTCTCCGTCCTGCAACAGGGAAACCTGACGCAACCACTGTTCACGGACGTAGGGCTCACCAGCGTCTACGGCCCGTACATTTCCATCGCCGCGTTGGCGGGTGCAATGCCGGGATGCGATGGATCGCGGTTCTGCCCGGAGACCCTGGTGACGCGCGCCGACGCGGCGGAGTACATCATCCGCGCCTTGTACGGCGAGACGTTCTCATTCCCAAGCGTGCCGTACTTCACCGATGTCACGGCGCAGCATCCGCAGTTCCGGTTCATCCAGAAGTTCCGCGAACTGGGGGTGACCAAAGGCTGCTCTCCGACGCAATACTGCCCCGGTGCGACAACAAACCGCGGAGAAATGGCGGTGTTTCTAATGAGGGCGAAGTTGGGAATCATGGAGAATGACGCGTTCCCCTACACGAACGTGTCGTACTTCGACGATGTGCGGCCGGAGAACGGATTCTACACCTTCATCCAGAAGATGCGGGAGTCCGGAATCACACAAGGATGTTCGGGGACGCAGTACTGCCCCTTGGATAAGATCACGCGTGGCCAGATGGCAGTCTTCCTGAGCCGGTCGTTGCTGGCCAGATAATCTGTTGAGACGCGACGGAGGGAACGGGTCCGGCGGGAGACTGCCGGGCCCGTTTCCATTGCTGATCGATCCCGTGCTTGCGCCGGAGCGCCGCTTTGCGGTATGCCTTTATGGGATTCCCATGAAAGAACTGCGAGTCGGAATGATCGGATATGGGTTTATGGGCCGCACCCACTCCAATGCATACAAGCGGCTGACGGACTTTTTCCCTGTCGAGCACAAGCCCGTGTTGAAAGCTGTGTGCGCGCGCAACGCCGAAAAGGCGAAAGCGTTCGCGGATAACTGGGGCTATGAGCGCATTGAGACGGACTGGCGCAAAGTGGTGGAGGCTCCGGACATCGATCTGATCGACATCGGCTCGCCGAACGATACACATTTCGATATCGCGCTTGCTGCCGCCAGGAATGGCAAGATGGTGGTTTGCGAAAAGCCGCTGGCGATGAACGTGGCGCAGGCCGAGGAGATGACCAAGGCGGTCGAGGCAGCCGGCGTTCCGAACATGGTGTGGTTCAACTACCGCCGTGTGCCTGCCATCGCGCTGGCCAAGCAGTTGGTGGACGAAGGGCGCGTAGGCCAGGCGTTCCACTACCGCGCGACTTACCTGCAGGATTGGACCATCTCCGCGGATGTGCCGCAAGGCGGCGCTGGGCTGTGGCGGCTGGATGTGGATGTGGCCGGGTCGGGCGTGACCGGCGATCTGCTGGCCCATTCCATCGACACGGCGATGTGGCTGAACGGCGCGATCGTACGCGTGGTGGCTAAGACGAAGACCTTTGTCACAGAGCGCGTGCATGCGGTCACCGGCAAGGTGCAGCCGGTCGGCATCGACGATGCCTGCATGTTCCTCGCCGAATTCGCCAATGGCTCGATGGGCACGTTTGAATCGACGCGCTATGCCCGTGGCCGGAAGAATTTCAACACATTCGAGATGAACGGCGCGGATGGATCGTTGTACTTCGATCTCGAAGAGCCGGAGTACTTGCAGTACTTCGAATACAAGCAACTACAATCGGGCAAGAAGCTCGAATCACACGTGACCGGCTGGCGCAAGATCCACACCACCAACTCGGAGCATCCTTATATGAACCGCTATTGGGTGCCGGGCACGTGCATCGGCTACGAGCATACCTTCCTCAACGCGCTGGCGGATTTCGTCATGGGGATTGAATCGGGCAAGCCCACGCAGCCGGATTTCCGGAATGCGCTACAGACGCAGAAGGTGTGCGACGCGGTGATCGAATCGGCGAATTCCGGCCGGTGGATGGATACTGGCGTCACGCTTTAGCCAAAAACACTTGAGAATTTTTGGCAGCCGTCAGCGGTCAGCTATCAGCCTCGGAAGCACCCTCGCAGAGCATCACTGAGTGACTCCGCCGACATCGGCCGGCCGCGGTTGTTTGACTGGTCTTGTCGAGCATTGATCGAGCAGAATCTACGCGTGGTGCCCCGTTTCCCGGTGCCGCACCATCCAATCCGCGAGGTAGCAGAGCCCGGGCAGGGCGACCACGGCTATCAGTGCGTAGTTGTGAAACTGCACGACAAGTGCGAAGACGATCAGCGTCGCCAGGGACAGCAGCGCCCCGGCAAGCTCGTGCCGCCAGGCGACCACCATACCTACTATGCAGGTGGTGAGCAGGAGGATGCCCGCCCAATCCCGGAACTCCGCTTGAGCGCCAGAAGGCCGGCTGCTGAGTTCGCCGGCCAGAATCAGGAAATAGAGTCCGGCGAGGAACACCGTGCCGGCTCGAGCCGCCAGACGTAGCAAGAAGGGAAGAGTAGACATGTGACGAACCCTCCTGCTCCACACTATACTCCCAAATCGCCGCTCTTGCGCCACGTCTTTTGAGCCTAGAACCCTTGTTTCTTCTTCTCCGCGTTCCATATTCCGCGTGAAAGGATGCGGCCGCAGAACGGGCAGTAGTTCATGCCGTAGTACATCGGACGCCCTTCGCCAAAAGACAGAAAGTACTCCGTGTCGATCTCCGTGAGGATGCGGCCGTTCGGGAGCCGGTTGACCGGACCCATGCGGACGAAATCCTGATCGGCGAGCTCTTGCATTTGATCGCAGCAGACCATGCGCTCATTCTGTCACAACCGCGGCGTCACAAAGGGATAGAATGTTCTGCTATGGCATCCGAATCCCGCCGTCAATTTGTTTCGCGGTCGCTGGGCGCTGCCGCGCTGGCTGAACAGGTGCTGGCGCAAACGAGCCCAGCCACTGCCACCGGAATCCCGACACGCGTCCTGGGACGCACTGGGGAGCGCGTTTCTATCATCGGCATCGGCGGCTGGCACATCGGCGTTCACAAGGACAAGGCGGAATCCATCCGGATCATGCACGCTGCCATCGACGAAGGTATCAACTTCTTCGACAACGCGTGGGATTACCACAATGGGCATTCCGAAGAGGTGATGGGTGAGGCGCTGGGCGTTGGCGGTAAGCGCAACAAGGTCTTCCTGATGACGAAGAACTGCGAGCGCGACTATGCCGGATCGAGGAAGAATCTGGAGGACAGCCTCCGCCGTCTCAAGACCGATCACCTCGACCTCTGGCAGTTCCACGAATTGGTCTACGACAATGATCCCGATTGGATCTTCGAAAAAGGGGGATTGAAGGCTGCGCTGGAGGCGCGCAAGGAGGGCAAGATCCGCTACATCGGATTCACTGGTCACAAGGACCCTCGCATTCACCTGAAGATGCTTGGAAAGCAGCACGATTGGGACACGGCGCAGATGCCAATCAATGTGTTGGATGCTACCTATCGCAGCTTCCAGAACGAAGTTGTGCCCGTGTGCCTGAAGAAGAACGTTGGCGTCATCGGCATGAAAGGGCTCGCGGGTGGACATCCGCAGGGGCGGTTGTTGAGCCACGTACATATGACGGCGGAGGAGTGTTACCGCTATTGCCTCAGCCTGCCGATTTCCGTGCAGGTGGTGGGGATCAACACGATGGAGCATTTGAAGGCTGACGTGGCCCTGGCCCGTTCGTTCCAGCCGCTGACCTCGCAGGCGAAACAGCAGTTGTTGGCCAGGGTGAAAGACGAAGCCGGTGACGGGCGTCACGAACTCTTCAAATCGACGAAGAATTTCGACGGTCCGCATCACCGGCGCCAGCACGGTTTCGATCTTGCGTAGTGGACTGATAGATTATTGAGGGTTGCGGCGGCGCCCCTTTGCTAACGCCGCCGCTGCAAGACCCCCTGCCACAAGACCAAGTGTTCCCGCTTCCGGACTATTCGATGCCGGGTTGCCGGGATCATCCCCCAGGACAAAACTCACCGGAATCAACTCCAGCCACTGAACGACGGTGAAGCCAGGAGGGGACTGCTTTAACAAGCCGCGAAGGTAAATAGTGATCGGGCTTCCTCCGTTGTCGAAAGAGCCCAACTTCAGTTCCCACCAGGCGAATACATCCGTCAACCGCGCCCATTCCGGGGTGTCCACTGAAGTGACAGCGGTCACCGCGGTGTTGAACTGGATCGGGTAATACAGCAGGGTGGTTGAAGACGGCAGCACCGTACACCAAGCCGGTGCCGCCGCCAGAATGAGCCCGAGGAGCAAGCGTTTCATGAGGGTCGCCCCTTCTCCCTAGCAAACCTTTTTGGTGTGCCGCTTGCGGCCCAGGAGGAGAGCGAGCAATCCGAGGCCTACGTAGCCGAGTGAGGCGGATTCGGGAGTGTCAGTTGGAGGATCCGGCGCTGCCGCAGCGTTAAACTTGAAGTTGTCTATCGCGAGCATACCATTGGCGCCAGTGAGCGTCGTGATCTCGATGCTGGTGATTGCATCATCGCTCGTAACCCCAAAGAAGGTTGCTGGCCCGGCGTTTCCGGATGCCCCGACAACCGTGAAACTCTGCGTACCCCCGGTAGTGTGGACTGTGATACCGATGTCGTGGGTCTGTACATCCTGTGTAAAAAGATATACCGCGATGGCGGTAACCAATGGGCTGGAAGGCGTTGCAATTAAGCCGGGGTTAGTGGATCCGGTGGCGAACAGGCAATGCCCATCGCACGCAGCGTAGATACCACCTGCGGAACTCGCGGATAACGAACCGGCTACGAACGGTGTGAAGGTCACCTGGTTCGGAGATGTTCCGAATGTCAGGCTCGTACCAGTGTCGTCGATGTTGCCAAAATCAATTGTGTTGATGGTTCCCGAGGCTGCTGTTGACCAAGCGGTAAGATCAGCATGTGGAACCACGGCTCCAGATACCGGCACGGCGGCCAGCACAAGCACGAGTGCTCCGAACGAGCGCAAAAAGGTATCAAGCATGGGGGGCTCCCCTCCGTAGTAGAAAAACAAATCTAATCCAACTCTGTTTTGGAGTTACGTAGAGATAGTTCCAGTACGGAGGTTACTCTCTCACATGAGATTGCAGGTTTAATGTAGAGGTACGGAGCCGCCGGGGTAGGAGTAGTTCGGGCGGCATCCTGAGGGATAGGCGCAGGCGGCTGAATCTGTAGAGAATTGCCCTAGGAGCCTGTCCGAGAATTAATTTCTATAACTCAGAGGAGCTCTTGAGTACAAATTAAATCTTGGATGACTCGATCTGCTGCTGCGACTCAAGAATCGCTGCGCCGCTGAGAATTTTTCGGGGCTGATCTTCTGAAGCTCCAGAAGGCC
>JACQZR010000154.1 GCA_016213775.1 Acidobacteriota bacterium
AGGGTGCGCGCAAGCTGGAAGTCTATGGGCAGCGCGACAATCCGCGGCTGGTGGCATTCGAGGCGGCTGTCGATTTTCTTGGACTGATCGGCATGGCGAAGGTGGAGGACCGGCTTCAACAGTTGGTTACACGGCTCAAGGGGCAGCTCGCGGCGAACGGAGCGGTGCAGTTGAAGACGAGTCAAGATTGGGCGGTGAGCGGCGGCGTGGTGAAGTTCGCTGTGAAGGGCAAGGCTACGGGTAAGTTGTACGATACGCTCTACCGCACCCATCGCGTGGCGCTGGCGCAAACCGCGAGCGGGGAGAGCGAAGGTCTGCGGTTCTCACCACACATCTACAATTCGATGGAAGAGATGGACCGGGTATCGGCGATTGTGCGGGAGCTGTCGGCGTAGGGGGGGCGGGTAGGCTCGACTATAAGGGCGAAGAACCGGGCTTCGGGGGCACGTATCCCCACGGGTGCTTCAACGGCAGGTGCATCTGATTGCCGGCGAGCGAACTGATTTGCCGGCGGGCCGCCGCCTGCGCCAGCTCATCGCACCGTTCGTTGTCCGTGTGGCCGGCATGCCCTCGCGTCCAGGTCCATTTGGTCTGGTGGCGTGTGGCAACGTCGTCCAATTGCAGCCACAGGT
Source organism: Acidobacteriota bacterium (assembly GCA_016213775.1). Lineage (GTDB taxonomy): Bacteria > Acidobacteriota > Terriglobia > Bryobacterales > Bryobacteraceae > CADEFT01. The sequence continues at coordinate 633 of JACQZR010000154.1, forward strand.
CGGCGTTGGGAACCGGACCCTCCGGACGCCACCAGCCTTTGCGCTTCCATCCGCCGACCCACTTGGTGATGCCGTTGATGACATAGGAGGAGTCGGAGACTACGGTCACCTCGCAGCGTTCGCGCAACGCCATCAGGCCTTGGATGGCTGCCATGATCTCCATGCGGTTGTTGGTTGCCGCCGGGTGGTAGCCGTAGATCTCTTTGTGTTTGACGCCGTAGCGGAGAATGCAGGCCCAACCTCCAGGTCCCGGATTCTCAAGACAGGAACCGTCCGTGATCAATGTCACTTCCTTCATACCCAATCTCACAGAGTACAGCTTCTCGCGCGGATGCCGCCACACAGTAGCCCACGTGTTATAGTGTCTGGAGAGAGACGGACGCAGAAAGCCCGCGGCTGTTACTACGTCTCACTGAGGGGATGCTGCCGTTCCTTGGCATCTCCCCATCCTTCCGGACCGTGGGCAAACTCTCCCCCGGCGTTGGGATGTACACAAACGGTGCTTTTTGGGTGGCACTGCAATTGTGCCTAATGATTTTGGAGGTTTCATGCGTTTCGCCGCGGGGCTCTGGCCCGTTCTGCTCGCTCTGACTGTTCCTTGCCTTTCCGCCGCTCCTAAGTTGCGGCTCACCACGACCACCGTTGGGCCTGCGTCGGTCGCTGAAGGATCCAATGGCCCTGCCCAGACAATCGAGGCGTATAACGCCGGCGATGGCAACCTGAACCTGACGGTTTCTTCTACGGCCAGTTGGGTGAGCGCGAGCGTCGGGGCGTCACGGCCCTGTAGTCTGATAGCCGGCAATTGTCTTCCGGTTAACTTCAGTTTCCAGACATCGGCTTTGGGAAAAGGAACATTCACCGCGGCGGTGAACATCAATGACAGTAGTGCGTTGGACGCTCCGCAAATCGTAACGGTGACGGTGCAGGTGGGTGGCGGCGTGCCGGATTCAGCGAGCTTCTATGTTGCTCCGAACGGTTCGGCGGACGAAGTCCGCTTTGCCACCAACAGTCAACTGGCACCTGCGCCCACCACGCAGGACGGGAACCCCTGGCTTTCGATGTCCGTGGATGGAGGCGGCTCGTTCCGGTTCGTTGTTCCTTACAAGATTACGGCGCGTCACCAGGAAGGCATGGAGGAAGGTAGCTACACCGGGTCACTCGCCATCAGAGGGTCCGGGCTCGCCGCTGAGAACAAGACGGTGCAGGTGCAACTGACGGTTACATCGCAGCCGATTGCTCGGGTGTCCCCGGCGACGCTGGACATGCGTCTCGCTGCCGGCGGACCGGAGCTTTCGGGGCGCGTCACTGTCTACAACGGCGGTATGGGTACGTTGAGCGTGAACGGCGCGACGGCCGCCACCACTTCGGGCGGTAATTGGCTTTCGGCGACAGCGAATGGCGGCACCGTGGTGGTGACCGTCAATTCCTCCGGCTTATCGAACGGGTCATACAGCGGCACGGTCACGGTGAATTCCAACGCGGCCAACAGCAATGTGAATGTGCCGGTGCAATTGACGGTCGTTCCACAAGGGGCTCCGGTGTCGCTTGCCAACGGGGTCTTGAACGCGGGCAATCAGGACAATGGACTGGCGCAAGGGGGCATCGCCACGGTGAATGGCGAACAGCTTTCGAATCAGGCGCCGGAGCGCTATGCCGCCCTTCCACTTTCCCAGACATTGGGTGGCGTTCGTGTTTTGGTGAATGATCAGGCCGCGCCCGTGCTTTCGTCCGCCTACAACCAGGTTAGTTTCCAGGTGCCCTATGAAGCCAACGCGGGCGAAGGAGTGGTGCGGGTGGAGCGGGACGGCCAGCCGGGCAACGCCGTCAGCGTCAACATTGCGCCTCGTGCGCCGCGCATCCTGCAGCAGGGGGACTACGGCATCATAGCCAACAAGGAAGGGACCTTGACGACGCAACGCGCCGCGAAGCCAGGAGAGGCGGTCACGCTGTTTGTGGTTGGCCTCGGGCCGACGACTCCCACCGTGACTACTGGCGATGCAGCCCCCACAGGACCGCTGGCTGTTGTGAAACCCACGCCGCGAGTTGTTTTTGGGAACGCCTTCAGCGGTGTCGTTTCGCTCGATCCTTTGTTCGCCGGACTTGTCCCGGGCTCAGGCGGGCTTTATCAAGTGACGGTACTGCTGCCCACAGACGTGCCGCTGGGCGATCTGCCGATCGCGCTGGAAGGCGACGATTTCCGGAGCAATACTGTTCTCCTGCCTATCCGTGAATAGATGACCACCCGCCTCTACTACGACGACGCCACGCTGCTTGCGTTCCACGCCAATGTATTGGCGGTTGAGGACGAGGGGAAACGTGTCTATCTCGACCGTACAGCGTTTTATCCGAGTTCCGGTGGGCAGCCCAACGATACGGGAGCGCTCGCCGGGATTGCGGTGGTGGATGTCGTCGAGGAAGAGGGTCGCATTGCTCATGTTCTGGCGGCGCCGCTTGAGGCCGGCATCCGCGAAGTGGACGGAAGTATCGACCGCCAGCGGCGTCATGATCACATGCAACAGCACAGCGGGCAGCACCTGTTGTCGGCTGTTTTTGAAGAATTGTTTTCCGCGCCGACTCTAAGTTTTCATCTTGGGCAGGAGGTGTCCACCATTGAACTGGGGGTGCCGTCCTTGACCGCCGTGCAGATGGTGGAAGCGGAACGCCGCGCGAACGAGCTTGTTTGGGACGCGCGTCCGCTGCATGTCAGCTACGAAGATGCGGCGAGTGCGCCGGGATTAAGGAAGGCCTCCGAGCGTGAGGGCACGTTGCGGATCGTGAACATCCAGGATTATGACCGCAGTGCGTGCGGCGGAACGCATGTGCGCAACACTGCCGCTATCGGACTGATTCTGGTGCGTAAGCAGGAGAAGATCCGGGGCAATGTGCGTGTCGAGTTCTTGTGCGGTTTGCGCGCACTGCGGCAGGCGCGCGTGGATTTCGAAACGCTCAATGAAGTGGGGCGGGCGTTTTCGTCGCCGCCGGAGGACACGCCGGCGTTGGTGACGAATCTCCTTGCCAAGGCGAACGACCTCGAAAAGGCGAAGCGCAAGCTGGCGGTGGAGCTGGCCACGTTCCAGGGCCGTCAACTGTACGAGACGACGCCGGAGGTAGACGGGTTCCGCCGGGTGGTGCAGCGCATCTCGGCCGGTCCGGCTTCGGACGAGGTTCGCACCCTGGCCCAGAGCTTTGTGGCCGGCTCTAACGCGACCTTTCTGGCGGTTTTCGAGAATCCGCCGTCGCTGCTGCTCGCCGTGTCCAAGGACAGTGGCATGCACGCGGGCGATCTGTTGAAACCGCTGCTTGCTGCCGCCGGTGGCCGTGGGGGCGGTAACCTGCAATTGGCTCAAGGCAGCGTCGCAACCAAGGACGCACTCGAACGGGCGGTATCAGAGTGTCTTGCGAAGCTTCGATGACGAGGGTCTTTGGCGACCCTGACGGCATTGCTACAATCAACCGCATATGCGTTACAGGCTTCTCATCGCCGCCGTGTGCGCGGCTTCGCTCGTTTCCGCCGCCGACTGGCAACAGCTTTTTAATGGCAAGGATCTCACCGGTTGGAAGATGGTGGGACCCGGCCGCTTTGCCGTGGAAGACGGGATGATGAAGACCGAGGGCGGCATGGGACTCCTCTACTACACCGCGAAGCAGTTCGGGAACACCACCATCCGGGTCGTGTTCAAGACCACAGGAGATCGCGATAACTCCGGTGTCTTCATCCGGTTGCCGGAGCAGCCCAAAGACCCGTGGTATGGCGTGCACAACGGCTACGAAGTGCAGATCGACGCGGCCGGTGATGAGTGGCACTGCACTGGCGCGCTGTACTCATTGAGCAAGGCTACCCGTAATCAGAAGCCGGCCGGCGAATGGAACACGATGGAGATTGTGCTCAAGGGGCAACTCACCACCATCATTCTGAATGGAACGAAAGTGAACGAGTTTCGCGGCGACCAGGCTGTGCCGGAAAGGAAGCAATGGTATGAGCCGACCCGCGGGCCGCGTCCCGATTCGGGCTACCTCGGGTTGCAGAATCACGATGGCCGGTCGAAGGTGTACTTCAAGGAAATCAGTGTGCTGAAGTAGTGATCACTGGGCCTTGGCGACACCGTTGCGAATCGCCTCTTCCAGTACATCCCACACTTCGTGGGCGCGCTCCCGGAACTCGGCCGCCCGTTGCCGGGCTTCCATGGAGCGTTCCATCGCCTGTAGTCTTCGCGCCTCCGCTTCTATCGCGCGCTGCTCCGCCATCTTCTGTCTCGCCTCGACGGAGCCTTGCATTGCCTCCACGCGTGGCGCGTCGTGAGCGAGGCTGTTCGCGTGTGCCACACGTTCCTTGATCTTCTCCCGAAGTTCCGCCATCTGAGCATGAAGCCGATCCATCGCATGGTGCACGCGGTCCGCCGCGGAAGGGTCCGATCCGGGACGCGTCCCGTACTGCCACATCCCGTGGGCGGAGTGCGTGATGTCCTGAATCCGGCGTATCGTCTGCGCGTCGGTGATCAGATACTTCTTGCCGTCTCTTTCGAATCTGACCTCATCATCCCGCACATGAATGGAGCGGCTGCCTGAACCCTCTGGTGGTGGAGGGGGTGGCGGAGGAGGAGGCGCCGGCTTTGACTTGCCGGGATTCAGAGGTGGCGGCGGGGGTGGTGGCGGAGGCGCCTTCTCCTGCTGCTCTTCCGGCGGCGCCGGCGCGGCGGCAAGCTGCATCTGAAGACCGCAACACAGCGCTGCAACGCACAGCCCGGTCAAGCCCAAGGCAGCCTTGCGAACGAAGCCGGTACGGGCTTCACTGAGATTCGACAGAATCGACTCCACACGCCGGCTGACCGTTGCGGGACGCGCCATCGACAATGCGGGAGCGGGCAATGTTTCGCTTCCCTTCAAGTCCGTGGCTATGGTGAGCAGAACCTCCGCATACCGGGCACGGTCTTCCATGGCTTCGACCGCGGCGGCATCGCTCGACTCTTCAGCCAAGCGGGTAATCCTCGAATGGAGCAGCCAGCTCACTGGATGGAACCAGAAGATGGCGCGGTAGAAGGCGGACGCGAGCAGCACCCAGAAATCGCCACGCTCCACATGCGAAAACTCATGCGACAGAACGGCGCGCTGCTTCCATCCATCCCACTGCGAAAAGTCAGCCGGCACCAGGACGGTGGATCCGCAGGTGACGGGCGCGCGCAGCGAGGGACTGATGCGCACACCAACAAAAATGGGCTCGGCATCGAGCCACAAACGCCACGCGGCTCGCAAGCCCAACAGGACGCGAGCGAGGAGCACGGCTGCTACGAATACGTACGCAATGCGTAGACCGGCGGCCCAGTCCCAACCGGGCGGCAAAGCGGCTGGCGCCGGGTTGGATGCTTCCATGGCCACAATGGAGACCCCCGCGGCGCGCTCCACGTAAGGGATGATCACCGGCACGTGAAGCCACTGCATCAGGAGCGGCATGGCAATCAGGACGGCGAGCACAGACGTCCACACCTCTAATTGGGTCCTCGCGTCCTTGACGCGGAACGCCGCCAGCAGCATCCATGCAACGGCGGATAATACGAGCCCTCGCAGGGCGCATTCCAGCAGTAGCTGTTCCATTACTTGCCTCCTTTGGCCTTGGCGATCTTGCCGGCCAGCCGCTTCAGCTCTTTCTTGTCGAGTACGGACGAATCCACCATTCCCACCAGCAACTCTTCGACGCTACCGTTGCAGAACCAGTCCATCAGCCGCCGCACACCGCGCGCGGCCACCTTGCCTCGGGATTCCGCCGCCGCATAAATGAATGTACGGGTGTCGACGGTGTGGGTGACGTAGTTCTTCTCCTCGAGACGCCGCAGTACGGTCCGGATGGTGGATTCCTTGAGCCGGCGGCCGATGCGGGAACGGACGTCTTCGGCGGTGCAAGGTCCGTATTGCCAGACCAGGTCCATCACCTCGCGCTCCAGGTCTCCGAGATCAGCGAGATTGTTACTCTCCGTAGTGTTACGCATCGTACTGCTACAAATCGTAACAGTAGATGTGGCGAATTGCAAGAGAAAAGCACGTTAGCCGGGATCTAGTTTACACGCGCCCGCAACTGCATTCCGTACACGATAGTGGCCACGGCGCCGATCCCCGCCGCTGTCAGGCTGGAGTTGGTTAACGGGCGCTACCGTAAAATGCCGGTGGGGAAGTACGGATTGTGGCTGGATCTGGAATGGTGTGGCGGCCGGATTTCGCGGGAACTTCCGAAGCCCTGCAGCGCGGCCTGGGGTCACTCGAACACGCGGCGTTCGTCGCGCGGCTCGCGGAGGCGAAGCGTTAGACCCCGAAGACGCGCGCGAAAATCCGGTCGATGTTGGAAAGCTGGCGGTCGAGCGAAAACGTGTGCGCGAGTTCCTCTTCCGAAAGATACTTGCGAATCTCGGGATCGGCCTTGATTTCGCCTGCGAAATCGCCGTCCTCTTCCCAGCACCTCATCGCGCGGCTTTGCACAAGCCTGTAGGCATCCTCGCGGGACATTCCTTTCGCGGCGAGATCGAGCAGCACCTGGCCCGAAAAGATGAGTCCCATCGTCAGATGGAGATTGCGCAGCATACGCTGTGGATGAACGCGCATGCCCCGCACCAGCCAGATTGTTTTGCTGAGCAGGTAGTCCGTGAGGATGCAGGAATCGGTGAGGACGACGCGCTCGACGGAAGAATGAGAAATGTCGCGCTCGTGCCAGAGCGAGATGTTCTCGTAAGCGGCTAGCGCGTTGGAACGGACCACGCGCGCGAGGCCGCAGATCTGCTCGCAGACGATCGGGTTCTTCTTGTGCGGCATGGCCGAACTGCCCTTCTGTCCGGTGGCAAAGGGCTCTTCCACCTCGCGCACTTCGGTGCGTTGCAGGTGCCGGACTTCCATGGCGATCTTTTCCAGCGCCGCGCAGATGAGGGCGAGCGAATTGACGAACGAGGCGTGGCGGTCGCGCGAGATGACTTGAGACGCGATGGGCGCAGGCCTGAGTCCGAGCTTCTCGCAGATACGCGTTTCGGCGTCGGGACCGATATGCGCGAACACACCGACAGCACCCGAGATTTTGCCGAAGCGGATCTGTTCAGAGGCGAGATCGAATCGCTCGATGTTGCGCAGGATTTCGTCGTAGAAGAGCGCGAGTTTCCAGCCGAAGGTGATGGGCTCGGCTTGAATGCCGTGGGTACGGCCGATCTGCAGAGTGCCCTTGAATTCGAAGGCCCGCTTCTTCAACGCTTCGGCGAGATCCACCAGACCTTGGCGAATGAGCGCAGCCGACTGCTTCACCTGCAACGCTTGGGCGGTGTCCACGACGTCGTTGGACGTCATGCCGTAGTGGAACCAGCGGGCCTGTTCGCCGTGGCCGGCAGCCTTCATTGATTCCGCGACGGTGGTGGTGAACGCGATGACGTCGTGGCGGACTTCTTTCTCGATGTCGTTGATGCGGTCGACGGTGAAGGCGGCGTGGGCGCGCAGGGCCTGGGCGGCATCGCGCGGCACCGTGCCATCCTCAGCCAGCGATTCGCTCGCGGCCAGTTCCACTTCCAGCCATTGACGGTACTTGTTCTCGTCACTCCAGATGGCGCCCATTTCTGCGCGCGTGTAGCGGGGTATCATACAGAGAACTTTCAGCGTACCAACTCACACGGCTGTAACGTTGCGAGGTACTCTAGAAAATTATCCCAATGCGCCACTTCCGATCCGCTCTTCTCGTAGCAGCCGTGTTCCTGTGCGGTTGCGCTGGCACAGGCACCAAGCCCCTCAGCCCGGCCGAAGGGCTAAAGAGCATCCAACTGAGCGAGGACTTCCAAGTAGAGTTGTTTGCTTCGGAGCCGATGGTGCTGGATCCCGTGGATATGGTGTTTGACGAGTACGGGCGCGCCTACGTGGCGGATATGCTCGACCTGCCCTACGATCCCCCGAAGAGCAAACCGGCGCGGTCGCGGATCATCCTGCTTCAGGACACGGATGGCGACGGAAAGGCGGATAAGAGCACAGTGTTCGCGGAAGATGTTTTGCAGGTGAGCGGGCTGATGGTGTGGAAAGGTGGACTGATTGTGCCTGCAGCCCCGAACATCTATTACATGAAGGACACCAACGGCGATGGCAAGGCTGATGTGCGCGAGGTGCTCTTTACCGGCTTCTATCAGGGCAATCCGGAAGGCCAGATCACGAATCCGCGGTTGCGAGTGGACAATTGGATCTATTTCTCCAATGCCGGAAATGCCGGCCGAATCACCTCGCCCAAGTGGCCAAGTCATCCGCCGTTCGAGATTCGCGGCAACGACATGCGGTTCCATCCCCTGCGCAATGTGGCGGAGACGTCGTCGGGACCGGCGCAGTACGGATCGACGTTCGACGATTGGGGCAATCACTTTATCTCGCAGAACACGCAGCATCTGCGGCACGTGGTGATACCGATGGAGTATCTGCGGCGCGCGCCGCTGCTGGAGGTGTCGGGCGTCAACAACGATCCCTATGGCAAGCGCGAACGTCTGATGTACCCGTTGACGCAGCCGGAAGAATGGCGCGTGCAGCGCACCAAGATCCGGCAGCAGCGCTATGACGAGTCGAAGTCCGGAAGGCAGGAGCACCTGGCGGGTCATATCACTGGCGCGACGGGTGGCACTGTGTACAACGGCGATGCGTGGCCCGCGGAGTATCGAGGGTCGTTGTTTACGGGTGATGTGAGCGGCAACCTGGTGCGGCGCGATGTGCTGACTGCGGCGGGCGTCACCTTCAGCGCGCGACCGGCAAAGGAGAAGGTCGAGTTTCTCGCGTCCACTGACGGATGGTTCCGGCCAACCAATTTCGCCAATGCTCCCGACGGCAACCTCTACATGATGGACATGTACCGGCAGACGATTGAGACGCCGCTTTCGATTCCGGAGGACATCCAGAAGCGGCTCAAGCTGGATTTTTATCGCGGGGATGACATGGGGCGCATTTATCGCATAGTGTCGAAGAATCCGCGCCAGAAGCGCGGGCTCAAAGTGAATCTCGGCGATATGGCGGCCAAGGATCTGGTATCGCAACTGGCCAATGAGAATGGATGGCACCGGCAGACGGCGCAGCGGCTGCTCGTCGAGCGCCAGGACAGGAGCGTCGAGGCCGAGCTTCGCGAGATGGCGCGCAAGCACGATAATCCGGTGGCGCGATTGCATGCTTACTGGACTCTGGAAGGCGTCGGCGCCCTGAATGAGACCGACTTGCTGGCCGCGTTGCGCGATGGCGAACCGGGCGTTCGCGAGCATGGTGTCAAGCTCAGCGAATCGTTGCCGCAGTCACCCGCGTTGGAAAAGGCGTTGCTCGCGAAGTTGGAAGACAATGACATGCGAATTCAGTTGCAGCTTGCCTTCACGCTGGGGAACTACAAATCGAAGGCTGCCAAGCTGGGCGTGGTGCAACTGGCGGCGATCAATGGCGGCGACAACTGGTTCCGGCTGGCGACGTTGAGTTCGGCTGCGGACTGGCCGGGCGAGTTCTTCTCGATGATGCTGAACCGCAAGGAAACCACATGGCAGAGGAGAGACACGTTGAATCCGCTTGGTTCGCTCGCCGGATCGCGGCAGAAGCCGGATGAGATTGCACGCTTTCTTTCCGATACCGTGAAGTTGAAGCAGCCGGCGCTGGCACTGGAAGGAATTTCTCGCGGATTGGATTTGGCGCGCGTTTCCGGGCTGGCGGTTCCGGAAGCTTCGCTGTCGCGGTTTCTTGCTTCAGCGAATGCCGCGGACCGGAAGTTCGCGTGGCAGATTGCGAGCCATCTGGCTGCCCCGGGATTGTTCGTGCGCGCGGCTGTGCAAGCGGGTAACGAGAGTGCGCTGGTGGACGATCGTGTGAGCGCGACGTTCGCCATGCGCGGAGCGAAGTGGGAAACGGCGTTTCCGCTGTTGCAGAAAATCCTGAAGTCGAACCCTCCGGCGGTGCTGCAGGCGGCGGCCATCGACGCGATGTCCTCCTTCCGGCGGCCAGAGGTTGCGCCGGCGGTTCTCGCGGGTTGGAAGGCGTACGCACCCGAGGGACGCCTGCGCGCCGCCACGGCGTTGTTGTCGCAACGCGACCGCATTCCAACCCTGCTGGAAGCCTTAGAGAAGGGCGCGGTGGAAGCGTCGATGATTGAGATCAACGCGCGCAACCGGCTGCTGGAGGACAAGGACCCGGCGATCGCAGCTCGGGCGAAAAAGATCTTCGCGTCGGCCACTTCCGATCGCGATAAGGTGATGGCGCAGTTCAAAGATGTCGCCGGCATGGCGGGTGATGTGTCGCGGGGCAAGGCCGCGTTTGAAGAAGCCTGCGCACGGTGTCATGCGGCGCGGCGCAAAGGCGGACGCGTCGGCCCGGATCTTTCCGGCGTCAACAACAAATCGAAGGAGGAACTGCTGGAGGCGATTCTTAATCCAAGCCGCGCCATTGAGCCGCGCTTCGTCAACTACATCGTCACCACCAAAGACGGTCAGATCTACGATGGCGTGCTGGCGACCGAGACCCCGGGTTCCATGACGCTGCGTGGAGCGGACGAGGATGTGACCATTCTGCGGACGAACGTTCAGGAGATCCGCGCGTCCACCATTTCGCTGATGCCTGAGGATTTCGAGAAGACGCTCAACCGGCAGCAGCTTGCCGATGTGATTGCGTATCTGCGTGCGGGGCTCTAGATGGACTGCCGCGTGGGCTGTGGCGCCTGTTGCATCGTCCCCTCGATCTCGTCACCGATTCCGGGGATGCCGCACGGGAAGCCCGCGTTTGTGCGCTGCTCGCAACTCGCTGCTGACAACCATTGCCTGCTGTTTGGCAAGCCCGAGAGACCGCGTGTGTGTGTGAGTCTTCGGCCATCTCTGGAAATGTGCGGCGGCACGAATGAAGAAGCGTGGGGTAACTTCGTGAAGTTGGAGCAGCTTACTTCCTGACGGAGAAATCCCAGATCTGGAGATTCACCTTTCCGGTGGTGTACTGCACCATCGCGTACTCGCCCGGTGGTAGCGGCTCGGCTGGCCAGACCTTGTAGAGGCCGTCGCCCATCTGCCGCTGATACGTTTCGATCACCTCCTGATTCTCCACCACCTCCTTCGTCACGGGCATGATGTCCAGCTTTTCCACGATCCGGATGTTCTTGCCAGGGGTGAGTTTGAAGATGCCGAAGCGTTCGGGTTGGGAGGGTCGGAAGTAGAATTCCGGTGTTGCGGTTTTGATGACGAAGGCGGAAGTGTCGCCATCAAGTTCGACGGTGGCTTTACCGGACACGATGGGGATGGGGCTCAGGACTTGCCAGACCTGCCGCCGCTTGTTGTTGTTGACCTTCATTTCGGCGCGCTTCATGGTCTTGATTTCCTTGCCATCCACGAAGTAAGCGCCTTCGCCTTCGGGAACGCCGGCGGCCTCGCGGCGGGCCTCACGTTCGGCTTTGTCTTCTTCATCAAGCAGCTTGGCCTGTTCCTTGGTCTTCTCCACGACGTCGCGGATTTCCTCTTTGGTCTTCTTGAGATCGGCGAGTTCGAGCGGGAGTTCTTCCCAATCGCTGCGCTCAACGCTGTAGTAACGGACCCGATCTTCGACGATCTGATACTCGCGCACGATGTGGTAGGTGCCGTCCTTGAGGTAGAGTTTGAAGTTGCCCGCCGCCCACAACGTCAGAGTCACCAGCATCAAGAGAAAAAACCGCAACATATTGGCCTTTGCTACCGTCATTATAGGTGAGACGCATGCGCTACGCCTTCCTGTTTCTTCTTTCCTTCCCCGCCTTTTCACAGACCGCGGATTACTTTCCCCTGCAGACGGGGAATCAGTGGATTTACCGGGCAACACGGTTGCGGCCTGAGCCGTGGATTGTCACGGTTGCGGGTACGGGGACTGCGGGAACTGTCGAGTACTTTCAGGTAACAGGCTTCCCTGGTGGGACGCTTTTGTTGCGGAAAGACGATAGCGGCGGTTTGTTGATTTACGACGCGGCGCAGCAGAGCGAGCGTCCGTGGGTGCCGTTTGCCGCCCCTGAGGGCGAGTCGTTTCGTACCGGCATTGACGCCTGTACCGCGTCGGGGCGCATCCGGACGCGTGAAGGTGCGCTGCGGTCGCCGTTGGGTGAATTCAGCAACGGGCTGGTGGTGGCGTATCAAACCAGTTGCGCGGACGCCGGTTTCACCTCGGAAACATTTTTGCCCTATGTTGGTTTGGCGGAACGGCGGACCACCACCATCGCCGGCGAGCAGGTGTTCCAGTTGATTTATGCGCGGTTGGGCGGCTTCACCGTGTTTGCGGAGAAGGAGAACAGCTTCGCGGTGACACTGGATTCTTCGCGTTACCGGCGGGGCGATCTGATTACGGTACGCATGACGCTGCGCAACACGCAGGATCAACCGCTGGAACTGACGTTCCCGTCCGGGCAGGATTTCGATGTTGCGATTCGCAATGAGAAGGGCGATGTGGTGTACCGGTGGTCGGCGGACAAGGCGTTCCCGGCTATCTTCCGGCAGCTTCGATTCCAGGGGGAGCGGAACTGGGCCACGCTGGTAGTCGCCGATTTGCCTGCCGGAAACTACACGCTCACGGCGAATCTGGCGACGTCGTCCACAAAGTTGGAGGCGACAGCGGGATTGCAGATCGAGTAGGCCGTGATTGGAATCATAGTAAGCTACTGTGGGAGGAATAGGACAGAGAAATCATGGAAGTGCAATTGACAACGGATCAACAGAGTAGATTGACGCTCATGGCTGCGGCCCAGGGTTGCGAAGCGCAAGATCTCGTGAGAGAGGCGGTCGAGCGGCTGCTGAGTTTCGACGAATGGTTTTCGAGCGAGGTCGATCAGGGCTTGGCTGCGGCGGATCGCGGCGATTTTGTTGAACATGACGACGTCCGCCGCAGGATCGAAACCCGGTATCCGGCATAATGCTCGTTCGATGGACCAGTCCCGCGGCGGACGATCTGACGCGTATTTGCGACTACACTGAAGAGCGTTTTGGAGCAGCGCAAGCCAGACGCGCGGCGATGGCCATCTATGACGCCGCTGACTCATTGACGGATATGCCGCATCGAGGACGAACCGGTCGCAAGCCGGGTACGCGGGAACTCACAGTTTTCGGTCTTCCTTTCGTCGTTATCTACCGCGTGGGCAGTGAGGCGCTGGAGATTGTCCGCATCCTGCATAGGGCCCGGCAATGGCCGTAAGGAGGAAATGCTGTCCCGTGATGCGCATTTGGAAGCGACGGTGAGGCTGCAGATCGAGTAGATTGGATTCGTGAACGCCGATGTCGTGCTCGCCAAAGTCGCCTCAATACTGGAACGCCATCAGATAGATGCCATTCTGATTGGGAACGCTGCGGCAGCATTGCAGGGAGCGCCAGTAAGCACGGTCGACCTGGACTTCTTCATACGGAAGACTCCGGCGAATGAGAAGAGATTGAAGCACCTGGCGGCGGATCTGGGCGCCGTCTTGTTTCGGCCTCACTATCCAGTCAGTGGACTCATTCGCATTATGCGCGATGATGACGGCCTTCAACTCGATTTCATGACGGTGATAGACGGAATCCGGTCGTTCGAATCCCTACGGAGCCGCGCCCGGACGGTTTCACTGGGCGGCACGGAACTGAAGGTGGCTGCGCTGGCTGATATCATCAAGAGCAAGGAAGCCGCTGGCCGTGACCGCGACTTAGCTGTTCTGCCGGTGCTGCGTAAAGTCAATGAAGAAGCGAGTGACCCGCAAAGAAAAACTCGACGCCCTCAAGAAGGAAAGCGACCTCGCACTGCGTGATCAGATCCGGCGGCTGCTCGCCTTGCCGATGGAAAAACGAACTAACTTCCTGCGGAAGCGCATCGGGTTCCGCATGAGCGCTGTCTGACGGGCCGCGCCTACTGCGGCGCGAACCGGGCATCAGCGTACGATTCCAGGTATCCGCAACTCGCACAGCGATAGACACCAATCGGCAGACCCTTGTCATCGGGGTGCTTGATGCCGGCCCAAAAAGAAGAGTGCGGCGCTCCTGGATGCCACTGCGGCACGAGGCGGCCCCCGTGCGTCATGTCGAGCACAAAGCCCAATTCCATGGACGCATGGCACTTCGGGCAAGATGGATTCTGCATGCCTAGATTATGGCTCTATTGAACCTTCACGGAAGCCTTTGAGGATACGGAGGTCCCAAGCGCATCAGTTGCAGTTAACGTGTACTCCGTGCTTTTCGCCGGCTTCACCTCGAAACAGTAGCTCAGTGAAGGATGCGTCTTTTCCACGGGCGGGTCGAGCCGTACAGTCTTCGCCCCGACAACGCTGTAGCAGAGCTTGGTCGATTGACCACGGTTCACTACCGGCGGCGCAGCGTAAAAGTGGTTGAGCTTCAATCCGCCGCCACCCACTTTCTCCAGAACCTCTCTGGCCTGATCGACTTCGTACTGACGCGCGGCTGCCTCTCCATCGCGGCGCGCTTTCCACCGCTGATAGAAGATATAGCCGTCGTAGAGGAGAACGATGAGAACAGCGGCGCTGAGGTATGGAGCAGCGCGGCGCAGGAATTCCATGGCTAAACCGGGATGTGGTACTGCATTGCGTCGCCTTCCCAGCCCTCCGGGAAAGCAAAGAGGCGGGTCATGTGCAGCACCACATCGTGTTTCTCCCGATCTTCGCGCGCGTAGAAGTTGGAAAGCATGAGGATCTCCGATTCACCCGGCTGGCGGTCGTCCACTACCCGCAAAGTCTCCTTGAGAAGAAGTCCCGACTTGCGGTCCACCTCGGCAATGACCAGAGGATAGCGCGGGCGGTTGCCCTTCGGGTTCTCGGGACTGATGTTTCCCAGCCAGAACAAACGCCCCGAGGAATGTTTCAAAAGCTGCGAGCAGGAACTGGGCGAATAGAAGAGTTCTCCCGTCGAGTAGGTCCACGGTGCGGGCTTGGTCCACTTGTAGCCGCCATCGCTGGACAACGACACCCAGCGGCGTCCGGGCAACGCGTGGTTCTTATCGTTGGAACCACGCATCACCATCAGGATGCGCCCATCGTCGAGCAGCCCGAGCGTGGGTTCATCCATACCGCGGGTGCTGAGTGCCGGGTCGGCGGCAACGCGATCGGACGCACGCCAGACGAGGGCGCCGTTCTTCCACGTCCCATGGATCACCATCGCTTCGGTATACGTATAGCCGCCGGTGGGATTGTAGAGCTTGCCGTCCTTGCCGAGAGGCGACAGTGTGACCGGGAGCAGAATGCGGCCATCCTTCGTAGAGACGGGGACGCTGGCGGAATCGCCCAGCATGACGGCGTTTTTACCCATCCAGACACCGGGCATGGAATGCTCGACGCTGTATTGGGCGCCTTCATGTACGACGGCGCGCGGATCGCCGTTCA
This sequence comes from Acidobacteriota bacterium, assembly GCA_016213775.1. Lineage (GTDB taxonomy): Bacteria > Acidobacteriota > Terriglobia > Bryobacterales > Bryobacteraceae > CADEFT01. Next base: position 15,943 of record JACQZR010000154.1, read on the forward strand.
CACCGATGCGGTAGTGGATCGTCCAGATGCGCATGCCTTCGAGAGGGTCATCACCGGGAAGCACCCCTTCAATCCAGAACTCGAGATACTTTCCCGTGACGGGATCGATAGTGCCTGCGCGCGGGTGTTTGCGCCATGTGCCGTTGGGACGTTTCTCGCCGGTGGGCACCATCTTGGGTTCGGTCCAGTGACGGCCGTGGTCGGACGATCCACGGAGGTAGCTGACGTCGATGGTGTCGGAGCGCGACCAGCGTTGTTCAATGGAGATCATCTCGCCGCCGCTGGGCCTGGTGTAGAAGGACGTCGCCATCACTGCGATGCCTTTGCGCGGGCTGCGCAGAAACACTTCGCGGCGGACGGGAGCGGGCGCCGCCAACAGCGGCGCCGCTGCGGCGGACAACAGATGACGGCGCGTCATACCTTGAGGAACCAGCCTTTGCGGTAGAGTCCCCATGCGATCAGGTAGAGTCCAAGGACGTAGCAGGACGCGTAGAGCAGCGATGCGTTTGGCGGGCTTGCGAACGAGGCGAAGAAGTCGTACATGGGTTTTCCAATCTTGAGCAGGCCGACGCTCTTGGCGATGATGCCCGCCATAACGTACACAGCAATCGCGTTCGATCCGTAAATCACCAGCGGGTGCGCCCACTTCTTCCAACCCTTGATGTCAACCAGCCAGTAGAACGATCCGAAGACGGCGAGCGCAAGGCCGGCCATCAGCAGCGCGAAGGAACTGGTCCAGATGTTTTTGTTGATGGGAAATAACAGGCCCCACCATAGTCCCGCGAGAATGCAAACATTGCCGCTGAAGAACATCCACGCCAGTTTTTCCAACGGCGGCAGCCTCCTGCTGCGCAGCAGGTGTCCGGTGAGGATGCCCGCCAGGATCGTGCCGATCGCAGGGATAGTGCTAAGGATGCCTTCGGGATCGTAAATCCTGGTTGCGCGGTACATGTGGCCCGTGAGAAACATGCTATCGATGTACTGTTCGAGGTTGCCTTCCTTCTCGAGCACGCCCGCGCCGAAGCCCGGTACAGGCACAAACGTCATCAGCGCCCAATACACAATCAGGCACCCCGCCGCGATCACTGCCTGCATGCGTCGCGAGCAGTAGAGAAAGATCATGCCGCCGAACAGGTAGCAGACCGCGATCCGCTGCAGCACTCCGGGGATGCGGAGCGTGGACAGGTTGAGGGTATAGAACGGATACGCCGTCAGCAGCAGGCCGAGCAGAAAGATGACGGCCGCGCGGCGCAGCGTGTGCAGCATCAGCTTGTGTTTGTCGTCGCCGGCCTTCACGCGCTTGGCGAAGCTGAAGGTCATGGAGACACCACTGATCCAGAGGAAGAACGGGAAGACGGTATCGGTGAAGGTCCACCCATGCCACGACGCATGGAGAAGCGGCCCGTACGTTTGCGGACCAGAGCCGTTGTTCACCAGCATCATGCTCGCGATGGTGAGTCCGCGGAATGCGTCGAGCGAAGTGAGCCGCGCCGTTGCCGCTACTGGCGGGGTTTCTCCGCGAGCAGGAGCAGCGACTGACCCAGGGGGAAGTTCCATCCGGCTGCCAACCATGATTTCTCCAGTCGTAGAGGGATATATAACAGATTGTCGAGCCACCTGGGGACCGGCTGCACACCGCTTTCGGGCGGACCGCCCATCAGCGGCTCGATGATGCGGAACTTGGTGAACGATACCGGGAGCAGGAGCGAGTTGAGGTAGGTGCAGCGCAAAACACGCAAACCGTGATGCCCGGCGAGTGCGAGCAGCCGCTCTTTGGTAAAGCGCTGGCGCTCGTGCGCGAATTGGGAATGACGGCTGCGCAGGATGTCCAAAGCCGAGACGCGAATCGCCAGCAGCCCCCCGGGCTTGACGACGCGGACGAATTCGGCAAATGGAGTAGCTTCCTCACCACGTGGGAAATGCACAAGCACATCCATGCTGATCAGCGCATCGAAGGCGTTGCTTGCAAAGGGCAGCGTGGCGATGTTGCCTTGGACCATCCGTTCCACGCCAAGCGAACGGCCGTACTGCAAGCCTTCGGCGGCGAGGTCCAGAGGGACCATCGACCATAGATAGCGCGCCTCCAGAAATCGCGAGAGATGCCCGGTACCGCAGCCCGCCTCCAGCACGCGGTTGAGCTTTCGATCCCGGGCAATGGGGTCAAGCAGCGCGCAAAGGATATCGCGCATCCCACGAAACCACCAGAAATTCTCTTCGAGAGCGGCGATGTTGGCGAACTCCGCCGGATTCATCATACGGCGGAGTAAAGCAGCCGGTGCTGGATGCCCTTATGTTCTGGAAGGCCGCAATTAGGCCGGGGGTCGTTGGGGTCGAGGTAGTGAGGCAGCTCGGCGCGATAGTAGGAGAGCGTCGCAGCCAGGCCTTGCTCGAACGTGATGGACGGCTTCCATCCGAAGCTACGCTCAAACTGTGAAGTGTCGGTGGAGTAGCTGCCGATGTCAATCATCGCGCGGTCCTCGGGGAACGGGCGCGTGGAGACCGTGAGATCGCCGGCCAGGCGCGCGCAGGTTTTCGCGATGTCGAGCAGGGAGAGCGCCTGAGGGCCGCCGACATTGATGGTCCGCTGCTCGACAGTGGCAGCGAGCCCCGCGCGAACGAAGGCCTCCACGGCATCGTCGACATAGATGGGATCGCGGAGCTGGCGCCCATCGCCGAAAACCTCCAGGTTCTGGCCGGTTAGCACGAGTCGAAGGAAGGTGCTGAGGAAACCCTGGCAGGGGATCGCGAGCGACATACGCGGGCCGTAGACATTGGTGAGACGGAGCACGATGCCGTCGATCTGGCCGGAGCGGCTGAGCATGTCGTGGTACATGTTGGCGGCGTACTTGTGAACGCCGTTGAAATCGACGGGCCGGACGGGGTGGCGCTCGTCCATCGGGAGGTAATCGGGGCGGCCGTAGACCTGGCGAGTGCCGGCGTAGACAACGCGAACGCCGGGGTTGTAGGTCACGCAGGCCTGCAGGAAGCGAAGTTGCGCAACGGTGTTGATCAGCAGGTCGCGCTCGGGGAATTCCATCGAGTGTATGTGGCTGATCTCGCCAGCGAGGTTGAAGATCACCTTCGCGCCGCGGATGGCGCCGGCGAGACGCTTGGTTTCACTGATGTCGTGGGGGATGACCTCGATGGCATCGCGAATGGTAGCGACGTTGTGCTCGTTACCTCCGCAGCCGGTGATAAGCGGGTCGATGATGGTGACCTGCGCCCCCTCCTTCGCGAGGCGCAGGGCGAGATTGCTGCCAATAAATCCAAGGCCGCCCGTGATCACGACCGATGCATTCCGATACGACATGGGAAATGTATGTTCCAGGATACCGCAGTGATGAAATGCGAAAGGCGCGCCGGCATCTGGTGGGATGCAAGCGCGCCCTGTTGTGAGGTGAAAGTATCTTAGAAGCCGGCCGCGGAACTGGACCCGAAGAGCACGGCGACTTTGCGTTCCTGCGCGGCGCCTTTCGCCTTAGGCCCAGGGAAAGCGTGGCCAACCGATTCTCCGGGGAGGAAGACCTGTGCGACGGAGCAATCGACGCCGCGGCAGGAGAACACCAGCTTGGAAGGGCTGGCGGATTCGCGATCTATTCCGATGCCGGACACGAGAATTACGGCCCGGCCGGTTTCCACGTTTTGCATCCGGATCTTGTAGGTGGTTGCAATGCTGTTGACGCGCGTCACTTGATACTGCCCCGCCGGCAGGTTGCCCCCGTTCGCGGAGAAGTCGAACGGAATGTTTGCCGTTACGCCTTCCGCCATGGCAGTGGCCGCAGTGGTGGCCGCCGCGAAAATGATTGTCATCCAGGTCCGTTTCATTGTGTGTGTCCCCTCTTTGGTATTGTTTGTCCGGTGAGCTTGATTGCCGGACAACTTTACTAATGCAGCTTCGGTGCCAAACGCAAAAAGGGGAAAAAATGGCCATTCTTCGCTTGTTTTGGCTGGATTCGCGAACCTCGCGGTTACTCTCGTTAGCCAGCCGGTTAATGGCGAGGCTCAGCCACAAAAGCAAAATCGCGCCGCACCCGGTGGGATGCGACGCGATATGCCAGCTCACGGACGGTGGACGATGTTGGACGCTGATCAAAAGCCCGAGCCGGTTCGTGGGCTTCGGAAAGCGACGCTGACGAGGTGTTCCCGTTCGCCGGCCATTGGTGCGGGTGTGACGAATCTGCGGGCGTTGGTGATTCCTGGCGCATGCATTTCCGCGAGAGCGCATTTGCCGGAAGTGCAGGCGAAAACCAGCTTGGCGGTGCGCCCCGCGGATTCATTGCGGTCCAGTTCCGAGGCTGCCAGTACCGCCGCCGATTTCCTGGTGACCACGTTTCGGAAGACTGCAACGAAGGAGCCTCCGCTTCCGGGCATTCGCGATACGGTGTAGGTGCCGGCGGGCATCTGCTTCTGCGACGCGGAGAAGTCGAATGGGATGGTCGCCTTGAGTTCTTGAGCCATTGCGGCAGTGGTGCAAAGCGCTGCCGCCAGAATCGTTGTGATCCATTGTCGTTGCATGTCAGTCTCCTTAATGAGATGTTGCGGTTGACCTGGCTAGAAGCCGTTACCGGTGTTGCCTGAGCTCAGGCGGATAGCCATGGTCCGTTCCTTTTCGGCGCTACGAAGAGCCGGAGTGAGGAATGATCTGGCGGTGCCGTTGGGCGTGTGCACTTCAGCAATCGTGCAAGAGCCAGGCTGGCAGCGGAAAACAAGCGTGGCCTGTCCGTAGCTCTGTGTAGTGGTGGTGGTAAGGGCGATGAGGATCGCCGCCTGCTTTGTGTCGCGGTTCTGGACGATGATCCCCGAAGGACCTGTGCCGCGGAGTGTCGAAATGGAATAGGATCCAGCCGCAAGCTGCTTGCCTCCGACGGCGAAATCGAAGGGGATGTTTGCATTGAGTTCCTGAGCGCTGGCAGTGGCCGAGATCGCAGCCGCCGCGAAAACCATCGTCATCCATGTGCGTTTCATGTTGAGCCTCCTCTTTCCTTCTTGCCCAGTTGCGTTTTCGTGTGAGCAATCCTTCTTATGCAGGACTTGTGCCAATCGCCGGAACCGTGGAAATAGCCGTTCTGACGCTGTATTCGCACGGCTTTGCGAACCCCGCGGCGTATGCCGTTAGCCTTTGGGTTAGTCGCGCGAGTAGTGTCCTCCAAAAGCAGAAGGCGCGCCGGCATCGGTGGATGCGGCGCGCTCCGGGAGCAAACACAGGATCAGACTGAGGTTGATTCAGAATCCGTTGGCGTTGGTGGCTGTGGTGAGGCGGACGGCCACAACTCTCTCATTCCTCGACGTGCTGATAGGGAACGCACGAGAAACCTTGCCAGGCTCGTGAATTTCGGCCAGAGCGCAGGTGCCAGAGGCGCAACGGAATATCAGTTTTGCCTCGGTGCCGGGTTGATTGCTGATCGTGCGGTTGGACACGGCAAAGACAGAAGTCTTGTCGGCCAGGTTCCGCACCACGTAGCCATTCATGGGCATCGTGCCCTTGTCCGGAGTCAGCACGTACGTTCCCGCGGGCATCCGTTTTCCAACGGCGTTGAAGTCGAATGGGACATTCGCCCGCAAATCCTGTGCGTGAGCAGCAACCGTCATCGTGGCCGCCGCGAAAACCGTCGTCATCCAAGTCCGTTTCATGTGAGTCTCTCCTCTTTTTTGATTTGCGTCCGCGTTGCTGAAGCGCCGGACGAAGTAGTAAGTTGCACAGGGAGTGCCAAATTCGAAACAGGCGGGAATGGGCCGTTTTGTGGGGATTTTGTGGTGTTTGGTGAACAGGCCGGCGAACGGCGCTAACCGGACGGTTTATGGTCGCCAAAATGAAGGCGTCCAGAAAAGAAAAGCGCGCCGGCATCGGTGGGATGCGGCGCGCAAGTTGGAGCGGAGGAGTGATGTTCGGTGCGAAGGTTAGAAACCGGCGGACCCGGTGGAGGCCGTGAGATGGACTGCAACCGCGCGCTCCCCTTCACCACTCTTGGGAGCCCGGGTCGGGAATTGGCGTGGCCACACTCCCGGCTGATGAACCTCGGCGAGAGCGCATCCGGATGACCAGCACCTGAAGACGAGCTTGGCGTTGCCGCTCTCCGCGTGATTCAGCGAGGCGCTGGTGATGGCAATGATTGCCTTTTTCGTGGACGCGTTGCGCAACACATAGCTTTTTGTCGGGCTGGTGTCGGAGTGCTGCTTCACAGTGTAGGCGCCGGAAGCCATGCGCGTTCCGGCGACACTGAAATCGAACGGCACGTTGGCCTTCATCTCCTGAGCGTGAGCAGCAACCGTCATCGCAGCCGCCGCGAAAACCGTCATCATCGTTGTCCGTGTCATGTGAGTGTCCTTTCCTTCCCTCGGTGGGTCCGCGGCATTTGTTGTGTGCGCGGACGAAGGAGATAATTGCAGGTTCCATGCCAAAGCCGGAACAGTGGAAACCGGGCCTGTTTTGGCTAATCTGGAACCCATTTGCGAACAGCCGGGCGAATCACTTGAACCGCGCGGTTAATGACATACAATAAAGGGCGATGAATCGCCGCCCACTCCTTCGAATCAGCCTCGGAGCCCTTTGTTTATTGGGATTCGCCGCTTTGCCGCAGCCAGTGGCGACAGGCCGGCGCATGGCGATCACATTCGACGATCTTCCCGTGGCGGGCGCCAGTGCGTGCGACGGCGAAATGCGCGTCGCCGTATTGAACGGGCTTCTGGGCACAATGCGGAAACGGAAGATCCGTGCGGCGGGTTTCGTCAACGAAGGGCTGGGCTGTGGCGCTCTGCACGTGAGCAACTCCATCAACTCCTGGCTCAACGAAGGGCATATCATCGGCAACCACAGCTTCTCGCATCGCGACATCAACAGCATTCCTCTGTCTGAGTACACCGCCGATGTTTTGAAAGGTGAGGTAATCACAAGGGCTATGCTGGAGCAGCGCGGACTTCGATTGCGCTACTACCGCCATCCATTCCTGCATGCCGGCGCGACGCCGGAAGTGAAGAAGGGTCTGGCGGAATTCCTGGCCGCGAACAAGTACGAAGTGGCGGCTGTCACTTTCGACAATCAGGAGTGGGTGTTCGCCCGAGCCTACCAGCGCGCCTACGTGTCACGGAACAATTCACAGAAGAAGCGTATTGCGCAGGCGTATCTGGCCCACATGGAGGAAGTGACGGCGTTCTTCGAAAAGCGTTCCCAGGAGGTACTGGGGCGCGAGCCGGCGCAGATACTCCTGCTGCACGCGAATCTGTTGAATGCCGATCACCTCGATCCGTTGCTGGCGATGTACCGCCGTCGCGGGTATGATTTCGTCACCCTGACGGAAGCACTGCGCGATCCCGCGTATGAGATTGCGGATGGCTACACGGGTCCCAAGGGACTGTCGTGGATTCACCGCTGGGGGCTCACCAAAGGAATCGCCGTGGTGGAGGAGCCCCGGGAGCCGGAGTGGGTAGCCAAGGCCGCCGCCGGCGGCGAATGATCACTCGTACCGAAGGGCCTCCACAGGATCCAGCCGGGCGGCTTTGCTCGCCGGCCAGATGCCGAAGAAAAGCCCAACACCAACCGACACACCGATTCCCGCCACCACTGCCCAGATGGGAACCGCCGTCGGCAGAGTGGGAAACACAATGTTAGCCACGCGCGAAATGCCATAGCCGAGCAGCATCCCGAGCAGTCCACCGAGTCCGGTAAGCACAACGGCTTCCGTCAGGAACTGGAGCACGATGTCGCTGCGGCGGGCGCCCACCGCTTTTCGTACCCCGATTTCGCGGGTGCGCTCAGTGACGCTCACCAGCATGATGTTCATTACGCCGATGCCGCCAACCAACAGCCCGATGGAACTGAGCACCACCATGACGAGCGCGGTGACGGCGGTGATGCGGCGGAAGTCCTCCACCATCTGTTCGGAGCTCGAGATGAAGAAATCGTCGGGCTTGTCGTGTCCCAGGCGGCGTTCCACGCGCATCACCGCACGGACCTCGTCAGCGGCCTGCATCAGCCTGCCGTCCTTGGCAACGACGATCAGCATGTGTTCCACCGCGGCGGGGAACATCTTGCGCATGGTGAAATACGGGATGAGGAACCGGTTGTCGGTGGCGCCCGGAGGCGAAGCGGCCGGACGATTCATCACGCCGACCACCCGGAACTGATGGCCGTCCATTTCCACCGTCTTTCCAACAGCCTCGATATTGGAGAAGAGCGCCTTGTAGATGTCCTCTCCAAGCACCGCCACCGGCACGTGATGCATGTTTTCGATGTCAGTGAAGAAGCGGCCGGACATGATTTCAGCCTGCCCGCCGCCAGAGGCATATCCTTCTTCAGTGCCGCCGACGTCGAGGTTGTAGGAGTCCGCCCCGCGGAAGCGGGCGATGTGAATGCCGCGCGTGGGGAACAGATAGGGACTGACGTGTTCCACCGACGGACAACGTTCGCCCAGCGCGCGGGCGATATCGAGCGTCAGCGGTTTGCGGGTCCGCTCCTCGGCGGACAGGTTGCCTGTGCGGATGCCGATTTTGAATTTGAAGACAATGAGCGTGTTGCCGCCCATGCTGCGCAGGACGTTGGTGATGGCGCCGTCGAATCCCGCCAGGATGGAACCCACTCCAATGATGGTGCTGGTGCCGATGATCACTCCGAGCGTGGTCAGGAATGCGCGCAGCTTGTAGGCGCGAATGGCGTCAAAGGCGAGACCGATCCCGGTTACAACACTGGCCCCCGTCATGTGTTACCTCTCCACCCGCAGCGCTTCAATCGGATCGAGTTTGGCGGCGCGGCTGGCTGGGTAGATGCCGAAGAACAGGCCGACCAGTGTGGAGAGTCCCACGCCCATCACCACCGCCGTCATCGGCATCGACATCGGCACCGGCGTGAAGCTTCGAACCGCGACGATCAACGTATAGGCGCTGAGTACACCCATGATGCCCCCGAAGGCCGCAAGCATCGAGGATTCCACCAGAAACTGGCGAAGGATGTCCTTGCGGCGCGCGCCCAGCGATTTCCGCACGCCGATTTCCTGCGTTCGTTCCGAAACCACGGCCATCATGATGTTCATGATCACGACGCCGCCCACCACCATGAAGACCGAGACAACACCAATTGCCGTGGCCGCAATGGCGGCCGTGAGCCGCTCCCAGAGTTGGAGGAAAGAATCGGCCGAGAGAATGGCAAAGGTATCGTCCTGGGAAGGCCGCAGTTTGCGGAAGGCCCGGAGCAACATCCGCACTTCATCCTGCGCCTGGAAGAACTCGTTGTGAGCGTTTGCGCTCGCAACCAGGCCAATGCCGCGGCGGGCGCTGTAGGTCTTGAAGAATGTCTGGATGGGGATGATCACGAAGTTGTCACGCGATTGACCGAAGGTGCTACCCAGGGCCTTTGCCGCTCCGGCGACCTCATACGGGCGGCCTTCGATTTCGATGGTTTTACCCACCGGATCGGTGTTGGGGAAGAACGATTCGCGGAGGTCGTTGCCGATGAAGGCGAGGGGGAGTTTGCGGTGATCTTCAGTGTCGGTAAACATTCGCCCGTATTGGATTTGGATATTGCTGATCTCGGGAATATTGGCGGATGTGCCTTGAATGCTGACGCCGAGTATCTGCTGGTTGCCCCAGGTGACTCGGGCCTGCCTCGAGGACTGCATCCCGATGGCTTTGATGTGAACAGCGCGCTCGCGGATGAAGTTGAACTCCTCGACGGAGATTTCGGGGTTCTTGCGCAGGAATTCGAGGAATTTCTTGGGGTCCCAGTTGCCGAGGAATGCCATTCGTACGACGCGGAACCCGTCGGCCCCCATGTCGGCGACCGTTTGGGCGACATACAGATCCATCCCATGGATCAGGCTCATCACCGCGATCAGCGTGGAAGTGGCAAGGATAATCCCCAACAACGTGAGGAAGCTACGAAGCTTGTTGGCATGAAGTGACCCGGCGGCGACACGGGCCGACTCCAGAAAGCTGGCGCCGGAATGCATCTATACCCTAGACGAGTTTACCCCTCGGGTTGTTCCCCTGACAGTTGCCGAAGCCATGCCAGCAGCATGGAATCAACCCAGAATCTGTGCCTGCCGCGGGAAAGGAAGCCCACATGACCGCCGTGATCCACAGCCGCCAGCCGGATAAACGGGTTCTCGCGAAAGGCCACATGGCCGTAGACCCGGAACGGAATCATCGGATCATCCTTGGCGTGCATGACGAGCGCCGGCATGCGGATGGAGGAGAGAAACAGCCCGGCGGATTGCGTGCCGTAATAACCCTGGGCGTTTCCGAAACCAAAGAACGGCGCGGTGATGCGGTCGTCGAAATCGTAGACGCTGCCTATGCCGCCCAACGCATCAATAGAGAAGACGTCGGGCCGGAACTGGTGACGGCGGCGCAGGCGGGCCGCCATGTTGCGAAGGAACCGGTCCTGATAGAGCCGGCAGCGCGGCTCATTCAGGGCGCGGGCGCAGGCGTCGAGGTCCACCGGGCAGCTTATCGCGGCCACGCCGTCAAGCACCGTGGATGCTCCCTCGCGCCCCAATTCTCCAGCGAGCTTGAGCACGATGTTCGCGCCAAGCGAATAACCCACGGCATAGACCGGCCCAGGAACGGTGTCACGTAACCGCGAGGCGACGATCCGCAGGTCGTGAGTCAGACCGGCGTGATATAGAGTGTCGCAATCGGCTTCAGTGCCACCGCAACTGCGAATGTTGAACCGGTACGCCGCGTAGCCTGCCTGCAAAGCCGCCGCAGCCGCGCTGCGCAGGTAGCCCGCGTCGCTCGACCCTTCCAGGCCGTGCACAAGCAATAGAGAACCCTTCGGCTCACCGTGCGGTTTCTGGGCGTGAACCAGAACACGCACTCGCGGCTCGGTCTGAAAATAGATCGCTTCTACGGGGAAGGAATACAACTGGCGGGGACGGGGCCAGTAGGCACCGGCTATGGTTTGCCAGTGCGGGTTGTGGAAGAGAGGATCAAACGGGATCAAGTTCCATTTTATCCGTCAAGACCCAACGCAGAACTTCGGTTCTCAAAGTTCGGCAGGCATGCCAGGGATAGGGAGAATGTCCGGCGGCTGGTGTTCCATCTGCCGGGTGCTGATCTCCTGTTGGATAATTTGTTGCGCCAGGTCGCGCATCGCACGGCGCGAACGGCGGGAATCGTTACGGAGGCGGAGGTAGGCTTCCTCTTCAGAAAGGGAGTAGCGCTGCATGAGTATCCCCTTGGCTCGCTCGACGAGTTTACGGGTCTCCAACTGGCGCTTCATTTCCTGGGCTTCTTCCTGCAGCCGCAGGTTCTCTTCAGCCAGCGCGGTCTTGGCCACGGCGCCGCCCATCTGTTCACCGATGAAGGCGAGCATGGCGATGAGATCTGAGCTGAACTCGTTCGGTTGGCGGTAATGGGCGTTGATCACCCCCGCGATTTCGCCGCCGCTCACCAGCGGAACGGAAATAAACGCCTGGTAGGTGTCTTCAATGAGGGTGGGGAAGCGCTTGAAACGCGGGTCTTTGCCTGCGTTGGAGGAGAGGGCCACGACACTTTTGTGCTCGGCCACCCAACCGGTAACGCCTTCGCCCATCTTCATTTTCAACTTGCCCAGGGCTTTGGCGTGGGGCAACTGAGAAGCCCGGAGCACGATCTCACCACTCGCGCGATCGATGAGGTAGACCAGGCAGGCATCACACCCCGCAACCTGGACAGTCAATCCCAGGACCTCGCCTAGCATCTCGTCGATCGATAACTCCGAACTGACAATGCTACTGATACGGTGCAGCAGCGACACTCCAGAACCGGTAGGTTCGTGTGAAACAGCATTCATACCCCAAGGTACAGATGAGCAGCCACGACAGTCCAATCGAAACTTTCTATAAGACTCATTTCGACCACGCTGTCACGGGTTTGCAAACTTCTTCTAATACCCCCTCTTCCCAGTCCGATGAGGGTGATTGAGCCTGAGAATAAGCGAGAGTAGCTGTCGGGGCAAAGTAGCGGTATGACGAAAGGAGACTAGGGAAATGGCAATGGACGTCTTGATCGTGGATGATTCCGCTGCAATTCGCAAGATCCTGCACCGCGTTCTGCGGCAAACGGATATGCCATTGGGGGAGGTGTTTGAAGCTGGCGATGGTGTCGAGGCGCTCCAGGCGCTCAAGGATCACAAGATCGGGCTCGTGTTGTCTGACATCAACATGCCCAATATGGATGGCCTTCAGCTCCTGAGCAAACTTCGCCAGGACCAGGCTTTTCGCGATCTCCCGGTTCTCATGATCACGACGGAGGGCAGCCAGCACAAGGTCATGGAGGCGGTCCAACTCGGCGCAACCGGATATGTGCGAAAGCCGTTCACTGCCGACCAGATCAAGGAGAAACTCACCGGCATCCTGTAGCCGTTGCAACGACGCCGGAAATTGGGGGAAATGTGGAAGACAAGCTCGACCAAAATCAGATCGCGGACCTGGTCCGGTTAGCAACAAACGATGTGTTCAGCACCATGCTTGGGTTGGAATTGAAGCCTCTGGAATCATTCTCGGTGGCGGAGCCGGAACTGCCCCCTGCCGGCATTCTCTCCCTCATCGGATTCGCCGGAAGCTGGGTTGGCACGGGGAGTATGTCCTGTTCGACGGCGCTGGCCTGCCAACTGGCGGATGCGCTCTTCATGTCCCCGCACAGCGCGGTTGAGGAAGAGGTGATGGATGCAGTCGCGGAAATGACAAACATGATCCTCGGCTACGTGAAGACCGAACTCGAGGAGATTCTCGGCCCGATGATGCTGAGTATCCCCACGGTCATCTATGGGAGAAACTTCATCAAACGCAGCCTTCACAAGCGGGAGTGGCTGGTGGTCCCATTCCTCTCAGGGGAGGAACGGCTGGAGATCCACATCTGCATGGCGCCGGATCCCGCACCGCCCATGGAGCGCATCCGGCCCGGTTCCTCCAAACCCCTCGGTCTGCACGTGTAGCACATGAACCGGCAAACTCATCAGAGGCCTTTGGTTAGCGCCTCGGTGGCGCGCCCCTTGCCACCGGGGAACGCGTCCAATTACCTCCTGGTGAAGATCGGCTCTCATGAATTCGCCCTGCCAAGCAGTCTGGTGCGGCAACTTGTCCCGCAGCCGGAGATTATCGTCCTGCCTGGCTGCCCGCAGTGGTGCGCGGGAATTCTGGCCTTTGCCAATGTCGCGGTTCCGGTGCTCGACACCCACCACATTCTGCAGATGGCGCACCCAGTGAAGCCTGGCGCGGCGGTGGTTGTGGAACCCGAGGTGGTCTCGGAATTCCCGTGGTTTGCATTAACGGTCGACCGTTTGACGCTGACAACTCAGATACGAAACCACGAGTTGACCCCTATCAGACCCGCCTCTTCGCTCCCTTTTCGCCCTCATGTCCTCTCCGCTTGGAGAGGACGGTCCCGGCCATGCTACCTCATTGATATCCCCTCGCTCATCCCAGTCAGCGAGCTGCATCTTCTCCCTGCGCTGTTGCGTGGCAGTCTCTGAAACGCCGATACAGGCGTCCTATTTTCCGCTTGCTATGAGAAAATACGACTCTGTTTTTCGCATTGATGGGTGATGCCACTATCAGGTTCTCTCGAACCTGGCGACCCGGTTGAACCGTCGCCGGGCCAGATCACAACTCTGTTGCGGCAGTGGAAAATGGGCGACCAGATCGCCGTGGAGCATCTGGCACCTCTCATTTATCCGGAGTTGCACCGGTTGGCCCGGCGGCATCTGCGATCGAGCCGCGATGCCCAGCTTTGTCCAACCGAGTTGGTACACGAAGCGTTTCTGCGCCTCTGTGGGCAGGAACATCCCACCTGGCAGCATCGCGCGCATTTCTACTACATTGCCGCCCGGGTAATGCGTCAGGTCCTGGTGGATTTCGTGCGCGAGCGTCAGAGTCAGAAGCGCGGGGGCGGGAGCATTACGCTTTCGCTGGAAACGGTCCGCGGAATCAGCTCTGGAACCGCAGCGAGCGTCGTGGATATTCACGAAGCCCTGAACGAACTGGAATCGTTTGATGAGCGAAAAGCGAGAGTTCTGGAGCTTCGGTATTTCGTCGGGTTGAGCGCCGATGAGATTGCCTCGATTCTCGGAGTGTCCGTCATCACGGTGGCACGAGACGTACGCGCGGCGGCGGCCTGGCTCCGCTCGCACATGAATCGAAGCGGCAAGATCAACTCGTAAGCTTACAGCGGCATCTGGGAAGGTGTATCAATTAAGAGGGGCTGTTCGAACGATTGCACCAGCAAGAGAGCATTGATGGGTCGGGATCGAAAGCGGCGGCGGGGCTGCGTCCGCGAGATGACGGATTCTTCACACCCTCGCGCTACCGCAGAGTGTTAGGCGTGCTGCTGGTCGGCTTCACTGCCGTGATCCTGCTGCTCGCCACCGGCTTGTTCGTGGCCTTTCTCAGAAGCCGCCAGATCCAACTCGGGTCCGCGCTCCAGGTGCGCGCCCACCTTGCCACAGCATCACTGGTGGACCTGCTCCAGTTGCAGAGGCAACGGATCAACACATTGCTGTTCCGCGCCGCGCGGTTTCCCGACACCAATCCACGGATCCTGCTGGAAGAGATCGACAGCGTGGCAATAGAGGTGCACAAGATCACGCGGGACGCGCGCGCGGCGGGACTGTCCAAAGAGTGGAGCGACGTGGATGACCTGATGGGCGAACTGCGACGGCAGGCCAATATCAGTTTCGCCCAGGAGCCGGTAGGCGATGCGGAATTGGATAGGCTGTCCACAGTGTTTGAACGTTTCGTCACTCTCACAGCGTCCATCGTGAGGGCGGATTCGGACCGCTCCATCCAACTCGACCAGCGGATTCAGTCCGCCTCAGCGGGCATGCTCCGCGACTTCTTTCTCATCACCGTGGTGTGCTCCATTATTGCCGCGTTGTGTGCCTACCTCACCATTCGCACCACCAACGAATCGGTCCGGCAGATCGAATGGCAGGCACAGGAACTGACCCGCGTTTCGTGGCATATGCTGGAGAGCCAGGAGCAGACGGCGCGGCGGTTCTCGCACGAGATGCACGATGAACTCGGCCAGTCGCTCACCGGTCTGAAAGCTTACCTCTCGGCTATGTCAGCAGAAGACTATGACTCGCAGCGCATAGAGTGTATCCATGTTCTGGAAGAGGCGATCGGAAACGTCCGGGAGATGTCGCAGCTTCTACGACCGGTGATCCTGGACGACTTTGGCTTGGACGCGGCGCTCAACTGGCTGTGCGAGCGATTCACCGTTCGCACGAGAATCCATGTGGAGTATTCCTCCAATGTGACCCAGCGGCCCCGCGAGGAGATTGAAACGCACTTCTTTCGCATTGCACAGGAGGCGCTGACGAACGTTGCCCGCCATTCCGGAGCGACGGAGGTCTGTATGCGATTCGAGATCGTGGATGACAACTACCGTTTGATAGTGGAAGACAACGGCCAGGGGATGAAGCCGGCGGTGGAAGGCGCCTTCAGCCTCGGTATGGTGGGGATGCGTGCGCGAGCCCGTCAAGTGGATGGGGAATTCGTCGCCGCCAGCGGGGCAGGCGGCGGGGTCCGGATTGAAGCCTGGGCGCCCGCGCTCAAACCTGCTTCGTAACTAAACACAGCGACATAAATATTTGCGCATAATTGGCAGACGTGGTCTCATGGACTCATGAGGCCATTAGCTATTTCCGAAACTGCCAAACAAATCCTGCTGTTGCAGCAGGAGATTCAACGATCCCAGGAATCTCGATA